>NZ_JBQFRU010000006.1:0-397012 GCF_056537585.1 Ruegeria sp. C9
ACTTTGTTCATGAACACGACCATCTTCGGGATGCCAACCTGGCGGCCCAGCAGGATGTGCTCGCGGGTCTGCGGCATCGGGCCGTCAGCTGCGTTCACAACCAAGATCGCGCCGTCCATCTGAGCGGCACCGGTGATCATGTTCTTGACGTAGTCGGCGTGGCCGGGGCAGTCGACATGCGCATAGTGGCGGTTGTCGGTCTCGTACTCCACGTGGGCGGTCGAGATGGTGATGCCACGTGCTTTTTCTTCAGGCGCGCCGTCAATCTGGTCATACGCTTTGAAGTCACCGAAATACTTGGTGATTGCTGCGGTCAGCGTGGTCTTGCCGTGGTCAACGTGGCCAATCGTGCCGATGTTGACGTGCGGCTTATTACGCTCAAACTTTTCCTTTGCCATTCCTCAGGCGCCCTTTTTGCAATTTGGGGGACCCTTGGTCCCGTGGTTACATCTGCGCGCGCGAGATATTTGGTTCAGGGGGGAAAATCAAGCACATCCTGAGGGAAATGCATCCATCACGCCGGATTTTGTGTGACAGCTTCGGTTTCAAGCGGCTGGATCAAGCTGGGGCGCTTGTCAAACCAGCCATCATCCTTGTGCTCTTCGGCCAGCCACTCCTCAACCCGGTCGGCAACCTTCAAGGCCAGACCGTTCATCTGTTCTTCTCGGGTGCGCGCATTTCCTGATCCAGTAAGGGCGCTTTCACCGGTGGTATCTTCGAGCACCTGAAACTGCTTGCCTTTAGCAAGGAACTCTTTCTTTTCGACGTCATAGACGTTTACCAGAACGATGGCGGTGCTTTTGGGGTTGTAAATCACAGGAATTCCCGGAGGTGCCAACATGTAGCCCTCGAGACTGATGCCAATGTCGTATTCCTGTGAACCTTCATACCGGCCAAGCCTGATGTCCACTGCATTCTGGATCGCTTTGGTCCATTCATCCGGCGTAGCATCCCGCGAAACCGGTCCCTGAACGGCCTTTTCCGCAAAGGCATAATTCACGCGTAGCTTGAATTCACCCAGCGACTCGGGGTCTTCATAAACCTGCGTTTGGGTGCATGCGCCCATCAGGGCCAACCCGGTGATCAGTGTCAGAATGCGCAGCATGTCTCTCGTCTCGATAGGCCTGTTTTCTTTGGATGTAGCGCACCGATACGGGTTGTGCCAAGCCGTATCGGCAGATTTTCACCAAGCGGACAGCATATCACGAGAACTTGTAATCCCTCGGAAAGCCATAAGGTGCTTTTTTCCCAACACCCGCACGCTTGGCCAACCATTGGGACATATCTGCCTCGTGCCGGGTTTTGTCGCCGCCCATGGACCATTTCAGGCCCTCTTCCCAGTTGAAGGTGGTGATATCGGATAACCCACCATCCAATTCCAGTGTGCCCTGCCGCCCACGCGCCATGTTGTACTTCTGCAAGCGGACACCCTTACCACGGGTCATCTCGGGCAGTTCCTCTGTCGGGAACACTAGGAATTTCCCGTTCTGCGAGACAACAGCAACATGATCGCCCTCAACCGGCTTACAGATCATCGCCGTCTCGTCTCCTTTGACGTTCAGCACCTGTTTGCCATTCCGGGTCTGCGCCAGAACGTCATCTTCCGGCACCATAAAGCCGTTGCCCGCATCCGAGGCCACAAGCAGCTTGCGCCCCGGTTTGTGGATCAGGATGTCGATAATCTGCGCCTCGTTCGGCAGGTCGACCATCAGACGTAGCGGTTCGCCCATGCCACGCCCGCCGGGCAGGTTAGCGGCGCTGACTGTATAGAATCGGCCATTTGACGCAAAGACCAGCAGGCGGTCCGTAGTTTCCGCGTGGAAAATGAAACGTGGGCCGTCACCATCTTTGAACTTCAACTCGCGCTTCAGATCGATATGGCCGGTCATTGCCCTGATCCAACCCATCTGAGAGCAGACGACCGTGATCGGTTCCTTGTCGATCATCGCCTCAAGCGGCACTTCCTCGACCTGACCTGCCTCGGCAAATTGTGTCCGGCGCGCGCCGCCTTCATAGTCTTTGCCGAAGGTCTTCTTGGTCTCTTTGAGTTGCTCGGCGATCTTGGCCCATTGCAGGGCGGGGTCGGCCAGCAGGTCTTCGAGGTTGGCGCGTTCCAGCATCAGTTCGTCACGTTCGCGTACCAGTTCCATCTCTTCCAGACGGCGCAAGCTGCGCAGGCGCATGTTGAGGATTGCATCGACCTGCACCTCGGACAGTTCGCCCTCACCCGGCTTCGGCGAGACGTAATCGGACTCATCGGTTGCGCGGACGTGATCGATGCCCCAATCTTCGCGCATCAGAGCGGCCTTGGGGTCGTCGTCGTAGCGGATGATATCGATCACCCGGTCGAGGTTCAGGAAGGCGACGATAAAGCCCTCCAATACCTCAAGGCGGTGGTCGATCTTGGCCATGCGGTGACGCGACCGCCTGATCAGCACCTCTTGCCGGTGGTCAAGGAACGCGCGCAGCACTTCCTTCATCGAGCAGACCTTAGGCGTCACCCCGTCGATCAGCACGTTCATGTTGAGGCTGAAGCGCACCTCAAGGTCCGAGTTGCGATAGAGCATGCCCATCAGCACCTCGGGGTCCACATTCTTAGAGCGTGGTTCAAGGATCAGGCGGATGTCATCAGCGGATTCGTCGCGGACATCAGCGAGGATCGGGATCTTCTTGGTCTGGATCAGTTCCGCGATCTTTTCGATCAGCTTGGATTTCTGAACCTGATAGGGAATCTCGGTGACGATGATCTGCCACTGGCCACGCCCCAGATCTTCAACCTCGTATTTACAGCGCAGCCGGAAGGATCCACGCCCGGTGCGGTAGGCCTGCGCGATATTTTCGGGCGGCTCGACAATGACGCCGCCGGTCGGAAAATCCGGGCCGGGAACATAATTCAATAGCGTATCGTCACGCGCATCCGGCGTCTTGATCAGATGCAGACAAGCGTCGCACAACTCAGAAATATTATGCGGCGGGATATTCGTCGCCATGCCCACCGCGATACCGCTGGCGCCATTGGCCAGTAGATTCGGGAACTGTGCGGGCAACACGACCGGTTCGGTCAGTGTGCCGTCATAGTTGTCGCGGAAATCGACAGCGTCTTCGTTCAACCCTTCCAACAGGGCTTCGGCCACGATGGTCATCCGCGCCTCGGTGTATCGAGAGGCCGCCGGATTATCGCCGTCGATATTGCCAAAATTCCCCTGCCCGTCGACCAGTGGATATCGGACGTTGAAGTCCTGTGCCAGTCGCGCCATTGCGTCGTAAATCGCCGCGTCGCCATGAGGGTGATAGTTACCCATCACATCGCCAGAGATTTTCGCTGACTTACGGAAACCGCCCGTCGCACTGAGTCGCAACTCGCGCATCGCGTAGAGGATTCGCCGGTGAACCGGCTTCAATCCATCGCGCGCATCTGGCAAAGCGCGGTGCATGATGGTGGAAAGCGCATAGGTCAGGTAGCGCTCGCCAATTGCGCGGCGCAGCGGCTCGGCTACCTCGCCCCCATTGTCAGGGGTCTCCATATTGGGGTCGTCGATCGTATCGTTCATACATGATGTGATACGACGCAAGCGCGCGCGGGTAAAGCAATCGGCGCATATTTTGCTGGGGACAAGTCGGGCTTTTTGCAACAGGGGGAGGCAAGTATCGGATTTCCCCCGCTTTTCGACTCGAAGCTGAATCTATGGTAGGGTTTCGAACATTAAGACTGCTGCCTTTTATTGATGTTACGATTGCCAGGGGGTGCGCCATGAAGCGTGTTATTGTTATCACTTTCGCCATGCTCGGCTGGAGCTTCTATGTGATGAGCGGGGGCCCGGATTTCGAACCGCGGGGCACCCGCACCGAGCAACCGGTTCGCGTTGCCTCTGTGCCAGAACATGAGCCTGCATCCGACCACGCACCTCGGGCTAAAGACGACCACGCACCTCGGGCTGAAGACCTTGTGACCAACGTTGCCGCGCGCATTGTACAGGCGCGCGCTCAGCCCGAGCCACAAGTAGAGGAGGATGCCGCAGTCGTCCTGTCACAAGTCACCAACGATCCGCTGTCTCAGTTCTCTGCATTTGACGAGAACGGCGTCAGCTTTACTCTGGCTTCGCTTGAAGACGGAGCCGCCGGACTGTTGCAGGTCGAGGCCGAGGTGCAGGATGACATCACACCTGTGAATCAGGTCATCGAGCCCGAGAAAGATATCCGCGAAATCTCGGGCACGCGGGTCAATATGCGCGATGGGCCCGGAACGATTTACCCCATCATCGCCAAAGCCAAACTTGGCCAGCGCGTTGAGGTTCTCAGTGATTCCGGCACCGGCTGGCTGCGGTTGCGGTTATACCCTGATCAGCGGGTGGGTTGGATTTCTGCCTCACTGGTTCGGAAACCAACAAACTGACGCAACTGTGTCATTGTCCTGACCTAAAGCTCGCCATAGCTATGGGCGAAATACACAGGCGGGGGCAATATGCAGAAATCAATTCTGATCACAGGCTGCTCATCCGGGATCGGTCTGGACGCGGCACACGGGATGCGCGCGCGCGGTTGGCGCGTTTTTGCCTCATGCCGTCAACAGCGTGACTGTGATCGGCTACGGGCACAGGGTTTCGACAGCCCGCTGATCGACTATACCGATTCCGATAGCATTACCTCAGGCCTGCAGCAGGTTTTGGACGCGACCGGTGGCACGCTGGATGCGTTGTTCAACAATGGCGCTCACGGCCTTCCCGGCGCGGTTGAAGATGTCCCAATCGAAGGGCTTCGCCTAATTTTCGAGACCAACGTATTTGGCTGGCACGAACTGACCCGGCAAGTGATTCCCGTGATGCGGGCTCAGGGCCATGGACGCATCGTGCAGAACTCATCAGTGTTGGGACTGGTCGCGTTTCCCTGGCGCGGGGCATACGTCGCCACCAAATACGCCATCGAAGGCCTGACCGATACCTTGCGCCTAGAGCTACGAGACACCGACATCAAGGTCATCCTGATCGAACCAGGCCCGGTCACCTCGAAGATCCGTGTGAACGCGATCCCTGTCTTCGAACGCTTTATTGACTGGAAAAGCTCAGCCCTGCGACAGAGATACGAGGATACGCTGCTGAAACGCCTCTACGAATCCTCCGGACCTGACAAGTTCGAACTGCCTGCCTCGGCTGTTACCGCCAAATTGGCGCATGCGGTTGAATCCAAGCGCCCACGTCCGCGATACTATGTGACGACGCCCACCTATATCGCCGGATATCTGCGCCGTATTCTGCCTACCCGGGCCATTGATCGCATCCTCTCGGACATATGAGGCGAAATTACCTGTTCGCTTTTGCCGCTATCAACGCTAGATGACGGCTCAACAACTGAACAAACACGGACGGTGAGCTATGGACCTGACGATGGTCATACTGCTTCTGGCCATGGCGGCGGTCGTCGTCGTGCTGGTGATGGGCATTGCCAATTTTGGAAAACCCGGCAAAGAGGCCGCGCTGAAAAGCAACAAGCTGATGCGCCTGCGTATCCTGTTTCAGTTCATCGCGGTGCTGCTGATCGTACTTTACGTCTATCTGCGTGGGCAGGGAGGGTAAGGCATGGTTGTTCTCAACAAGATTTACACGCGCACCGGCGATGATGGGAAAACCGCTCTGGGCAATGGCGAGCGCGTCGCCAAATATTCCGGGCGTGTCGCGGCCTATGGCACTGTGGATGAGCTTAATTCCTTTGTCGGCGTGGCACGGACCGAAGCAGACGGAGAAGTCGAAGCCGCCTTGTCCCGTATCCAGAATGACCTGTTTGATCTGGGTGCCGATTTCTGCCGCCCCGACATGGATAAGGATGCCGAGGCCGACTACCCGCCCCTGCGTATCGTTTCCGCTCAGATCGACCGGCTTGAAGCAGAGATCGACGCGATGAACGAAGCGCTCCAGCCCTTGCGCAGTTTCATCCTGCCCGGTGGCTCACGTTTGGCCGCGCATCTGCATGTGTGCAGAACAGTTTCGCGCCGGGCCGAGCGGTTGGCGGTTGAGCTGACAAACATGGAACCGGTCAATGAGGTGGCTGTCAAATACCTCAACCGCCTGAGCGATTGGTTCTTTGTCGCCGCGCGCTGTGCCAACAACGGCGGGCACGATGATGTGCTCTGGATTCCCGGCGCAAACCGGTGATCGCGCCTGCCGTCGGGAAACTAAATTTCGTTTCTGGTCCAAAAAATGACAAAACGCGACGTCTCGAAACCATGACGTGACGATTTTGCTCTGTCGCAGAACATCACGACCCGCTATCTAAGCCAGCGAGAGCATTGGTGGAGTCGCTGCGCGGCTTGCCGTTTTTGTAAGGAGCATACGCAAAAATGAAGGTACTCGTGCCTGTCAAGCGCGTGATTGACTACAACGTGAAAGTTCGTGTGAAAGCGGATGGCAGCGGCGTTGATCTCGCCAATGTAAAAATGTCGATGAACCCGTTCGACGAAATTGCCGTGGAAGAGGCGATCCGCCTGAAAGAGGCGGGCAAGGCCGATGAGGTTGTTGCCGTTTCGATCGGTGTGAAACAGTCGCAGGAAACCCTGCGGACCGCACTGGCCATGGGCGCCGACCGTGCCATTCTGGTTGTCGCGGCGGATGACGTGCATCAGGACATCGAACCGCTTGCAGTTGCCAAGATCCTCGCCAAAGTGGTCGAAGAAGAGCAGCCCGGCATCGTTCTGGCGGGCAAGCAGGCGATCGACAACGACATGAACGCTACCGGCCAGATGCTGTCGGCCCTGCTGGGCTGGTCGCAAGGCACCTTCGCGTCCGAGCTGGACATCGAAGGCGACACCGCCAAGATCACCCGTGAGGTTGACGGCGGTCTGCAGACCATCTCTGTCAAAATGCCGACCATCGTCACCGTCGACCTGCGCCTGAACGAGCCGCGCTATGCGTCGCTGCCGAACATCATGAAGGCGAAGAAAAAGCCGCTGGATGAAAAAACCGCCGCCGATTATGGCGTCGACGTCACGCCGCGTCTGGAAATCGTCAAGACCGAAGAGCCGCCGGCACGCGCCGCAGGTATCATCGTGGGCTCGGTTGATGAGCTGGTCGAGAAACTCAAAGAAGCGGGGGCTGTGTAATGGCTGTTCTTCTTCTCGCAGAGGTTAACAATGGTGAGCTGTCGGTTGACGCCACAGCCAAGACCGTTGCCGCCGTCAAATCGCTGGGCGACATCACCGTTCTGGCCGCAGGTGGTTCTGCCGCTGCTGCTGGTGAGGCCGCTGCCAAGATCGATGGCGTATCCAAGGTTCTGGTCGCTGAAGACGCCTCGCTGGGTCATCGCCTGGCGGAATCGACCGCAGCCCTGATCGTGGGTCTGGCCGATGGGTACGAGCATATCGTTGCCCCTGCCACCACCGACGCCAAGAACGTGATGCCGCGCGTTGCAGCCCTGCTGGACGTGATGGTGATCTCGGACGCGTCCGGCGTGGTCGATGCCACGACCTTCGAGCGTCCGATCTATGCGGGTAACGCGATCCAGACCGTGAAATCGAACGACGCCAAGAAAGTCGTGACCATCCGGACCGCCAGCTTCGATGCGGCGGGCGAAGGTGGTTCGGCGGCGGTCGAGACCATCTCGGTCGGCGAAAACCCCGGCCTGTCGTCGTGGGTCGAGGACAAGGTTGCTGAAAGCGACCGTCCTGAACTGACTTCGGCTGGTGTTGTTGTTTCGGGTGGCCGTGGTGTTGGCTCGGAAGACGACTTCAAACTGATCGAAGGCCTAGCCGATAAGCTGGGAGCCGCCGTTGGTGCCTCACGCGCCGCAGTTGACTCGGGCTACGCCCCGAACGACTGGCAGGTGGGTCAGACCGGCAAGGTTGTTGCCCCTGACCTGTATGTTGCAGTCGGCATCTCGGGTGCGATCCAGCACCTGGCGGGCATGAAGGACTCCAAGGTCATCGTTGCGATCAACAAGGACGAAGAAGCGCCTATCTTCCAGGTCGCAGACTTCGGTCTGGTCGCAGACCTGTTCCAGGCCGTACCGGAACTCACCGAAAAACTCGGCTGATTTCAGACAAAGATTTTTCGACGAAAAATCTTAGAAGGCCCGCCACCGGCGGGCCTTTGCTGTTTATGCGCCCAGGTCGTTGATCACTTGTGCAAGTGAGCCAGCGATATTGCGATGTGTAGCTGGGCCGATCATATGCTCGGCAATCGGTTGTTGCAGGGTGCCAAACAACATGTCTTCAAGCTCATCGGATACGCCGGATACCTGAACCTGCAAGGACAAAATATCCGTACAATGGGGTCTCAAAGGCTCAATCATCTCGGGGTTGATTGCAAAGCCGTCACCCGGTGTCGAATCCAAATCGCTTCTCTCCACTTGCAGATGCAAAAGCAGGACGGGCGGGCCTACTTCTGCAAGAAACTTGCCGAGCTTTTCGATCCAGACATTGCGCAGCTCTTGTTCCACAAGTTCAATACGGGCATCCGAGCGTGCCGACAGGCGGTTCAGCAAGTGCTGTACAAAATGGACATCCGTAAAATCTTCTTCGGGATACAGCGCAACCAGATCGGCATTCGGCGCAACGAAACGGTCATTGCGTCGTGGGTGCACCCGGTAGAATCGGTTCGATAGCCCCAGCATGCCGGGTAACTGCAGGACGCATATATCAGACCGGTTTGCGATCTCCAGTAGCCCTTTGTCCTGCGTCAACGCCTCGGCACCGCAGAACAGGCTGCCCAGATTGAGGCAGCGGCGATCCAAACGACGTTCCAACTCATTGGGAAAGGGGGTTTCTACGAAACGGCCAAAAGTCTCTTCGCCCCCCAAACATGCAACATAGGGGTTGTTCAACGCCCTTTGGGGGCCCCTGAAACGTAGTTTCGAATTTTCATATTCGCACGTTGTTTCCGCGGAATGGACCGCATTGATCGATTGATAGCTCATCACACTCACCCAAATATTCACCCAACCGCCATTTTGCCGCCGCAAGTCTTGAGAAAGTCCTAATGCGCGCATTTGAAGTGAAATTGACTGTCCCCGTCCCCTTGCCGCCCATAGGGAACTGCCGATAATGTCGCCATATTCTGCGAACAAGGGCATCGAACAAATGGACGTAAAATCAGTCGGAGTGATCGGCGCTGGACAGATGGGCAACGGGATTGCTCATGTTATGGCGTTGGCAGAGTATGATGTTCTACTGAACGATGTCAGCCAGGACGCGCTAAACAGCGCGATGGCAACCATTGAAACCAACCTGGCGCGTCAAGCGTCGCGCGGCAAAATCTCGGATGATGCAGTGAAATCCGCGTTGGGTCGGATCACGACGACGCTGAATCTGCCGGATTTGGGGCAGACCGATCTTGTAATCGAAGCCGCGACCGAGCGGGAAACGGTGAAACAGGCAATCTTTGAAGACCTGTTGCCGCACCTACAGCCACATACGATCCTGACATCGAACACTTCGTCGATCTCAATTACCCGGCTGGCCAGCCGCACCGACCGGCCCGAACGTTTCATGGGATTCCACTTCATGAACCCGGTCCCTGTGATGCAGCTCGTCGAGTTGATCCGGGGCATCGCCACCGATGAAGCAACCTTTAACTCCTGTAAAGCCGTAGTGGACCGGCTTGGCAAAACCTCAGCCAGCGCCGAAGATTTTCCGGCCTTTATCGTGAATCGCATTCTGATGCCCATGATCAATGAGGCGGTTTACACATTGTATGAAGGTGTCGGGAATGTGCAGTCCATTGACCAATCGATGAAACTGGGCGCAAACCACCCTATGGGCCCATTGGAACTGGCGGACTTCATCGGCTTGGATACCTGTCTGGCGATCATGAACGTGCTGCATGACGGGCTGGCAGACACCAAGTATCGCCCCTGCCCGCTGTTGACGAAATATGTCGAAGCCGGATGGCTGGGACGCAAAACCGAACGCGGGTTTTATGATTATCGAGGCGAGGTTCCGGTACCCACACGGTAGAATCTGAGAGGGCCAGCCCTCTCTTGAGCCTATGGCTCAATTCACTCCCGAGATATTTTTGGCCAGATGAAGGGGCGGATCAGGATTTGAGCGTCTTGCCCAGCGCCATGGTGTGATCCCGGAGCCAGGCCATGAAGCCGCGTGGGTCGCGTTCCAGCAGCGCCATGTCTTCATCCGATATCGGATCACCGATGACCGGAGACTGGGGTTTGTTGCAGGAGCGGACGATTTCGTGCAGCAGCAGGCCCTGGCGCAGGATGGGCGATATCCGGTTGGCAATTTGATACCAGCGCGAGTTGCTGCCGGGGAAGAAGATCGGCACGACCTTGGCACCCGACCTACGGATCATCTTCGCGGTGAAGACATTCCACTCCCGCTCGATGGCTGGTCCGAACCAATCATCCGAAGACATCACAACACCTGACGGGAATAACGCGACAACGCCCCCATCTGCCAGATGTTTCATCGTCTTGCTGCGCATCTCGAGCATCTTGGCCTGCGCTTCAGGATCATGCGGGAACGGCACCGGGATCATGAATGAGGTCGCAGCTTCATCCAACCCAGTCAGGACTGAGCGGGTCAGGATGCGATAGTCACTGCGGACCCGGCCGATGAGTTCAGCGAAGATCATGCCATCAACCATGCCGTGCGGATGGTTCGCGACGACCACTACGGGGCCTTCTTTTGGGATGCGGGCGATCTGTTCGGCTGGGGTTGTCAGCTCGATACCCATGGTCTTGAGCGCACCGCCCCAGAACTTCTGACCTCGATAGCGTTCGTTCTGCTTCTCGAACTTGTTGACCATGCGCAAGATGGTCAGCTTGCCTGTGCACCATTCGATGGCGCGAATGGCCGTAGACGTCCAGGCATCGTCAAACGAGTTGGCGTAGGTCAGGGTTCTGCGGTCGTAGATTTCACCCTGATCGGTGTCTTGATCCACTACAGGACCTGTCTTGGTATCGTGCGTGGTTTCCGCCAATTGCCTTGTCTTTCCGTCCTTGGTGTCGTGGCTGTCAGAACCCTTCGCCGAACTTATCGTTCACCAATGTTTCCAAAGCCTCTGCCAACGCCTCAGCATCCGGGCCGGACGTCTCGACGTCAATAGTGCTTCCGCGCGACGCTGCCAACATCAAAAGGCCCATGATACTGTCGCCCGAGGCAGAAAGCCCGTCTCGTGACACCTCGGCGCGCGCATCAAAGCCTTCGACCACCTCGACCAGCTTGGCAGAAGCGCGGGCGTGAAGGCCCTTTTCATTGATAATTTTCAAACTCTTGGTCGTCATATGAGTCTATCCGGTGTCAATCCAATGTCACATTTTGCGCATTGATGTACTTTCGTCCAGCTTCCAAAGCCAAACGCACGGCCTCGGCCAGTGGCAAGTGGCGACTTTTGGCCAGTTTGATCAGCATGGGAAGGTTGGCCCCGTAAAGGATTCGCCGGTCTTGTGGCGCACATGCGCGCAGGCTCAGATTCGAGGGGCTGCCGCCAAACAGATCGGTCACCACAACGACGCCATCGCCCATATCGACCTCGTCCGCCGCGCGGCAGATTTCAACTTGTTTCGCTTCGCGATCATGGTCGGCTTCTATCGGGATGGCCACCAGTCCGGGTTGCTTTCCAACCACATGCTGCGTGGCGGCCAGATATTCCTGCGCCAACCCGCCATGTGCAACAATTACAATCCCGATCACCCCGGCCTCACATTCAACGCGCGTCGTTCCATTTCGCGATGCCTAATTGCCACCTGCTGCCCCCCTTCTGCAAGGGCCTTTGCAACTGCTTCAGCCACCGCGACCGAGCGGTGCTGCCCTCCGGTGCACCCAAATGCAACTGAAAGGTGCGCTTTGCCTTCCTCACGGAAGGCCGGAAGCAGTTCGATCAGCAGGTCGACCACCCGGTCAAAGAAGACGCCATAGTTTGCATCTGATTGAACATAGGCCGCCACATCCGAGTTTCGACCATCCGCATCCCGCAGTTCAGGCCGCCAGTATGGATTGGCCAGAAACCGGCAATCGAACACCATGTCCAAACCGCGCGGCAAGCCCCGCTTGTACGAGAAGGATTCGATCGACACCGCCAGATGCCGCCCGCCCTTTGGGGCGAACAAGCGTTCGACCTCTTCCCGCAGCTGATGCACATTCAACGCGCTGGTGTCGATCAGCGTGTCGGCAAACTCGCGAATTGGGGCTAACAGTTCCTTTTCCTGACAAATGCCGGTTTCCGGGCTGGCATCAGTCGCAACCGGGTGACGGCGGCGGGTCTCCGAGAAGCGACGCAGCAGCACCTCGTCCCGGCAATCCAGATAGAGGATCGTCAGGTCGACATTCTCCATCCGGCCCAGTTTGGCGGCAAGTTCGATAAACCCGGTGGTTGAAAAATCGCGGTTGCGCGCGTCGATACCCAAAGCCATTGGGCGCGCAGGCTCCGAATTGTCGACGAGGCGAGCCAGCAACCCCATCGGCAGGTTGTCAATCGCCTCAAACCCCAGATCTTCAAGCACATGAATTGCGGTCGATCGCCCTGCACCGGAAGGACCTGTTATCAGAACGACGCGCTGTTGTGCTGTCATGTATTCGGCCATTCCGGGGCTACGCGCCCCATTTTCACAAGTTGAATAAGTCCTGCAGCCAAATTGGGCACGCCAGCCCCCCGAAGCAAGGGAACAGTTTGCTTCAGCACAAGAATTTCAGTGGGTTCAGGCAGCCGCGCAGGCTCGGCTTGGTCCATATCCACAACAAATGCCAATCGGACCGGCCTCGCGGCTTCAGCTCGCAGCAACCCAATGCCGCGCGCTTCAATCAGGCCGCGGATCTGCGGAAGTCCAGCTGCCATCACGTGATCGGCCTGTCCGGTCAATTCGACCCGGTCATCAGCGACAAGCTGCGCCCCAAGCGCCATCATCTGTAGCGCCAAAGAAGATTTGCCAGTACCCGAGGCGCCAATGATCAATAAGCCTTTTTCCTGAACCGCAACACAGGTTCCATGAATGCAGGCCGACCCTTGATCCGCTATCTCAGAAAGTGGGGTGATCGTCATAACCTAGACGGGAAGCCCGACAACAAACCGCGCACCTAGCGGGTCCGAGGTGATATCGGCTTCGGTCGGACGGATGTTTTCTGCCCAGATCACACCACCATGCGCCTCGACGATTTGTTTCGAAATCGCCAATCCAAGGCCCGAATTGTTGCCGAAATGCTCTTCGGGGCGTTCGGAATAGAAACGCTTGAAGATCTTGGTCAGCGCCTGATCAGGAATGCCGGGACCGGTGTCTTCAACCACAACGAGCACGCGGTTGTCACGACGGCGGACCCAGACCCGGATGGCGTCTTTGTCTTCGCAGAACGAAATCGCATTGGTGATCAGGTTGACAAAGACCTGCGCCAGACGCGCCTCGAGCCCGTTGACCACGATGGGGTCGGAGGGAAGGTCTGTGATATATTCGATGCCTTTCGAACGGGCATCTTCACCCAGAAACTGACTGATATTGCCAAGCAGATTGAGCAGGTCAAAGGGCTGCTCTTCTTCTTTCACCAGTTCCGCGTCCAGCCGCGATGCGTTCGAGATATCGCTGACCAGTCGATCCAATCGCCGCACATCATGCTCAATCACGCCCAATAGCTTTTCGCGCTGATCATCGCGTTTTACCATGCGCATGGTGCCCACGGCGGATTGCAGGCTGGCCAGTGGGTTCTTGATCTCATGCGCGACATCGGCCGCAAATTGTTCGTTCGCGTCAATGCGGTTGTAAAGCGCCGTGACCATCCCGCGCAAAGCCTGGCTCAGGCGGCCGATTTCATCCGGACGCGCACTGAGATCCGGGATGCGGATACGTCCGGGGTTCACTCCGGCTCCGCGGTCCTTGCCCATCTCGGCAGCGGCGGCCAGATCAGCAAGAGGATTGGCAATCGTTGAGGCCAAAACGAGGCTCAGACCGATCGAGACCAGCAGTGCCACCACAAACATCTGCAGGATCCGCTCTTGCTCCTTGCGGGCCAGCGCATCGATCTCGCCCGCCGGGCCCGCCATAGCAACGGCACCCACAGGCGTATCGTCCAATAGGATCGGGGCCACGGCGACAATCACCGTCTTGCCTTTATCGTCGAGCACGGCCTGTACTTGCAATCCGCCGTTCAGCGCCTGCGGGATCATTTCCTGCACCCGTTGCGCCAGCGTCGGAGCCTCGCTTTCGGAAGAACCGCTAAAGACCGCAGACACACCATTCCAAACCGCATTCAATGCGTCGCTGATCAAAGTGCTTCCAGTGGCGCTGTCGGCGTCCTGATGCAAAAGGCTGGGCAATTTGTCGGCCATGGACGCCCCGCGTGTCCAACCGATCAGAGTGCCCGTGCCGTCATAAACAAAAACCTCGCCGCCTTCGGGCAAGCTGAGACCCGCTAGCGTATCACGGACATCCAATGTGCCTGCACCATTGGCAGAGGGTTGACGCAGCTGGGTTTCAAAAACGTTGCTGACAAGTTGCGCATCACCGACCAGGTTCTGCGCGGTCTGTTGAACCCGTTCTTTTCGCGTGTCGTCCAGATACAGCAGCCCTGCCACCAAAATGACAAGGGCAATGAGGTTGAAGGTGATGATCCTGCGCGCCAGGGGCGAATAGCGCATAGAAAACAGGTTTCGTCGCGAACGCTTGGCCTGTAGCTCGGCAGCATCAGGGTCTTGGGGGATGACCCAGTCATCCCCAAGAACGACGTCTGCGTCGTGCACTTGGTTGGCTTGTTCAGTATCGCGCACGAGACCCCTTCGGCTTGATAAAACGGCCGCGCCTATTCTTCGTTATAACGATACCCGATACCGTACAGCGTTTCTATCGCCGAAAACTCGGGATCGGCTGCGCGCATCTTCTTACGCAGTCGCTTGATATGACTGTCAATGGTGCGGTCATCCACGTAGACCTGATCATCATAAGCCACATCCATCAGCTGATCGCGACTTTTGACAAAGCCCGGACGTTGCGCCAAGGCCTGCAGCAGCAGAAACTCGGTAACTGTCAGCGAGACATCATTGCCTTTCCAGCTGACTGCGTGGCGCAGCGGGTCCATCCGCAGCTCGCCCCGCTCCATCACTTTTGTATCGCCCGAGGCCGCGTTGGTCACATCACCATCGACCGCTTCCTGACGGCGCAACAAGGCGCGAATCCGTTCGACCAGCAGCCGCTGAGAGAATGGTTTTTTGACGTAGTCATCTGCACCCATGCGCAGACCCAGAACCTCGTCAATCTCGTCATCTTTGGAGGTCAGAAAAATCACGGGCATCTGGGTTTTCTGCCGCAGCCTTTGCAGCAGATCCATGCCGTCCATCCGCGGCATCTTGATATCCAGTACGGCCATGTCTGGTAGCTTTTTGTTGAAAGCGTCCAGCGCAGCCTGACCATCGTTGTATGTTTCGACCTCAAACCCTTCGGCTTCGAGTGTCATGGACACGGACGTCAGGATATTTCTGTCGTCGTCCACCAGTGCAATCTTTGACATCGGGTTCACCCCTATTCCTGCTCACTCGCGCAATAATACGCTTTTTTGTAAGGCATTGTTGGCGGTTTTGAGCCACCGAATCAACTCGTAACCTCGAATCGTGCCATTCTTGCGGCAGGTATGCGGCAAATTTGCCTTGCTGCGCCCAAATAGCTGCCTTGATTTACGGCAGACAAATCGTGATGGCGCTAAACCTCAACTTGGTTGCGCTAACTACCCCCAACCCTCCTGTTCATGTCCCAAAATACCGTGATAAGAGGCGCTTGACCGCCGGCTCTTTCCGGTATCCGCCCCAATGGTGCACCCGGCCCAAGGCCCTCGCGCCGCCACAGGAGAAGACACACATGACATCTGGACGGGTTAACCCGCAATTCTGCCTCGAAGATCAGGGCATCGAGGGTCTGGGCAATGTCTATTACAACTTCATGGAACCGGCGCTGATCGAAGAAGCGCTGAAGCGCGGCGAAGGCACCCTTGGCAATGGCGGCGCCTTTCTGGTCACCACCGGCAAATTCACTGGCCGCTCGCCCAAGGACAAGCATGTCGTCAAGACAGACAGTGTTGCCGACAGCATCTGGTGGGAAAACAACGCCGCCATGAGCCCTGAAGGTTTTGACGCGCTCTATGAAGATATGCTGACCCATATGAAAGGCCGCGACTACTTCGTTCAGGACCTCGTGGGCGGGGCTGATCCCAGCTACTCGATCAATGTGCGCATGGTAACCGAGCTGGCGTGGCACAACCTGTTCATCCGCCACCTGCTGCGCCGTCCGGATCGTGAGGATCTGGATGATTTCACGGCTGACTTTACCATCATCAACTGTCCCAGCTTCCAGGCGGACCCCCAAAAGCATGGCTGCCGCAGCGAAACGGTGATTGCACTGAACTTTGATCGCAAGCTGATCCTGATCGGCGGCACCGAATACGCCGGCGAGAACAAGAAGTCCGTCTTCACCCTGCTGAACTATATGCTGCCCGAAAAAGGCGTGATGCCGATGCACTGCTCGGCTAACCACGCGGTTGGCAACCCGGTCGACACCGCCGTATTCTTCGGCCTGTCCGGCACCGGCAAGACCACCCTGTCTGCCGACCCGTCGCGCACCTTGATCGGTGATGACGAACACGGTTGGTCGGATCGAGGCACCTTCAACTTTGAAGGTGGTTGCTATGCCAAGACCATCAACCTGAATGCCGAAGCCGAGCCAGAAATCTACGCCACCACCTCGAAATTTGGCACTGTGATCGAGAACATGGTTTTTGATCCCGAGACCAAAGAGCTGGATTTCAACGACGACTCTCTGACTGCGAATATGCGCTGCGCCTACCCGTTGGAATACATCTCCAACGCGTCGAAAACTGCATTAGGCGGGCATCCTAAGAACATCATCATGTTGACCTGCGATGCGTTCGGCGTTTTGCCTCCGATCGCTCGGTTGACGCCTGCGCAGGCGATGTATCACTTCCTTTCCGGCTTTACCTCGAAGGTCGCCGGGACCGAACGTGGCGTGACCGAACCGCAGCCCACCTTCTCGACCTGCTTTGGCGCGCCCTTTATGCCACGCCGCCCCGAGGCTTATGGCAACCTTCTACGCGATAAGATTGCTCAGCATGGCGCGACCTGCTGGTTGGTCAACACCGGCTGGACTGGAGGTGCCTACGGCGTGGGCAGTCGCATGCCAATCAAGGCCACCCGCGCGCTGCTGACGGCTGCGCTGGAAGGATCACTGACCGATGCGGAATTCCGCAAGGACGCCAATTTCGGCTTCGATGTGCCGGTCTCTGTCCCTGGTGTGCCCGAGGTCTTGCTGGATCCGCGCCGCACCTGGGACGATCAGGAAGCGTTCGACAAACAGGCGGAAAAGCTGGTGCACATGTTCGCGGAAAACTTCGAGCAGTACCTGCCCTTCATCGACGAAGACATCAAAGCTGTCGCGATCGGTTGATAGAATTTAGGGGCCATCATGGCCCCTGACCCACCAAAGCTTACGCTTCGGCACCTTGTGTGCACACAGACAAGTTCATTGCGATAACGTGCAACATGCGCTATCGCAATTTACCCAAGACGCTTCGAAGCCCGGCGTCCTTTGGCAGCGGCTTCTGTTAAATTTGAACATCGGGCGATCCGGGCTATCTTACTCACATCATGTCTCGGGCCGTTCAACAAGGTAATGATTATTTCTACACGGGGATGGGTGTCGGCGTGATGTGTTCCAAAGGTCAGCCTTTCGAACTGCCTCGGTCCGTCACGGAAACTATAGGCAAGTAATGACTGAAATCTCAAAACTCACCGAACTGCGCAAATTGATGCAAAGTATGGAGCGCACTCTTGGGCTGGAAGAACTCTCACCGGTCGAGCGCGACATCTACTATGCCGCCGAAGAACTGTCGAAAGATGATCGCGAAGTACGCACCTTTGGTCTGATCGAACACACGCTGGTCAAAAGCGTATCTCGCCCGACATTTTTCCGCGCGCTGAAGTCTCTGGTTCAAAAGGGTTATCTGTCGCAAAGCGGCAGCGCCAATCGCGGACGGTATCTGGTTCATGCGCCCAGGTGATCGCCACCCCAGATCTGTAATCGGCTGACCCCGTGCGCAGATGGGCCTCTGAAACATTCTATGCCTCTTTGGCCTATGTCGCTGCATCGTTCCTAACATTCCAGGTGCTGATGCCGCTTCAGAACGTGTTTTTTCCCGCATACCCTAGCTATGCCAGCTTATTGTTCCTGCCGCACGGCGTGCGGGTTCTGTCGGCCTGGTTATTGGGATGGAGGGCGATATTCGCACTGTTGCCCGGCGTTGCCATCGTCTTTGCCCTTGTGGGCGGTTGGGATGTTCTTCTGCCCAGCAGATTGCTGGCGATCACTATCGCGGTCACCACAGTTCCAGCGGTTTTTTATGTCTGCAAGGCGTTGGGCTGGGATTTGTTTCCGCGCATCGATCGGAAGCCATGCTGGCTGTGCGTGATGGGCGTTGGAATCATCACATCGGTATTGGTGTCCGTTCTCACCAACATGGCCTTCGGCAGCGCAACGGCCGAGTATATCGCCTATCTGATCGGTGATATCTCAGGACTTTTTTTCCTAATGTTGGGCCTCTATTTCGCCTTTCGGTTTGCTGAAAGACGCAATTAACCCAAAAGACCCCTGCGCAGCAGGTTCAGCCCTGCAATCAGCAGTACAAGCAGAGTGAGTTTGCGGAACTGTGCCTGATCGATACGATCCTGCAGAAACTGACCCCCGCGCATTCCCACCAAGGCAGGGATAATCAGCAGCGCTGAGAACACCGCTGTGTCAGTCCTTAGAATACCCGAACCCAGATGCGCCACAATAAGCGCCACGGCGCCCAGACCGTATATCACGCCCTGTACCCGCATCTGATCCTTCTTCGGTGTATTCAAGGCTGTCAGATAGGCCACGGTTGGTGGTCCCCACACGCCCGAGATGCCGCCGACAGCACCGGCCACCGCACCCACCATAGCCTCAACCCGCATTGAGGGCGCTTGCAGCGTCAGTTTCAGCCCCAGTAGTTGCATCAGAGCGAAGAACGAAACTGGTGCGCCTAAGATCAGCAGAAATGCCTTGGGCGACAAGATGTTGATCAGCTGCGCGCTGGCCAATAGACAGACCAGTCCAACGCTCAGAAATACCTTGAACTTTCGAACTGACGCCGCCGCCGCAGGTAAACCTTCCCGCAAGGCCTGCACCCCATTGGTCACCAGCGTGGGCAAGATTAGACCTGCCAGCGCCAGCTCAGGCGGCAGCATCATGCTAAGACCAGAAACAAGCACCATTGGCATGGCAAAACCGACCATGCCTTTGACCCAGCCCGCGACGAAGGCAACGACCAAAGCCAGACAGAAATCCTGCGGCGACATAAGTGAAAACAGTCCCATCGACCCTTCATACCAGCCCAAAAAATTTCTGCACTGCAAAAGTCACTAAGCAATTTTTGAACTTTTTATGGATGATTTGCGTATTTTTGTTGCGCTGCATGTGCAGCATGATATGACCAGACAACCCAGCAGAGGACGTGATTCATGGCCCATGACGGACAGGATGTGACGAACATGACGCAGCCAGCGGTTTTGCCCGATCTTCTAACACTCAGCGCAGCCGCCCTGCCCGGCGTTCAAGCGGTGTTCGATAAGGCGGTCGAATCGGTTCGCGCGCAGGTGACTAGCGAAGGGCGCATATCGGGCGCACTGATCGAGGCCAATCAGACAGCCGCCCATGGGCTGGCTTGGCTGGCCACATACCACCAGTCGCTGCAGCAGATGCAGCGCTGGGCCGAGGCGCTTCAGGCCGAGGGAAAATTCGGCGAGATGGAGCAGCTTTTGCATCAGATCGCCTTTGGGGAATACTTGCATCAGATCGCCGGTGGTATTCCGATGAACCAGGGCGAGGTTGTACGTTTGCAGGATCTTGGCCTTGGCTGGGATGCTCTGTCGGGATTCCAATGCAGCGAAGTGCAGACACTGATGGCGCAAGCCAACTCTCAGGCCGCGCGCACGCGTCTGGTTGAGTTGATGCAGGACCAGTCCGGTGCCACCATGTTTGGTGCGTCTGGTCTGGACGAAGAACTGGAGATGATCCGAGACCAGTTTCGCCGCTATGCCGTTGAAAAGGTTGAGCCTAATGCCCATGAATGGCACCTGAAGGACGAACTGATCCCAATCGAGATTATCGAGGAACTGGCCGAGATGGGCGTGTTCGGTCTGACCATCCCCGAAGAATTCGGCGGGTTCGGCCTATCCAAAGCCTCAATGTGTGTGGTCTCGGAAGAGCTTTCGCGCGGGTACATCGGCGTGGGTTCTCTGGGCACACGGTCCGAAATCGCCGCAGAACTGATCATCGCGGGCGGTACGGATGAACAAAAGGCTAACTGGCTGCCAAAACTGGCCAGCGCCGAGATCCTACCAACCGCTGTTTTCACTGAACCCAATACCGGATCGGATTTGGGCAGCCTGCGCACGCGGGCCGTCAAGGGTGAAGATGGTAACTATAAGATAACAGGAAATAAAACATGGATCACACACGCGGCGCGCACCCATGTGATGACCTTGTTGGCGCGGACTAATCCCGACAGTACCGATCACCGTGGGCTGTCCATGTTCCTGGCTGAGAAGACACCTGGAACCGACGAGAACCCTTTCCCCACGCCCGGCATGACTGGTGGTGAGATTGAGGTGTTGGGTTATCGTGGCATGAAGGAATACGAGCTGGGATTTGACGGCTTCGAAGTGAAGGGTGAAAACCTGCTGGGCGGCGAAGAAGGCAAAGGTTTCAAGCAGTTAATGGAAACCTTCGAATCTGCCCGCATCCAAACGGCTGCCCGCGCCATCGGCGTAGCGCAGAGTGCTTTGGACATTGCCATGCAATATGCACAAGACCGCAAGCAGTTCAGCAAATCTCTGATCAATTTCCCGCGCGTCTCGGGCAAGCTGGCGATGATGGCGGTCGAGATCATGATCGCGCGACAGCTAACTTATTATTCTGCTTGGGAAAAAGATCACGGTCAACGTTGCGACCTTGAGGCCGGGATGGCCAAGCTGCTGGGCGCTCGAGTTGCTTGGGCTGCGGCGGATAACGGGCTGCAGATTCATGGCGGCAACGGCTTCGCTCTGGAATACAAAATTAGCCGCGTGCTTTGTGACGCGCGCATCCTAAATATCTTTGAAGGCGCCGCAGAAATACAGGCGCAAGTCATCGCGCGTCGATTGCTGGGCTGACGCCCGAAGCGACGCGGTTTCCCCAACTGAACCCGGCCTTGCGCCGGGTTTTCTTTTTCTTCCGTGTTGTACGGACCTTCAGGCCTATTTCTTCCGAGTTGTACAACTCGGTTTCAGGGCTTAATGGGCGAAACTTCCCCCTCGGATCGAGCGCAGAAATCGGGTAAAGGGCGTCAACCAAACCCAGCGCCCAAGCTGGCCAGAGGAGAATCGAGCGTGAAGATCATCATCGCAGTTTTGGCCACCTGCATGGCCCTTGCCGGATGCGCCATGGCACCAAACACCGGGCCCGATGATGTGGACCAGTTGGCACAAGCGATCCAGCAGCTTGACCCCAAGGTTGACCCTGCCGAGGCGCGGCGTGCAGCCGAGATATCTTATGCCTATTCCAATCAACTGAAACAGGACTGGAACGTCACCGATCCAGCCATCATCCACAACGCAAAGGTCATCAACGGATTTCGCGAAAAAGGTCTGTGCAATGATTGGGCGCAGGCCATGACCACGCGTTTGAAGCAAGAGAACTTTCGCACGCTGGACCTGCACTGGGCCACGTCGCCTCCAACTGCGTTCCGGATCATCCACCATTCGGCTCTGATCAGCGCTAAGGGAGATTCAATGTATGAAGGCATCATCCTTGACCCGTGGCGCAACAGCGGGGTGCTTTACTGGGATCAGGTGCGCGAGGACACCAAATACAACTGGCGCCCCCGCCTTGAAGTGCGCGAAGAGTTAATCAGCGGTGTGAACCCCTACTGACAGGATATTGCGATGTTACGTCTGGCCTTGTTCCTGCCCCTTTTGACCCTGTTCCAATGCGACAAGGATGAGACTGTCGCCGCCTATGGCGCAGCGGATCAGACATGGGCTTTGCAAGAGATCGACGGGCAGCCTTTTGAGGCCAGCGCCCTTTTGCGATTCCCCGAAGAGGGTCGGATTGAGGGCAATGCCCCGTGCAACACTTATTCAGGTACACTGTATGCACCCTACCCGTGGTTTGAGATCACCGATCTTGTCGCCACCCGCGCGGCTTGCGCCGGGCTTGAAGCCGAGGGGTTTTATTTCGCCGCACTGATGGCGATGACCCAGTCCGAGGTGTCCGGCGATGTGCTGATCCTGCGCAATGAGGACGGGCACGAAATGGTGTTCAAAGCCGCCGAGTAAACTGCGCCACAAATCGCGCGCGTGCGTCCGGCAACGGCGTATGACCCAGCGACGGAGCCAGATGGTTTTCCAGAAAATACCCGGTTGTGCGTAAGGCTTCAGCAATCTCGGTATCCGGAGCCGCGCCTTCGCCGCGCAGGCAGGGGGGCAAAGGCAGCAGCTTATCGGCCCAGTCCCCTGCCCCCGCCGCACTGACCGCGCGACCGGTTTTCGGAGAGACATAGACCAACCCCTCGGTCGCCCCTGTCACTGCGCAGGCCGAAAGATCCAAGCCAAAGCCCAGCTCTTCCAGCAGCGCCAGTTCCCAGCGCAGATAGGCCAGTGGCCAGACGTCATCCTGCCCCAGCAGGTCCATCAACTGTTCTGTTTGCTGATAGATCGCCGGATGAGGCTCGCGTTCGGGCAGGCAAAAGGACAGCAGCGCCACCACCGCATTTAATCCGGTCAGCGCCAGCCGCCCTGAAAACGCCGCTGCAGCGCGCGAACGCAGGGGTTCGACCTGAAAGGTGCCAAGATGTTCTTCGAGCCGCGCCCGCCAGAGCACGTCCAGCTGCGCGCCGGGTTGCAGGATCGGGGCGATCTTGCGGCTGGTGCCACCGCGCACAATGCCGGCGTGACGACCATGGGCTTCGGTAAAGACCTCGATAATCGCCGCTGTCTCACCATGACGGCGAGAGGTCAGAAGAATGCCGTGATCACGCCAGTCCAAGTTTGGCCTCGTTAGGTCACCAGATATATACGCAGGAAATCTTATGGCCGTTGCAGGTTCAAGGTAGAAACGCGTTAGGTTGACCCTGTGGAACACCAAAAACACGTTGCGTGACATCTGTTCACGCAATAGTGTTCACTTTATGTTCTGCACGGAGGAATTTAAGAAATGTCACTTAACTATGTCATGATCGGTTCAAATGATGTCGTCAAAGCGCGAAGCTTTTACGATGCGGTTGTACCCAAAATCGGCGGCAAGGTTATTGCTGAATATATGCCCCACGCTGTTTGTTACGAGCTGCGGGGCGGTGGGTCCATGTGGGTCGCGACGCCCTTTGACAAAGAGGCCGCGACGGTTGGAAACGGTAACATGGTTGGCTTGCTTTGCGAAAGTGAAGCGGAAGTTCGCGAGGTGCATGCCGAGGCTCTTGCCAATGGCGGAACAAATGAAGGTGATCCCGGAGATCGACCTCAATATGGCCCGAACTTCTATGGCGCTTATGCGCGCGATCCTGATGGCAACAAGATGAGCTTTGTCTATTTTAGCGATGCAGGCTGATCGCGCGCCCTAGAACGTCATACCTGCGTGAATCAGAATGCCGATAACCATCAGCAGGTTCAGCACCATTGAGATACCGTTGCCCACATAGATGGGCAACTTGCCCACCACCAGCCCATAGGCGAACCACAAAAACGACAGCCCAGCATACAGAGACCAGGACAGCAGCGACTGTCCGGTCGCGTGTTCGGAGTGGGTGAAATAAAGCTTAATCAGTTGTGGAAGCGTGGCGAAGGGGCCAACGACGCCGATGAAGACCATGAACCCCTCGAACCGCTGCATCCAGTGACCGAGATTTGAGTTTTCCAGTTTCTGGGCAAGCGTTTCAGCCACTCAACCCCCTCCTGTTCCTGCGGCCCCCGGAAGATTGGGCCGTTTCATTCAGCCGATTGCAAAGCAAAATAGTCGCTTTGCGCCGTACGTCCAAGATCATTTGGCGCGGGTTAGTCCAGACCTTCTTCACCCAGCAGGTGCCTGCCTTGGCGGTCTTCCACCTCGATCACCCAAAGGTCGGGGTCAAAACTGCGTTGGCGGGTGATGGCGGCATCTACGTCTGCCTCTTCTCCGGATGAGAGCTCCACCCATTTGCGCTCGCCACTCATCAGATCAAAACTGCGCTGAAAGGCTGCGGCCCGCCCGTTGAGTGTGTTGAGTTTGATAAGCACCGCCCCTGCGGTGTCATCCCCATGCGCCACAACAAAAGCCGGTATTTCCTGAAACCGCAGCCGCGCCAGATAGGCATGCACCCAGAATTCAGCCGTCAACCGGGTCATGGTTCTGACCTTTCCGTTGGGGTTGAGAATTTTCGACGAAAATTCTTGGCCCGGGTCATGCGTTGCCGTCTTTGAAATCCAGACCCATTTCCGAGTAGCGCTCGGACTCCTCCAGCCAGTTGGGCCGGACTTTCACCTGCAAGAACAGGTGGATCTTGCGGTCCAAAAACTCTTCCAGCTCGGCACGCGCCGCCTGACTGACGGCCTTTATGGTCTCACCACGTTTGCCCAGCACAATCCCTTTGTGGCCATCACGCATAACATAGATGACCTGATCGATCTTGGCCGAGCCGTCCTTGCGCTCTTCCCAGTTCTCGGTCTCGACGGTCAGCTGGTAGGGCAGTTCCTGATGCAGGCGCAGGGTCAGTTTCTCGCGCGTCATCTCAGCCGCGATCATGCGCAGAGGCAGATCCGCAATCTGGTCTTCTGGATAGAGCCACGGGCCTTCGGGCAGTTCCGAGGCCAGCCATTTGCGCAGGTCGTCGACACCGTGGCCTTTTTCGGCCGAGATCATGAAGGTCTCGGCAAAGGGATAACGCGCATTCAGGTCACTGGTCAGCGCCAGCAGCTTTTCCGAGGGCACCTTGTCGATCTTATTGATCGCAAGTGCGATGGTGCGGCCCTGCCCGATCTCTTCGAGGCCTTCGAGGATGCGTTCGACACCTTCGGTGATACCGCGATGCGCCTCGATCATCAGCACGACCACATCCGCATCCGCAGCCCCGCCCCAAGCGGCGGCGACCATGGCACGGTCCAGACGGCGGCGTGGTTTGAAGAGGCCCGGCGTGTCGACAAAGACCAGTTGCGCATCGCCCTCCATCGCCACGCCACGGATGCGAGCACGGGTGGTTTGCACCTTATGCGTCACGATCGAGACCTTGGCTCCGACCATGCGGTTCAGAAGGGTGGATTTGCCTGCGTTGGGCTCTCCGATCAGGGCGATAAATCCGGCGCGTGTGCTCATGTGTCCTGCGATCCTGTTTGCAAGTGCGCACCCCTATAGCAGAATGCGCGGACGGGCCAGAGGGATTTGTCGCATTGCGGATATCAGTGAGCGAAGGCCAGTCTGCGGCCCATAGGGCGACGCTGCCCGGTCGGCCGGTGCCGGCATTGGCCGGGCTTGATCGCGCGATCAGGTTGTAGTGTTCAACGCCAGAACTTGGTTCGGATAGGCTTGGTCCCCGATCCGAAAATCTGTGACTCCGACCTGCCGGAACCCTTTGGCTAGATAGAAGTCGATTGCGGGCGTGTTTTCAGAATTGGTTGTCAGCCAAATCGAAGGGCGCCCTTTTTCATGCATGTAGTCGACCGCGACGTCCAGCAGCGCTGAGCCGATGCCTTTACCATGATGGCGGGGCTGGACGTAGAACGTTACGATCTCCAGATCAGAAAGCCCGTCCACGGGTGCGGCGCGACTTTCCGCAAGCCGAATATAGCCGTCGATCCCGTCTTCGTTTTCAGAAACCATCAAGAGATCTTGGCCGTCGTCCAATATGGCTTCGAACCGGGCGGTTGTGAATTCGGACAGTGCGAATTCGGCAAAGAAGGAATTCACACCTCGCTTTAGATAGGTTCCGATCCAGACCTCAATTGACAGGGCCGCAAGGCTGGCGGCGTCGGTTTTTTGGGCGGGTCTGATTTTCATGATCTGGCTGCGCAGAGGATCAAGACAACTGTTCCAACAACGCCTTTGCCGCTGCCTGTTCGGCCTGTCGCTTGGAGCCTGCGGTGGCCTGAGCTTCGGTACCATTCTGCAGACGAGCGGCGATCGTGAAGATCGGAGCATGGTCAGGGCCGGTGCGTTTGACCTCGACATAGCTGGGTGGTTTCTGGCCGCGGGCCTGTGCCCATTCCTGCAGGGCGGTTTTTGCATCGCGGGCGTCGGCCTCGACCTTGTGGATGCGATCGCCCCAGAGGGCGAGGATCACGTCTCGGGCAGCCTCGAATCCTGCGTCGCGGTAGATGGCCGCGATGACCGCCTCCATCGCGTCGCCCAGCAAGGCCTGCTTGCGACGACCTCCGGACAGCATCTCGGACCGGCCCAGTTTCAGCACCGCACCCAGATCAATCTGGCGGGCCACATCGGCGCAGGCTTCCTTGCGCACCAGCGCGTTGAAACGGGGGGCCAGTTGGCCTTCGGAAGCTTTCTTGTCGGCCTCAAGCAAAGCAGTGGCCATGACGAGGCCCAGGACGCGGTCGCCCAGAAATTCAAGACGCTGATTGTCGGGGCGCGTGGCAGAGGACACCGAGCCGTGGGTCAGCGCACGCACCAGCAGTTCAGGGTCGGAAAACTCATACCCCAAGCGCTGCTGGAACGCCTTTATCTCAGCCGATAGCTTCAATTGACCGCCTTGAAGAAGCGGTCACCGCGCCATGTCCAGAAGAACAGCATGGACCGGCCAGCGGAGGAGAACATGATCCTGTCGGCGCGACCGATCAGGTTTTCGTACGGCACAAAGCCAACGCCTCCGGCGGATTGCGGCAGACGGCTGTCGGCTGAGTTGTCGCGGTTGTCGCCCATGAAGAAATAATGGCCCTCGGGTACGGTATAGACCCCGGTATTGTCGGAGCCCTGATTGCCGATGTTCAGCACGTCGTAGGAAACGCCATTTGGCAAGGTCTCGATCAGGCGGTTCTTTTCGCAAACACCGCCGATCCCGACGGGACCGTTGGAACAGCGCGGGCGCAGGCCTTGTGGGCCCTGCGGTTCAGCAACTTCGGTGAACACACCATCGGGTTGCTGCGGCACAGGAGTGTCGTTGAGGATGATTTGGCCTCCACGAATCTGGATACGATCACCCGGCAGGCCGATCAGTCGCTTGATATAGTCGCGCCCTGTCACCGGATGGCGGAAGACGATGACATCGCCGCGATCAGGGTCGCCGCCGATCAGACGCGAGTTGTCATCGCTCTGCATCCAGCCACAGATGTCTTCGGCATCGATGTTGAGGCCAACGCTGGGGATGATAAGGCTGGGGCACGAGGCATAGGAATAGCCATAGGCCATCTTGTTGACGAAGAGGAAATCCCCGATCAGTAGGGTTTGCTTCATCGACCCGGAAGGAATCCAGAACGGCTGAAAGAACAGGGTGCGGAAAATGCCCGCGATCAGCAGGGCATAGACGATGGTTTTGATCGTCTCCCAAATGGCGTTTCCGGATTTGGCTTCCTCGGCCATACTGCTCTCTCCAGTCTCTGCGTGGTTGGGGTGCTACATGCGGGTCAGTTGGGGGCAAGTCAAGGCTGCGCGGGCGCTTCTTGAAGTGGGCGGGCCTCGATCACCACAAAGGCCTGCGCCCAGGGGTGATCATCGGTCAGGGTGACGTGGATGATCGCCTCGTGGCCTTCGGGAGTCATTTCTTTCAGTCGCTCTGCGGCCCAGCCGGTGACATGCATGACGGGCTGGCCGGTGCGCAGGTTGGTCACCGCCATGTCCTTCCACGCGATCCCCATCCGCAGGCCGGTGCCTAACGCCTTCGAGCACGCCTCTTTCGCGGCCCAGCGTTTGGCGTAGGTGCCCGCAGTATCGGCGCGACGCTCAGCCTTGCGCTGTTCGGTTTCAGTGAAGACACGGTTACGGAAGCGGTCGCCGAACCGGTCGAGCGTGCCCTGAATGCGATCAATATTTGCGAGGTCGGTGCCGATGCCGAGGATCATGTCAGACCTCCAACACAACGGTCCCGAGCTTTTGCCCCGCCTCGACCATTGCGTGTGCATTTGCCGCATCCATCAGCCCTCCGCCAGGGACGACGGCGTGGGACAGTGCGCCTTGTTCCAGCCACTGGCCCAACTGCGCCTCGCCGCGACGGCGGGCCGCGGCGTCGAGTTGGTAGACGATCAGCATATGCAGGCGGATATTCTTGAACATGAAGCCATAGAAATCCAGTTCGGGCTTCATTTGCGAAGCCGAGGCATAGCTGGCGATGGTGCCACAGGGGCGGATCATAGAAAGGGAAGCGGGTTGGTTGGCGGCGAAATCAACCTCGACAATGCGGTCTATGCCTGCGCCGTTGGTCATGTCCATCGTCGCCTCGGCCACGTCTTGCGTGCGGTAGTTGATCCATTCGGATGCACCGGAATGGGCGGCTTTTTCATCTGAACTGACCGTTGTGATAACGCGTGCGCCGCCCAGTGCGGCCATCTGGCAGGCGTAGCGTCCGACCGTGCCTGCGCCGCCGGTCACAAGCACGGTCTGGTCAGTGATCGGTCCGTCACAATAGAGCGCGTACCATGCAGTCAAGGCTGGGATACCAAAACACGCGCCCTCGGCGAAGCCGGTCGTATCTGGAAGGAATACGGCCTGTTCGGAGGGTAGCGCAATGTATTCGGCCCCAGTGCCAAAAGCGCGTTGCCATTGGCCGTTCCAGATCCAGACACGTTCGCCGACGCGCGCGGGATCGACCCCTTCGCCTACGGCCTCAATCACTCCGGCCCCGTCCGAGTGGGGAACAACCATCGGGTATTGCATCACGGCGCCAGGGCGCGCGCCGCCGCGCAGCTTGACGTCTGAGGGGTTGATGCCGCTGGCATGGACCCGGACAAGAACGTCGCCTGGGCCGGGGTTGGGCGTGGGCAGGTCGACCAATTCTAGGACGTCCGACGCCGCACCGAATCCGCGATAAGTAATTGCTTTCATGAAAGTCCCTCGTCTCCTATTGGTCAACCGCGTCGGGCATTTCCAGATCGAACACCAAAACGCCCTCGGCCCCGTCCACGCACAAAGCGACAAGCCGAGCGCCCAGCTGCTGGTGGGTTTCGTCACTGGCGTAGCGCCGCAGGTCGGCCTGAGCCGCGAAATCCAGTGTGAAGCCGTAGGGATAGCTTGGGGATTTTGCCTCAAAATCGCGGTTGGGGCCGTGGGTGAAGCCACCGCAGCCAGACAAACGGTCTGCGACCGCGCCCAGCCCATCCATCACAGCTGCAAGCTCTGCGGTGTCGTGATCGGGCTTGAGTCGCAGCATCACGCAATGTCGGATCATCCTTGCACCTCAGAGGTCATGACAGGCGCACCGTGAGGATCTTGTAGCTGGCCACGCCAAAGAAACCCGCGAAGGCAAAATCAAACCAGCGGCGGGCGCGGCGATAGGCGTTGACCATGCGCGCAGACGAAAACAAGAAGGCGTAGCCGATGAAGATCAGCAGTGAACCCGCATAGAGCATGGCGAAGTAACCCAGCAGCATAGCAAGGCTGGCGTCATTTGGCGCAACGATGGCGTAGATCGAGCCCCAGCTGAGGATCGCCTTGGGGTTGGTCAGGTGGATCGCTGCACCCTTGGCAAATATCGTGCCCAATGAGCCGGTGACCGGATTGCCCAGCGCGACCTCATCCGAAGTCAGCGCGCGACGTAGCGCCTTGAGCGCCAGCCAGCCCAGATAAGCGACGCCGATATAGCGGATCACCTCGAACACCCAGACATTGGCCAGCATGATCGCCGACAGCCCCAGTGCGGCGGCGATGCCCCACGCGGCGGACCCGGCGCAGATGCCCAGCGCAAAGGCCAGACCGGCGGTGCGGCCTTCGTTCATGGCGGTTCCGGCGATGCCCATGGTGGCAGGGCCCGGAGAGCCCCCGGCCATGAGCCATGCAAACCAGATCGCCACAAAACCGGGTGTGATCATGCCCGCGCCTCGTCCATCAGGCGGCGCATTTCGTGAACCGCCGGGGTGAGGCCGCGAAAGATGGCCTCGCCGATCAGGAAGTGGCCGATATTCAGCTCTCGCACTTCAGGGAAGGCTGCCACCGGTTGTACGGTGTCGTAAGTCAGCCCGTGACCCGCATGAACTTCAAGACCCAGCGAATGGGCATAGGCGGACATCTCGCGCAGGGCTTCCAGTTCGCGCGCGGCGTCGTCCAGTTTGCCTTCGGCGTGGAAATCGCAATAGGCACCGGTGTGCAGTTCGATCACCTCGGCCCCAATGCGGTGGGCGGCGTCGATCTGGCGCTGGTCGGCGGCGATAAAGATGGACACGCGGCAGCCCACATCGCGCAAGGGCGCAATGAAATGGGCCAGCTTATTTTCCTCGCGCGCGACTTCTAACCCGCCCTCGGTTGTGCGTTCCTCGCGCTTTTCGGGAACGATGCAGACAGCGTGCGGCTTGTGGCGCAGGGCGATTTTCTGCATCTCGTCCGTTGCGGCCATCTCGAAGTTCAGCGGCACCGACAGGATCTCCATCAACCCGTCGATATCGGCGTCCGAGATGTGGCGGCGATCTTCGCGCAGATGTGCTGTGATGCCGTCGGCCCCGGCCTCTTCCGCGATCCGGGCGGCGCGTAGTGGGTCCGGATAGGCCCCGCCGCGCGCATTCCGCACGGTGGCTACGTGGTCGATATTCACGCCCAGACGCAAACGGTTGTCAGACATCTTTCGAATCCTTCATTGTCCCTGAGGTCGAGCCTAGTGGTTTTGTCGGGGGAACGTCAGCCTCTGCCTGAGCAAGGCGTTTGATTTGTTCAAACTTCGCTTTGATTCTGGCGCGGCGGCGCTGCTGATAAGTACGGATGAGTGGCAGGCTGAGATAGGCGCAGATCACTCCGGCCACGATGCCTGGAATGACCCCGCCGATCATATAAGGAAAGAACACATCGTCATAGAACCGGCTAAGCCCGTGCCAGTCCGCCTCGCGATGGGTAAACATGGCGATGCAATTGTCCTTGAGATCGCCCATCGCATCCGCAAATTTCCCCATCAACCCATCGGTATCGTCTTTGCGGAACTTGGTCCCCAGCAGGAAATGCCCGGTTTGCAGGCTGATGACCGCGATCGGCACATAGGTCAGGGGATTGCCAAAGAACGTGCCGCTGAGCGCGGCAAGAATGTTGCCGTTCAGCAGCCGCGCCAGCACGGCGGCGACCAGGAAATGCAAGCCATAGAAAGGCGTGAACGAAGCAAACACCCCTGCCCCGATGCCACGCGCGATGCGTTCCGGGCTGTCAGGCAGGCGCCGAACCCGATGTTTGACATAGTGAAAGGCACGGGTCCATCCGCCGCGCGGATAGACGAACTCTGACGCGACTTGGACAGGCGAGCGGCGATCTCGGCGCTTGAAAACCACTCGTGATCACCCCTTTTCAGCCAGCCGCAACGGCGGGTTTCGCACTTTCCCGGTACCGTTCGACCGCAGCAACGTCGCTTTCAGCCTCGAGCATCAGCATCAGCGAATGCAGCTGTTCAAGATCGCGAAGTTCGACATTGATCATCAGCCGATAAAAATCCGGTTTGCGGTCGACAAATTCGAGGTTCGAGATATTGGCCTTTTTCTCGCCGATCAATGTGCAAATACGCCCCAGCACCCCGGCATCATTGCCGATGGTCAAATCCAGCGTCGCGCCATAGACGGCGGGGTGGGTGCCCGAATGCCAGTGCAGATCAACCCAGCGCTCGGGTTCATTTTCAAACTCGGTCAGGCGATCGCAGTCGATGGCGTGCACGACAACACCTTTGCCACGATAAGTAATTCCGACGATGCGCTCGCCCGGCAGTGGCTGGCAACAGGGGGCACGATCGAATTTCTGGCCCGGTTCAAGCCCGATCACAGCACGACGGGGCGAGATCGCGTCGCCATCATCCTTGGTGAGTTCGGGATATACCGCTTCGACCACCTCATGGGCGGTCAACTCGGCACTGCCCAGACGGGCCAGCAACTCGTCCCGATCTTTTAAACGCAGGTGTTTTGCAGCGGTTTCCAGCGCCTTGTCGGTGGCTTTGCGGCCCAGGTTTTCGAACCCGGCGCGGGCCAGTTCCTTACCCAGCTTGATGAAGCGTTCCCGGTCGACCTCGCGCAAGGCGCGGCGGATCGAGGTGCGGGCTTTGCCGGTGACTGCGATCTCAAGCCAAGTGACCTGCGGGCTCTGGCCATCGGCGGTGATGATGTCCACCGACTGCCCGTTCTTGAGCCGGGTCCAAAGCGGCACACGAATGCCATCAACCTTGGCCCCCACGCAGGCATGACCAATGCGGGTATGGATTGCGTAAGCAAAATCAATCGGCGTCGCCCCACGCGGCAGTTTCACCACATCGCCCTTGGGGGTGAAGCAGAACACCTGGTCCGAATACATCTCGAGCTTCACAGCTTCGAGGAAATCCTCATGATCATCCTCACTGTCGAATTGCTCGGTCAGGTTTGCGATCCACTTTGCCGGGTCGACCGCAAAGGGGTTTTCGGACCGCACACCGTCGCGATAGGACCAGTGCGCTGCAACACCGGTTTCGGCCACGTCATGCATCTGGCGGGTGCGGATCTGAACCTCGACCCGTTTGCCGTCACGCCCCGAAACCGTTGTGTGGATCGAGCGATAACCGTTCGATTTCGGCTGGCTGATATAGTCCTTGAATCTCCCTGGCACCGCGCGCCAGCGCTGGTGGATGGCACCGAGTGTGCGATAGCAGTCTTCTTCGGTCTGGGTGATGATGCGGAACCCGTAGATGTCGGACAGACGTGAGAAACCCTGATCCTTTTCCTGCATCTTGCGCCAGATCGAATAGGGTTTCTTGGCGCGACCAAAGACTTCGGCTTCAATGCCCGCCTTTTCCAATTCGTGCCGCATGTCGCCGGTAATGCGATGGATCACGTCGCCGGTTTCGCGTTGCAGAGTGATAAAGCGGCGGATGATCGACTGGCGGCCTTCGGGGTTCAGGACGCGGAAGGCAAGGTCTTCAAGTTCCTCGCGCATCCATTGCATCCCCATCCGGCCCGCAAGCGGCGCGTAAATATCCATTGTCTCACGCGCTTTTTGCACCTGCTTTTCAGGGCGCATCGCCTTGATCGTGCGCATGTTGTGCAGGCGGTCGGCGAGTTTGACCAGAATAACCCGAAGGTCCTTGGACATGGCCATGAACAGCTTGCGGAAATTCTCGGCCTGTTTGGTCTCACGGCTGGACAGCTGCAGGTTGGTCAGCTTGGTGACGCCATCGACCAGCTTGGCGACCTCATCCCCGAACAGTTCGGTAACCTTGCCATAACTGGCTTTGGTGTCTTCGATCGTGTCGTGCAACAGGGCCGTTATAATGGTCGCATCATCCAGACGCTGTTCGGTCAGGATGGCGGCAACGGCAACGGGGTGCGAGAAATAGGGCTCGCCGGAATGGCGGAACTGGCCTTCATGCATCTGTTGGCCAAATTCATAGGCCCTTTCGATGCGGTCGGCATTTGTCTTGGGATTGTAATTGCGGACCAGCGCAATCAGGTCTTCTTCTGAAATCATCCGGTCCGCACCTTTGTCGCTTGGGTTACCCCTGGCCCTGGGCCTCCATCAGAGCGCGCAGGAGCTTTTCTTCCGACATGTCGTCATCCGCAGGCTTGTCAGATTCCGCACCCATCAGCAGGGCCATCTGATCTTCTTCGGGCTCATCAACCTCGATCTGGGTCTGGTTGGCTTCGATCAGACGCTCGCGCAGCTCATCAGCGCTTTGGGTTTCGTCGGCGATTTCGCGTAGCGAGACGACAGGGTTCTTGTCGTTATCGCGGTCAACGGTGATCGGGCCACCAGCAGAAATCTCGCGCGCCCGGTGGGCTGCAAGCATCACCAGTTCGAACCGGTTCGGGACCTTGTCTACACAATCTTCGACCGTAACGCGGGCCATGGGGCGCTCTCCGTAAATGAATCCGTGGCAGGAAGGGGTTTATCTAAGCGCGAATCCCCGCCTTGACAAGCAAGAAATGCCGCAAATGCGAGGATCACAGAGGCTTGACCTCTGCCACCTCATCGGGTGGCAAGGCTGCAACCATCTGCGTCACTGTCCGGTCCAGAACGGGATGGCGCCAATCGGGGGCGACATCCATCATGGGAACAAGCACAAAAGCGCGGTCCTGCAAGCGCGGATGGGGCAGGATTAGGTGTTCCGGCGCAGATTTGGTCTGATCTTCGGGGGGAAGGGTCAGCCAGCGCTGGTATTCGGCGTCATCCGGCAGCACAAGTTCATCCCAAAAGACCAGATCGAGGTCCAGAGTGCGCATGCCCCAACGCTGTTCACGGGCGCGCTCAAAATCATGTTCGATGCGGTGCAGCAGGTCCAGAACACCCTGTGGCGTGAGGTCCGATTCGATCAAAACCGCTGCGTTGACATAGTCCGGCCCTGCCCCTGCCGGAAAGCATGGGGTGGCAAAAAACCGGCTTGTCTTGCGAATCACCAAGCCCGCCTCGGCCATCGCGATCAGCGACCGCTCAAGTGTCACCTTGGGCCCACAACCTCTCAGACTGAGATTTGCCCCTAGGGCAATGACCGCTTTTGACAAGGTTTTGTCCACTTCAGACCCCATATTCGGACCAGAGAATACTTGCGATAAAGCCTAAAACACCTATTTTAAGGACACCATTGCACTGACCTATTACTTTATCACTCACGGAGCTCACGGTGCGGTGGCTTATACCGGAAGGACCATTTTATGTTTTACAAGGACGAACGGCTAGCGCTGTTCATCGACGGCTCGAATCTTTATGCAGCCGCCAAAGCACTGGGGTTTGACATCGACTACAAGTTGCTGCGTCAGGAATTTATGCGCAGAGGCAAACTGCTTAGAGCTTTCTACTACACAGCGCTACTGGAAAATGACGAGTATTCCCCGATCCGGCCTCTGGTGGACTGGCTGCACTATAATGGCTTCACCATGGTCACCAAACCGGCCAAGGAATACACCGACAGCATGGGGCGTCGGAAGGTCAAGGGAAACATGGATATCGAGCTTACCGTCGATGCCATGGAACTGGCACCACGCGTTGATCATATCGTACTGTTTTCGGGCGATGGGGATTTCCGCCCGCTGATCGCAAGCCTGCAACGGCAGGGCGTACGTGTTTCCGTTGTTTCGACCATCCGTAGCCAGCCGCCGATGATTTCGGACGAACTGCGCCGCCAGGCCGATAACTTCATTGAGCTGGAAGACCTGCGCGACGTGATCGGCCGCCCTCCGCGAGAGATGCCGACTGAACCCCGCAGCGTCGCAGCTGCAGGCGGGCACTGACCCCACCAAACCCCACCACTCACCAATGGGGGTTGGCAAGAATATGCGCGGCCAGGGCCAGAAGCCCTGGCCGCGCGACTTTAAAGGTATAGGTGCTGAAAACACCCTTGTGCTAACAACGATTCATGTCAGTGAAATGACGCAGTGCTGTCTGGACCATGGCAATGAAAAGACCTAGGTGTTCGGTCCAGGAGATCGCCGAATGACAAAGCCGCCGCTGACATTATATCTGGCCGCCCCGCGCGGGTTCTGCGCCGGAGTGGACCGTGCCATCAAGATTGTGGAAATGGCCCTTCAAAAATGGGGGGCGCCTGTCTATGTGCGCCATGAGATTGTTCACAACAAATTCGTCGTCGACGGTCTGCGCGCCAAGGGTGCCGTGTTTGTCGAGGAGCTGGACGAATGCCCTGATGATCGCCCCGTGATATTCTCGGCCCACGGTGTGCCAAAATCGGTGCCCGCCACAGCAGCCCAGCGCGAGATGATATATGTCGACGCCACCTGCCCGCTTGTATCCAAGGTGCATGTCGAAGCGCAGCGCCACGCGGATGCCGGGCTGCAGATGATCATGATTGGTCACAAGGGCCATCCCGAAACAATCGGCACCATGGGACAGCTGCCCGATGGCGAGGTACTGCTGGTTGAAACGGTAGAAGATGTGGCGCAGGTCGCTGTGCGTAACCCCGAAAAGCTGGCCTTTGTCACCCAGACAACCCTATCGGTGGATGACACCAAGGACATTATTGCCGCGCTTGAGGCCCGCTTCCCCGCCATCGTCGGGCCGCACAAGGAAGACATTTGTTATGCCACCACCAACCGGCAGGAAGCGGTGAAAGCCGTCGCTCCGAAAGCCGATGCCTTGCTGGTGGTGGGTGCGCCGAACTCATCGAATTCACGTCGTCTGGTCGAGGTCGCCTCGCGCGCCGGATGCAGTTATGCGCAGCTGGTGCAGCGCGCGACCGAGATCGACTGGCGTGCGCTGGAAGGAATTTCCAGCATTGCGGTTAGCGCCGGGGCATCCGCGCCCGAGGTGCTGGTGAACGAGGTGATCGATGCATTCCGCGACCACTACGATGTCACCGTCGAGCTGGTCGAAACCGCTGTCGAGAATGTCGAGTTCAAAGTTCCCCGCGTATTGCGGGAACCAGCATGAGCGGCATCCCCCGCGCGCCGTTATTCCTTGGTTTGGCTGGGCTGATCCCGTTTGTCTGGGGCGCGCTGACTTATCTGAACGGTGATTTGAACGATTGGGGTCGGCAGACGCTGGGGTCGCGCTTCGTGGGGCCGTATATTCAGCTATTCTATGGCTCGGTGATCCTGAGTTTCATGTCGGGCGTGCTGTGGGGCTTCGCCACCAAAACCTCAGGCAGCAAAGCTGCGGCCTGTTACACTTTGTCGGTGTTGCCTGCACTTTGGGCATTTTTCACGACCGGCGGCGGTCCGGTGAATGCGGGCACCAACCTGATGTATGGGTTTGCGGGCTTGCTTTTGCTGGACGCCATGTTCTCATATTGGCGGTTGACCCCGGTCTGGTGGATGCGGCTGCGCGCCCTGCTAACCGCTGTCGTGCTGACCTGTCTTGCTGTGGGAATTTACCTGTGAGTGATGAACGGACTATCAAGGCCTACACGGATCGCGTTGCGGATTACCTAAGGATCCCCCTGCCCGCCGAGCAGCTAGAGGCGCGTCAGGCTTTTGTAGATGCGGTCCGCGAGGGTGGATATGTGCTGGATCTGGGCTCGGGTCCCGGATCAGACAGCGCGTTTTTGATGCGGCAAGGGCTGAAGGTACGGGCGCTGGATGCCACCCCTGCCTTTGTTGAACATGCGCGGAGCAACGGTGTTGACGCCCACCTTGGCACCTTCGATGACGTCACCGAGGTGGCAGAGTATGACGGCGTCTATGCCAGTTTCTGCCTGCTGCACGCCCCGCGCGCCGATTTCCCGCGTCATCTGAACGCGATCCACACCGCACTGAAGCCGGGCGGGCAGCTGTTTCTAGGAATGAAGCTGGGCACGGGCGAGCATCGCGATGATTTGGACCGTTACTATACCTATTATTCAGAGACCCAGATCAAGGACGCCCTGACCTCGGCAGGTTTCACCATTGATCGTACCATGCAGGGAATGGGGAAAGGTTTGGCCGGGTCTTACGACGGATTCATTCTGGTATTCGCTCATGCCTGATCTCTTTGCCTATACCGATGGTGCCTGTTCCGGAAATCCCGGCCCCGGCGGCTGGGGCGTACTGCTGCGCGCGATGGATGGCGAGACCATCCTGAAAGAACGCGAGCTGAGCGGAGGCGAAGCCGAGACAACCAACAACCGGATGGAACTGCTGGCTGCAATCAGTGCTTTGGAGACGCTGGAGCGGCCCTCGAAACTGACTATCGTCACCGACAGCGCTTATGTGAAGAACGGCGTTACGGGATGGATTTTCGGGTGGAAGCGGAACGGCTGGAAGACGTCGAACAAGAAGCCGGTCAAAAATGTCGATCTGTGGCAGCGGCTGGATGAGGCGCAAGAGCGGCATCAGGTGACATGGGAATGGGTCAAGGGTCATGCGGGCCATCCCGAAAATGAACGCGCGGATGAGTTGGCACGCGCCGGCATGGCCCCGTTCAAACCTAAGAAGGCGCAGGCGTGAGCGGGCTTGCCCTGCTGGATTACGCCTCGGTTTTGGTCTTTGCGCTGACCGGTGCGCTGGTGGCCAGCCGAGCGCAGCTTGATCTGGTCGGGTTTGCCTTCATCGCCTGTCTGACGGCAGTGGGCGGTGGTACCGTACGCGACTTGCTGCTGGACCGACATCCGATCTTCTGGGTCGGTCAGCCCGCCTATATCCTGATCGCTTGCGGCGCTGCGGTGCTGGTATTTTTTACCGCTCACCTAGTGGAAAGCCGGTATAATTGGCTGGTCTGGTTGGACAGTTTCGCCCTGTCCATCGCGGTCGCTGCTGGCACGGGTGCAGCGTTGTCACTGGATCAATCCGGTATCATCGTAGTGCTGATGGGGGTGACCACGGGCTGTTTGGGCGGCTTGATGCGTGACGTGGTGTGCAACGAGGTGCCGCTGGTACTGAAACAAGGTGAGCTTTACGTATCCTGCGCCTTTATCGGAGCCTTGACCGCTGTGTTTGCCACCCGCCTCGGGCTGGAAGGCCTGCTGGCATTGGGCTTATGTGCATTGATTTGCTGGGCGTTGCGCGCCGGATCTCTGCTGTTCGGTTGGCAGTTGCCGGTTTACAAGGCCCGACCGCCTCGGCAATAGGGTAGAAACGGACAAGAGATCGCGATGACCTACAGACTTTCGTTTCTGGCCACGGCACTGCTGCTAACGGCATGTGCAGAGCAATACGCCCCGGTCAGCTTCACGGCAGTGGGCAATCAGATCGTCGCGTCCGGAACGATCGACCATACAACGCTCAGCGCGTTTGAAGAAGTGATGGACGAGAACCCCGAGATTAAGACGCTGGTGCTGCAAAATATCGAAGGTTCGGTCGATGATGACTCGAATGTGGTCTTCAGTCGCGTAGTGCGTGAGGAAGGGTTCGACACGGTGGTTCCGTCAAACGGGCTGGTGGCCTCGGGCGGCACCGATTTGTTTCTAGCGGGTAACCGACGCGTGCTGGAACCCGGCGCCTGCGTGGGGGTCCACAGCTGGGGCGGCGGCGGCTATGTCGCTGCGGAGCTACCCGAAGATCACCCCGAGCATGACCGGTATTTGAACTATTTCGAAGATATCGGCGTCGATCCCGACTTCTACTGGTTCACGCTGGATGCAGCATCCGAGGAAGAGATGCACTGGATGACGGCGTCCGAGGCGAACCGGTTCGACATGACTACACGGTCCGCCCCTCGCCTTGGCACTGCCGCAATCTGCGACGAACGTTAGTGCGTCAGCAGTCGCGCGCCGATTTCCTTGACGAATTTCGCCGCCACCATGGCGGTCATGCCATAGGGGTCGCGGTGCGGGTTCAACTCGACAATATCCGCGCCGACCAGCTGCCCTTTGAACCGATGGATCAGGTCGATCACCTCGCGCGTGCTGAGACCGCCAGGTTCGTGATGTGAAACGCCGGGGGCAAAGGCTGGATCCAGCGCATCGAGGTCCAGCGACAGATAGACCGGGCCGTCAAAGCTGATCTCCAGATCGGGGCGCCAGTTGCGCATGTCGATCACCTCGACCCCGAACTTGTCGGCCTGTTCCTGTTGGTGCTTGTTCATGGTGCGGATCCCGACCTGAACGAGGCGACTGATCTTGCCGGTTTCCATCACGCGGGCAAACGGGCAGCCATGGCCCAGCGGGCCAATCTGCTGGCTGTCATAAAGGTCGGGATGGCTATCGATATGCAGGATATTCAGCCCCTCGTACCGGTCCGCATGGGCCTTGATCAGCGGAAAGGCCACCGAGTGATCACCGCCCAATGACAGCAGCCGTGCGCCGGTTTCAATCCGGGCGGCGGCCCCTGCCTCGATCCGGTCGATGGGTTCCTGCCCCATCATCTCGAACACATCCAGATCGCCGGTGTCTTTGAAGCGGTCGGTTGCGCCCAGATCAGTGCCATCCTCGGCGGTCAGGTTGGCCGCGCCGGAATGCAACGCCTCGCGGATGCGACCCGGCGCAAAGGCGGGGCCTTGCAGGAACGAGGAATGCAGGTCCAACGGCACGCCCATCAGCGCGACGTCTCCGGCGGTCAGATCATGCGACATGAGAGGCCTTTCAACAAAGAATTGACGGGACATTGGTCGCAGATCACGGTCGGGTCAAGCGATCAGCGGCGGATATATGTCTGCCAAATCCATATCACCAAAAGCGCGCCCAGAACGGCGCCGATAAACCCTGAGAGCCATCCCATCACGGTGATGAGCGTGCGTAGGACCAAACCGCCCACCAAAGCGCCGACAATGCCGATCAGCATGGTGGTTGGAATATCGGCCTCGATCCGCATTAGGCGGGTGGCGAGGAAACCTGCAGCGGCTCCGACGATGATCAGGGCGATGATCGGCATATCATTTCCTCCAATGCGTGGGGACGATGATCAGCGCACCGATCGAGGACAGCACCGCGTCCAACCCCGGCGGGCCAAAGCTGATGCCGAACATGATGCGCACGAAATAGAACAGGAAAGCACCACCCACGCAGATGATGATCGACTGCAGATAGCCGTTATGGGTAAAGCCAGTCTGTTCAGACAGATAGCCTACGATCCCGGCAATCACGACCGTGCCCATCATGATCATGATCATGTACGCCTACTCCGATGACAGGCGGGTCCCGGCCGGCATGGGCCATCCCCGCAGAAAAGTTTCCCTATCCTGCGCGCCCTTGCCTGCCCGTTGCAAGCGCAGCAACTCAACTGCGCCTTCGCCGCAAGCCACGCGCAGGTGGTCGTCCAGCACCTCGCCCGGAGTGCCCCGTCCTTCGGCCAGCCGCGAAGCCAGTAGTTTGATCCGATTACCCTCGACCTCGGTCCATGCGCCGGGGAACGGGGAGAGACCGCGGATTTTTCTATCGACTTCGGACGCGGGGGCCGACCAGTCGATACGTGCCTCGGATTTGTCGATCTTGGCGGCGTAGGTCACGCCCTCATCGGGCTGCGGGTCAGGTGTAAGGCTGTGCAGTTTGGCCAGAGCCTCAACGATCAGAGCCGCGCCCATATCCGACAGGCGGTCATGGAGTTGCGCCGTGGTTTCCTCAATCCCGATCTCGGTGGCTTCGCGCAGCAGAACGGGACCGGTATCCAGCCCGGCCTCCATCTGCATGATACAAACACCGGTTTGCACATCGCCTGCCATGATCGCGCGGTGTATAGGCGCGGCCCCACGCCAGCGCGGCAACAGGCTGGCGTGAATGTTCAGGCAGCCATGGGTTGGCGCGTCCAGAATAGGTTGTGGCAGGATCAGGCCATAGGCGACGACCACCGCGATATCGGCGTTCAGCGTGGCAAAGCTGGCCTGTTCTTCGGGCGATTTCAGCGAGGTCGGATGGCGAACGTCTAAGCCCAGCGCCAAGGCACGCGCGTGCACCGGGGTTGGACGGTCTTTTTTACCGCGACCGGCGGGGCGTGGCGGTTGGCAATAGACGGCGGCGATTTCGTGCCCGGCACGGACCAGCGCATCCAGCACCGGCACCGAGAAATCTGGCGTTCCCATGAAGATGATACGCATCCGTCCCTCCGTAGGATGGGGTTTCACCCCATCTTCTGTGCTTTGCGCAGCAGCATGTCGCGTTTGACCTTGCTGAGCCGGTCGAAATACATCCGCCCGTTCAGGTGGTCGATCTGATGCTGCACGCTGGTGGCCTCGATGCCGACAAAATCGCGGCGGTCGATCTGGCCCTGTTCGTTGAGAAATTTCACAGTCACTGCGCGCGGTCGCTTTACCTTGGCGGACACGCCGGGCAAGTTCGGGCTGGCCTCGTCATGTTCACGCAGCTCAACCGAGCTGTGCAGAATCTCGGGGTTGGCCAGTCGCACAGCTTTGCCTCGCTGGGTCGAGCCATCCACGACAGCCAGCCGCAGCATAACTCCTATCTGCGGCGCAGCGAGGCCAACACCGGGCATCGCCTCCATCGTATCGATCATGTCATCCCAGATGGTGCGGATGTCGTCGGTGATTTCAGTGACATCCTCGGCCTTGGTGCGCAAGCGCTTGTCGGGCCACGGCAGGCAGGTCCGCACCGTCATGTGCGGGCCTTTTCACGCTTGAGCTTCTGCATTTTGCGCGTGATCATCTGACGCTTGAGCGGTTTGAGATAGTCGATGAAGAGCTTACCGTTCAGATGGTCGATCTCATGCTGCACACAAGTCGCCCAGAGATCATCAAAGGTTTCCTGCTGCAGATTACCGTCACGGTCCAGCCAGGTGACATCAACCGTCTTCGGGCGCGTGACTTCGGCATATTGCTCAGGGATCGACAGGCAGCCTTCTTCGTAGACGTTGGTCTCATCCGAGGAGGCGATGACCTCGGGGTTGAACATCACCAGTGGGCGTGGGGCCTCACCTTCTTCTTTGACACAGTCCACCACGATCAGCCGGTCGAGCACACCGATCTGCGGCGCGGCAAGGCCAATGCCGGGCGCGTCATACATCGTCTCCAGCATGTCATCGGCCAGTTTGCGCAGGTCGTCGGTGATGTCGGCCACCGGCGCGCAGACCTTTTTCAGGCGGGGATCGGGATGGATCAGGATATTGCGTTTCATGGGGCTGATTTAGGCCATCGCGCCCGCCTCCGCAACGGCCCCCTTGCACCTTATGGATTTGTGGTTAGCTTTCGCCTCGACAGATGGAGATGACATGACTTTCAACGACCTGATCGACCGCCGGGGCACCAACTCTTCAAAATGGGACAAGATGGAGCAGCTTTACGGTGTCGCCCCCGAGGATGGGCTGGCCATGTGGACGGCTGATTCCGACTATGCCACGGCCCCTTGCGTGATCGAGGCGGTGCGGGAAGCGGCCGATCATGGCGCGTTTGGATATTCATGGATGCACCCGGATTATCTGAATGCGATCCAGTGGTGGATGAAGACACGCCACAACTGGGAGATCGATACCTATTGGATTCTGACCTCACAAGGGTTGGGCAATGCGATTGCCCTGTGTCTGGATGTTTGGAGTGAACCGGGAGATGGCGTCGTGATCTTCACACCCGTCTACCATGAGTTTGCCCATAAGGTGAACAAATCCGGCCGCCGCGTGGTGGAATGCCCGCTGGTACGCGATGGCGACAGCTATGGGCTTGATCTGGACGATGCGCAGTCGCGGTTGGACGGATCAGAAAAGCTGCTGCTGTGGTGCTCTCCGCAGAACCCGTCAGGTCGGGTCTGGACGCCGGATGAACTGCGCGCTGTGGCGGCGTTTGCAGAGCGCAACGGGCTGATCCTTGTGTCGGACGAGATTCACCATGATCTGGTTTATCCGGGCAATACCTTCGTACCGATGGATACGGCCGCCCCCGATGCGCGCCCGTGGACGGTGACACTGACCGCGGCGTCGAAAACATTCAACATCGCCGGTCAGCGTACCGGCAACATGATCATTCCCGACGCCAAGCTGCGGGCCGAGATGCGGCACCGGATCACCACGCTGGACTATGACCCCAGTGCGTTGGGTGTGGCGATGATCACTGCCGCCTATTCGCCGGAAGGTGCAAAATGGGTCGATGAACAAATTGCCCACCTGGACGCGAACCGGAAGCTGTTTGATGCTGCCATCGCCGAGATACCGGGCCTGTGGTCGATGCCTCTGCAGGCGACCTATCTGGCATGGGTCGATTTTTCGGGCACGGGTATGAGCCACGATGAGTTTGTCCGCCGCCTACGCGAAGATGCGCGGATCGCGACATCCTCAGGCCCCGGTTTCGGCACCGGTGGAGAAACCTTCGAGCGCTTCAATCTGGCCACCCAACGCGAGCGGGTTGAAGAAGCCTGTGCGCGATTGAAGACAGCCTTTGGCGATTTACAATGAACCCCGTTCAAAAAAAACGGAGGCACGTCATGCCCAACCACCTTTTTACGCTTCCGGACATCCCAAGCATCCCGGTGCAGGGGGAACAGGCGACCTATCCGATCGGGCGGATTTTTTGCGTGGGCCGCAACTATGCCGCCCACGCTGCCGAGATGGGGCATGAGGTGGATCGTCAGGCGCCGTTTTACTTCACCAAATCCGCGCCCAACGCGGTTTTGACCGGAGCGCATGTGCCGTATCCGGCAGGGACCGAGGATTATCATCATGAAATGGAACTGGCCGTTGCCATCGGCAAGCCGGTTTTTCAGGCCACGGCCGCGCAGGCCCAAGCAGCGATCTTTGGCTACGGCTGTGCCTTGGACATGACGCGCCGCGACTTGCAGATTCGTGAGCGCAACAAGCAGCGCCCCTGGGATCTGGGCAAGGATGTGGAAAACGGCGCGGTCTTCGCTCCGCTGACCCGCGCCGATGACTGGAGCCCATCTGATGACAAGCGCATCTATCTGAGCGTCAATGAGCGGGTCGTACAAGACGCCACATTGTCAGAGCTGGTCTGGAAGATCGATGAACTGATCTCCCATCTATCGGGTTTCTACAATTTGCGCCCCGGCGATCTGATCCTGACCGGCACACCCGCCGGGGTCGGGCCTGTGGTCGCCGGAGACCGAATTGAAGGCGGCATCGATGGTTTGGCTCCTGTGCACCTGACCCTGACGGCCTCCGACTAAACCGTCCGGCCTGATCCCTGAGAATCTTGAGGCCCCATTACCGCCCGAGCGCCGGTGGCGCGTCGGTGCCAAAGATCAAACGGTGCGCGCGTCAGTCGCGGTTTTCAAGCAATGCGATCGGTGCATCCGGGGCGCGGTAGAAATCCAGTGGAGCCTTGTCCGTCGCCACAGTGTTACGCTTGAACTCATAGCGCATTTCACCCACCGCTTCTTCGTCTGCGATGATCAGGCACTGATACATGTGGTTGGCACCGTCATAGATATCGACGAGCCCACGCAGGCGCGGCGTGGTTTCGGCCTCGACGGTGAAACCATCCTTCCACAATGTCAAAATTTTGAAGCTATTGTCGCCAACCTCCACCCGCAAACGGCTGGATTTCTTGAGGGTAGCGATTCGGGCCGCATCCAATTCGGCGCGAATTTCCTTGGAAACATAGGTACTCATAATAAACTTCCCCCCTTAACATTCATTAGTCTGACGCGATTCCTGTAAAAATCCAGTGAACGGCGTCACATAAGTTTTGGCATTGCGGTTCTGGTGCCCAGACACCGCACCCCACCTGTGCGCGCATGCAGGCCTGATGCGCGCCCGGTGAAATAGGATCGTGACGCAAGACGGCCTATCTTTGACCCAATCGCAATGCGAAAGGAATAACGATGGGCCTGCTTGTCGACGGCGAATGGCATGACACCTGGTATGACACCAAATCCACAGGCGGGGCGTTCAAACGCTCGGCCGCACAGTTTCGCAACTGGATCACCGCCGATGGCGCGCCCGGCCCCTCGGGGCGCGGCGGGTTCGAGGCGGAATCGGGGCGCTATCACCTTTATGTCTCGCACGCCTGCCCTTGGGCGCACCGCACACTGATCTTTCGTGAGTTGAAAGGGCTGAGCGACCACATCTCGGTCTCGGTCGTGCATCCGGATATGCTGGATAAAGGTTGGACCTTTGAGACCGACGACCATGGCGCGACCGGCGACAAACTGTTCGGATCAGAATTTGCCCATCAAATCTACACCCGTGCCGACCCTCACTATTCGGGCCGCGTTACGGTTCCGATCCTGTGGGACAAAGTTGAGAAAACGATCGTGTCGAACGAAAGCTCGGAAATCATCCGCATGTTCAACTCGGCTTTCAACGGGATCACCGGCAACACAGACGACTACTGGCCCGAGGCAATGCGGGACGAGATCGAAGAGGTCAACGCGCGCATCTATTCCGATGTCAATAACGGGGTCTACAAATCCGGCTTTGCCACCTCGCAAGAAGCTTATGACGCCGCGGTTGGCCCTCTGTTCGACACGCTGGACTGGCTTGAGGATCGTCTGGCCCGGAACCGCTATCTTATGGGTGACCGCGTGACTGAGGCCGACTGGCGCCTGTTCACCACATTGATCCGGTTCGACCCGGTTTATCATTTACATTTCAAGTGCAACAAGCGTCGGTTGGTGGACTACCCGAACCTCTGGGCCTTTACGCGGGAGCTATATCAATGGCCCGGCGTGGCGCAGACAGTGAACATGAACCACATCGTGCGCCACTATCACTTCAGCCATGACAGCATCAATCCGCACCGAATTATTCCAGTGAATCCAACATTGGACTATTCAGAACCCCATGGGCGGGATCAGCGCCCGGCGGCGTAGTGTTCGACCATGGCCGCCAGATCCTCGGGCGGGGTCGAGCTTTGGACATAGGCGCAGGCATTGGCGCTATGGGCAAAGATTGATCCGTCCGAGAAGAATGTGGTGTTGGTGACGAAGATCACTCGCGCCTCGGGCCTGCGATAGCTTGCGAAATCGGCAACCGCCAAGGCGCTGCCGGTTTCCAGAACCAGATCCAGCACGATGATATCGAATGCGGTACCATACAGTGCCAGGATCGCGGCCTCTTGCGTTTCGACCAGCGTGACTTCGGCCTCCTGCCTTTGCAGATGCCGCTGCCAGACCCGACCTAGATCGGGGTTACTCTCAACAATCAGTACTTTCATTTGCAACAACCTCGGCACGTGATATGGGTGAGTGGTGCCGACCCCTGTTGTCCGTGATCACGCGATTTCCTTAACAAAGTGTTAACAAGGCCCGCACAGCGCCGTGATCGGGCGGATTCGCTTGTAAGAACGGCAAAAATCCGCTTGAAGCATGAGAAATAGGCGATTCCGGCTGGGGCAGATGGTTGGACAGGATGACAGATTGAACCCTCGGGCTGCACGCGATCATGGCGGTGGGCTGGATGGCGCGATGACTCTGTTTGGGGGCACGCGCGCAGACTGGATCGATCTGTCCACGGGGATCAATCCGCATGCTTATGAGGTCTCGGGCCTGCAGCCTCCGGACTGGATGGAACTGCCGGATCATGGCGCGTTCGAACGCCTCTCGGACGCGGCGCGGGTGTTTTGGAACGTGCCTGATGGGGCCGAGATTCTGCCATCGCCTGGTGCCTCTGCGGTGATTGCCCGCGTGCCCGCGCTGACCAAAGCCGGCCGCGTGCAGATCACGATGCCCACTTATAACGAACATGCCGCTGCATTCACCGCTCAGGATTGGACGGTGCACGAGAGCGGCCCGGCTCAGGCACGTGTCATCGTAAACCCCAACAATCCTGATGGGCGCATCTGGCAGGACGCGGATGTCGACGCGCCGCTGACGGTGATCGATGAAAGCTTCTGCGACGTAACGCCCGAAGCCTCGCTGATTCATCTGGCCCAGCGGCCCGGCATCGTGGTGCTGAAGAGCTTTGGCAAATTTTGGGGGTTGGCCGGATTGCGACTGGGTTTTGCAATCGGCCATCCCGATCTTATTGCGCGGTTGAATGACCTGACGGGACCATGGGCCGTATCCGGCCCGGCACTGCGGATCGGCGCGCAAGCGTTGCACGATGTAAAATGGGCTAATGAAACGCGCATGCGTCTGGCAAATGAAGCAACACGGTTGGATCAGCTTGTAACGGCCAAGGATGCGCGGCTGATTGGCGGCACCAGCCTGTTCCGCCTCTACGACGTTGATGACGCGACCGCCTGGCAAGACCGATTGGCGCGGGCGCATATCTGGAGCCGTATTTTCCCCTATTCCCGGACCTACCTGCGCCTTGGATTACCGCCAGCAGATGGTTGGGCCCGGTTGGAAGCAGCGCTGTGAGCACCGCGTTCCTATTGGTCTGCGCTATGTGTCTGGACGCAGCATTGGGTGAGCCGGATTGGCTGTGGTCGCGGATTCGCCACCCTGCCGTGTTGATGGGCAACGCGATTGGCTGGCTGGACAACCGGCTGAACCATGGAGCGTATCGCCGCCTCAAAGGGGTTGCGACGGTACTCATCCTGGTTGCGGTGGCACTCATCCTTGGCCGGTTGCTGGAGCTGCTTGGTCCGATCGTCGAGATCGTGGTCTGCGCCATCCTTCTGGCCCAGAAATCCCTGATCACCCATGTTCGCGCAGTTGGCCAAGGCCTGTTGACCTCGCTTGCCGAAGGGCGCGCGCAGGTCGCCATGATTGTCTCGCGCGATACGCGAGATATGACCGAGGCGCAGGTGGCGCGCTCGGCCATCGAAAGCGCCGCCGAAAACCTGAGCGACGGGGTGATTGCCCCTGCCTTCTGGTTTCTGGTCGCAGGTCTGCCGGGGCTGCTGGTTTACAAGGTCGTCAACACCGCCGACAGTATGATCGGTTATCGCAACGACAAATACCGCGCCTTCGGCTGGGCAGCAGCGCGGCTGGATGATGTGTTGAACCTTATCCCGGCACGCCTGACCTTTGTAATGATCGTGGCACTGTCCAGCCAATGGTCGCGCTGGGGAGAAATGGTAGAGGATGCACGCCGCCATATCTCACCCAACGCAGGCTGGCCCGAGGCAGCGATGGCGCGCGCGCTGAATATCGCACTGGCCGGACCGCGTAGCTATGATGGCCAGATGCGGGATCTTGCTTGGGTGAACGGGAATGCGCGGCAGAATATCGACGCTGCGGAGGTTTTTCGCGCATCAGACATGCTCTGGCAGGTATGGGGGCTTGCGCTTGGGCTCGTGTCGGTGTGGGTTGGGTTCAACTTCATATTCTGACGGATCAGTCTTATGCGTTTCCTTTCCGGCCTTATTGCCGCCGCCCTCTTCGCCTCGCCCGCGCTTGCCCAATGCGGCGGCGGGTTCAACACCTTCGTCAAAGGGCTGAAAGCCGAAGCCATTCAGCAGGGTTACGACAAATCCACCGTCAACAGCTTTTTCAAGGGCGTGCAGCAGGACGGAGCCGTTCTGAAAGCCGACCGCGCGCAGGGCGTATTCCAGAAACCATTCATCGACTTCTCGCGGCGCCTGATTTCACAGAACCGGATCGACCGGGGCAAGGCCATGTCGGGCAAATACGACGCGGTGTTTGACCGGATTGAGCAGGAATACGGCATTTCGCGGGGTGTGCTACTGGCATTTTGGGCGTTCGAGACCGACTACGGGTCCTTTCAGGGCGATTTCAACACTCGCAACGCGCTGGTGACGCTGGCCCACGACTGCCGCCGCCCCGAGTTGTTCCGCCCGCAGATTTTCGCCGCGATCGAGCTGTACAGCCAGGGCAATTTTGACCCCGCCCGCACCACCGGGGCTTGGGCCGGTGAAATCGGCATGGTCCAGATGCTGCCCCGCGACATTCTGGAAAACGGCGTGGATGGGGACGGAGACGGCAAGGTTTCGCTAAAAACCTCGGCGCCGGATGCACTGATGTCCGGGGCCAAGATGCTGTCGCATCTGGGTTGGCAACCGGGTCAGCCATGGTTGCAAGAGGTCAACGTGCCCGCGCAGATGGACTGGTCTCTCTCTGGCCCCGGCAAGCCCCGCTCGGTGTCCGAATGGCAGGCGATGGGCGTGCAGGCGCGCAGTGGGTCGTTGGCAAATCTGCCTGCCTCGCTGATCCTGCCACAAGGGCACAAGGGCCCCGCCTTTCTGGCTTACCCGAATTTCGACGTCTATTTCGAATGGAACCAGAGCTTCGTTTACGTCCTGACCGCCGCCTATTTCGGCACACGGCTGGAAGGCGCGCAGATCTACGACGCAGGCAACCCCGCGCCGGGGCTGACGGGCGCACAGATGAAGCAGTTGCAGAGCAAGCTACAGGCACGGGGTTATGATGTAGGCAAGATCGACGGCATCCTTGGGGCCGGAACCCGTGCGGCTGTGCAGGCTGAACAATTGCGTCTGGGTTTGCCAGCGGATGCGTGGCCAACGACACAGCTGCTGAACCAGCTATAAGGGTCAGCGCCTAGGCGACCTTTGCTGGTTCACGCTTCACTGACGGATCAAACGCATGGATAGATACCAGCGAGCCTTCTGTGACGATGGCGGTATTGGGCTGTACTTCAACCCAGCCGTCACTGTCTGCATCAAGCGGTTCGGACGATATCACTATCCCGTCTTCTGAGGTTCGGTAATGCAGACTGGGTGCATAACGGTCAGACGCATAACGCGCCGCAAATACACGCCTGCCATCTGACCAGCACGCAGCAAACCGCATATAAGGCGACGATCCGCATTGTCGGGACAGCGCTTCCACCCGCCCCACGGCCCGTGCCATTGCGTCGATCGGATTTGAATCCAGACCTTCGCCATGAGCAATCAAAAAGATCGCTTCACTTTCTGTCGCACCCATTCGGTGCCCGTATAAATGTGCCGGGATCATAGCATCGAGCTGCTGCCGGATTTGGTCATGCCCTCCAGCCTGGCCATTGTGCATGAAGCTCCATTTGCCAACTCCAAAGGGGTGACAGTTGTTGCGCGAGGTCGCAGTGCCTGTCGACGCTCTTACATGGGCCAAAAACAGTCGTGATCGTGTGTGATGAGCCAGTTGTTTGAGATTTGCATCGGACCATGCGGGATGAGTGTCCTTGTAGAAACAAGGCGTTTCGCGATCAGAATACCAGGCCAGTCCAAACCCATCGGCATTGATTGGTGTCTTCCCGATCAACGCGTTGCGGCTTTGGATGACAAGCGATTGCTCTTGCTCCTGGATCAATTCATCCAGATATCGCTGCTCCCCAACCCAAGCCAAAAAACGGCACATTTGGCATCCCCATCAGTTTTTCGATCCAGGGCATTCTACAACTTGATTTGACGATGATTATCCCGTTTTCTTCCGTTTTTGCTCAAGCTCTCTATCAAAATATCTAATTGATCGGAAAAAACAGATCAATTACTCGCTCTGACCGGATAGCGGTTGCCTTTCTCATCAATCAGGATCAACCGCTCGCCACTGCGGACATATAGGTCGCATCGGCTGAACCCGTTACGATATGCGATGCAAACGCTGCCGTCCCCGGCGATGGAATAGGTGCCAAAGGCGGTTTCGCCGCTGGCATAGGTATAGGAATAGGCCCCTCCGGCCGAGTATTTGGACTGACCGTCATCATAGAATGTCAGAGTCTGGCCCGCCAAAGCCTCAAGCTCTTGCGGAGAAAGCGGCTGGTCTCCGGGTTTGGTGGCCCATTCGGCGGCCGCAAGTGGGGTGGCGCATAGCAGAAAAAAGATCAGTGATCGGGTCATACGCTACCCTAACCCGGCAAGCCGGGAATGGGTCATAACGTTGCGGTGATCGCTCAGGCGACCATCTGCTCGGCCTTTTTCAGATCGACCGAAACCAGTTGGCTGACACCCTGTTCCTGCATCGTCACACCGAACAGCCGATCCATCCGCGCCATGGTCACCGCGTGGTGGGTGATGATCAGGAAACGCGTATCGGTCTGGCGGCACATCTCGTCCAGCAAGTCGCAGAAGCGGGTGACGTTGGCATCGTCCAGCGGGGCGTCGACCTCATCAAGCACACAGATCGGCGCGGGGTTGGCAAGGAACACGCCAAAGATCAGCGCCGTCGCGGTCAGGGTCTGTTCGCCGCCCGAAAGCAGGCTGAGAGTCGAAAGTTTCTTGCCCGGCGGCTGGCACATGATCTCAAGGCCCGCATCCAGCGGATCGTCGCTTTCAACCATGACCAGATTGGCCTCGCCGCCGCCAAACAGATGCTTGAACAGCATGGCGAAGTTGGAATTCACCTGTTCGAACGCGGTCAGCAGGCGTTCGCGACCCTCGCGGTTGAGGCTGGCGATGCCGCTGCGCAGGGCCTTGATCGCCTCTTCCAGATCGGCCTTTTCGCCGTTCAGCGTGTCGAATTCTTCCTGAACTTCTTTGCTGTCCTCTTCAGCCCGTAGGTTCACTGCGCCCATGGCGTCGCGCTGACGCTTGTGGCGGTTCACTTCGGCTTCAAGTGCGTCGGCGGCGGGCATCTGGTCAGGGTTCACGTCCAGTTGGTTCAGCAGCTGGTTCGGCGTCAGTTGCTGATCCTCGGCAATGCGTTCTGCTGCGGCGACTACGCTTTCCTTGGCGGCGTCGCAACGCGCCTCAGCCGCCGCGCGGCTTTCGCGCGCCTCCGAGGCCAGACGTTCGGCTTCGCGCTCGGCAAGAACCACCTCGCGCTGCTGGGTCTCGGCCTCGGCCAACTTGTCGGCGGCTTCAGCGCGCCGAGCCTCAGCGGTTTCGATCAGCTCGTTCAGTTCTTCCCGTGCCTCGGCGATTTCGCTGGGGGCCGCCATCGCCTCCGTCAGTTCTTCTTCCGAGCTTTCCTTGCGTTCGGCCAGTTCCGATATCCGCTTTTCCGCCGTTTCCAGACGATGCCGCCAACCGCTGAGGTCCTTAGTCACCTCCTGCGTGCGCCGGGTGCGCGCCTCGCCCTCGCGGCGCAATTCATCATGCGTCGAGCGGTGGGTCAGCATGGTGATCCGCGCCGCTTCGACCGTCTGTTTGATATCTTCGACCTGCGCGCGGGCGCTGTCGAGGTCGCCCAGGCCAGTCAACGCGCCTTCAGCCTCACGCAGTTGTGCGCGGGCGGACATGGCGTCTTCCTTATGACGGTCGACCGCGAGGGTCAGTGTTTCTAGCTTGCCCTGCGCCAGATTTCGATCCGCCTCAGCCCGGCTGAGCATCCGCGCGGTTTCCGCCATGCGCTGATCCGCGGCACGGCGGGCCTCGCGGGCGCGGCGGTCAGCCTCGGTTACATTGGCCAGTTGCTGTGACAGCGCTTCATGCGCGGCGCGGGCACCTTCGGCCTGCGCCTCGGTGCGGGTCAGTTCCTGTTTCAGCGCCTCAAGCTTGTTGAGCTGTTCCAAACGCAGGGCGGCAGCGCTTGGTGCATCCTCGGCCCAGGCGCGGAATCCGTCCCAGCGCCACAAATCGCCCGAGCGTGAGACCAAGCGTTGACCCGGTTTCAACGACGCCTGCAAGCGCGCGCCCTGATCCGCATCGACCAAACCGATCTGCGCAATACGGCGACTCAGGCGGTCGGGACCGGACACATGCAACGCCAGCGGCTCGGCCCCGTCGGGCAAGGGCTGGTCGCTGTCATAGCCCGCTACCTGCACCCAACCTGAAGGTCCGTCGCCCTCGACCAACGGTGCACGCAGGTCATCCGCCAGCGCAGCCCCCAATGCCTTTTCAAAGCCCGTTGCCACCCGCAGCATGTCGAGCACTTGCCCACCCTCAGCCGTGTCGCGTTCGACCAGCTTGGCCAGCGCGGTGGTCTCGGCCCTTATCGCGCCCAGTTCACCCTCGGCCTCGGAGCGTTTGGCGCGGGCCTCGGCCTCACGCGCCTGTGTATCGTTGCGCAGCTCGTCGGCGGCGGCCAGTGCTTCTTCCGCTGCCTCAGCAGCTTCGCGAGCTTCTTCCTCACCCTCTTGCGCGGTCTCGAACGCCTCGCTGGCACGGGAAAGGGCATTGCGCGCCTCGTCCACGGCGGCGCGGGCCTTTTCTTCCTCGCCCTCGGAACGAACCAGTGTCTTGCGGCTGTCTTCAACCAGTCGTTGCGCCGATTGGTGGCGAGCCACCAGACGGGCCATGTCTTCGGTTTCCTGCGACAGGTGATCTTCGCGATCCTGCAACACCGACGCGGCCTCGCGCGCAACTTCAGCAGCTTCAGCGACCTTTTCGTCATAGCCATCGGCGGCTTTTGCAAGCTCGCGGGCCTCCCATTCCAGCCGTTCGATCATCTCACCCGCGTCCCGGTTCAGACCGGATTCGCGTTCGATGTCGTTGCCCAATTGCTGGATACGGTTGGTCAGAGTCTCGATCGTCTGGCGTGCGCGGGTTTCCTGATCCGACAGCTGATCGCGCTGCACCTGCTGGCGCTGCAGGACGGCTGCGGCGATGGCCTCTTCCTCACGCAGGGGCGGCAGGGTTTCCTCGATCTCAGCGCGTTTGGCGGCGGATTCACGGGCGGATGCCTCGGCGCGAGAGGCTTCGGTGATCCGGTCGCGTAGCTTTTCCTCGGCCGCCTGACGGGCCATGTCGGCCTCTTTCCAACGGCGATAGAGCAGCATCCCTTCGGCCTGACGCAACAGCTCGCCGATCTCGCGATACCGCGCCGCCTGCCGGGCCTGACGGGCGAGTTGTGCCAACTGCCCGCCCAATTGTTCCAGCACGTCATCCACGCGGGTCAGGTTGGCCTCGGTGCCTTTCAGTTTCAGTTCTGCCTCGTGGCGGCGTTGATAAAGCCCGGAGATGCCGGCGGCCTCTTCCAGAATGCGACGTCGTGCGCGGGGTTTGGCGTTGATCAGTTCGGCAATGCGGTTTTGCCCCACCAGCGCAGGCGAATGCGCACCGGTCGAGGCGTCCGCGAACAGCATTTGAACGTCGCGGGCGCGCACGTCCTTGCCGTTGGTCTTGTAGGCACTGCCCACATCGCGGGTGATGCGGCGGACAATTTCCAACTGGTCGCTGTCGTTGAAGCCGGATGGCGCCAAACGTTCCGAGTTGTCCATCGTCAGGACCACCTCGGCAAAGTTGCGCGCAGGCCGAGTGGCAGCGCCCGCAAAGATCACATCCTCCATCGCGCCACCGCGCATGGATTTGGGACGGTTTTCACCCATCACCCAGCGCAACGCTTCCAGCAGATTGGACTTGCCGCAGCCATTCGGACCAACCACTCCGGTCAGCCCGTCCGCGATGATCAGATCGGTCGGGTCCACGAAGCTTTTGAAGCCGGTCAGTTTGAGTTTGCTAAAGCGCAATGGCTGCTCTTGGTGTGATTCCTATGGGTAAGAAGTCTGCGCAACGGATGGGGGAGGTGTCAACGTGATTGCGCAGGATATGGGAGATTGGACCAAGTTATCCACAACATCTTGGCAAAACTACGCGGAGTCCCGCGTATCTCAGTAAGGCGAGCATTCAAAGACCTGATATCCGTAGTCTTCGTAATATCCGTAATCAACGCATTCATAGGGACGGCGAAGGAGTGCGCCGAAAATCAGTTTTTCCCCCAGTTCCTGGTCGCAGCCCAGCACGCCCACAGTGACGGCCGCATCGCCAAGAACATCCAGAAGCGGACAGCCCGAGACCTGCGCCATGGCCAGCGCAGCCCGATCGCGGATCGGACCCAGACGCGGCGCGTATTGCGGGTTCACGCGGACGGCCTCGGCCAGTTCATTGCGGACGCGGACGTCGAAGATACTGCCATTCACCGCGACGCGCGTTGCGGGCAAGTCGCGAAAATAGGGTGTACCACCCGAGCAGGCGGCGAGGCACAGGAAAGCGAGCACGCGGATCATGCTGCTTTATTAGCGACAATATGGTTAATGAAACCTTTCCCCGTTTCAGGCGCGCAACACTTCTCCTAACCGGCGTATACCCTCGCGGATCGTGTCCTCATCCGAGTTGGAGAAACTCAGTCGAATGGTATTCGACCCGGTGTCGTCGGGATAGAAGGCCTGACCGGGGACAAAGGCCAACTTGACCGTTTCCAGCGCCCTCGCCAGCAGGTCGGCGCCGTTCATTCCCTTGGGCAGAGTGACCCAAATGAACATGCCGCCCTCGGGTCGGGTCCAGTCGACGCCATTGGGCATGTGCTCTTTGAGCGCCTCAAGCATCGCATCGCGGCGCGCGGCATAGGTCTGGCGCAGCATGGGGACATGAGTGTCAAAGCGATCCCGTGCCACCTGATACACCGCCATCTGGTTGATCGTAGAAGAATGCAGATCAGCCGCCTGTTTCAGCAGCACCAGTTGCGAGATCACCGGTTTTGCTGCAACCACCCAACCTAGCCGCAACCCCGGTGAAAGAGTTTTCGAGAAGCTGCCGCAATAGATCGTCCGGCAGTTCTCGATCGATCCCTTGCGCGCCTGTTCCAACGCGAGGATCGGAGGGATCGGATCGCCGTCATAGCGCAGCGCCTGATAGGCTCCGTCCTCGATCACTGCGCAATCCAATTCATCTGCCAGATCGAGCAGCGCCTCCCTGCCCCGCAGATCGACCGTCTCACCAGTCGGATTTGCAAAATCGGCGGAGAGATAAGCGAATTTGATCGGGCTGTTGCCGGCGGCGGCCTGGTATTCGGCAGCCCCACGATTGCCATTGATGCTAAGCTGGTCAAAGCGCGGCTCATAAGCGTCAAACGCATTGAGCGCGCCCAGATATGTGGGCCACCCAACCAACGCAGTATCACCCGGTGACAAGAACAACTTACCCAAGTAATCCAGCGCTTGCTGCGAGCCTGAGGTGATCAGGATGTTGTCGATGCCGCACGTAACGCCGATCCCACGCATATGGTCGGCCAGCCATTCACGCAGCGGGGCATAGCCCTCGCTGACCGAGTATTGCAGCGCCTGCGCCTGTTGATCTGGGCTAAGCGCATTTTGAAACGCTTCGGCGAAAGCCTCTGCTGGAAACAAAGCGGGGTCGGGAATACCGCCTGCGAAGGAAATGATACCGGGCTCGCCCAGCAGTTTCAGCAATTCGCGGATTTCGGAAGCCTTCATCCGAGCGGTTCGGGTGGCGTAGAGCTGATCCATCGTAGGGGGCCTCCTCCGCCCTTGGGTCGCAGATTAGGCAATGCGCCTCTTATGTCAATAATTCTGACCTAATGTTTCAACCTCTGTGAGCGACTTGAACGCCCCTTACAAACGTGGTCAAGTGACTTGACCAATTCCAAGTGGTAGCCAGATGCCTTTTCAAAAAGTTCAAACCGAAAAACTGTCACTGGCTGTTGTGCGCCAGATCGAACTGCTGATCCTACGCGGCATTCTGCGCCCCGGAGAACGCCTGCCCTCAGAACGGGAGCTGGCCGAGCGGATGGGCGTGTCGCGCCCGTCGCTGCGCGAGGCAATCTCGGACCTCCAGGAGCAGGGATTGCTGACTGCCAAGGCCGGATCGGGCATCTATGTGGCCGAGGTTCTGGGCTCGGCCTTCGCGCCAGCTTTGATCCGGTTGTTCGGCAATCACGACGAGGCAGTGTTCGACTATCTCTCATTCCGGCGTGACATGGAGGGTCTAGCGGCTGAGCGTGCCGCCCGCATGGGCTCGGGCAGCGATCTGAAGGTGGTGCAGACCATACTGGACAAGATGGAAGACGCCCACGCCCGCAATGCAGCCGAAGAAGAGGCGCATCTGGACGCCCAGTTCCATATGGCGATCATCGAGGCCAGTCATAACGTGGTGATGCTGCATATGATGCGGTCGATGTTCGATCTGCTGCGGCAGGGCGTATTCTACAACCGACAGATCATGTTCCAGCAACGCACCACCCGCGACGCAATTCTGGACCAGCACCGAGCCATCAACACAGCCCTGCAGGACCGCGACCCGAAAGGGGCACGGAAGGCGGTCGAAGATCATCTGAACTTTGTCAAAAGCTGCATGGCCGATCAGCAGAAGGCCCTGCGCAATGAAGAGATCGCGCAACAGCGTTTGAAGCACGAGACTGGAGAGGTCTGATCCTTCAAACTGGAAGCCACGAAAAGAAAAAACCCGAGAGCCTGAAGCCCTCGGGTTTTTCAAATCATATGATCCAGGCGATCAGTGTAGCTTTTCACCCACATCCGCGATGGATGCATCGATCAGCTTGTTCGCCTGCGTTGCGGTCATCTGTTTGGCCAGCACGGCGTTGGCTGCCGAAACCGCTACGGTGATGGCCTGATCGCGGACTTCCTTGACGGCAGATGCCTCGGCGGATGCGATTTGATCCTGCGCTGCCGCGAGACGGCGCGCGATGGATTTTTCCAGATCGACCTTAGCCTGTTCAGCTGCCAGAACCGCGTCTTCCTTGGCCGCGGCAACGATAGCTTCGGCCTGACCCTGAACTTCGCGCTGCTTGCGCTCGTACGAGGCCAACAGGCTGCGTGCTTCTTCATGCAGGGCGCGGGCTTCGTCCAGCTCGGCTTGAATACCTTCGGCGCGATTGTCCAGCGCACCACCGATCATACCGGGGACCTTGAAGTAGAACAGGACCGCGATAAAGACGATGAAGCCCAGAGTGACGACAAAGTCAGTGTTGGCAAGCGAGAAGAACGGGCCGCTTGCGGCCAGCGCGGGGCTGGCGGCACCAACGGTCAGGGTAAGGGCAAGAGTGTTCCGCATGTCACTTATCCTTTCGTCTGCGCATCTACTGCACTGTTGATGGCTTTGGCATCCGCCTCGCCGCCCAGTGCTGTGACCAGTTCAGCCGCCGTATCCTTGGCAACCACTTGAATGCTTTCCAGCGCACCTGCACGGATTTCGGCAATTGCCTTTTCCGATTCAGTCGCCTTTGCAGCGATTTCCGCATCCGCCTTGGCAATCGCGTCATCCAGAACGGCCTGGATTTCGGCGCGGGCTTCCGCTGCGATACGCTGAGCCTCAGAACGGGCATCGGCCAGCGCTTTGTTATAGGCCTCTTCGGCCTCGACCGCTTTGGCCTTCAGATCTTCGGCCGCAGCCAGGTCATTTGTAATGGTCCCCTGGCGTTCAGCCAGGATTGCCGCGATGCGGGGCAGAGCCACGCGGGACAGGACCAGAAAGATGACGACCAGCGTGATGACCAGCCAGAAAATCTGGTTGGGGAACCAATCGAAGCAGAGCTGCGGCATCCCGACGGCGTAGCCGCTGGAATCAACGCATGTGCCTACTACTTCTTCAGCAATGGGTTCAGTCGCCATGATGTCCTCCGTCGGAACGTTGTCTTTACAACAGATGGGCCGCTATGGCTTGGGCCCACCTGCGCGTAAGGATCAGGTTCCGCAGATTATACGGCGAACATCAGCAGCAGCGAGACCAGGAATGCGAAGATGCCCAGCGCTTCTGCGAACGCGATACCGATGAACAGGGTTGCGGTCTGCGAAGCAGCCGCCGAAGGGTTGCGCAGGGCGCCGGCCAGGAAGTTGCCTGCAACGTTGCCCACCCCGATTGCGGCTGCGCCGGAACCGATTGCTGCCAGGCCTGCGCCGATGTGTGCGAGATCGCCTTCCATGAGAATTCTCCTTACGATTTGGAAGTTTCGATGTTGGGGGTTCGGACCTTAGTGCGACGGATGCAGCGCATCTTTCAGATACACACAGGTCAGAATGGTGAAGACGTAGGCCTGAATGAAGGACACGAGGACCTCAAGGCCATACATTGCGGTGATCGCCAGAACCGACACGGGCGAGATCACGGCAATCGCGGCAAAGCCTGCGAACACCTTGATAACCGCGTGGCCTGCCATGACGTTACCGGCAAGACGAATGGAGTGGCTGACCGGGCGTACGAAGTACGAGATCAGCTCGATAATCGCCAGAACAGGGCGCAGCGCCAGCGGCGCGCTGGAGACCCAGAACAAGCCCAGGAACGCAGCGCCGTTCTTGACGAAACCCAAAACGGTCACGGTCAGGAACACGGCCAGCGCCAGCGGGATGGTCACGGCGAAATGCGATGTGGTGGTGAAGGACATGGGCAACATGCCCAGGAAGTTCGCGCAGACGATGAACATGAACAGGGTCATGACATAGGGGAAGTACTTTACGCCTTCCTTGCCGCAGATGTCTTCCAGCATCTTGTAGATGAAACCATAGGCCAGCTCGGCCACCGACTGCATCCGCGTCGGAACAATGGCGCGCTTGGACGTGCTGAGAACCAGCAGGACAAAGATCGCCGCAATCGCCAGGAACAGCCACAGGGTCACGTTGGTGGGCGTGTACCAGGCAATCGCACCGTCGCCGAACAACGGCTTGACGATAAACTGGTCCATTGGATGGAAAGCCAGGCTGCTGCCTTTTTCTGCGGTGGTCTCGGTTGCCACGTTCAGTCCCTCTCGTCCTTCTCGGTCGCGCTTGCGGCCGCTTGTTTCTCTTGAACCTCTTTCGCGCTGCGGAGCATAACCTTCACGCCCGCGACAAGGCCCAGCAATGTGAACAGCACCAGAAAGATCGGGATCGTCCCGAGCAGGCTGTCCAGCCCGTATCCGATGCCAAATCCGATCCCCAGACCGGAAACCATTTCGATGACCATCCTCCAGGCAAGCTCGCCTCCGGATACGTCAGCATCCGCACGAGGTTTCGGCGCTTTGGCCTTTTTCGCCGCTTCGATCTTGGCCTCCAGCTGCGCCATACGCTGCTTTTGGTCATCTTCGGTCACGGGCGTTTCCCTCGCACAGTCTTGGGTAGGGTGCTAAGGGGCTGAAGGCGCAGAGTCAACGGCAATGAAGCCGCAGCATGAACGTCGCTAAGTATATGATTTTTATATTAATATTACAGACCACGCGAAACCTGCCGATGGCGTATAATTCGCTGACCGGGCGGATAAGCCTGAATCCGCATATTCAACCAAATGGTTGACCAAACTCACAGGCTATGGTTCAGCGGAACCATGTCCAACGACCTCGACACTGTCTTCGCAGCCCTCGCCGATCCCACCCGCCGCGCCATCTTAGCGATGCTGCTGGAAGATGACATGGCCGTCACCGACGTGGCCGAACCGTTCGAAATGTCGCTGGCCGCGATTTCAAAGCATCTGGTGATCCTGACCAAAGCAGGTCTGATTTCTCAGGAAAAACGCGGACGGGTGAAGTGGTGCAAACTTGAACCCGACGCGCTTCGTGCGGCCTCGGTTTGGATGCAGGGGTTCGGACAGTTCGAACCGGTCAATCTGGATGCGTTCGAGCGGTTTCTAGAAGTTGAACTGCCCCCGGATGAGGCCTAACGCACAACTAAGACCGACATGCTGGCGTGTTTGGCCAGATATCCCGCGTGGCTGGACAGGATATAGTCTGTGATCCGGGGTGCGTGGGTTCCCACAACAATCAGATCGGCCCCCATTTCCTCTGCTGCGTGGGTCAGGTCCTTGTCGATCTCGACCGCGACATCAACCGAGTGAATGTTGCGTGTGTCCACACTTGTGCCGCTTTGCATCGCAATTTCACTGGCGCAGGTCAGCAATTCTTGTTTGATCGCGTCTGTTGTCAGGTGGCTATCCCCAGGCTGCGGGCCGGTGACGCTGACGATGGTCACTTTGGCGCCCTGCCATTTGGCCAATTGCGCGGCAACCTCGGTGGCTTTCTTGACCTCGGGCGGCAAGTGCAGGTCGACCGGGACCATGATGTGTTTGAACATATTGGCGTCCTCCTGATCCTGAGATATGTCGACCCGGGCGGTTCGCCAGTCTGACCCGTCGGGACGATCCAAACGGCAGGCTCAGCCCTCGCGGCTATATTCCACCCCAGTCACAACCCCCGTTGGGTCGGCACGACAGAGCCACGGAGCCTCGGCCCCTGCCACGAATACGCTGGTGACCGAGCCTGTCGGGCTGGACTGGGTCGACATCGCTTTGACACCATCAGGCCCTGTGCCGGTTTCGGCGCCCACCAGGGCTTCGCAGCTGGCTTGCAGGTCCGCCTCTGCACCGTCTTTCGCGCCACCGGGGGCACAGGCGGACAGCGCCAGCAATGCGGGAATAAGTGACATTGTTTTCATGGCCCAGCTCCTTGGTGGTGACAGGCAGGCTGCCACATCAGGTAGAAATCACAAGCTTCAATTCGAGCGCACCGGAGTGTTTGCAGGCGCGTCTTCTCCTTTCAGCAGCAACAACAGCGCAACAGCGGTGAGCCCGGCACCAACCAACACCAACGCTGTCGGCGCTGGTCGTCCCAAAGCGATTTCCCACAGGATCACCCAGCTGGGTGTCAGGTAAGTGTAGGCCATGACCTTTGCCGCGGGCAAACGCAGGGCTGCAAACTGAACCAGTACAAAACTGGCGGCGGTCGCAAACAACGAGATGTAAAGCAGCGTCACCCAGACAATCCCGGGAAGGTTGCCCCAATCTACTGCACGGATATCGGACCAGCCCCAGACCGTCAGGATCAAACACCCCGCAACCAACGTACCGAAGGTGAACACCACCGCAGGCTCGCCCCGGTTCAATCGCCGTATCATCGGCGTATAGACGGCGTGCGCGGCGCAACCCCAGAAATAGATGATCTCGCCGCCTCCGATCTCGAAGGCCTGAAAGGCTTGCCAATCCGCTCTGAAGATCACCCACAGCGCACCCACCGCACCGACCGTCAGGGCCAGCGCCATGCGTGGGGTGGTGATCTGGCGCAGCAGCACCCACCCGGCCAGCGCCGACATGACCGGGGTCAGCGTAAAGACCGCCGCCGCGCTGACCGGGGGAGCGGTTTTCAATCCGTAGAACATTAGGACAAAGTAGGCTCCGAACAATCCGCCAAGAACCAGATAGCGCCATGGTGCCCGAGCCGCGCTGCGCGGAATGCCCGTTGTGGCAATCGCAGCGATGCCGATCACAACCGCCGCAATCGCAAAGCGCGCTGCCGTGATCGCCGACGGTGCGATCTCATTTGCCGCCATTGAGCCAAGCGAGAAACTGCCCGCCACCAAAGCCGAGAATGTTAGCATGGCCAGATGGCCGCGCGCCTGCGGTGTCACGGCAGCCAGCCCTTGGATTGATCTTTCAGGAAGGATAGGAAAGCCTGCACCTTAGTGGTCCGGTGCAGATCCACATGAGTCACCAACCACAGCTTGCCAGACCACTCGGGCAACGGTGCCATCACCTCGACCAGATCGGGATCGCGCGCGGCCTCCCAACGGGCCATAAAGCCGATGCCTGCACCGGCCAGAACAGCCTCTCGCATACAGAAATTATTGGTGCAGCGGAAAGTGATCGCCTGCTCCGGCGCGTTGGCACGCAGCCAGCGGGAAAACGGCGCGCGGCTGTTTTCGTCATCATTGCCGACGAAGTGGTGATTGGCGAAATCTGCAACGTCCGCGGGTTTGCCGTGGCGCGCGAGATAGGCCTTGCTGGCGAATAGTCCGACCTCTTGTGGAATGAACGGCTGCACCACATTGTCCGGTTGATCCGGCGCGGCCCCGGCGCGGATCGCCACATGCGCCTCGCCATATTCCAACCGGAACAGGCGGTCGCCGGTCAGATAGCGCACGATCAATCCCGGGTGGGTCTGCTGGAACTCGGTCAGCGTCGGTACGATGAGCGGGGCCAGTGAGGCCAGTGAGGTGACCACGATCTCGCCCGAGACATCTTCTCCGCGCCCCTTCATGCGACCGACCAGCTGGTTGAACTGATCTTCGGTTGCCTGCGCGACCCGCAACAGGTCCTCTCCCGCTTCGGTTGGTGTGTACCCACGCGCGTGACGCTGGAATAGTTTGACGCCCAGCCGTGCCTCGATCGCATCGATATGGCGGATCACGGTGGCGTGGTGCACACCCAGCACATCCGCCGCGCCGCTGACCGTTCCCATGCGCGCCACCTGATAGGCGGTTCTCACTTCATCCCAATTGTCCATTGCATCTGATCCAATGTGCAAATTCTAACAATGCTTGTTGATATATCCGAGTTTTGTTCATGCACGCAACAGCCATATTGGGGCAACAGAAGCTAATTCCGCAACAAAGGACGCCTCGAAATGACCAAAACCATCCTGCATATCGACGCCTCGGCCCGCCGCACTGGATCTGCCACCCGCGATCTGTCCGACCGCGTGGTTCGCCACCTGAACGCCGGGCGTATCATCCGCCGCGATCTGGCCACCCCCCTGCCCCTGCTGACCGAGGACTGGATCGGCGCCAATTTCACCCCCGCCGACCAGCGTGACGCGGTACAGAAAGACCTGCTGGCCCTGTCGGACGAATTGGTGTCCGAGTTGCAAAAGGCCGACACGATCGTCATCGGCCTGCCGATCTACAACTTCTCAGTTCCCGCCGCGTTCAAGGCCTGGATTGATCTGGTCGCCCGTGCCGGTCTGACATTCTCCTATTCCGAAGAAGGACCGAAAGGTCTGCTGGAAGGCAAACGCGCCATCCTTGCTGTTGCATCAGGCGGTACGGCGGTGGGCTCCGAAATCGACTTTGCCACCACCTATGCGCGCCATGTTCTGGGCTTCATCGGCATCCATGATGTCGAGGTCATCGCCGCAGATCGCATGGCACTGGACCCCGAAACAACCCTGTCCAATGCGCAGAGAGCTGTCACCGAACTGGCGGCCTGATTGACCTGACCCCCTTGAACCGTCCAGTCTGCACCGAGGCAAATCGGCAGACTGGGCGTTTCACATGAAGAAGATTGGAATACTGGGCGGTGTCGGCTGGGCCTCAACTGTCGATTACTACCGGGCGATTGCTGAAGGCGCGGGTCGGTATTTCGCTGAACGCGGCCACGGATCGCCGCTGCCCATCCCACCCATGACCATCGAATCCGTCACCCAAGCCAAAACCCGCGCCTTGCGCGGCGTGGCCGGTGATGAGGAAAGCTGGGCCGCCTTCGACGCGGTGTTCCGAGAGGCCCTGCTGACTTTGGAACACGCAGGCTGTGATTTCGGCATCATCGCATCCAATACGCCACACGCGCGTCTTCATGCGATCCGCGAGGGTGTCTCGATGCCGATTCTCAGCATTTTTGACGCAACTGCCCACGCGACCGCCTCGACCGGCGCGACCAAAGCGTTGGTCCTTGGCACGACAGTCACCATGCAAGCCCGTAACTACGCCGACCGGCTGGCCGCCGAGAGCATCACCGCAAACGCCCGCCTGCCCGAGCCCGAGATTGCCGAGATGCAGGCGATGATCGACAGTGATTTCTACGGCGGTGCGTCTGACACCGCACATGCGCGCCTGCTGGCCTTCTGCAATAAACACGCCGCGCCTGGAACTGCGATTTTGTTGGCCTGTACTGAGTTGCCTCTGGCCTTCCCCGACCATCTGGACGATCCGGTGTTCGAGGCGGATGGCCACTTGTTTGTCAATCCCTCTGCCGCCCATGTCGCTGCCGCTTTGAACGAAGCGCTTGAGGGGTGATCAAGGCAGCCAGGTCACCTCGCACCCGATCTTATCAAAGAACGCCATCAGGTCTTCGCGCGACAAAACGACGGTTCGGTCGTTGACCAAAGGGTGCATGTTAATGACATCGGCCTGTTGCGCGGCGGCGTCCATGAAGAACATAACGTTGTTCTCAACGCCGTTGATCATCGCCAGCGGACTGACCGCGCCAGGGCGGATGCCGAGGTTCTGAAACAGCCGGTCCGCCGAGCCGAAGGACAGGTTGCCAATTCCCAGCTCTGCGCCCAGCGCCTTGAGGTCGATCTCGCGGCTCTGTTCCAGCGTCACCAGATAGTTCCGCTTTTTCTTGTCGCGCAGATACAGGTTCTTGAGCCGCAGCGCGTTTTCACCCGGCACCATGAACTGGCCTTCCACCCCCTTGGCATCCTCGACGGTGCGCAGCGGGATATGAGTATGCAACCGATAAGACAGCCCCCATTCATCCAACTGCGCCAGCAGCGCATCTGAGCTCAGCGGTAATGTATCCTGAAAGGCAGATGATGCGTCCATGGGAACCTCCTCGTATGGCGCGCTCATCGCCCAACCGACAGGTAAATTCAAGCCACGACAGGCGCGGCATTCGGTGCTAGCGTGCCGCCATGAAAGTGACGCGCAACACTCCGAGCCAACTGATCCTGTCCAATACGCCATGGTTCATCGGCATCACGCTGGTTTTCTTCATTCTGGCATTTGTCGGCGCGGGCGTCTTCTTGGCCAGTGAAGGTGGCGAGGGTATCTTGTTCGGCATTTTCTTCGCACTATTCGGCGGAGGCATGGGTTTTGGTGCATTTTGCGCCTTTGTCCGGCGCGTGCAGGTCATACTGGATCGCAATAATAACAGCATCCTGATCCGCAGACAGTCAGTCTTTGGATATGATGCCGTGGAACATGAGCTCTCGCACCTCTCGCACGCGGAAACCGAAAGCACGACCTCACGTAGCGACAATGGCACATCGACCCTCTATCGCCCTGTCCTGATACTGGATGAAGGCATGAGCGCCGGGCGGCATCCCATTGTCGAGGCTTATTCCAGCGGGCGCGGCGCGCATCGGCTGGTGGATGCGGTCAACGATTGGCTTCCGGCGCGCAAGGTTGACTCTGCCAGCCAATCGGCCTAAATCGCCGCCAACATCCGGAAGCGTTTGATCTTCCGGTCCCTTGAGTCGTTCAGGGATCGCCCCCCACCAGCGAGTTTCGCCCGTGGGGGCGTTTGTGCATTTAACCGACGCGTCCTATCTAGGGCACGCCACCAGATAACCGGCTAAGGAGGCCGAAGGCATGTTTGAAAATCTATCCGAACGCCTTTCCGGCGTCTTTGACCGGCTGACCAAACAGGGTGCCCTGTCTGAAGAAGACGTGAAAACCGCCCTGCGCGAAGTCCGCGTTGCCCTGCTTGAGGCCGACGTCTCGCTGCCGGTGGCGCGCGAGTTTGTCAAGAAAGTACAGGAACAGGCGACCGGTCAAGCTGTCACCAAATCGATCACGCCCGGCCAGCAGGTCGTCAAGATCGTGCACGACGCGTTGGTCGATACACTGCGCGGCGAAGAAGACCCCGGTGCGCTGAAGATCGACAACCCGCCTGCCCCGATCCTGATGGTCGGCCTGCAGGGTTCCGGTAAGACAACCACCACCGGTAAGCTGGCGAAACGCCTGAAAGAGAAAGAGGGCAAGAAGGTCCTGATGGCCTCGCTGGACGTCTATCGCCCAGCGGCGATGGATCAGCTTGCGGTTCTGGGCACGCAGATTGGTGTAGATACGCTGCCGATCGTACCCGGTCAGACGCCGGTTGATATCGCCAAGCGCGCCAAGCAACAGGCAACGCTCGGCGGCTATGACGTCTATATGCTCGACACCGCGGGCCGTCTGCATATCGACGAAGTCCTGATGGACGAGGTCGAGCAGGTTCGTAACGTGGTCGACCCGCGCGAGACGCTGCTGGTGGTCGACGGCCTGACCGGTCAGGTCGCTGTTGAAGTGGCCGAAGAGTTTGATGCCAAGGTCGGCATCTCGGGCGTGGTCCTGACCCGTATGGACGGTGACGGGCGCGGCGGTGCGGCGCTGTCGATGCGCGCGGTCACCGGCAAGCCGATCCGCTTTGTTGGTCTGGGCGAGAAGATGGACGCGCTCGAAACCTTCGAGCCGGACCGGATCGCCGGTCGTATTCTGGGCATGGGCGACATCGTTGCTCTGGTCGAAAAAGCCCAGGAAACGATGGAGATGGAACAGACCGAGCGCATGATGAAGCGCATGGTCAAAGGTCAGTTCAACATGAACGACCTGAAAATGCAGCTGGAGCAGATGATCCAGATGGGCGGCATGCAGGGCATGATGGGCATGATGCCGGGCATGAACAAGATGGCCAAGCAGATGGATCAGGCCGGTCTGGACGATAAAATCCTGCGCCAGCAAATCGCGCTGATCCAGTCGATGACCAAACGCGAACGCGCCAACCCGCAACTGCTGCAAGCCAGCCGCAAGAAACGCATCGCCGCCGGTTCGGGTATGGAGGTCAGCGACCTCAACAAGCTGCTCAAGATGCACCGGCAGATGTCCGACATGATGAAAAAGATGGGCAAAATGGGCAAAGGCAAGATGCTGAAACAGGCCATGAAAGGCATGTTCGGCAAAGGTGGCCCAAGCCCCGAGGAAATGGCTGCGGGCATGGACCCCAAGGCGCTGGAACAAGCCGCCAAAGCGATGGGCGGTAAGATGCCCGGCGGTCTGCCCGGACTGGGTGGCGGCATGGGCCTGCCCCCGGGGTTGAGCGGTTTTGGAAAGAAAAAGTGACGTCAGCACGCTGCACCCAGCCCCCGTCCGGAAAGGCGGCGATGGCAGCAGCGCAGTATCGCGCGGCCCTGCCGGTCATTGAGACCCGGCGGCTGGTTCTGCGTGCACCCACTCTGGACGACCTGCCGGTGTGGACATCGATCTGCAAGGACAGCTTTGGCGATACCGAGCAAGACGCCTGGACTGAGTTTTCCTACTACACATCAGGCTGGCTTTTGCATGGTCACGGCTTGTTCACCGTCACGTTTAAAGACGATGATCAGGTCATTGGCTTCGTCATTCTGGGCCTCGAATGGGACGATCACGAGCCCGAGCTTGGCTATATGTTCGATAGCAAGTTCCGCATGCAAGGTTACGCGACCGAAGCGTGCAGCGCCGTTCGCGATTTTGGCTTCGATCTGCTCGGGTCCGGTCAGTTCGTAAGTTACGTTTCGCAATCCAACACGCGTTCGAACGCATTGGCACAGCGTCTGGGTGCAACGCGCGACGCCGTTGCCGAAAGCGCCTTTGGTCCAACCCAGCATGTCTGGCGATACGGCGAGGTGCAGGCATGACACTTGCCATGGCCATACCAACGCTGGAAACCGAACGCCTGATCATGCGGGCCCCTTGCGAGGCCGATTTTGAGGCTGAGGCAGAGTTTTTTGCCAGCGACGCCTCGAAATTCGTCGGCGGCCCGAAACGCCCGGATGAGACATGGCGCGCTGTTGCGATGCTGTTAGGCCACTGGGCGATGCGTGGTTATGGCTTCTGGGGTGTCGAGGAAAAAGACACCGGCACCTATGTAGGCCATGTTGGCTTGTGGAACCCTCACGGCTGGCCCGAGCCCGAAATTGGCTGGACCCTTATGAACCACGCCACCGGCAAGGGTTATGCGACCGAAGCGGCACTGGCTGCACGTGCACATGCCTATGACGTGCTGGGCTGGGAAACCGCAATCTCGCTGATCGATCCGGATAATCTGGGCAGCAAGGCTGTCGCGGAACGGCTGGGCGCGCAGTTTGAATATATGTTCGAACACCCGGCTTTCGGGGCGATGCAGGTCTGGCGTCATTCGGCGCCTGCCGATCTGGTAAATGGTGGCGTGGAGGCATACGCATGACCTCGTTCACTATACCCACCGTCGAAACCGATCGCCTGATCCTTCGCGCGCCGCATCTGGACGATCTGCCTGCGATGACCGCGTTCTACGCGACCGAGCGCAGCCATATGGTTGGTGGTCCCAAGGACGCTCTTGGAAGCTGGAGCTCTCTTTCGAACAGATTGGGTCATTGGGCGCTGCGCGGTTATGGTCTGTGGCATCTGACTGAAAAGGCCAGCGGCGCATTCGTGGGATGGGCAGGCATGATCTACGTACCCGGCTGGGCGGAGCCCGAGCTGGGCTGGACGCTGATGGCCGAGGCCGAAGGCAAAGGTCTGGGCTTTGAGGCCGCCGCGGCTGCACGCGACTATGCAGCGCGGCATCAGGGGCTTAACGGTGTAATTTCTTACATCGCCCATGCCAATGATCGCTCGCGCGCGCTGGCCGAACGGCTGGGCGCAACGCTGGAGATTGAGAGAGCCGAGCTTTTGGGCAAGCACGCTCAGATCTGGCGTCATCCGCAGATTGATTTGACCACCGAAAGGACCGGCCAATGAACAACCCCGTGACACAGGCTGCTGCGCTGTTGAAAGACCATCGAGAAAGCATCGACCGGCTGGATGCGATCCTGGTCTATACGCTGGGCGAGCGGTTCAAGCACACGCAGGCCGTTGGCAAGCTCAAGGCCGCACACGACCTTCCCCCGTCCGATCCGTCGCGCGAGGCTGCGCAGATCGCACGGTTAGAAGACCTGGCGAAAGAGGCCGATCTGGACCCCGATTTCGCCAAGGCTTTTCTGAATTTCATCATTCAGGAAGTCATCCGACACCACAAGAAACATCAGAATTAACCGGAAACGATCCCGGTAAACGCCATCTAAAGGAGATACCACCATGGCAATGAAAATTCGTCTCGCCCGCGGCGGCTCGAAAAAGCGTCCCTTCTATCGCATTGTTGCGGCTGACAGCCGTATGCCGCGCGATGGTCGTTTCATCGAAAAACTGGGCACCTACAACCCGCTGCTGCCGAAAGACAGCGAAGAGCGCGTGAAAATGAACATGGAACGCATCCAGTACTGGCTGGATCAGGGCGCACAGCCCACCGACCGGATCGCACGTATGCTGGAAGCTGCTGGCGCCCGTGACAAGGCCGAGCGCAACAACCCCAACAAGGGTACTCCGGGCAAGAAAGCTCAGGAACGCGCGGAAGAGAAAGCTGCCAAGGCTGCTGAAGCTGCCGAAGCAGCTGCTGCACCGGCTGAAGAAGCAGCTGCAGAAGAATAAGCAGTCGGGCGCGTGCAGGATCAGGCCTTTTCCGACGATTTTCGCACGCAGTTCGATCTGTTGATGCGGCTCCGGCGTGATGTGCGCCGGTTTCGCACCGATGCAATTGACGAGGCAGTGCTTACGCGCTGCCTCGACGCGTTTCGACTGGCCCCTTCTGTTGGGCTCAGCGAACCCTGGCGCGTGATCCGCATCGAAAGTCAGGCCGCGCGCGACGCGGCGCTGAAGAATTTCCAAGCGGCCAACGAGCGGGCGCTGAGCGGGTATTCCGGCGAAAAGGCGCAGCTGTACAGCCAGCTGAAACTGTCCGGGATGAAAGAAGCTCCGGTGCAGCTGGCCGTGTTTTGCGACGATGCCACCGACAAAGGTCAAGGTCTCGGCGCAGGCACTATGCCCGAAATGCGGCGTTATTCCGTCGTCTCAGCCATCACGCTCTTCTGGCTCGCCTTGCGGGCAGAAGGCTTGGGCCTGGGCTGGGTCTCGATCCTCGACCCGGACCAGATGGTGCGCGATCTGGATGTCCCCGAGGACTGGCGGTTGATCGGATATTTCTGCTTGGGCTGGCCCGAGGCCCAATCCGATACGCCGGAGCTGGAGCAGGTCGGCTGGGAATGCCGCGACGCCTCTCTGTCGATCGAGGTGCGTTAGTCATGTTCGGTTTGTTACGGCTTCCCATCCTGCTGGCGATCGCATTTATTGTGGGCGTATTCTTCGAACGCTCGAACCAGCGCGAGGCGTGCGAGGTGATCGGACAATGGCGGGACGGGCTATGTGTGACGGATGGTCGAAATGAGTGATCTGATCTGCGTAGGCAGCATCGCGGGCTCGTATGGGGTGCGCGGCGAGGTGCGGCTGAAAAGTTTCTGTGCCGTCCCCGAGGATATCGAGGGCTATTCGCCGCTGACAGACGAAGAAGGTAAAGAGCGCTATCCAGTAGTCCTGACCCGCGCGATCAAGAACGGCTTTGCCGCTCGGCTGGGTGGCATTGAGACGAAGGAAGCGGCGGATGCGCTGAATGGCCTGCGCCTTTATGCGCGGCGCGATCAATTGCCGTCGCTGCCGGATGATGAGTTTTACCACACCGACCTTATCGGGCTTGAGGTTTATGACACCGGCGGCACGCTGCTGGGCCGAGTGAAATCGGTGCAAAATCACGGTGCGGCGGATCTGTTGGAACTGCATGGGCCGGGCTTAAAGGCCACCGTGCTGCTGCCGTTTACACTCGAATCCGTTCCGACCGTTGATCTGGACAAGGGCCGCATCATCGCTGATCCGCCCGAGGGCCTGCTGTAATGCGCCGCGTGTTGCTGCATCTGGGTCTGCACAAGACCGGGACGACGGCGGCACAGTCCTTTCTGTTCGAAAACCGCTCACTGATCTGGCCGCACCATGCGTTGGTCCTGCCCTATCGGACCCGCAAAACCGGCTTGTCCGAAGCAGCCACTCGCTATTCCGTCTACGGCACCCCCGGCGCGTTGAGCGATTTCAAGGATCAGATGCGTCACTTCCTGAATTCACTGGAATTTGGCCAGAAGCGCGGGCTGGTTCTGAGCGAAGAGAATTTCTCAGGCCTGCGCCCCAGCCGCAATGTCGCGGTGGGATATGAGGCCGCGCCCGAGCTCGCCTCGTGCCTTGTCGGCCTGATCCGCGACCGGTTTGCCGGGGAAGAGGTGCATATCACGATCTACTACTCGCTGCGCCAACGCGGAAGCTGGCTGCGCAGCCTGTGGGCACATGATCTTCAACGCTCGCGCCTAATTCAGGATTTTGAGACTTTCCGCGCCCGGCTTGAACCGGTGCCGTCGCCTCAGATTGCCGCTGCGGCTGTGCGCGACCGTTTGCCCTCGGTCTCGGTCCGCACCGAATGGCTGGAAGATCTGCAGGGCCAGCGACATGGGCTTGGAAGCACTTTTGCTGAATTCCTTGACCTGCCTGCGGACAAAGCCGCCGAATTGGTAGGCCCGACCCGATCAAACCCACGCCTGCCCGAGGATGTCTTGCAGCAGATGCTGGAAATGAACCGATCCGATCTGGACGATGCTGCGCTGATCGATCAAAAGACGGCTTTGGTTCAAAGCACCCAGAATGATCTGATCGGCTCGAGATGACAGATAAACCCGGAAAGTCCCATGGCCGCAAAGCCATCCGTCCAACGTTGAAGCCGCGCGAGTTGATGACGCCGACGCCCGATCTGCACGGGGTGTGGAAGGCCAAGATCATCACGTTGTTCCCATCTGCCTTCCCCGGTGTTCTGGGCGAAAGCCTGACCGGCAAGGCCCTGCAAGAAGGGCTATGGCAGTTGGAAACTGTGGATTTGCGCCAATTCGGGATCGGCAAGCACCGCAATGTGGATGACACCCCTGCGGGCGGCGGTGCGGGCATGGTGCTGCGTGCCGATGTGCTGGGTGAGGCCATTGAGCATACGATGGCGGGCATCCGGGGCAACTGGCCGTTGATCTACCTCAGCCCACGTGGGCGTCGGATGGATCAGAAAATGATGCAAAACCTGGCTCGCTGCGATGGCATGACCCTGCTATGTGGTCGTTTCGAAGGCGTCGATGAGCGGGTGCTGGAACATTACGGCGTGCAAGAGATCAGCTTGGGTGATTTTGTCATGACCGGGGGTGAAATCGCCGCGCAGGCCCTGATCGACGCCACCGTGCGGCTGATCCCGGGCGTTCTGGGCAATCAGGCCTCAGCCGAGGAGGAGAGCTTTTCCTCTGGCTTATTGGAGCATCCGCAATACACCCGCCCCGCCGACTGGAAAGGCCGCCCGATCCCCGAGATCCTGATGTCAGGCCACCATGGACGCATTGCGGATTGGCGTCATGAAATGTCGGAACAGATCACCCGCGAACGGCGGCCCGATCTGTGGGACGCCTATCGAAAATCAGAAGATAAGGGCTAAGACTAACGGGTTGCCTTCCACAACGCCCAGGTTTCCGGCGTGCCGTTGAAGGTGTTGATGTCCACCTTACCCTGAACCCCCGGCACCAGCCCGGTGCCGGTGTATTGCCAGAACCGCCAGACCGAGCCTGGATAAACGTTGCGCGGGTGGCCCGCGACCGAGCGCAGCCAGAACTCAGTTTTGGGAAGTCGTCCGATATCGGTGTCGCCGTAGAAATCTACCGTCGTGTAGACAATCGGGCGTCGGCCATAGTGGCGCTCGAGAATATCAAGGAACCGCTGCGCCTCGGCCCGAACGGTTCGGCCATCAGGGCGCAAGGTGCAGGTTTTGGAATGGGGCGTCCATTCCATATCCAGCACATGCGGCAGGTCGGCCCCTTTGGGCACGTTCTGGATGAACCAACGCGCCTGTTCATGGGCCGGACGGCAGAAATAATAATAGTGATAGGCCCCCCACGGCACTCCGGCAGCTTGTGCGCCGCGTCGGTGCTCGTCGAACATCGGGTCGGTAAAATCTCCGCCCTCGGTGGCTTTGATGAAGGCAAAGCTGACACCATTCTTCTGCGCGGTGCGCCAATCAATCGGCCCCTGCCAACGCGAGACATCCAGCCCATGCACCGGGTAATGGCCGGGATGACGTCCCTCCCACGGGTGCGGGTCAGCGTCACCAAAGGCGGGGTAGATGATCGAAGGCGGGGTCGTGTCCGCGAAGGCCTGCGGCTCAACCGCCTGAGGTTGCGGGCCGCGGCGACCACATGAGACAAGTGCAAGCGCCATAACGGCCAGCAGAAGTGCTTTGCGCATCTTATGATCCTGTATCAAAAATCTGCTCTTATAATTAACCCCAGAATGCCTGATCTGGTGAACAAGGCAACGGTGGATTTGACGGGTGGCAAAAACTCACCTGTTTCACCAAGAATAAGGCTTGATCCCCGCCCGCAAAGCCCGTAAAGCAGCGCAATCCGGTGTGGCGTTATGCGACTCCGGTGTTTTGGTTTGCATCCTGACGTGACGCCCAGCTTTCTTCGGCACCGGCGCGACAGGGCGGACCGAGCCAAAAGGAACATTCGATCTGACCTCTGGCGGGCTGTACGCAGGACCCGGTGAAGACCAAGAGCTCTCAGGCCGTGCCCAAACTTCGTGGACCAACCACGAGCAGATAGGAGTAACTGCGATGGACCTGATCGCACAGCTTGAGGCGGAACAGATTGCCGCCCTGGGGAAAGACATCCCCGATTTCAAAGCCGGTGACACCATCCGTGTCGGCTTTAAAGTGACCGAAGGGTCGCGTACCCGTGTGCAGAACTATGAAGGCGTCTGCATCGCGCGCAAAGGTGGCAGCGGCATCGCCGGTTCGTTCACCGTTCGCAAGATTTCGTTTGGCGAAGGCGTGGAGCGTGTGTTCCCGCTGCATTCGACCAATATCGACAGCATCACCGTTGTCCGCCGTGGCCGCGTTCGTCGCGCCAAACTGTACTACCTGCGCTCGCGCCGTGGTAAATCCGCGCGTATCGCAGAAGTCACCAACTACAAGCCCAAGGCTGGCGCCGAGGCGTAAGGAGCGGAAAGATGAAAAAAGACATCCATCCCGATTATCACGTCATCAACGTCAAAATGACCGATGGCTCTGTGGTTCAGATGAAATCCACCTGGGGCAGCGAAGGCGACCAGCTGGCTCTGGAAATCGACCCTTCCGTGCACCCCGCATGGACCGGTGGTTCGTCGCGTCTGATGGACGCAGGCGGCCGTGTGTCGAAGTTCAAGAAGAAATACGAAGGTCTGGGCTTCTAATCCCGACCTGGTTGAAATGCGAAAGGCCGTCCATTTGGGCGGCCTTTTTTGTTCTCCTGCCGTGATTACTGCAGGCTCAGAAATCAAACCCGGTCTGGACGGGGGGCGTGTAAGGCTCGATCATGTCCTCACCCTCGGCCCCGCGTTTGATGGGTTTGACGGTGTGATATTCGAACCGGCCTTCGTACTGCGTGCCCAACGACTGCTGCGCCTCTTGCGCAGTTGTGACGCCCGATAGCCAGTTTTCGATCTCATCCGGGGTCAGGATCACTGGCATGCGGTTGTGAATATGCGCGATCTGCGGGCTGGGTGGCCGGGTCAGGATCGTACAGCTATGGCTGCCATCATCCGTTCGGTAAAACCCCGCAAAAAACATCACCGGGGCATTGCGCTGAACCGTGATGTAGACAGGGCAATCATGGCCGTGATCCTTGGGCCACTCATAGTAACCAAGTGCCGGAATTAGACAGCGCCCATTGTTCCAGTATTGCTGCCAGAAGCTGACATTTTCGATCTTCGAATTGATCATCGGCTTCTTGCTGCGCGGATCCTTGATTTGCCAGCGCGCAGTAGCCAATTCGGCCTGATCGCCGTCCCAACGGACCATGCCAACCCGATTGGTGGGGGACACATTATAACCACCCGAAGGCAGCTGCTCGGGCAGATCAGGCGAGACCTTGCCGTAGAGAAAATACTCGGTAATCGCCAGCATTTCCCGCTGCGTCAGGTGACCGGCTGCAAACTTTCCACACATGACAAAAGCCTAGGCCGATTGAGTGCCGGTCACAAGTGGCCCCACCGACGATCAGTCCCTTGTCAGATCAACCGCGCTGTGCGGTGGAGGCACGGGGCCTCGCAGCATTACGGCAGCCAGGATCATCCCCAAAAGCGCAGCGATAGCGGCGACAAGCATGGCACTGTTAAATGCATCATCCTGCAAATCTCGCAAGGCGCGCGCCAACGCTTCGCCCGTGGTCGGATCAAGCGCCGCTATAAGCTGCTGCACCTGACTGGCGGTGCCATGTGTCAGTGCATGGGCCAGGTCGGCCCGTTGCTCGGACCCGGTAGGCAAGGCGTTGATCACTTCGGACAGGCCGCGTCGGGTAGTGATTGCTTCGGCCAGACCTCCGACCACGGCACCAAGGGTGGCACCAAAATAAAGGAACGCATTCACTACGCCCGAGCCCTGCCCCATATGTTCTTCCGGCAACAAGCGCAGCCCGAGACGCGGCAATAACGAAAAACCGATGCCAAGCCCGATCCCGATAATCACCAGCTTCCACCAAATCGCACCCATGCCTGTTGTGTTCGTCGTTGTCGTCAACAGCATGAACCCACATGTCATGAACCCCATGCCCAGGATCACCGGCCATCGAAAACTGTAAGGTGCCAGAAAGCGCGGGGCGACCACCGACACGACGAACATGCTGAGGCTTAGTGGCAGGATCGCCACCCCGGCCCCGACGGCAGACAGGCCGAATGCATCCGGCGATTGCACGAAGACGTTGAAATAGACGAAAAAGCTGAACAGCGCGAAGCCGGTGATGAACATCCCTGCCGCCGCCATGAAATAGCGGGGGTGGCGGAAATACCGCAGCTCGATCAGGGGGTCTGCGCTGCGGCGCGAGGTGATGACCAGCGCAATCACTGCCACAGCCGACACAGCAAGCGGGATCAGGGTCGATCTTGTGACCCATCCGTGGCTTTCCCCATTGCTGAGCGCAAAGGACAACGGACCAAGCAGCAACACCAACGCAACAGCGCCCGCCAGATCAAACTTTGCGCCAGCAAGACGGGTATCGGGAACGTAATGCTCTTTGCTGACCCGCAAGCCGACCACAAATGCCACGATCAGCAGCGCCAGATCGGTGGCAAACACGCCCCGCCAGCTGAGGTAATGCGCAAACGCGCCGCCAACGATCGGACCAACACCAATTGCCAGCCCGACGATCGCGCCCCAGGCACCGGTGACGCTGGCCCGTTGTTCCTCGGGCGTGGCAGCAGTCAGCAGCGAAAGCGAGGTGCCAAACAGCGCTGCCGCCCCGGCACCTTGGGCCCCGCGGCCTGCCAGCAACATGGCTGCATCCTGTGAAAACAACACAAGGGCCGAGCCAAGACCGAACACGATCATTCCGGCAAAGAAGACGCCCATCTTGCCGGTGATATCGCCAAGTCGGCTGACGATGGTAACGAGGGTCGCGCTAACCACTGTATAGATCGCCATCACCCATTGCAGGCTGGAAGGCGACAGATCGAACTCGGCCTTCAGATTTGGCAGGATCGTCGCAACGGCGGTTGTGTTGAAGCCAACAACCATCATGCACAGCGCGGTCATCACCAGAACCAGACGTGCCCCTCCCGCGCCGGATGTGTCCTCAGTGACGTCTTTTGGCATCTGCCTGTCCCCCGTTCAGGAATAGCGCGCTGGCCCTTCGGGCACCGTGTTGTGCCTATTATTAAACGGTTTTTTGCTGATAGATACTGTTTTTAGCGCGCTGCGCGCCCAGCGCCTATTAGATCCAGTAGGACAGCGCCAATGGCAGCACCAGGATCGTGGACAGAGTCGAAATCAGAATGAACCCGGCCACATCGGGTCCGTATTCCGGCGCATGCTGATCGATAAACAAATAGGTCGCGACAGAGGATGGCATCAAACAGCACAGGATCACCGCGCCCCGCTCAGCCCCGGTGAAGCCGAAGCTCCAGACCAACGCGCTGGCAATCACCGCAGCCATCAGCAGGTGCAGCGCTGTCAGCAAAACGGCTCGGCCAAGGCTTTTGATCCGCAGGGTCGCCAGCGTGTGGCCCAGCGTCAGCAACATCAGCGGGATCGAGAGCCCACCCAGAATATCAAAGGATTTGGCCACCGGTTGCGGCAGGCTGGTGCCCGTCGCCATCAACACCAGCGACAGTGCGACCGCGTAAATAATCGGCGAAGTCGCCAGTTTCTTGGGCGAGAACTCTCCGGCCGGAATCCACATGCCGATCGTGAAGATACTGATCAGCACAACCACCACAAATGCCATCGTATAGGCCATTCCCGCATCGCCCAGCGCCAAAAGGGTAATGGGCAGGCCGATATTGCCGACATTGCCATGCATCAGTGGCGTCAGAAATGCCCGCACCGGCAGCCGCATCAGTTTGAGCGCGACAAGCCCCAACAGCCCAAAACCTGCAATCGCCAAAGCGGCGGCCATCATGACATCAAGAAAGGTGCCGACCGCAATCTGGGTGGTTGAAAGGTGCGAGATTATTAGCGTCGGATACCCGACCCGCGAGACGATCCCGCCAATAACCTTGTTGTCATAAGGGGCCCTGATCACAGCCAGAGCGTAACCGATTCCAGCGCAAATCAGGACAGGCAGGACCACGTTCAAAACGTTCAGAAATAGATGATCCAATGGCTGCCCTCGATCACAAATCCATAGGATGGACAGTGAAACAGGGGTGTGTGTTTGGCAAGGATTTACCCTAACCCCCAAGTACCAAGCACTTTTCCAATTTGAGGCTTGATAATAGCGCTCAAGACGGCCCGAGGTTCTTCCCTTCCCGGCCTACACAACATATAGTGGCTGCTAACAACGTGTAGGCAAACACGGCGGGACTTGGGAATACAGGCATGGCACATATCATTGTGGTCGGGAACGAAAAGGGCGGCGCAGGCAAATCAACCGTGTCGATGCATGTGGCCACCGCATTGGCACGGCTGGGGCACAAGGTCAGCACACTCGATCTTGACCTGCGGCAGCGCAGTCTGGGCCGGTATTTCGAGAACCGCTTGAACTTCCTGAACGGCTCGGACCTGTCTCTGCCCAGCCCACGCCACCACGACCTGCCCGAGATTGACGCCAGCGCTCTGCAACCCGGTGAAAACATCTATGACCACCGCCTTTCGGCCGCCGTGGCCGAACTGGAAAGCGATAGCGATTTCATCCTGATCGACTGCCCCGGTTCGCACACTCGACTCAGCCAGGTTGCACATTCGCTGGCCGATACGCTGATTACACCGCTGAACGACAGTTTCATCGATTTTGACCTGCTGGCGCGGATCGATTCCAAAGGTGAGAAAATCCTTGGCCCCTCGGTCTATTCCGAGATGGTCTGGAACGCGCGCCAATTGCGTGCACAGGCCGGGCTGAAACCCATCGATTGGGTGGTGGTGCGCAACCGGGTCGGGACCCAGCGCATGGTCAACAAGGAAAAGATGCAACGCGCGATCGAAATGCTGTCACAGCGCATCGGCTTCCGCGTCGCCTCGGGCTTTTCCGAGCGAGTGATTTTCCGCGAGTTGTTCCCGCGCGGACTGACTTTGCTGGACCTCAAGGATATCGGGGTCAAGCAGCTCAATATCTCCAACATCGCCGCACGCCAGGAACTGCGCGACATGATGAAGGAACTGAGCTTGCCGGGTGTAGAGATCGATTTCTAGCCGCGTGGCAGCGTATGCACAGCTAACCAAAGTAAATCCAAGTGCCTTAAGATGCTCTACGTAGCCGCTCAAGTGTAAGCCACTCTCCGTCGCGCGCAGAGTCGGTAAACGCACATTTCCGGAGAACAGCTTGAGATGCCAAATTGTCTGTGTGCACAACCGCGATCACCCGGTAAACCTTGGGGCGTTGGCGCAAATATTCGTCACAGTACTGTGCGACGATCGAACTGGCGTACCCCTTGCCCCAATGCGTCTCACCCAACCAATAGCTGACTTCGGCGCTGCCCGATCCCTTTTCTAGCATACGAACCTGTCCGATTGCGTGCCCATCTTTCTCGATGGCCAACACCTGATGATGATTTTCGTAACCCAGTTCGATCAATTGGGCGGCATCGTCCGCACTGATTGGGCCTGGATAGACCTCCGGCAGATAGCGCCACAGGCGCTCAGAGGAAAGCATCGCCGCATACACTGCCGAGTCCTTCAGATCCCATGCACGGAAGTGAAATGGCCGGGGATTCGGACGCTCGAATGTGCCCAGGATGTCATCCTCACATTCCAGTGGGACCCAGCCTATTTGAATCGGGTCGTAAGCGACCTCGACACCGTTAGTCTGACACCATTTGACTTCACGTTCGGAAAGAACACCCTGCGACCTCAATCTGCGCAGATCAACTGATCTCGTATGCCCGCAGGAGTGTTCAGATCGAATAGATTTGTTTTGAATGTTCATGACGTCCTCCGAGCGAACACACCAACACCAAGTGCTCTGAAACAAGAGACTGCGCCAATTGTTGGATATTCCAACAAAATAGGATAGCCTATTATTCAACAATATTTGATTGGAAAAACCTATTGATCGACATCCAGCTGACATTGAAACAACTGTCCTATTTCCGTACGCTGGCCGACACTGGCCACTACAGGAAAGCCGCCGAGCGTATCGGCATTAGCCAGCCTTCCCTTAGCCTGCAGATTGCTAATTTGGAATCTGTGCTTTGTCTGAACCTCGTCGAACGAGGCCGCGCCGGAGCGATGCTGACGCCTGAAGGACGAGAAATTCTTGAGCAAACCCGAAGCATACTATCTGATGTGATGGCCCTGCAAGAAACACACAATCGGATGAAATCCGAACTTTCAGGAAGTTTTCGCCTCGGCTCATCCCCAACGCTGGGGCCCTATCTGTTGCCGCGCGTTTTTCTGCATTTGCATCAGAACCACCCGGATCTGAGATTGATCGTGCGTGACGGCCCCCCCTCAGAACTGCTGCAAGAACTGCTGAGCGGAATGCACGACGTTATTCTGACGCAACTGCCGGTGAAATCGGCCGATGTTTTTGTTCAGCGATTACTGCGAGAGCCTCTTCATCTGGCTGTGGCCCTCAGCCATCCGCTGGCAAAAAAGGAATACGTAGAAGACGAAGATCTAAAGGGGGAAAACGTTTTGGTCCTGTCGCGGCGCTTCACCCTCCACAGCCAGATCGAAAACCTGACCAAGGAGGTCGGCGCAAATCTGCTGTATGACTATGAAGGCACCAGTTTGGATGCCATTCGTCAGATGACCGCTATGAATATCGGAATCTCATTCCTTCCATCACTTTATGTGGCGTCCGAAGTGCCCAAATTTGGCGGGGACGTGGCACTTGTGCCCTATAGGCCCGGCCGCCTGAATAGGTCGATTGGCCTTGTCTGGCGCGCCTCCAGTGGCCACCATCGCGCATTCAGCTTTATCTCAGACGCCATTCGCAGCGTTGCCAAGACAGATTATTCTGGATTGGTCAGCGTTGAAAAATAGTGGTGTTGACCTCTGGCCTCAAGCTACCGCATTAAGCAGCTGTACAATGGCCAGATCTAGCCAGCTGTTCTGTAGATGGTAAACAACTCTTTTGGTTCAGCCACACCCCGCAACATATAGCGCCCGACCGAAATCAGGTCCTGATCACAAGGATGCGCCGCGCGGGCTACATCGTCGGAAATCAGGATGCGCTGCCCCAGTGACCGATGCATCCCCGCAATTCTGGACGTCTGGTTGACCGCCGGACCAATTACCGTGAAATCCAGCCGACTTTCGGAGCCGATGTTTCCATAGAGGATCTCACCAGAGTGCAATGCCAGCGTATAGTTCGAAACCGGTTGTCCCCGTGAACTCCGCTGAGTGTTCAATTCGGCCATACGCTCTTGCAGCATGGTCGCCGCAGCCAGCGCAGCGCGGGCATCGGCATCGATCTCGCCGACATCAAACATCGCCATGACACCGTCGCCCATGAACTTCAGGATGTTGCCTTCGCATTGATGAACAACATCGACCACCACACCCAGGTAGTCATTCAGCATATCTATAACTTCGATCCCTGGCATCTCTTCTGACAGGCTGGTGAACCCTTCTAGATCGAAGTTCCAGATCACCGCATCAATCTGCTGCAGTGACCCGCGACGGATTTCACCGGACAAGACCCGACGACCGGCATCGCGCCCCAGATAAACCCGCATCAAATCTTTCGACACCCGCGCGTTCGAGGCTGACTTCAGAGCCAGCCCCAGATGCGGTAGCGCCGTATTGATCACATCCAGATCATCGTCGCAGAATCCTTCCGGCGCATTGCTAGACCAGGACATCAAGACGCCGTCGATTGCCTCTTTCGCATCATAGGGATTGCGTTGAGCCGGCACATCAAAGCTGATGCCAGTCGCGTAATAGTCCGTGGCTCCGTTTTCCCGCAACTCGTTTAGCAGAGGAAAGCGGCTGGGTTCGTTCTGGTCGACCAGCCGTTCACGGATAGCATCGATATCTTCGTGCAATACGGCATATAGCGGACTTTGTGTCCAAACTTCACTGGGCTCTTCGGAATACTCGAAGGTTTCCAGATTACTTCCTTTACTGCGGTACCAGCTATAGCCCGTTCCGCCATAGACGGGATGCAAGGCCGGTTGCGCCGCATGAAAGCGCATCAAGGGAACACCAAGATCAACCAAACGGGTGCAATACCCGTCCAAAAGTTCTTGTTTGTCGGCCCCTTCCAGGCCTCGGGTCACCAACCAATCTATCAGATCATGGGATTTTGCCGTTGGGGAATCCGGCGCTGTCATGTGTCGTTCCTGTGTCCGTTATGACGTTGATCTGGGGGCAGCTGTACCGGATTACCAGTACCCTAATCCATTCCGGCCAGACGTCGCAGCATCATGCGCAGCAAAGCGGCCTCACCCGTGGTGAAACGCGATGCCAGTTTCTGATCATAATCCTGCGCGATACCGCTTAACTCGCGATAAACCTTCTGGCCAGCCGAGGTCAGCGATAGCCGCTCAACCCGCCGGTCATTTTCATCCCGCAACCTTTGCAAATATCGGCGCTGTTGCAATCGGCTGACCGCACGGCTGACCTTGGTTTTGTGGATTTTGGCACGCTCAACAATGTCGCGTGCGGTCATCTCACCATGATTGCCAAGATGAAACAGCACCCGCCATTCAGTTCGCAGCATTCCGTAGCGATCCTTGTAAACGCGCTGAAACTCAAGCGAACTTTCCTCGGCCGCCTGATTCAACAGGAACGGCAGGAAATTTCGCAAATCAAACTCATCTTTTTGGTCATTTTTAGGCTGGGTCATCCTTGTTAGTTACAAAATCAACTATTATTCGACAAGTGACAAGTTGAAGGATCACCGGAGACGAGATGAGTTTTGATATCTGGATCACCTATGTGGCGACGGTGTTGCTGCTGATGAGCACACCGGGGCCAAGCCAGTTGCTGATGCTGTCGAACTCGGCAACCAATGGGCTGCGGCGAGGTTTTTTTACCGCTGCGGGGGATTTGACGGCCAATTTCTTTCAAATGTTGGCCGCCGGTCTGGGTCTGGCTGCCCTGATCGCTACGTCCGGGACCGCCTTTACCGTGATCAAGTGGTTGGGCGTGACCTATCTGATCTATCTCGGCGTCAAGCAAATCGTGAAGGCACGCGTTGCCGAAACCAACGATGCGCCACGTGCCAGCCGCAAGGCGCTCTGGATGCAGGGCTTCATCACCTCTGCCGCGAATCCCAAGGCAGTGGTGTTCTTCGCCGCTCTGTTTCCGCTGTTCATCGATGGCGCGCTGCCTTTCTGGCCGCAATTCGCCATCCTCTCGGCCACATATCTGATCATAGACGGGTTGTTTCTGATGGCCTATGGCTCCACTGCCAGTTGGCTGGCCCGGCGCCTGCAGGGGCCGGCAAGGCTTTGGCTCGACCGGATCGGTGGCAGCTTCATGATATTGGCGGCAGCCCTGCTGGGCTTCAAATCCCTGCGCGCCGCCTCGTAACCGAAAGACATAAGGACGCAATATGCCTTTGAAGAAATCCTGGGTCGCATCAGCCAATTCCGCCGACCACCCCTTCCCGCTGAACAACCTGCCTTATGGCGTGTTCTCGACCGAAACCACCGAGCCCCGCTGCGGCGTTGCCATCGGCGACATGATCTTCGACATGACTGCTGCCGAAGCTGATGGATTAATCGCGCTTTCGGATGAGCCGCTGTTCGATCTGCCCTTCTGGAATCCGCTGATGGAAGAAGGCCCTGCCGTATGGGCTGCATTGCGCGACCGCCTATCTACGCTATTGGCTGAAGATTCGGACGAACAGCACAAGATCGAAGGTCTGCTGATCCCGCAGGACGAGGCCGAGATGCACATGCCCTTTGCCGTCAGCGAGTACACCGATTTCTACGCGGGCCGCCACCATGCCCAGAACGTGGGCACCATGTTCCGCGGCCCGGAAAACGCGTTGCCGCCGAACTGGCTGCACATCCCCATCGGCTATAACGGCCGCGCGTCGTCTGTTGTCGTTTCAGGCACGGATATCCGTCGCCCCTGGGGTCAGTTGAAATCGCCCGATCAGGACCTGCCTGCTTTCCTGCCCAGCCGTCGATTTGATATCGAACTAGAGATGGGTGCAATCGTGGGCACACCGTCTGACGGCCCAATTTCAGTGCAGGAAGCCGATGACAACATCTTTGGCTATGTCCTGCTAAACGACTGGTCCGCACGCGATATTCAGGCCTGGGAATACCAGCCGCTGGGGCCATTTCAGGCCAAGGCGACCGCGACCTCGATCAGCCCCTGGATCGTGACCAAAGCGGCGCTGGAACCGTTCCGCTGCGATACGCCCGACCGTGAGTTTGCCCTGCTGGACCACCTGAAGGATTGCGGCCCGATGCTCTATGACATCGATTTGGCCGTGACGATGGCGCCCGAGAATAAAGACGCCACGACCATCGCACGGACCAATTATCGCGAGATGTACTACTCGGCGGCGCAGCAGTTGGCGCATCACTCGACGTCTGGGTGTCCGATGAACACGGGCGACCTGTTGGGGTCCGGCACCATTTCGGGACCGAACAAGCCAGAGCGCGGATCACTTCTGGAACTCAGCTGGGGCGGGAAAGAGCCGCTGACGCTGGACACAGGCGAGACCCGCACCTTCATCGAGAACGGCGACACGCTGACCCTGACCGGCGCAGCCAAGGGCGACGGCTATTCCATCGGGTTCGGCGATTGCACCGGCACTGTGCTGCCCGCACTCGAAAATCCATTCGCCAGAGATTGATGCAGGTCCAGTCCGCATATTCAGAGCGCGCTCTGCCAGTCCTTAACGGCCTCGATGGGATAAAGCAGCATCAGCACGTTCAGCGTCAGACCATCGCGGATCAGCGTGGTGGTCAGGATCTCGAATCCCAGCGCAATGGTGACCGTCATCCAGATCGGCAGGCGACGCGCCAACCAGAACCCCAGCATCATCGCGCCAATATCGGCGATCGAGTTGACGACACTGTCGCCGTAGTAATCCAGCGAGATCGTGACCGCGCGGCAATGTTCGATCACGGCATTGGTGTTCTCGGAAATCTCCCACGCGACTTCTATCAAGGTGGCGATGAACAACCGCCAGCCAACGGCAAGGCGGCGCGCCACCAGCCACAGAAGACCGTAAAACAGAAAGCCATGAATGATGTGGCTGGGCGTGTACCAATCGGTCAGATGCTGCGAGCTTTCGGAACTGAAGGTTTCACCATGCCACAGCTTGACATAACCGCATTTGCAAATCGGTTCGCGGCCCATCCACAGCAGGATGATGGCGCAGGCAATGACAACACAAGCGGTTGCCCAATAAGGCAAAAATCGACGTTCAAACATATGGCGACAACATCATCAAAGCCAGTCGCTGTCCAGAAGGGAAATCACTGATATGGCCAAGGCATTTGCGTCCCAGGGGGACATGTCGGAAAAGAAAATCTCGTTCACCGAGGTGGGCGAAGGGCTCTATGCCTTCACCGCCGAAGGCGACCCGAACTCGGGCGTGATCATCGGCGATGACAGCGTGATGATTGTCGAGGCGCAGGCGACCCCGCGTCTGGCCAACAAGGTGATCGAATGCGTGCGGTCGGTGACTGACAAGCCGATCACCCATGTGGCGCTGACCCATTACCACGCAGTACGCGTGCTGGGCGCGAGCGCCTTTGGTGCGCAACAGATCCTGATGTCGGATATGGCGCGCGCCATGGTGGTTGAACGCGGTCAGGAAGACTGGGACAGCGAATTCCAACGCTTCCCGCGTCTCTTTGAAGGACACGAAAGCATCCCCGGCCTCACATGGCCCACCACCACCTTCAGCGACACAATGACGGTTTATCTGGGCAACCGCCGGATCGACCTGATGCATCTGGGCCGTGCGCATACCGCTGGCGATATCGTCATCCACGTGCCCGATCAGAATGTCATGTTCACCGGTGACATCGTCGAATACCACTCGGCCTGCTATTGCGGCGACGGGCATTTCAGTGACTGGGGCGATACGCTGGATGAGATCAAGTGGTTCGACGTAGACGCTATCGCGCCGGGGCGCGGCGACGCTCTGGTCGGTAAAGACATGGTCAACGCGGCCATCGAAAACACCCGCGATTTCGTGGAAAGCACCTACCGCCCGGCAGCAAAGGTCGCGGCGCGTGGCGGTTCGCTGAAAGAAGCATGGGACGCCGTGCGCGCAGAATGCGACCCGAAATTCGCCGACTATGCGATCTACGAACACTGCCTGCCCTTCAATGTTGCCCGCGCCTATGACGAGGCCCGCGGCATCGACACGCCCCGTATCTGGACCGCCCAGCGCGATCTGGAGATGTGGGAGGCCCTGCAGGGCTAAGAATTCCGGGCCGGATTTGATCCAGATCGTGGCGGCCCGGATTTGACGGTGAAACTCTAACGCAAGACCTCCGGCGCAACTGTGCCGGGGAACAGATGAGGTGCGCCCGATGCGCCAGAAATGGGAGAGAGAGAGTGAACAAGATTTTTGAAGTTCCACTTTATGCCTACGAGGCCAGCCCGGATCAATCCGCGCCAGCGCCCGTGCGCCACAAGGTCATCGTTGTCGGGGCCGGTCCGGTGGGTCTGGCCGCCGCCATCGATCTGGCCCAGCAAGGGGTCGAGGTGCTGGTGCTGGACGACAACGACAAGGTCAGCTTCGGCAGCCGCGCCATCTGTTTTGCCAAACGCCCGCTGGAAATCCTCGACCGTCTGGGTTGCGGGCAGCCGATGGTGGACAAAGGCGTTCTTTGGAACAAGGGCAAAGTGTTCTTCGACGAACGTCAGGTTTACGAGTTCGACCTGCAGCCCGACAGCGGCGATCAGCGCCCGGCCTTCATCAACCTTCAGCAATACTATTTCGAGCAGTTTCTGGTCGACCGCGTCCGCGAATTGCAAGCGCAGGGTGCACCGATCGAAATCCGCGGCCGCAACAAGGTCGAAGCCGTTGGAACCCACCCCGATCACGTCAAGCTTGAGGTCGAAACGCCTGAGGGTTCATACACCATCGAGGCGGATTGGGTCATCGCCTGCGACGGCGCGGGCTCACCCATGCGCGCCATGATGGGTAAGGATTTTGTGGGCCGCGTGTTCGAAGACAACTTCCTGATCGCTGATGTGATCATGGAGGCCGATTTCCCTTCGGAACGCTGGTTCTGGTTCGATCCGCCCTTCAACAAAGGCCAATCTGCGTTGCTGCATAAACAACCCGATGGCGTCTGGCGCATCGATCTGCAACTGGGATGGGATATCGACAAGGAACGCGAAAAGCGCCCGGAAAACGTGATCCCGCGCCTCAAGGCCATGCTGGGCGAGGAGGTAAATTTCGAGCTGGAATGGGTCAGCATCTACACCTTCCAGTGCCGCCGGATGGAGCAATTCCGCCATGGCCGCGTGATCTTTGCCGGTGACAGCGCGCATCAGGTCAGCCCGTTTGGCGCACGGGGCGCAAACTCGGGCGTACAAGACACCGACAACCTGTGCTGGAAACTGAAACTGGTGATTGAGGGCAACGCCCCTGAATCTTTGCTGGACAGTTACGATCAGGAACGCATTCACGGCGCGGACGAGAATATCCTGAACTCGACTCGCTCGACCGATTTCATCACCCCGAAATCGCAGATGTCACGCATCCTGCGCGATGCGGTGCTGGACTTGAGCGAGCACTATGACTTCGCCCGCCCGATGGTGAATTCTGGCCGCCTGAGCGTACCTTGCGTCTATGACGGCTCGTCGTTGAATTCGGCGGATGCGTTGAACGGGCCGACGCAGACGCGTCCCGGAGCGTCCTGTCCCGATGCGCCTTTGGGTGAAGGCTTTCTACTGCCTAAACTGGCTGGACAGTTCACGTTGCTGACCATCGACGCCGATGCACCAGATGAGATCGAGGTCGATGGCATCATCGTCAAACGCCTGGCACTCTCGGTCAAAGACGACCCGACCCTAACGCTGAAGCGCCGCTATTTAGGCGATGCCAGCGGAGCGGTTTATCTGATCCGTCCCGATCAGCACGTGGCCGCCCGCCGCGACACCTACGAAGAAAATGCATTCCGGCACGCGGTGCGCCGCGCCACAGGCAAGGAGTAAGCGACATGGCTGATCTGATCCTCTCATCCAATCTGACCCAGGCAGACGATTTCTATGCCGATCTGGTGGCCGCCCATGAAGGGCTTGAGAAAGCCGAAAGCGATGCGTTCAACGCGCGCCTTGTGCTGGTTCTGGCAAACCACATCGGCGACAACGCGGTGCTGAAGCAGGCGTTGGATGCCGCAGCCCTGAAACAGGAGTAAGCCCATGAAAATCGAACAGATTCACCACGTCGCCTATCGCTGCAAGGACGCGAAAGAGACCGTTGAATGGTACGGCAAGATGCTGAACATGGATTTCATTCTGGCGATTGCCGAAGACCATGTGCCCTCCACCCATGAACCTGATCCCTACATGCACCTGTTTCTGGATGCCGGAAATGGCAATGTGCTGGCGTTTTTTGAGCTGCCTACCAAGCCGGAAATGGGGCGCGATCCCAACACGCCGATTTGGGTGCAGCACATCGCATTCAAGGTGAAGGACCGTGATGAGCTGATCGCATTCAAGGACCATCTCGAAGCCAACGGCGTCGAGGTTCTGGGTGTCACGGATCATTCGATCTTTCATTCGATCTATTTCTTCGATCCGAACGGTCACCGGGTGGAACTGGCTTGCCCCGACCCCGAGGAAGAGGCCATGCTGGCCCGGCTGGATTCGGTCAAATGGGATATGCTCGAAGAATGGTCGCGCACCAAACGAGCCCCTCAGCATGCCGACTGGCTGCATGCCAAGGAACTAAGCAAAGGCTAACCATCGTATGTCCGAAGTGGTTCTGTTTGATTACTGGCGTTCGTCCGCCAGTTACCGGGTGCGGATTGCACTGAATCTGGCTGGGATCACCTACCGCCCGGTCGTCGTGGATCTGGTGAACGGGGCGCATCGCGCCCCGGATCATTTGGACCGCAACCCGCAAGGTCTGGTCCCGGTGCTGGATATCGATGGGGTTCGGTTGACCCAATCGCTGGCGATCATCGATTATCTGGATGAGACCCGCGAACTGGGTTTGCTGCCAACCGATCCGGCCAAGCGAGCCGCGGCGCGGGCATTGGCGCACAGTATCGCGGTGGATATCCATCCGGTCTGCAATCTGTCGGTTGCCAAACATGCCACCGCGCTCACCCAAGGTGCAGGCGACATGCCCGGCGACTGGATGCGTCACTTCATCCGGCCGGGCCTGCTGGCGTTTGAAACGCTTCTGGGTGGCTTTGATCAATCCCCGTTCTGTACCGGCGACACCCCCGGTCTGGCCGATATCTGCCTGATCCCGCAGCTTTATAATGCGCACCGGTGGGAAGTTGATCTATCCGATATGCCACGCCTGACAGCAGTCGAGGCCGTCTGTGCCGAGCATTCGGCCTTTGCCGCAGCCCATCCTGACCTGCACGCTCCGCTCTGAACCGGCGCACAGAGTCTGTGTGGCGGTGCGGGTGCACAAATCCTCGCGCCGTCCTTAGGTTTCTATGCAACGACAGATGGAGAACCCCATGCCCAAGATCACCGGCTACCACGCCCATGTCTATTTCGACGCCGACACTCAGGACACGGCACGGCAGGTCTGTGAAGAGGCCGCGCGTCTGTTTCCCGCTGTCCAGATGGGCCACATGCATGCGCGCAATGTTGGCCCGCATCCGCGATGGAGTTGCCAGCTGGGCTTTCCAGCCGAAGCCTTTGATCAGGTCTTTCCCTGGCTGATCCTGAACCGGCAAGGGCTGACCATCTTTACCCATCCAGAAACCGGCGATCACTTGGCTGATCACCGGGATCGCGCTATCTGGATGGGCGAGATGCTGCCACTTGATCTGTCGATCTTCGATTAAGCCAATTCACGCGCCCGGTCGCGCAGGATGAACTTCTGAATCTTCCCCGTCGACGTCTTGGGCAACGCCCCAAACACAACCGTCTTGGGTGCTTTGAAATGGGCCATATGATCCCGGCAGAAAGTGATGATCTCCGCCTCATTCGCCTCTGCCTGCGGTTTCAATTCAACAAATGCACACGGCGTTTCACCCCATTTCTCATCCGGGCGGGCCACCACCGCCGCCTCCATAACAGCCGGGTGTTTATAAAGCGTATCCTCAACCTCGACCGATGAAATATTCTCGCCGCCCGAGATGATGATGTCCTTGGACCGATCCTTCAGCGCGATGTAGCCATCCGGGTGCATCACGCCCAGATCGCCCGAGGCAAACCACCCGCCTTTGAAGGCTTTGTCTGTCGCCTCAGCGTTCTTGAGATAGCCCTTCATGACAATGTTGCCCTGCATGAATATCTCACCCATGGTTTCGCCATCCGAAGGAACAGGCTCCATGGTTTCAGGGTCTGCGACCATCAAGCCAGACAATGCCACGTATTTCACACCCTGACGCACCTTGAGCGCGGCGCGGTCCTCTGCACCCTTGTCGTTCCATTCGTCCTTCCACGCGCAGACGACGGATGGACCATAAGTCTCGGTCAACCCATAGACATGGGTAACCTCAACACCCATCCCTTCCATCGCTTCGATCACCTTGGCCGGCGGCGGAGCGCCAGCGGTCATCGCCTTGATCTGCTGCGTGAAATCCTTGAGGTGATCCGGTGCATTGGCCAGCATGTTCAGCACGATCGGCGCGCCGCAGAAATGAGTTACGCCCTCTTCTCGGAAGGCGCGATAGATCGGTTCGTCCCGTACGGCGCGCAGGCAGACGGAGGTTCCCGCATTGGCCGCCATCGTCCACGGGAAACACCAGCCGTTGCAGTGGAACATCGGCAAGGTCCACAGATAGACCGAATGCTGCGGCATCCCCCAGGTCAGAATGTTCGATGTTGCATTCAGCGCCGCGCCGCGGTGGTGATAGACTACACCTTTGGGGTTGCCGGTGGTGCCCGAGGTATAGTTCAGCGTGATCGCATCCCATTCATCTGCGGGCAAAGACCAGTCGAACTCTGGATCACCCTCGGCCAACAGAGCCTCATAGGTCAGATCTCCCAATCGCTCGCCACCGTCAAAACTGGCGTCTTCGATGTCGATCACCAGAATGTTGTGATCCACCTGCGCTAACGCCTGTTTCACGACGCCTGAAAACTCGGGATCGACCAGCAGAACCTTGGCTTCGGCATGGTTCAGAATGAAGGCGATGATCGGCGCATCCAGCCTCGTGTTGATCGCGTTCAGCACCGCCCCTGCCATGGGCACGCCAAAATGTGCCTCATACAGCTCGGGGATATTGGCCGCGATGATCGAGACTGTATCGCCCACGCCTACGCCACGCGTAGTCAGCGCGCTGGCCAGACGTCGGCTCCGCGCATAGGTTTCTGCCCAGCTATACCGGCGCTCGCCATACACAACGGATGGGTAATCCGGATACACTGCCGCCGTCCGCTCAAGATAGCTCAGCGGAGACAACGGCGTGAAATTCGCCGGGGTTTTATCCAGATGTTGCTGGTAGATAGGTGTGGCTGTCATCCGGCGATCCTCCCAAACTCGTCAGATTGTCGTATTGAGCACAAAGTTTACGTCATAACAAACCCGTATTAATACGCGTTTGAGCTACACTGGAGATATCCTATGGGCTAATCTGGCCCTACTTCACGCGCACCATTCGCGTTGATCTGCAGTATCACGTCACTTTGCGCCCGCCGGGACCTACTGATTCCCCGCGCGCCCCACTTTTGAAAGGACATGTCATGGACGGCACGTTCAACGAAAACGATCTTTCCCGCGTCGTCGAAGCCGACCGCGCCCACCTCTGGCATCACCTGATCCAGCACAAGCCGTTTGAGACCAACGATCCCCGTATCATTGTCGAAGGCAAAGGCATGCGCGTGTGGGACCAAAAGGGCAAAGAGCACCTGGATGCCGTATCAGGCGGTGTCTGGACCGTGAACGTGGGCTATGGCCGCGAATCTATCTGTAAGGCGGTTTATGACCAGCTGATGAAGCTGTGCTACTTCGCCAACACCGCAGGCTCGATCCCCGGTTCGAATTTCGCGGAAATGCTGATCGACAAGATGCCGGGCATGAGCCGCGTGTACTACACCAATTCAGGTTCTGAGGCGAACGAGAAGGCGTTCAAGATGATCCGCCAGATCGCGCACAAGAAATATGGCGGCAAGAAAACCAAAATCCTGTACCGTGACCGCGACTATCACGGCTCCACCCTGGCGACCATGTCGGCAGGTGGTCAGGACGAGCGCACCGCGCAGTACGGTCCCTTTGCACCCGATTTCGTGCGCGTGCCTCATTGCATGGAGTACCGCAAGCACGAGCTGGACGGCGCACCGGAAGAGAACTTTGGCGAATGGGCTGCAGATCAGATCGAAGAGGTCATCCTGCGCGAAGGCCCCGACACTGTTGGTGCCCTGTGCCTTGAGCCCGTGACCGCAGGCGGTGGCGTCATCGAAGCGCCTGAAGGCTATTGGCCCCGCGTGCAAGAGATCTGCAAGAAATACGACATCCTGCTGCACATTGACGAGGTTGTCTGCGGCGTAGGTCGGACCGGCACGTGGTTCGGCTACCAGCAGTACGGCATCAAGCCGGACTTCGTGACCATGGCCAAGGGCGTTGCCTCGGGTTATGCCGCGATCGCCTGCATGGTCACCACCGAGGAAGTCTTTGACATGTTCAAAGACGACGCGGCAGACCCGATGAACTATTTCCGTGATATCTCGACCTTTGGTGGCTGCACTGCCGGTCCGGCGGCAGCGGTTGAAAACATGCGCATCATTCAGGATGAAAACCTGCTGCAGAACTGCGTCGACATGGGTGATCGCATGATGGGCAACCTGCAGGCGCTGATGGAAAAGCACAAAGTCATCGGCGACGTGCGCGGCAAGGGTCTGTTCCTTGGCGCTGAGCTGGTGACCGATCGGGCCACCAAGGACCCGATGGACGAAAAGCGCGTTCAGGCCGTTGTCGCAGATTGTATGGCGCAGGGCGTCATCATCGGTGCCACCAACCGCTCGATCCCCAGCCGCAACAACACGCTGTGCTTCTCACCGGCGCTGATCGCGACAGCGGACGACATCGATCAGATCACCGACGCCGTAGACGGCGCGCTGGGGCGTGTGTTCGGCTGATCTAGGCAACGAACTACCATTGAACCACATGAAACCCGCCAAATTTCGGCGGGTTTCTTTTCATGAGGACATCAGCCAAGCGTATGAGCTGATGCCAAAGATACTCAATTTTCATTCAAATGGCGGGAAAGAGTCCAAATTGGCCCTGAGCGCCGACGTTTTCTGCTGATGAAACGTCCCAAAATATCCATCTCAAAACTTACCTGCGTCCTATGTTTCAGGAGGTTGGGAGGGAAATCGAATGGCGACGCACGGGTATTGTCTGTGTAAAAGAACGAGCTGGGCCTACCAGGGCAGTCAAACATGGGCATGCTATTGCCACTGCGATGATTGCCGTCGGAATTGTGCCGCGCCGGTGGTTGCCTGGTTAGGCGTGCCGATAGAGAACTTTGAGTGGACCGGCGATAAACCCGGCACTTATGAAAGTTCCAAAGGCGTTTTCAGGCACTTTTGCGGGACGTGCGGATCACCTATTGGATTTGAAGCCGATCATTATCCTGGTGGTATGCACCTTTACGCAGCGTCGCTCGAAAACCCGGAAGATTTCAAACCGACTTTTCACGTCAACAAGCAAAGCAAATTGCCTTGGCTGCAAATGACTGATGATCTCGACGCGTTTGAAGGCACATTGCTACACACCCCTAACGACCCAGACGGATATCGTTAGATGAGGAAGCCACCTGGTTTTCAAGTGGCTGCTTTGCGCTGCCCTGCAGTCATTGATCATGTGTCAAAGTAAACATACCCGCCACCGAACACACGCGCCCGGATGACAGCGGCACGTCGGGCGCTCGGCTTCACCGTACCAGCTTCTGGCGGGGGCGCGGAGAGCTCAGATTACTCACCAAAATTCGGATAGATAAACCCGTTCACCGGGTACGAACTGCCGTAACTGCCCGGCCGGCTTTCAACCCGGACAAGCGTCCAATCATTGTTTTTGGACACGTCCCTCACGCCCATCTGCAACGACACCTTATTCCGGAGCCAGTTTGCGTGGTTCACAATGACTTCCCGCTCGGTGACAATATCGGACACGACAGCCACATGTCCCAGGGGCATCCCTCTGGTGGCCCGAAACGACATCACCGCACCGACCTCCGGTTCATTACCCCGGTCAAACCCATTGCGGGCCTTGCCCCACCAATCCTTGGCGTTGCCACGAATTTCGATGCCGCTGAGGTTGCGTGCGTAGGGCACACACCACACCCTTTGTCCCAGCGCATGTTTTCTTGAGACCTCTTGCAACGCCATGGCCTGACGTTCAGGATCCAAGTCCACCTCATTCGGATTCTTAGCACAGGCCGAGATCAGACTGAAAAGTCCCAAAACAACGGCAATTCGCGCGACGCCGGGCAGGCGCGACCAGATCGTATCGGTATTGCGTGCATTGTATTGCAAGAAGGTTCTTTGCCGGTTTGAGTGGTGAATCAGTTTTAATAATATCTTTAGGAAAAAGAAAAGAGCTCAGCTGCTCCCCGGCAGAATATTGCCAGTTCCTGCGCCGCATTCCGGCCGTTGGCCGAGCGTGCGGTCACTTATGCAACAGGTTTCCTCCCTGTGCCGTCACTGGGATTCCTGGCAGGCCAAGAGGCCGGCACAAGGCATCGGACACATGAACGCCAACCCGTCCCGCAGGTCGACGATCAAGCATCCGCTGGACAGTCGGGTTAGGCAGAATTACTTTGACCGCAACCCAATCCAACAGGAGGTTTGTATCGGATGTCCAAGACACTCTCGATCGCGGCAACTTCAATTCTGTTTTTGTCAACAGCGGCCTATGCGCAAGAACAATGCGCTGCTGGCAAAACGCTGACAGACGGCAAATTCACCATCGCAACGGGCAACCCGGCCTACTATCCGTGGGTGATCGACGACGCGCCAGAAAGCGGCGAAGGGTTCGAGGCAGCCGTTGCTTATGCCGTGGCTGAAGAAATGGGGTTCGCAGCTGATGATGTCGTTTGGGTCCGCTCGTCCTTCGACGAGGCGATCCAGCCCGGCGCCAAGGAATTTGACGTCAACATGCAGCAATATTCGATCACGCCTGAACGGGATCAGGTGGTCGATTTCTCTACCCCTTACTACACCGCCCCGATGGCAGTTCTGGTCAGCCCCAATTCGACCGACACTGCCCCGACGCTTGAAGCGCTGAAAGGCCTGCAATGGGGGGCCGTCGGCTCGACCACGGCGGTGCCGAAACTGGCCAGCATCATCCAACCCGACAGCGACCCGTTGCTGTATGGCGACAATGCTGACGTTAACGCCGCCATGTCGGCCAACCAGATTGATGCGGCCCTGTTCGATCTGCCCACCGCCCTGTTCCTCAGCGCGGTGATGATCGAAGGCTCAAAGGTCATCGGTCAGTTCCCGGCGGATGAAAATGACAATCCGGATCATTTCGGCATGCTGATGGAAGAAGGCAACCCGCTGAAAGCCTGCGTGGACGAGGCGCTGGCGGCACTGGCAGCTAACGGCAAACTGGCCGAAATCGAAGCCGTATGGCTGCAGGACACCACTGGTGTCCCTCTGATCAAGTAACATGGCAGATCATAAGGCGGCGGGGATGACCCGCCGCGAACGGTACGAGGCGCACCAACGACGCAGGTCGTTGGTGATCGCCACGATAAGCACGGTCACAGTTGTGGCCGCGATTTACTTTCTGGTGCCGCTGGCTCCGGGCTGGTCGAAGGTTCAGCAGAGCTTTTTTAACGGCGAGACGCTTGTCAAAACCTTCCCGAAACTGCTTGAAGCGTTTCGGATCAACGTGATGATCTTTTTGTGGTCCGCACCGGCGATCGCCGTGCTTGGCCTGTTGATTGCCTTGGCGCGGGATGCCAAATCGCCCGCCCTGTTTCCGCTGCGCATCTTTGGCGCGGCGTTCACTGACATTTTTCGCGGCGTGCCTGTGATCCTGACGGTCTATCTGATCGGCTTCGGCATTCCGGGGCTGGGCCTGCCGCGCCCGTGGAATTCGCCTTACATATGGGGCTCGCTGGCGCTGATCCTGACCTATTCGGCCTATGTGGCCGAGATCTTCCGTTCCGGCATCGATAGTGTTCACCACAGCCAACGCGCCGCCGCATTGTCGCTGGGTCTGTCGGAACGGCAAGTGATGCGCGACGTGGTGTTGCCGCAGGCGATCCGCAACGTGGTGCCCTCACAGATGAACATGCTGATTGCGCTGCAAAAGGATGTCTCTCTGCTCAGCTTTATCGGCCCGGTCGAAATCTTCCGTCAGGCCGGAGTGTTCAAGTCGCTGCTGGCGAATTTCACCCCCTATGTGGGCGCGGCGATCATCTTCCTGATCGTCACCATCCCCGCCACACGCTACGCCGATCACCTGATGGCCCGCCAAATGCGAGAGAGGCGCTGATGCCCAAACTGGAACTTCAGGGCGTGGTGAAACGCTTTGGCGACCGCACGGTCTGTGAAGGGATTAATCTCACCGTTGATGAGGGCCAAATGGTTTGCTTAATCGGCGCATCCGGGTCGGGCAAGTCGACTCTGCTGCGTTGTATCAACCTGCTGGAACCCATCGAAGACGGCGCGATCTTTCTGGATGGCGAGGATATCTCGATCCCCGGTCTGAACCCGCAATCGGTGCGCGCCCGGATCGGGATCGTGTTCCAAAGCTTCAACTTGTTTCCGCATATGACCGCGCTTGAGAATGTCATGCTCGCGCCCCGCCGGGTGCGTGGGCTCACGCGCGCTGAATTGCAGCCCGAGGTCGAAGCGCTGTTCGCCCGGTTCGGGTTGGCCGACCGGATGCACAACTATCCCGACCAATTGTCGGGCGGGCAGCAGCAGCGCGTTGCCATCGTGCGCGCCTTGGCCATGCAGCCTGAGGTCATGCTGTTTGATGAAATCACCTCGGCCCTCGATCCCCAACTTGTGGGCGAGGTGCTGGATGTTCTGCTGATGCTCAAGAAACAGGGCATGACGATGATGATGGCCACGCATGAAATGGGCTTTGCCCGCGAGGCCGCCGACAAGATCTGTTTCCTCGACAGCGGTCGGATCATCGAAGAAGGCCCGCCCGAAGCGGTGTTTGACCACCCGACACACCAGACCACACAAGCCTTTCTGGCACGGGCGTTGAAGTAAGCGCCCGGCTCTGAATCCCTGACGATCTGGCCCTCAAGGACTCGACTCTTTGAGGGTCAAGAACATATAAGAACAAATATAGAACATTTGGGGGTTTTATATGTTCGGCGGGATGCAGCGCCGCATCGTTTCACTCTGGTTTCCCCGGCTGGCAAGTGACCGGGCTTTGCGTGTGCGCCCGGTCGATGGGCCGTTTGTTCTGACGCTGAAACAGAACAATGCAAACCGGGTGTATTGCCTGAATGTACAGGCCCAGCGGCAGGGCCTGCACAGCGGCATGCCCTATTCTGATGCCCGCGCCTTTTGTCCCGATCTGCAAAGCCATCCCGCCGACCCGCAAGGAGATCAACGGTTTCTGCACGCCCTGCGCCGCTGGGCCACGCGCTATTGCCCCTGGGTCGGGCTGGAAGGTGAGGATGGGCTGGTTCTGGACATCACAGGATCGGCGCATCTTGCGGGCGGGGAAGAGATGATGCTGACCGATATGCGCAGGCGTCTGGCCCGGGCCGGGCTGGCGGTGCAGATCGGCCTTGCCCCCACACGCGGTGCGGCCTGGGCCTTGGCGCATTATGGCGAAGGGGTCGCGACCCAGGATACGCTGAAGGCCATCCGCGCCCTGCCGGTGGTAGCGCTGCGGCTGGATGAGGATACCTCGGTCGCGCTGCAACGGTTGGGCCTGCGCCGGATTGGCGAACTGGCGCAAACCCCGCGCGCGCCGCTGACACGCCGCTTTGGCCCCGAGGTACTGATGCGGCTGGATCAGGCGTTGGGGGATCAGCCCGAACAGATTACCCCGCTGGCCGATCCGCCCCATTACGGCGTGCGCATGACCCTGCCCGAGCCCATTGGGCTGTTGTCCGACATGATGGCCGGGGCGGAACGGCTGCTGGAACGGCTCTGCGACAAGCTGAAAGCGCAGGAAATGGGCGCGCGCAAGCTGTGCATGACCTTGCGCCGGGTGGATCAGGATCATCAGCAGGTCGAACTGCGGCTGGCTCGCCCTCTGCGTGATCCATATCGCATCCTGCCCCTGTTCGAGCGTGGATTGACCGAGGTGGATGCAGGCTTTGGCGTCGATCAACTGCGGCTGGAGGCTACGCTGGTGGAACCCCTGCCGGTGCGCCAGATCAGCCGCGCCGCAAGCCGGGGCAAAGATCAACTGGATGACCTGATCACCCGCATCGGCACCCGGATCGGGCTGGAACAAATCCACCGCCTGCTGCCCGCGCAAAGCCATATCCCCGAACGCAGCTTCATCATCTCGCCCGCCGCCTATTCCGACCCCGCGGGTGGTTGGGTCGCCCTGCGCCCTCGCCCTCTGCAGCTGTTTCCGCCAGAACCTATCGCCGGATCAGGCCCGCACCCGCCGCGCCGCTTTCGCTGGCGGCGGATGTCGCTGACCACAGGCCGCTCAACCGGTCCCGAACGCATCTGCCCCGAATGGTGGCTGGAGGATGAGAACTGGCGCACAGGCTTGCGCGATTACTGGCAGGTTGAAACCCGGCAGGGGCGGCGATTGTGGCTGTATTACACGCCGCAGAATCCGGGATGGTTCGTGCATGGGGAATTCGCATGAGCAAACCGACCCCGCCCAGCTCACACGCGCAGGACCCCGGCTATGCCGAACTGGGCGTGACCACCAACTTTACCTTCCTGACCGGAGCCTCACACCCAGAAGAGCTGGTGACCCGCGCGGCAGAGCTGGGCCTGAAGGCCATCGCGATCACCGACCGGAACTCACTGGCCGGGGTGGTCCGGGGCTGGAGCGCGTTGAAAGAACTGCGGCGCGAGGCGGAAGGCGCAGTTCAAATCCGCTCGCAGCACCGCCTCGATTCTTCGTCCCGACAAGAGGTCGGGCATGTGCAGCCAATCGACAAACCGGACGTACCCGCCCTGCCCAAGCTGATCGTTGGCTGCCGTCTGATTCTGCGCGACAGCGCGGTGCACTGGCTGGCCCTGCCCCGCGACCGCGTCGCCTATCAGCGACTGACCCGCCTGCTGACCCTGGGCAAGCGACGGGCCGAGAAAGGGGAGTGCCATTTGGGCTTGCAGGACATGCTGGCGGCCTGTCAGGGGATGATACTGATCGCGCTGCCTCAGGCGGGGTTGAAACAGGCCATCCCCGATATTCAGACCGTCCGGCGGCAATTCCCCAATGCGGTCTTTCTGGGGGCGGTGCCGCGTTATGACGGTAGCGACCGGGCCTATCTGGCGGCCTGTGCGCAGGCGGCGCTGCGGGCCTCGGCCCCCATGGTGGCGGTAGGCGATGTGCTGATGCACCGTGGCAACCGCCGCCAACTGGCCGATGTGCTGACCTGCATGCGCGAACACATCACGATTGACCAGATCGGCACCCGCGCCCTGCCCAATGCCGAGCGGCGGCTGAAAGGCTACGCGGATATGGCCCGGCTGTTTCAGGACCACCCCGGCGCGCTACGCCGCACGCTGGAAATCGCCGACCGCTGCAGCTTTGACCTGAGCGAGCTGTCTTACGAATACCCAGACGAGATCGCCAGCACTGAAACCCCGCTGGCGCGGCTGGAACGTTTGGCCCGCGAGGGGCTAAAACGACGCTATCCGGGTGGCCCGCCCGAGCGTGCGCTGCAATTGATGCAGAAAGAACTGGCCCTGGTCGCCGATCTGGATTTCCCGGCCTATTTCCTGACCGTGCATGACATTGTGCAATTCGCCCGCTCGCAGGGCATTCTGTGTCAGGGGCGGGGCTCGGCCGCCAATTCGATCCTGTGCTATCTGCTGGGCATCACCGATGTCAGCCCCGACATGATCGCCATGGTGTTCGAGCGTTTTGTCTCGAAATACCGGGGCGAGCCGCCGGATATCGACGTGGATTTCGAACACGAGCGGCGCGAAGAGGTGATCCAATGGATTTACGAGAAATATGGCCGCCACCGCGCGGGCCTCTGTGCCACGGTCATCCATTTCCGATCCCGCGCGGCAATCCGCGAGGTGGGCAAGGTGATGGGCCTGTCTCAGGACGTCACCGCGGGCCTGTCCGGCCAGATCTGGGGGATGAGCAATGGCGGCGTTGATGCCGAGCGGCTGCAGGAACTGGGCCTCGACCTCAAGGACCGACGCCTGATGCAGACGGTTCGCCTGATTGGCGAGATCATCGGCTTCCCCCGCCACCTGTCGCAGCATGTGGGCGGGTTTGTCATCACCAAGCAGCGGCTGGATGAGCTCTGCCCGATCGAAAATGCCGCGATGGAAGACCGCACCGTGATCGAGTGGGACAAGGACGATATCGACGCACTTGGCATTCTGAAGGTGGATATATTGGGGCTGGGGATGCTCAGCTGTATCCGCAAGGCATTTGACCTGATGCAGCAGCACAACAGCGAAACCCTCAGCATCGCGACCGTCCCGCAAGAGGACACGGGGACCTATGACATGCTGTGTGCCGCCGATGCGGTGGGCGTGTTTCAGGTCGAAAGCCGGGCGCAGATGAATTTCCTGCCCCGGATGCGACCGCGCGAGTTCTATGATCTGGTGATCGAGGTCGCCATCGTTCGCCCCGGACCCATTCAGGGCGATATGGTGCAGCCCTATATCCGACGGCGCAACGGGCTGGAAAAATCCGAACCCTTCGGCCCTGCCTTGGAAGAGGTGACGCGGCGCACGCTGGGCGTGCCGCTGTTTCAGGAACAGGCCCTGCAAATCGCCGTGGTTGGTGCAGGGTTTTCGGCGGAAGAGGCCGACCACCTGCGCCGCTCGCTGGCCTCGTTCCGGCGGATGGGCACGATTGGCACCTATCGCGACAAGTTCATCGCAGGGATGCTGAACAATGGCTATACGCCCGAGGTCGCCGACCGCTGCTTTGGCCAGATCGAAGGCTTTGCCGATTACGGCTTTCCCGAAAGCCACGCAGCGGCTTTTGCCATGCTGGCCTATGTCTCGGCCTGGATGAAATGCCACCACCCGGCGATCTTTGCCTGCGCGCTGCTGAACTCGCAGCCCATGGGGTTTTATGCCCCCGCCCAAATCGTGCGCGACGCGCGCGAGCATGGGGTCGAGATCCGTCCGGTCTGCGTCAACGCCTCGGAATGGGACAATCTGCTGGAACGCCGTGCCGATGGGGCGCTGGCCCTGCGGCTGGGTTTTCGTCAGATCAAGGGATTCAAGCAGGAGGACGCGGATTGGATCGTGGCCGCGCGGGGCAATGGGTATCCGGACCCCGAAACGCTGTGGCTGCGGGCCGGATTGCGCCCGGATGTGCTGACCCGTCTGGCCGAGGCGGATGCGTACTCCGGCATGGACCTGACCCGGCGCGACGCCCTGTGGCATGTCAAAGCCATCCGCAGCCGGACCGCTCTGCCGCTGTTCAATGACCCTATCGATGGCGAAAGCATCAATGAGCCGCAGGTCAACCTGCCGGTGATGCATCTGGGCGAGGAGGTTGTCGAAGACTACGTCTCGACCCGTCTGACCCTACGCTCGCACCCGATGGAGCTGTTGCGCCCATCCATCCCCGGCCTTGTGCCGCATGCCACGCTGCAGGACATCCCGCTGGGCCGCTACAGCGTCTGCGGGCTGGTGATCACACGCCAACGGCCGGGAACCGCCTCGGGCGTGATCTTTCTGACGCTTGAAGATGAAACCGGGGTCAGCAATGTGGTTGTCTGGCCCAAGGTCTATGAACGCTTTCGCCGCATCGTGATGGGCGGGCGGTTGCTGCAGGTCCGCGGGTATCTGCAGCGCGAGGGGATCGTCGTGCATCTGATCGCGCAGGAAATCACCGATATGTCGCATAAACTGTCCGAGCTTGGGCATCCGCTGGATGAGGCCATCGGCATCACCCAACCGCAAGCGGATGACACCCCGCGCCCCCGGCAGAACGGCCCAAGCGCCCGCCATCCGCGCGAACAGGCCAAGCGTCTGTTCCCAAGCCGGGATTTTCACTAGAACCCGCGCCAACATAAGGCCAGTTTCAAAGAAACATCTGGCTAACGTGATCCGGTCACCTCTTTCCCTTGCCCTTGCCCGCAATATGTTGCACCACACACGGGTTCAAACCCGGTGAACGGGCCAAAGGATAAGGACAAGGCGCATGGCTGACGGATCAATCGACATCAACGCAAAACCCACCGAGGACATTTCGGTTCGCGAGGTGTTTGGCATTGACAGCGATATGGCAGTCAAAGGCTTTGCCGAACGCAGCGACCGCGTGCCGGTGATCGATCCGACCTACAAGTTCGATCCCGAAACCACGCTGGCGATTCTTGCGGGCTTTACCCATAACCGCCGGGTGATGATTCAGGGCTATCACGGCACCGGGAAATCGACCCATATCGAACAGGTTGCAGCCCGTCTGAACTGGCCTGCCGTGCGCGTGAACCTCGACAGCCATATCAGCCGGATCGACCTGATTGGTAAGGACGCGATCAAACTGCGCGACGGCAAGCAGGTCACTGAATTCCACGAAGGCATCCTGCCCTGGGCGCTGCGCAACCCCGTTGCCATCGTCTTCGACGAATACGACGCGGGCCGTGCGGATGTGATGTTCGTGATCCAGCGCGTGCTGGAGCATGACGGCAAGCTGACCTTGCTGGACCAGAACGAGATCATCACACCGAACCCGAACTTCCGCCTGTTTGCCACCGCCAACACCGTGGGTCTGGGCGACACCACCGGCCTCTATCATGGCACGCAGCAGATCAACCAGGCGCAGATGGACCGCTGGTCGCTGGTTTCGACGCTGAACTATCTCAGCCACGATGCCGAGACGATGATCGTTCTGTCGAAAGCGCCGCATTACAACACCGCCGAGGGCCGCAAGACCGTCAGCCAGATGGTCACCGTCGCCGACCTGACCCGGACCGCCTTCATGAACGGCGATCTGTCGACCGTCATGAGCCCCCGGACCGTGATCAACTGGGCCCAAAACGCAGAAATCTTCCGCAACATCGGCTATGCCTTCCGCCTGTCGTTCCTGAACAAATGTGACGAGCTAGAGCGCCAGACGGTTGCTGAGTTCTATCAGCGCTGCTTTGATGAGGAACTGCCGGAAAGCGCGGCGAGCGCGAGCTTGGGCTAAGCAATATGAATTGCGCCCTGCGGGGCGCAATGCCTCCGGCGGAGGTATTTTTGGCCAGATGAAGGGGGATCCGGTTTCGCATTGATGCGGCGGGTCACTGCAACACAAAGGGCGATTGAACATGGTGCAGAAGAACGACAATCCTGCTGATCCGTTCAAGAAGGCTCTGGCCGAGGCTACTAAAGTTATGGCCGACGACCCCGAATTGTCGGTGAGCTACACTGTTGATCCATCGGGCCTGTCGGGCGAGTCGATGCGTTTGCCGCAGGTCTCACGCCGGATGACGCGCGAAGAGGTTCTGTTGGCGCGCGGGACGGCAGACGCATTAGCTTTACAACGCAAGTATCATGATGACGCGACCCATGCGCGATATGCCCCTCCAGGTGATATGGCGCGGGATCTTTATGAGGCGATGGAGACCGCCCGGTGCGAGGCGATGGGTGCGCGGGACATGCCCGGCACCGCGTCGAATATCGACGTCAAGATCGGGCATGAGGCGATCCGGCGCGGCTATGATCAGTGCAAACAGCCTGCGGATGCGCCATTGGCTGTGGCGGCGGGCTATCTGATCCGGCATCTGGCCACGGGCCGCGACATGCCGCCTGCCGCCGAGAATGTCATGAACCTGTGGCGCGGATTTATCGAGGAACAGGCCGGCGGGACGCTGGAAAATCTTGACGAAATCCTCTCGGACCAGGCCGAATTTGCCAAATTCGCCCGACAGATGATCAAAGACCTGGGTTACGGCGATCAGCTGGGTGATGACCCGGATGAACTGGACGACGAACAGGAAGATCAGGCCGAAGATGACGCCGAAGAGCAGCCCGATCCCGACAGCACCGGGCAGGATGATCAGGACGAACAGGACGCCGATGCAACCCCTGAACAAACTCAGGAAGAACAGCAGGACCAGTCTCAGGCTCAGGTCTCGATGGACGAGATGGCCGAGGATGAGATGGGTGATGAGGCTGAAATGCCCGAGGGCGAGGCTCCGCTAGAACCGCCAGCCCCGCCACCTGCGTCCGAGGCGGACCCGGATTACAAGGTCTATCTGAACACCCACGACGAAGAGATCGCAGCTGAAGATCTGGCCGAACCGGCCGAGCTGGAACGCCTTCGCGCCTATCTGGACCAGCAGTTGGAGCCCTTGAAGGGCGCGGTCAGCCGTCTGGCTAACAAGTTGCAACGCCGCCTGCAGGCGCAGCAGAACCGGTCTTGGGAGTTCGACCGCGAGGAAGGCATTCTGGATGCCGGACGTCTGGCGCGCGTCGTGGCCAACCCGACCACGCCACTAAGCTTCAAGGTCGAAAAAGATACCGAATTCCGCGATACGGTGGTGACGCTGCTTCTGGACAATTCCGGCTCGATGCGGGGCCGTCCGATCTCGATTGCCGCGATCTGTGCAGATGTCCTGGCGCGGACGCTGGAACGTTGCAACGTCAAGGTCGAGATCCTGGGCTTTACCACCCGGGCCTGGAAAGGCGGTCAGGCGCGCGAGGCGTGGCTGAACGATGGCCGCCCGCAGCAACCGGGGCGTCTGAACGATCTGCGCCACATCATCTACAAGGGCGCCGATGCCCCATGGCGTCGCGCGCGACCCAATCTGGGGCTGATGATGAAAGAGGGCCTGCTGAAGGAAAACATCGACGGTGAGGCGCTGGAATGGGCGCATCGCCGGATGCTCGCGCGGCGTGAGGCCCGCAAGATCCTGATGGTGATCTCGGATGGCGCTCCGGTCGATGATTCAACGCTCAGCGTGAACCCGGCGAACTATCTGGAAAAACACCTGCGCGACGTGATTGCGATGGTGGAAAAACGCAAGATGGTGGAATTGCTGGCCATCGGGATCGGCCATGACGTGACGCGCTATTATGACCGCGCCGTGACGATCACCGATGTCGAGCAGCTTGCAGGTGCTATGACCGAGCAGTTGGCCGCACTGTTCGACAGCGACCCGCGCGCCCGCGCGCGCGTGATGGGGATGAAGCGGGCCAGTTGACGGCCCTGCTTCGACAGTGCAGACTTAGTGCCATCCAAGCCAGTTTTTGCACCGCTGAAGGCGACTTTGCTTATGGTGGCGTAACGGATAGCGCATAAGCGCTATATCGAAGGGCAGGAACATCATTCGTTCTCCTGTTTATCTGCTTGGATAGTGTCCCAACCCTGTCCGGCCTGCTTGTAGCTGGTCCTGAGATACGCCCTAGAAACCCTTGAGATTGTTGTTGAACCTTGTCGTTCCGCGAGAAACGGAGTGTATTTGCCCCATGCGCTATGAGTTTGCAGACTGTATTCTGGATGTGGATCGACACGTCCTGACCCGCCGGGGTGAGCCCGTCGCAATCGAACCTCAGGTATTCGATCTGTTGGTCCTCTTGGCCCAGCACCCAGGTAAGCTGGTGCCCCGGGACGAGATCATCGCGCGGGTATGGAGTGGCCGCTTTGTCTCGGATTCTACCATCAGCGCACGAATTGCAGCAGCGCGTAAAGCAGTCGGCGATGATGGCAAAGCGCAACGGATCATTCGGACAGTCGTACGGCGCGGGTTGCAAATGGCGGCGGATGTTACCTGCGACGCCGACACCAGTTCAGGCGTAGAAAACCATACGCAACGGCTGCGTTACGCGCGCGGTGCGAAGGGCCGCGCTGTTCCATACACGCTTTCCGGTGATGGGTTGCCGGTGCTGCGCATCGGTTCGGTCGTGCACGATCTGGAGGCGGAATGGCGCATCCCGTCCGAGCGTACCCGGTTACAGGACATGGCAAACCGTTTCCGCCTGTTACGCTACAACAAGGACAATGACGTCAGCTCAAACATCGATCATCAGGCGGTGTATGACCGCAGAATAGAAGAAATCCTGACCGTCGTGAATGCAGCGGGGTTTGACCGCTTTTCCATTCTCGGTGAAATGGGCGGCACCTTCCCTGCCCTACACTTCGCCGCAAGGCACCCCGAGCGGATTGACAAGCTGGTTGTCTCCGGCGGATGGGCAGAAGGGCGAGATTACCGAGAAGATACCAAACAACCCGACTCGATCCGGTCACTGATCGCGGAAGGCTGGAACACGCCGGGCAGCGGCTATGCTATGGGCGCTGAATTCAGCTATTTTCCAGAAGGTCCGCTGGATAGCGTTCGGCACATGGTCAATGAATTGCAGACACTTTATTCAAGCGAGGAAAGACTTCACTACCGTGACATCGCCAATAGCACCTCGGTGCTGCAACTTCTTCCGATGGTGCAATGCCCCACGCTGGTTCTGCACGGGCGGCACACAGCCGTTCACCCCCTGTCCGAGGCGCGCAAACTGGCGGCTGGAATCCCCAATGCCTCGCTTGTGATCCTTGAGACCGGCAACCAGATACCATTGCCTGGAAATGAGGCCTACAACCCATATATCCAGGCCATTCAACGCTTTCTTGAGACAGAAGAATAGTGTGCGCCGGGGCGCTGGACATTTCCTACCGCAGGCCGCAGGTTTGCGCGCAGCAAGACCGACGAATGAGGCCGCCCATGTTCCAGAGTTTCGAAGTGACCGCACGCCCCGAGCAAGGCCCACCACGACTGGCCGCTTTGCGGGACGAGCTGGCGCGCGAAAACCTGCAGGGCTTCCTGATCCCGCGTGCGGATGCGCATCAGGGTGAATATGTGGCCCCTCGGGATGAAAGGCTGGCCTGGCTTACCGGATTCACCGGTTCTGCGGGGTTTTGCGCGGCGCTCACGGACATTGCCGGGGTTTTCATCGACGGGCGCTATCGCACTCAGGTAAAGGCCCAGGTCGCACAGGATTACACGCCGGTCCCATGGCCAGATGTCAGCCTGAGCGCCTGGTTGAAAGAGCAATTGCCAAATGGCGGCAAAGTCGGGTTTGATCCGTGGCTCCACGCTGCGGGACAGATTTCGTCTGCACAGAAAGAGCTTGAAGGCAGCGGCGTCGAACTGGTGCGCTGTGATAACCTTGTAGACCGAATTTGGGCGGATCAACCCGACCCTCCGATGAATCCTGTCAGGGCACATCCGATTGAATTTGCAGGTGAAAGCGCCGAGAGCAAAATCAAGCGCCTCGCGAGTGACCTGCAGAGCGCAGATCGCGCGGCAGCGGTGATCACCTTGCCGGATTCGATCATGTGGTTGTTGAATATCCGCGGCGCGGACATCGCATACAACCCTGTGGCCCATGGCTTTGCCATCCTGCACGGTGATGGGCGGGTGGATCTGTTCATGGCCGCTGCCAAACTGAACGGGCTGAAGGATCATCTGGTCCCGCAGGTCACCCAACACCAACCCGACGCGTTCCTGACAGCGGTTGAGGCACTTGAAGGCAAGGTACAGGTCGATCCGGGAACGGTTCCGCAGATCGTAGCGGATGCGTTGGGGGACCGTATGGTCGATGGCGGCGATCCCTGCGCCCTGCCCAAAGCCCGCAAGAACCCGGCCGAAATCGCAGGCACGGCCGAGGCACATCTGCGAGATGCCGCAGCGGTGATCGAACTGCTGTGTTGGTTGGACGCGCAGAAGCCCGGCACCCTGACCGAGACACAGGTAGTAACGCGGCTGGAAGAAAGCCGCCGCCGGGACAACGCGCTGCAGGATATCTCATTCGACACCATCGCGGGCACCGGGCCGAACGGGGCCATCATGCATTATCGCGTGACCGAGGAAACCGACAGCAGGCTGGAAAACGGTCACCTGCTGGTGCTGGACAGCGGTGGGCAATATCTGGACGGCACCACCGATATCACCCGCACAATTGCAATCGGCGATGTTGGGGATGAGGAGAAGGCCTGCTTTACACGCGTCCTCAAAGGCATGATCGCCATGTCGATGCTACGCTGGCCTGTTGGCTTGGCAGGACGCGATATCGAATGCGTAGCGCGGCTGCCGCTATGGCTGGCCGGGCAGGATTTCAACCATGGGGTCGGTCATGGGGTCGGTACCTATCTCAGCGTGCATGAGGGCCCTCAGCGCCTGTCTCGGGTCAGCCATGTCCCGCTTGAGCCGGGTATGATCCTGTCGAACGAGCCGGGATATTACCGCGAGGGTGCTTTTGGCATCCGGCTTGAGAACCTTGTCGTAGTGGAAGAGGCCCCAAACCTGCCCAACGGTGACGACGAACGCGCCATGCTGAACTGGCGTACGCTGACTTATGTCCCAATCGACAGGCGTTTGATTGTAGTCGATATGCTGACACGAGAGGAACGTGCTTGGCTGAACGCCTATCACCGCGACGTGGCGGAAAAAGTCCGGCCAAGGCTGGGCGACGCCGCTCAACTGTGGTTGGATGCCGCAACCGCACCGGTCTGACACCGGATTGTTACATAGTTTGGGCAGAGGAGAAGCCCTGACACGACGAGGGAAGGAACAGGAATGACAGACACCATCACGATCCGCAAAGCACCGGGCAAATGGAGCGTCCGCTCAGGCGGCGCGATTTTGGGTGAAACCAACAACGCGCTGGAACTTCTGGAAGGCGACAAAGACCCGGTTATCTACTTCCCGCGTGCGGACATTGCGATGGCCTTTCTAGATCGGACCAACAAAGTCACCCAATGCGCAGGCAAGGGAGACGCCACGCATTTCTCGATCGTAAACAAATCCTCAGTCACCGAAAACGCCGCTTGGAGTTATGAAAACCCGATCGACGCGGTGGCCGAAATCAAGGATCACTTGGCCTTTTATCCCGCAGACTCGATCAAGGTGGAACAACTCTGATCCAAGTATCCGTGCAGGACCGGATCGATCTGCAAAACGGCGAAAATCCTCAGAACCTGCCCTGTCCACAATGTTGCGAGGTGACCATGACAAAGCGTCTATTGAATTCCGCAGGCACGATTGCGACCCTGACGATGGCCTTTTCAATGGCCCTGCCCGCCGCAAGCTCTGCCAACACCGGTCTGGCCAATCCCGCGGCAACATATTGCATCGCGCAAGGCGGGCTCTACGGTATCCATGACGGTCCGGACGGTCAGAGCGGTATCTGCCAATTGCCCGACGGCACCCGGATCGATGCATGGACCTATTTTCGCGAACACCATGCGGGCGCGGATGGCAGCAAGCCGGTCGGCCTTGCAAATCCCGCCGCCGTGTACTGTGGCTCAATTGGAGGCGAATATGACCTGACCACGTCTCGCTGCGCACTGAGCGACGGTACGTCCGCCGATGCATGGGAGCTGTACCGCAAGGCACATGGAAAAACGCATCAGGTGGTGAACCCCGCAGCAGCCTACTGCCTTGAGATCGGCGGCAGCTACAAGATCAAAGACACTGGTTCGGGTCAGGTGGGTATATGCACCAAGCCGGACGGCACCTCGCAGGACGCATGGGCCCTGTTCCGTGCGGAAAATCCCGAGTGATCCGATCCGGTAATCAAGCCCGACATCCACACCCAAAATGAACTTGAAGCCCCGATTGAACCGCAGTTTACCGACGATCAGAGCGCGTGGTAGTGACCGTTTTGCGACAGCCTGATCGCGTCCATTAAGTCGCCTTGGCTAATTTTCAGGTTTTCCTGCAACGCAAGCATATTATCTGGCTGCTGATTACACTGGGGTTCGCCTTCCTCGCTTTCGATGAAGGGTTCGAGATTCACGAAGGTCTGGACAAAGCGTTTCACCGCTTTTTCGGGATTTCGCAAACCAGCCTGACCGACCAGATCGAGGACATACCTGATCCCCGGATTTGCCCTTCTGGCCGCATCCTTGGTGCACGATGCCGTTACAAATGACAACGCCTTGTTTCTGTGAGTCGATATCCCCGGGGCCAATGTTCTTGATGTAATACTGCCCCTTCGCACGCTTGAGGAACTTGAAAAACTGATGCCCGAGGTGGAGTTCCTTGCCTGTTTCGTTCAGGTTCTTCGATAGGTCAAATCGACCTCTGATCAGCCATTCGATGCAATCTCTGCACCGGCGGCCGAGAAAACCTGCCAATAAACACACACCCGCCTCGAAACAGTAAGTCGCAACATAGGTTTCAGAATCACCCGTGCCGCGATTGCAGTAGCCCTGGACGATCTGCTGTTCTAGTGTCGCGCAGCGACCAGACATAGGACTTGGGAATGAAAATCGCCACCGCCGCCTACGACCTCGATTGGCTCGATAGTTGGGCTCAATATGAAGACAAGCTTGAGGCATGGGTTTCCGAGGCCGCAGGACAAGGTGCCGACCTTCTGGTCTTTCCCGAATACGGCGCAATGGAGTTGTCGACGCTCGACGGCCCTAAGGTGGCCGGCGATCTCGAACGCTCAATCCGGGCGGTTTCCGACCGGATGGAAGATGTACAAGTTGTGCATTCGCGCCTTGCAAAGATGTATAACACATACATTCTGGGGGCTTCCGCCCCGGTCATCGACGGACCAGGGCGCCCGGTGAACCGCGCAGTGTTCTACGCTCCTGACGGTCGTCTCGATCATCAGGACAAGCAGATCATGACACGGTTTGAACGCGAGGCCTGGGACATCGCCCCGGGCGGTTCGTTGAAACTGTTTGATACCGCATTGGGTAAAATCGGCGTTCTGATCTGCTATGACAGTGAGTTCCCTCTCTTGGGTCGGGCCCTGAGCGAGGCCGACTTGATCCTCGTACCATCCTGCACCGAAGCCCTGTCCGGGTATTGGCGTGTGCGGATCGGCGCCATGTCTCGTGCCCTTGAAAATCAATGCGTTACGGTAATGTCATCGTTAGTTGGCGGCAATGAATGGTCCGAAGCAGTCGACATGAATACCGGCATGGGTGGCGTGTTTGGCCCGCCCGATATCGGGTTCCCACCGACGGGAGTGCTTGCCGAGGGCACGCTGAATACCGCCGGCTGGACCTATGCCGAGGCCGACCTGTCCACAATTGCAAACGTCCGCGCAGACGGGTGGGTGTTGAACCGCACGCACTGGACCGAGCAAGACGCTCGGGTCGATTCAGTCACAATATCACCCCTTTAGGTGACTTCGCCCTTGAAATAAGGCCGAAATAGGCTCATTTAAGCGCACGATCTGCAGATTCTGCAGGTGCAACCTAATGATGGAGACAACATGGCCAAGGAAGATACGCTCGAATTTCCCGGTGTCGTGAAGGAACTCCTGCCTAATGCGACGTTTCGGGTCGAGCTGGAAAACGGCCATGAGATCATCGCACATACGGCAGGCAAGATGCGCAAGAACCGCATCCGTGTTCTGGCCGGCGACAAAGTTCAGGTCGAAATGACCCCATATGATCTGACCAAGGGTCGGATCAACTATCGCTTCAAGTAACGCTTCGTACATGGCGTTTATCCTCGGATCGGGCAGCCCGCGGCGGCTGGACCTGCTGGCGCAGCTTGGCGTTCGGCCCGATGCGATCCGTCCGCCGGATATCGATGAAACGCCGCTGAATGGAGAACTGCCAGCCCCCTATTGCAGCCGCATTACCCGGCAAAAAGTTCAGGCTGTTCAAGCTGATAGCGATGATATCACCTTATGTGCTGACACTACGGTCGCACTGGGTCACCGCATTCTTGGCAAACCCGAAGACGCGGGACAAGCTGCAGAGTTTCTGCACGCCCTGTCCGGCCGACGCCATCGGGTGATCACTTCGGTCGCTGTGCGGAGCGGGGCTAAAATCCTCCAGCGTGATGTGGTTTCTCAGGTAAAAGTGAAACGTCTGTCCGACAGCGAAATCAATGCCTATCTTGCGACGGATGACTGGCAGGGCAAGGCCGGAGCCTATGCAATACAAGGTCCTGCCGGTGCGTTCATCCCGTGGATTTCAGGCTCGTTCACCGGTATTGTCGGCCTACCCCTGTCCGAAACTGCTGCACTGCTGCAAGGCATCGGCTATCCCTTATATCGCGAGGTTTCATGAAGGGTCGTACCATCATTCTGGATCATATTCAGGGACGCGAAGCTGCAGCTCTGATGGTGGATGGTGTTCTCGACGATTTCCTGATCGCCACAGATGCCCCTGCGCCAGGTACGATCTACCGCGCCCGCGCCGATCGCCCGGTCAAAGGTCAGGGCGGCATGTTTCTCACCACACCCGACGGCCCGGCTTTTCTGAGGCAAGTCAAAGGGTTGTCGCCCGGTGCTTTGCTACTGGTGCAGGTGACTGGATATGCCGAGCCCGGCAAAGCCATACCCGTCTCGAATCGTATTTTGTTCAAAAGCCGCTTTGCGATCGTGACACCTGACGCGCCCGGCCTGAACATCTCGCGCCGAATCCGTGATGAAGATATGCGCGACCAACTTCTCGAAATCGCGCATGAGCAAATGGGAAACAGCACGCACGGCCTGATCCTGCGCTCGTGCTGTCAGGCGGCGGATGCAGATGAAATCGCTGAAGATATCTCAGCCATGCTGGTACTTGCCGAGCAGGTATTGGCTGATACGGGCAGTGAACCAGAATTGCTGAGCGAGGGCGATGGTCCGCATATCCTGGCCTGGCGTGATTGGACGGACCCGGCCGAGGTCGTGACCGCATCCGGCGGATTTGAGGACCACGGTGTCGTTGATGCGCTCGATGCAGCAAAGGGGATTTCCGAAGCGCTTCCCGGTGGAGGACACCTCTATATCCAACCGACCCGCGCGCTGGTTGCGGTGGATGTGAACACCGGCGCCGACACATCTCTCGCGGCGGGAACCAAAGCTAACTTCGCCTGCGCCAAAGCCCTGCCGCGCGCCCTGCGCGTGCGCGGGTTGGGGGGGCAGATCACTCTGGACCTTGCACCGATGCCCAAGAAAGACCGGAGGGGTTTCGAATCGGCCTTGCGGTCGGCATTCAAGTCCGATCCTGACGAGACGATTTTGGCCGGTTGGACCCCGCTTGGCCATTTCGAACTACAGCGCAAACGTGGTCGTATCCCATTGACGGAGATCCTGAAATGAGCTGCCCGATCTGCGGAGAAGATACCCAGCAGGCCTTTCGACCATTCTGCTCCAAACGCTGCGCGGATATCGATCTGGCAAAATGGCTAAACGGTTCTTATGCGGTGCCATCGCAACGTGAAGAAGACGCCGAGACGACCTCGGAACCAACCGAAAGCCCCACGTCTCGCCCGCATTGAAAAAATGTCAAAAAGCCTCTGGACACTGCCTGTGGCAAGTCATAGAAGGCCTCCACCCAATGGCAAACGCCATTCCCGTGCCCGGGTAGCTCAGGGGTAGAGCAGTGGATTGAAAATCCTCGTGTCGGTGGTTCGATTCCGCCCCCGGGCACCATTCCCAACAGGTAAGCTACTGTTTCCCTTCAGCTTTAACTGGAGCTGACCAAGGGCGTAGTACATGCTGGAGAACAAAACCGTTCCCTTCTCATTTGTGAATGCAGAGGTTTTCTACTTCACACGACGGGTCCCGAAAGACCTCGATCACCACTAGCTGCAGAGAAGTGTTGCTTTCCGGCGGTCTCCGAGCGACTCAATGCGATGGCTGAACTCGTGAGGCTGGGGATTCCCGTCTCGGCGAGGCTGCAGCCGCTTGTACCGGACAACGAAGAAGACGCGGCAAGACTAATTCGCGGATTCGCTGATTGTGGTGCGAAACACGTTTCGGTCGAGTAATTGAAACTGCCTATCGAAAAAATGCTTCGCAGTCAAAAGTGTTGGAAAGAGTTCTTCCGAGCGCCCGAAAAGACTACCAATCACGGCAAGCGGTTCGCGCAGCTAGGGAGTATGTGCTACCGCCTTAGCACAAGATTGAGGGCCACGAGTATCTATCAACAACCGCCAAGAAACATGGATTAATCTATGGCTATGCCGATAACGAGTTTTTGCTTCGCAACCCCTTTCGCTCTTGCTGTAATGGTGCAGATTTGTTCCTGAGGGGCTCTGGGTCGCTAACATCACGCATTTCATTGTGGTCAAGATAGCCATAGCTCAGCCCAAAACTCAGATCCGCAGCACCTAATCCTACCGAAAATTGACGGCATGATCTGCACCTCCCAGACGTAGTTATCACCCATACGTCGATCCATGTCATGCCTATTGCTTCACCAACGCAGGTCCATCTAGCGCGGGGGACGATCTAAATACTGATGATTATTAGTGCGATCAATTTATACCTTTAACCGCAGAATAAAGTCGGCGGAATTTCATCAACCGCTCGGAAAGTGCAGCCATTTCAGTGGGTTCAAACCTTTCTGTTGTGGGCGGCTGATATGCCAAATCGGCTTTCGTCAACACGCCGAGACCACACGCCGCGAGCCGGGCTGCGCCAAATGCCGGACCGGAATCCGCCCCATCAGATCGTACAATGGGTTTTTCAATCACCGTTGCAATCAAACCAAGCAACAATTCTGATCGGCTGCCGCCTCCTATGGCGGCCAATTCGGGCAGGTCGTCAATTGTGTCACCAAAACTGAGCGCTGCATCGGCAAAGCTAAACGCAATTGCCTCAACTACAGAGCGGCAGATGTCAGCACGTGTTGTTGAATCCTCCAGTCCAAAGAAACTGGCCCGAATACGTGGGTCTCCGTGCGGGCTGCGTTCGCCCGTCAGATAGGGCAGAAAAATCGGAACGCGATCACCGTTGACCGTTTCAGCAAGCGCGACAACTTCGGTAGAAGTTAGCCCCAACTGATCCCCAATCCATGAAATGGGCCTTGCCCCGTTCAGCATCGCAGCCATTTGATACCAACGATCGGGCAGCGTGTGTGCAAAAGCATGAACATAGCGTTCAGGGTTAGGCTTATAACTTCGATTAGCCACAAATAGCTGACCGGATGTCCCAAGTGAGATGAACCCACGCCCTGGCTCGGTAGCACCCAATGACACCGCCCCTGTTGCCGCGTCCCCTCCTCCAGCCACGACGGGAATACCGGGTTTCAGCCCTGTCTCTGCCGCAGCACGTGCGGTCACTTTCCCAACAACCGTTTGACCGTCGAATACTGGCGGTAACCAGTCGGGCTTTACAAATGTGGCTTCGGTGACAGCGGCATTCCATTTGCGCGACGCCTGATCGAGCCACATTGTTCCGGCCGCATCGGACGTATCGGTTGCCAATTCTCCATGCAGGCATAAGCCGATGTAGTCTTTGGGCAGCAGGATATGGGCAAGTCGACCGTAATGTTCGGGCTCATGTTGTCTAAGCCCTGCAATCTTAGGTGCGGTAAAGCCTGGCAAGGGCAGGACACCCGCAATCTGTCCAATCTGTGGTTCGGCCGCACGCAGTTCATCACACTCGCGTGCTGATCAGCTGTCATTCCAAAGGATCGCCGGGCGGATCGGACGCAGATCGCGGTCCAGCAAAACGGCACCATGCATTTGACCGGACAATCCGACGGCCTTGATTTCGGACAATCCAATTCGGCCTACAAGTTGGTTCAAAGCGTCTACTGTCGCCTTCCACCAAAGGTCCGGGTGCTGCTCAGACCAGCCGGGCTGGGGTGAAGATGTCTGTATCCCCACCGAAGATGTCGCGAGAATCCGGTCCCTATCCGCGTAGGCAAGCTTGACAGCCGAAGTTCTGATATCGATCCCGAGATACACTCAAACCCCTCGCCCCGTTCAACTACTCGGAGACCGTCTGGCTATTGATTTTTTAGCGCGCGCAAAGAATATGTAAAGATACGATAAAATCAAGGCGGCTATGATCCGCAGGCAGACTAGCATGACCAAGATTAAGAATATGGAAGAGTTCGCGGCCCTCAGCGGCATTTCGCGGCCCACAGTATCCAAATATTTCCATGATCCCGAAAGTGTTCGCCCGACGACAAGGGCGCGCATCGAAGAAGCGCTCGAACGGTTTGATTACCGCCCTAACATTTATGCGGTGAACCAGAACCGAAAGCTGACCAAGAATATCGGCATCGTCGTACCCTATTTGTCTGACCCTTTCTTTGCAGAAATCGCACGGTATCTGGAACAATCCTGCATCGCGGCGGGCTATCGACCGTCTCTCTTCAGCTCACATGGCGAGCAAAAGCTCGAGAACGAAATTCTGGACGGCCTGCAATCCCTGAAACCCGCCGGGGTTTTGCTAGCCCCTTTGGGGCGTATCTCGGACCGATCCGCGATCGAGAAATTCTGTGCCAACGTGCCAACGGTCTTATTTGACAGTAACCTGGATGGTTTGGGGGCTGCCTTTGTTGGATCGGACAATTTCAGTTTTGTGTCACAAACGGTCGAATACATGACCCGCACGGGCGAACCGCCATCTTTCTTTGAAATGCGTACGCCTGCGAATCCGAACGCCAACAAACGTCGAAAAGCCTATGTTGAGGTGATGGAGCGTCTCGGGTTCGAGCCTCATATCATCAAAGTCGACGGCATAGGCTGGGCATTTGAAGAAATCGGTCACCGGGGCGCGTTGAAAGTTCTGGACGAGCGTCAATTGAGGACGAATTCAGTTCTATGCAGCAATGACCGACTCGCAATTGGCTTTCTTGCGGCCTGTTACGAACAGGGGATTCGGGTCGGACGCAAGAACGATTGCACGCTGCGCGTGGCCTCAAATGACGATCATCCGTTCGCAAAATTCACCTGCCCTTCTCTGACCACAGCTGCGCATGACTACGACAACGTGGCCGGAAGAAGTGTCGAAACGCTGTTCGAACTCATTGAAAATGGGGGAGAATTTGAGACACGAACAGAAACCCTTTTCCCTGCGCGGCTCGTATTAAGGAATTCGGCATAACTCGATAATTTTAACGCGCGTAAAGTTTTTATTGACGGCGCGACAATTTACGCTCTACGCTCTCTGCACGACATCCAAGCTCAGGGAGGACAGGGATGTATCTGAAGCACGCACTTCGCGCGGCGACTGCATTGACATTCGTCGCTACGGCCGCAGCCCACGCGCAATCTATCACGATCGCCACCGTGAATAATGGCGACATGATCCGGATGCAGGGCTATACTGACAAATTCACCGAAGCGACCGGTATCGACGTCGAATGGGTAACGCTGGAGGAGAACGTGCTGCGTCAGCGCGTCACCACCGACATCACGACCAAGGGCGGTCAGTTCGACATCATGACCATCGGCATGTACGAGACGCCCATCTGGGGCGCGAATGGCTGGTTGGTTCCGCTAGATGGTTTGTCCGAAGACTACGATGTCGGGGACATTCTGCCCGCAATGGCGGGGGGCCTAAGCCATGAAGGGACGCTGTACGCAGCGCCATTCTATGGTGAAAGCTCGATGATCATGTACCGCACTGACCTGATGGAACAGGCCGGCCTTGAAATGCCCGACGCGCCTACCTGGCAATTCATCCGCGAAGCTGCCGCTGCAATGACGGATCGGGACAATGACATCAACGGTATCTGCCTACGTGGCAAGGCTGGTTGGGGTGAAGGCGGCGCCTTTATCACCGTGACAGGCAATTCCTTCGGCGCGCGCTGGTTTGACGAGGATTGGAAGCCCCAGTTCGATCAGCCGGAATGGAAAGAAGCGCTCACTTTCTTCGTCGACATGATGAATGAATCTGGCCCAGCAGGCTTCGCCACCAATGGGTTCAATGAAAACCTGTCGTTGTTCCAGCAGGGCAAGTGTGGCATGTGGATCGACGCAACCGTCGCGGCATCCTTCGTGACCAATCCTGACGACTCAACAGTGGCAGACAAGGTTGGTTTTGCACTGGCACCGAACTCGGAAGGCGTAGATAAACGCGCCAATTGGTTGTGGGCCTGGGCGCTAGCGATCCCAGCGGGCACGCAGCAAGAGGACGCGGCAAAGCAATTCATCGAATGGGCGACCTCGAAAGACTACATTGAGTTGGTGGCCGAAAATGAAGGCTGGGCCAATGTGCCGCCGGGCGCGCGAACCTCGCTCTATGAGAACCCGAACTACAAGGAAGTTCCCTTTGCGAACATGACCTTAGAGTCGATCCTGATGGCCGATCCACAGAATTGCTGCGCACAGCCGACGCCATACACGGGTATCCAGTTCGTCGCGATCCCCGAGTTTGCCGGTATCGCTACGCAAGTAAGTCAGGAGTTCTCGGCAGTTTATGCCGGACAGCAGTCAGTGGACGAAGCACTCGCCAAAGCGCAGGCCTTCACCACCGAAGAAATGGAAGCCGCAGGCTACTGAGGCATCCCTCCCCGGCGGGCGGGCAGAGGTCTGCCCCCCGCTCTACCCTTCCACAACTCGCGTTTTTCTCGCAGGCTTTGGTTATGCCTGAACAGAGAGGGTTTGCGTCATGGCAACTCAACATTCCCGATCCGTCGCGCGCCTGATGATGGCACCCGCAGTGGTCCTGCTACTTGGCTGGATGCTCGTGCCCCTGACGATGACGCTGTATTTTTCCTTCAAGAAGTATCTGCCCCTTCGCGGTGGCGACTTGGGCTGGGTCGGGTTCGACAACTATGTCCGGTTCGTCTCGTCCAGCTCCTTCTGGCCCGCGGTGCAAGCGACGTTGATGATCGTAGGCGGCGTCTTGGTGATCACCGTAATTCTAGGCATTCTACTAGCGATGCTGCTGGATCAACCCATGTGGGGTCAGGGCGTTGTCCGTATCCTCGTGATCGCTCCCTTCTTTGTCATGCCCACGGTGTCTGCGTTGGTGTGGAAGAACATGTTCATGGATCCTGTGAATGGGTTGCTGGCCCATCTATGGCGCTTTTTCGGGGCCGAGCCGATCTCATGGCTATCCGAGGCCTCGATGACTTCGATCATCATGATCGTCTCATGGCAGTGGCTACCCTTCGCGACTCTGATCCTGCTGACCGCAATTCAGTCACTGGACAGTGAACAGCTGGAAGCAGCCGAAATGGATGGTGCGCCAGTCCTGAAACGCTTTTATCACATCGTCCTGCCACATCTGAGCCGCGCGATAACCATCGTGATCCTGATCCAGACGATCTTTCTTCTGTCGATCTTCGCCGAAATCTTCGTGACCACCGGCGGCGCCTTCGGCACCCGAACCCTCACCTACCTGATATTCCAGCGCGTGCTGGAAAGCCAGAATGTCGGCCTTGGATCAGCCGGAGGTGTCTACGCCATCATCCTTGCCAATATCGTTGCCATCTTCCTGATGCGCATCGTCGGCAAAAACCTGGACGCGTGAGGAGGAACGACCATGGCCCGCGCCGTCACATCCCGTCGTAAATCGCTGAACACCGCCCTTGCATGGGCCGTTGGTCTACTGATCTTTTTCCCGATCCTCTGGACGATCCTGACCAGCTTCAAAACCGAGGCTCAGGCGATCGCCAGCCCACCGCTGTTCCTGAACTTCGATTGGACGCTCGAGAACTATGCAATCGTACAGGAACGCTCGGATTACATGCGGTTCCTGTGGAATTCGGTGATCATCGCAGGTGGATCAACCATTCTGGGCGTGATCATCGCAGTGCCCGCAGCATGGGCCATGGCCTTCGTGCCGTCCAAGCGTACCAAGGACATCCTGCTGTGGATGCTGTCCACCAAGATGCTGCCCGCGGTGGGTGTTCTCTACCCGATCTATCTGCTGTTCATCCGGTTGGGTCTACTGGACACGCGCGGAGGGCTGGTCGTGGTGCTGATGCTGATCAACCTGCCGATCATCGTCTGGATGCTTTACACCTATTTCCGTGAAATCCCCGGTGAGATTCTGGAAGCCGCCCGGATGGATGGTGCCACGCTGAAAGAAGAAATCCTCTATGTGTTGACACCCATGGCCGTGCCCGGCATCGCCTCGACCGTGCTACTGAACTTCATTCTTGCCTGGAACGAGGCATTCTGGACGCTCAACCTGACTGCCGTTGACGCAGCGCCGCTTACCGCATTCATCGCCAGCTATTCCAGCCCCGAAGGCCTGTTCTTCGCCAAGCTCAGCGCGGCATCGACCATGGCGATCGCACCAATCCTCATCCTTGGCTGGTTCAGCCAGAAACAACTTGTCCGCGGCCTGACTTTCGGCGCTGTGAAATAAGGAAGACGACTATGGGACGTATCCAACTCAAGTCAGTGACCAAAAGCTTCGGTGACGTAGAGGTCATTCCACCACTAGATTTGACTATCGAGGACGGTGAATTCACCGTCTTCGTCGGGCCCTCTGGTTGTGGCAAGTCCACGCTGTTGCGGCTCATTGCTGGGCTAGAGGACATCACTTCGGGCTCCATCGACATTGATGGCGCGGATGCAACCGACGTACCGCCCGCCAAACGTGGTCTGGCAATGGTGTTCCAGTCTTATGCTTTGTACCCGCATATGAGTGTGCGCAAGAACATCGCCTTTCCCTTGCGTATGGCCAAGCTGGATCAGGCCGAAATCGACAAGCGAGTCGAAGGCGCGGCAAGCGTCCTGAACCTGAGCGATTATCTCGACCGCCGCCCGGGACAGCTTTCCGGTGGGCAACGCCAGCGCGTTGCCATTGGTCGCGCCATTGTTCGTGAGCCCGCGGCATTCCTGTTCGACGAGCCCCTTTCAAACCTAGACGCGGCGCTGCGCGTCGGCATGCGGCTAGAGATCAGCGAACTGCACGAACGTCTGGCGACAACGATGATTTACGTGACGCACGATCAGGTTGAAGCCATGACAATGGCCGACAAGATCGTCGTGCTTCAGGCCGGTGTGATCGAACAGGTCGGCAGCCCGCTTGAATTATATCGGACGCCGCGCAACTTGTTTGTTGCAGGGTTCATCGGCTCGCCCAAAATGAACTTCATCGAAGGACCAGAGGCGGCGAAACACGGTGCACAAACAATCGGTATTCGCCCGGAACACATCGCGGTTTCGGAAACTGAAGGTGAATGGTCCGGGATCGTCAGCGTTTCAGAACACTTGGGATCGGACACCTTTTTTCACGTCCACGAGACCGGCCTGGCCGAAACCATTACCGTCCGCGCAGATGGTGAGGTCGGCTTCCGCCATGGGGATCGAATTCACCTGACACCGCGTGCAGATGTCATCCATCGGTTTGACGCGAAAGGCTTGCGGATCGAATGACACGCTTGGCAGGCAAAACCGCCCTGATCACCGGGGCTGCGCGAGGCATCGGATTGGCCTTTGCCAAAGCTTATGTTGCAGAAGGCGCGCGTGTTGCCATCGCCGACATCGACATCCAGCGTGCGAAAGACGCCGCCGCAGAATTGGGTCAGGTTGCATTCGCCATCGAGATGGACGTGACAAACCAACAAAGCATAGATGAGGCCGTCGCAAGAGCCGCTACACATTTCGGCCCTGTCGACATTCTGATCAACAATGCGGCAATCTTCACCGCCGCCCCAATCGTTGAGATTGAGCGGGAAGACTACAACCGCGTGTTTGACATCAACGTCTCGGGTGCTTTGTTCACGATGCAAGCGGTCGCCCGGCACATGATCGAGCACGGGACCAAAGGTCGGATCATCAACATGGCATCTCAGGCTGGGCGAAGGGGGGAACCTTTGGTCGCGGTTTACTGCGCCAGCAAGGCGGCGATCATATCGCTGACCCAATCGGCAGGGCTGAACCTGATCGCTCATGGAATCAACGTGAACGCAATTGCTCCGGGTGTTGTTGATGGCGAGCATTGGGACGGCGTTGATGCGTTCTTTGCAAAACATGAAGATAAACCGCTCGGCCAAAAGAAACGCGAAGTGGCGGCAGCTGTTCCCTATGGGCGGATGGGTCGCGCAGAGGATCTGACCGGGATGGCTGTGTTTCTGGCCTCTGACGAAGCCAGGTACATTGTCGCCCAGACATATAACGTCGATGGCGGAAACTGGATGAGCTGATGAATCCTGTGGCAAACGCAAATCCTGCAGTACATCTAAGGCGAGATAACCTTTCAAACCTGCCGACAACTGTCAGGACCCCATCTTACAGGTGCTCGGATCTGACGCCCGGCATTGTCCATATCGGTCTTGGGAATTTTCACCGCGCGCATCAGGCTTGGTATATCCATCAGTTGATGCAGCAAGGTCAGGCCCACGACTGGGCAATCATCGGAGCCGGTGTGCGAAGCTACGATTCCGAGATGCGAGGGCGTCTGCTGGCGCAGGACTGCTTGACGACATTGATCGAACTGGACCCGAAAGGGATGTCCGCCCAGGTAATTGGTCCGATGATCGACTATCTTCCGGTCGAGGCAGGCAATGCAGCGTTGATCCGCAAGATGTCCGAGCCTTCCATCAAGATTGTGTCTTTGACAGTGACCGAAGGTGGATATTACCGAGATGCCAACACGGGTGCCCTCGACACAGATCACCAAGAAATTCTTCATGATGCAGCAAATCCAAACCAGCCGCGCACGGCCTTCGGTGCGATCATTGCGGCGCTCAAGCAGCGCAGGGCGCAGGGCATCAAACCCTTCACCGCGCTGAGCTGCGATAACCTTAAGGATAATGGCGTGATCCTGAGGAATTGCGTTGTCGGTCTAGCACGCCTGTCTGACCCTGCTCTGGCCGACTGGATAAACCAGAACGGCGCATTCCCCAATTCAATGGTGGATTGCATCGTGCCCGCTACAACAGACCAAGTGATATCACAATGCCACGCACTTGGCGTCGATGACCAAGCACCCGTATCGCACGAGAACTATCGCCAATGGGTGATCGAGGACGATTTCTGCGCCGGGCGCCCACCCCTGGAACAGGTTGGCGTCACGCTGACGCGTGATGTCCAAAGCTATGAAACGATGAAACTGCGCATTTTGAACGGCGGTCACCAGTTGCTTGCTAATGTCGGCGAAATACTTAATGTCCCGACAATTTCGGATTGCATGCAGGACCGGGATATCCTGGCGTTTTTCAGAAAGGTCCAAGAAGAAGAAATTCTGCCTCATGTCGCAGCCGTCCCCGGTGCGACTGCAAATGAATACCTTGAGCAGGTTGAGACGCGATTTGCAAATACGGCCATTCACGACACGACGCGCCGGGTTGCTTTCGATGGATCGGCGCGACACCCCGGGTTCTTGCTGCCGTCACTTCGCGATGCACTTGCGGCAGGCTTTTCCATAAGCGGGCTCGCGCTGGCCGAAGCTTTCTGGTGCCGGATGTGTGCAGGATACCGTGAAGATGGCTCCGAAATCGCCCCCAATGACCCCCAATGGGAGAGTCTACAGAAAGCTTCGCTGGCGTCCAAAGACGATCCAAAACTCTGGGTCGGCCAGCAACACTATAGCGATGCTTGCGCCCTCGGCGCAGACTTTCCCAGAGCTTTTGCCTTCTGGCTAACTACGATCTGGAAACACGGCAGTCGGGCAGCTATCTCGGAATATATCAATCGCAGTTGAGCCCTTTTCTGAACGCGCTTTGAGAGCAGGGTCAGTCGCCGATACGAATATCGAGCGACACAGTATTCAGCCATTCGGCCTTAGCGAAGCCGTTGATTTTGATACGACCCCAATACCCACTACGCGCAAGTTTTGCGATTTTCGCCTATAAGTTCTTCCATCATGTCCACGCATCCGAGAAGATGTCATCGAATTTAAGCGCAAACCAAGTCGGCGGAGAGCCCTTAAAGGATCAAAATGAGCGACGCCTCATTTAACGCACAGGTCGTGTAGCGGCCCTTCATTCGTGTTATCAATTGTGTCAACCAGAGGATTGGTTGCTTTTTTCGACAACAGTTGCCTGCTTAGACGAGATACTGCTTAAACTAAAAAAATCAGAATTACTTCGCTTTGCGTCGATGAATAAAATAGTCAACAAGTGCGAGACCAGAACATCAGCCCAACCTTCTATTTGCTTCGTCACGGCGAGACCGAATGGAACTCCCAAAAACGGAGGCAAGGACGTCGGGACTCGCCCCTGACCGAACGAGGCATTCGTCAAGCATTGGCAAACGCAAGTAAACTACGAAGCCGCCTTTTTTTCGATCATTCGCTTACAATATTTTCGAGCCCGCTTGGCCGAGCTGCACAGACAGCATCAATCGTGATCAAGGAACTAGGTCTGCCGCCAGAAATCATCGAGTACGAGACCAGTTTGGTGGAATGCAGTTTCGGGCAATGGGAAGGATTGACTGAAAAAGAGATCACTCGACAGTTTCCCAAGGAATGGGAAGCGCGATGCTCTGATCGCTGGAATTATCCACCCCCGGGTGGAGAGTCCTATGCTGACGTGCACAATCGTGTTTCCTCATGGTATTCGAGCAGCTCGTTCGAAGGAACAGTGATAATTGTTGGCCACGGATTAACATCCCGCGTGTTTCGAGGAATCTTCCTGGGCCTATCCGCACAAGAGGTATTTGAATTGAACGAACCTCAAGACGGCTTCATCAGGTTGCAAGACGGACATTCAGCCTACATTGAACACTAAAGCTTCGTTGATTGGGCATTTGTCCCGAGTATCCGGTTTTCCGTTGGTTGCAGGTCCAAATTATTATCTCGATGAAGCGGGGGATATCGGCTCATTCACCGCAAATTCAATACGACACTGAGTTTTCACAAACTGCGCCCCTCTAGTTGAATGCGCCACTTCAAGGATAGATTTGTTTTTCTCGGTATGTTTTTTGTTAGTGTAACACACTGTTCACGCCGACCTCTCCAAGCGAAGCAATTTCTGCTGCACACTGATCTTAATCGCATCCATTGGCCAGCCTTTCGGCATGATCCAATGCGGCTACCTAACAATTGCACGGTACTTTAGACGATGGTTCTTTTGCAAATTTAGGCTAGTTGATGTGTCTGATCCTTCCCAACTGCAACTGAAAAGAACATGAACGGCGTCAGCTTTTGTGGCGCGGTGCTCACCGGCAATCGACACTCCACCTCATGCCCAAATCCGACAGATGCCTTTGAACCCGCCCAGGATAATCAGATACAATTGCATCCACGCGCAGGTCGATCATTCTGCCTATTTCTTCGTGCGAATTGACCGTCCACACGGCAACACATAGGCCCAGTTCTTTTGCGCGCGCCACATTTTCAGCCGTTACATCCGTGTAGTATGGGCACCAAAGCGAACCGCCTGCTTGCTTGACCAAATTTGGAATTTCATCACGACGACCACGAAAGTCAGGGCAAACCGCTTTCGAGGAATCCTCACCGACATCCGCCGCGTTTTCCGGAAGCTGCGTCAGGTAGGAAGACGGCATGTCAGGAGCCTGCCGCTGACACTCCTCCAACAGGTTCCAATCAAAACTGTGGAGCACCGCGCGCGACGACAATCCTTTGTCACGTACTTCTTGAAGAACCCGCCCGACAAATTTCTTCCTGTAAAGCGCATCGTGAGCCAAATCCGGATCCGACTTCAGTTCGAGCATCAGATAGGCATCACCGTATTTTGGATCATCAACCAAATCCAGCAAATCGTGCAACTTTGGAACACGGATGCCATCCAGTAGAGCCTGGTCCGGAAACCGTTGGCCATAAGCCGAATGACCATCCAACCGCCCGATATCAAATTGCTGGATTTGCTCGAACGTCAATGACGAGACCTTCGGCTCTTCTCCGGTCAGAAACAGGCCATTTGCGTCACGAAAGCTGGGAGCATGCAGCCGATGGTTGTGGGTTATGACCGGTACGTCATCGGCCGTCAGGACAACATCAAACTCAAGCAGCGGGACGCCGATAGAGAGCAAAAAGTCAAAGCCAATCATACTGTTTTCGGGCAGCACACCCCGCGCACCTCGATGCCCCACAACCCGGATCAGGTTTTTGCCACCACGAAAGGCTTCAACCTGTGGAAAGACCATCAGCCTTCCAACCTCTTGCCGGATGAATGGTCAAACAGATGCATGTGCTCTGAGGCAACTGAGAACCGCATGCTCGGATGCCGGCCTTCTATTGGGTGGACACCCGGAAGGCTTATCGTGATCGCGTCGCCTGCATCCGTGAGCTGGCCATGCAACAAGGTGTTTGCGCCTAGCGGTTCCGCCATCTGAATAGCGGCTTCCAACGGACCATTGTTGTCCAGAAACAGATGCTCTGGTCGGATTCCAAGCTTTAGTGGGGTATCAGGCCCCGTGGATGGACCAATCTCTAAGCCCCCTATCTTAACCGTTCCGTTTTCACGCTGAGCATCAAAGATATTCATTGCAGGGCTACCAATAAACTGAGCCGCGAAAAGGGTTCCTGGTGTTTCATATACCTCCAATGGCGTCCCAATCTGCTCAGCGATGCCTCCGTTCATCACGATCATCCTGTCTGCCATCGTCATCGCTTCGACCTGATCGTGAGTCACGTAAAGCGATGTAATTCCTAACTTTTCCTGAAGCTCGCGAATTTCTAAACGCATCTGAACACGCAGCTTGGCATCAAGATTTGAGAGTGGTTCATCAAACAGGAAAACCGCCGGCTCGCGAACAATTGCCCGCCCCATTGCCACCCTTTGGCGTTGACCGCCTGAAAGCTGCCGGGGTTTGCGGTCCAACAAAGCTTCCAGCTGCAACAGTTTGGCGGCCTCAGTCACCTTCTGGTCAATCTGGTTTTTTGGAAGCCCCGCGATTTTTAGCCCATACCCCATGTTCTGGCGCACCGACATATGTGGGTAGAGCGCATAATTCTGGAACACCATCGCGATATCGCGATCCATCGGCTCTTTGTCGTTGGCTCGTTCTCCTCCAATCCGGATTTCACCGGACGTTACGGTTTCAAGGCCCGCAACCATTCGCAAAAGCGTGGATTTTCCGCAGCCCGAAGGGCCAACAATCACAATGAATTCACCGTCCGCAATATCTATGTCGATGCCATGGATAACGTCCGTCGGGCCAAAGCTCTTTTTGACATTCTCTAAGTTTACTGTTGCCATTTTTTATTTCTCGCTATCGACAAGGCCGCGGACAAAGAGCTTTTGCATAGACACCACTACGATGACCGGCGGGATCATTGCCAAAATCGAAGTGGCCATGATGACCGGCCATTCCGCCACGTCGTCGCCGGATGGGAACATCTGTTTGATACCCATCACGATGGTGTTCATTTCAGGATCGGTAGTGATGAGCAGCGGCCAGAGATATTGATTCCACCCGTAGATAAAAAGGATCACGAATAGCGCCGCGATATTCGTTCGGCTCATGGGGACCACGATATCAATGAAGAACCGCATCGGGCGGGCACCATCGACGCGTGCAGCTTCGGCCAGTTCATCCGGGATCGTCAGAAAGAACTGCCGGAACAGGAACGTTGCCGTGGCCGAGGCGATTAAGGGGAAGATCAGCCCATAGTAGCTGTTGAGCATGCCGAACCCGGCGACAACTTCGAACGTCGGCACAATACGAACTTCGACCGGAAGCATCAGCGTTAGGAAGATCAGCCAAAAGAACGTCGTTCGCCCGGGAAAACGGAAATAGACGATCGCAAAAGCTGACAGCAGCGAAATTATGATCTTGCCCACTGCGATTCCGATGGCCATCACGAGACTGTTGAACAACATTGTGGCGACCGGGACGTTCACGCCGGAAAACAGCGCGGCCTTATAGTTTTCCCAGAATTGATCGCCGGGAAGAATGGGCATGGGCGGCGACACGATTTCCGGCTGGGTCACAGTCGATGCCACGAACGCCAGCCAGATCGGGAAAAAGATGATTAAGACGCCAAGGATCATCATGGCATGGGTCAACCAGATCCCCATGCCACGTTTTTCGACCATTCCGTGTTGTTGGGCTGCCATCAGTAGTGCACCCTTTTTTCCACGTATTTGAATTGGATGACGGTCAGCAGACCAACGACAATAAGCAGGATGACGGACTGAGCGGAGGACGAACCGAGATCTTGTCCAACGAACCCATCCGAGAAGACTTTGTAGACTAGAATGGTCGTCGCCTGCTGTGGGCCACCGCCAGTGATCGTGTGGATGACGCCAAAGGTCTCAAAGAATGCGTAGACAACATTCACCACCAACAGGAAGAACGCGGTTGGTGACAAAAGCGGCAGCACGATTGTGAAGAACCGGCGCCAGAAGCGCGCGCCGTCAATTGCCGCAGCCTCGATCACCGATCTTGGGACCGACTGCAGCGCTGCGAAGAAGAACAAGAAGTTATAGCTGATACGCCCCCAGGCTGAGGCTACAACCACCAGGCCCATGGCCTCGGTGCCGTTCAGAACGTGGTTCCAGTCATAACCAAGCTGGCCGAGGTACCACGACACGACACCAACACGCGTGTTGAACATGAACAGCCACAGCACGCCTGCAACAGCGGGGGCAACGGCGTAGGGCCAGATCAGCAGCGTCCGGTAAACACCCGATCCTTTGATCAGGCGGTCCGCTATGACGGCCAGAAACAACGCCGGGATCATTGAACACAGTGTCACGAGCATTGAAAACACCGCCGTCGTCACGAAAGAAGCACGGTAGAATTTATCGCTCAGCAGGAATTCAAAGTTGCCGAACCCCACGAATTGGGACGACAGCCCAAAGGGATCAGGTATGAACAAAGACTGCCAAACCGCCTGTCCGGCCGGATAGAAAAAGAAAACGGCGGAGATAATGACCTGAGGGGCGATCAGAGCCAATGGCAGAAGCCAGCCGCGAAAGGTGACGCGTTTTTCCATCCCGATAAACCACCGAATAAAGAAGATGCGGGCCCGAAACAGGCCCGCATCGAATTAGGACTTATTGATTGGCAGACTCGAACCGGCGCAGCAGGGCATCGCCGCGTTCTTTCGCACTGTCCATTGCTTCCTGAGCGGTCTTTTCACCGGACCAGACAGCCTCGAGCTCTTCGTCGATGATGCCGCGAATCTGGTCAAACGACCCCAGACGCAGACCCTTCGAATTCGCAGTCGGCTCTTTGGCGGTCATCTGTATGACAGCAATGTCAGTACCTGGGTTTTCTTCATAGAAACCAGCATTTCGGGTCGCGACGCCAGCTTCGGCGGTGATTGGAAGATATCCTGTGTTCTGATGCCAGTTCGCCTGAACGTCCGAAGACGAAAGGAAGCTCAGGAATTCACCGACACCTTTGTATTCTTCAGGATCGTGACCCTCCATCACCCAAAGCGAAGCGCCACCAATAATGGTGTTTTGCGGCTCGCTTACGACCGCCTCCCAATAGGGCAATGGGCGCACGTCGAATTCGAACTCAGCCTCAGAGCTGATGCCAGCATAACCTGCCGAACTTTCGGTGAATAGCGCGCATTCACCTGCCCGGAAGTTCGCGCCACCTTCGTTTCTGCGGCCGGTATAGATGAATTTACCATCTTTGGCCCAGTCACCCATCGCGGTCAGGTGCGCCACCTGCGTCGGTCCGTTCAACATCAGCTCGGTATCAAGACCGGCAAATCCATTGTCCTTCGATGCGAATGGGACGTCGTGATAGGCCGAAAGGTTCTCAAGGTGGATCCAGCTTTGCCAAGCAGTGACCAGCGGACAGTCTTCACCCCCAGCCTTAAGCTGGTCAAGAACGTCACCAACCTTTTCCCAGGTCGACAAATCCGTGTCAGGGTCAACACCCGCCGCTTCCATAGCATCGCGATTGACCCAGAGAACGGGTGTGGACGAGTTGAAGGGCAGCGACAGCATGTCCCCGTCAGTGGTCGTATAGTAGCCTTTGACGGCACCAATGTAGGCATCAGGATCGAATGATGCACCGCTTTCAGCCATCACTTCATACACTGGTTTGATAGCCCCTTCGGCCGACATCATCGTTGCCGTGCCTACTTCGAAAACCATCAGGATATGTGGTTGTTCACCTGCTCGGAAAGCAGCAATACCCGCATTCAAGGTTTCCGAATAGTTGCCTTTATGGCTTTCTACTACAGTGAACTCATCTTGGCTGGCATTGAACTCTTCAACCTGAGCCTTCACAAGATCGCCTAGTCGACCGGTGAAGGCATGCCAGAACTGAATTTCGGTTTGCGCCATAGCCGCCACCGGCGACAGAGCAGTTGCTAAGGCGAGAGCGCCTAGAAAATTCTTTTTCATGATTCCTCCCATGCATCAGGGGTTGATGCTTCGTTGAATACCGACCGCAACGCGTAATCAGCACACATGACGATTTCACGACGTTAACGTTACAATTTTATAATTCAAGCATTTAATTTTTGAGAAAAACATAACATTACATTATAAACCAACCAGGGAAACAACGAACCAGGTTCAAAATATGAGTCAAACTTTGCGGATCCGGCAATTGGAAGCGCTCATGGCCGTTTCCATCAATGGGTCGGTCACTGCTGCAGCTACGGATCTTGGGATAAGTCAGCCTGCAGTCAGCAGACTGCTTTCTGATCTGGAAAAATCACTTGGCTTTCAGCTTTTTGATCGTCGCGAAGGTCGCTTGGTACCCTCGCAGGAGATACGATATCTGCAACCCAGCGTAGAGCGCGTTCTGGAATTGATGAAGCAAATCTCGGATGTCAGTCAGGACATCACACTGCGCAAAGCGGGTCACATCCGCGTCGCTTGCTTACCGGGGTTCGCCACAAGTCATCTTCCCGATGTCGTCGCCAAGTTTTTGCAGGATCGTCCCGGCGTCACCCTGACGATTGAACCAGACCGACCGGAACGGATTCTCGAGTGGATGATAGGTGAGCAGTATGATTTCGGGATCACGGACAGCTTTACCGGTCACCCGGCCGTTGAAAGCAGAAACATCAATGTCCGCACAGTTTGCGTGTTTCCCACCGGGCATGAATTGGAAAGCCTCTCCGAGGTGACACCAGCGGATATTACAACGGCTAAAATTATCCATACACGACGCGACAGCGACTTTTTTGGGCGGCTTTCCAAAGCGTTTCAGAGCGCCAACGTAGAGTTGAATTCCCACATCGAAGTCAGGCAGTTCACCGCAGCTTGTGAGTTGGCACTAAAAGGTGTCGGAGTTTCCGTGGTAAGCGAGTTGGACGCCGTCCAGTATTCAACGCGTGGATTGAGCTATAGGCCGTTCAAGCCATTGCTTCCACATACACTATCGCTTGTGCGCCCAATATTGAAACAACCGTCACTAGTGACACTCGAATTCATCGAACAGTTTCAAGAAAGCTTAAAACCGTTCAAAGCCCAATGAGCCCGTCAAAAAACCACGGCACATGAAAGAGCCTTTGCGCTGCCGACAAATCACCTACCCCTTTCTGCATAAGAAACATCAGAGTTTTGAGACCTCTGGGCATCATCCGGATCCAGCACCAAAGCGATCCACACCCATTCAGCCATGATCAGTGAAACAGCCATAAATTTCGCAAAGGAGCATCAATTGCAAGCTTCCTAATCCTTGCTCGCCAAAATCCATTTGACCGCGCAAATAGCATTCGTCTGACCAACGTGCTAGCGCTGCAGTAAGAGGCAGGCTTATCCGTAGTGCAGGTTGATCGAAATGCGGGGACCGATGTTATCGAAGGTTAAGTTTGAACAACGTAAACGCACTTATGCTGAACCAGCGCACTGTACACGAAATGATCGAGCCAGTTCAGATGCAGGTTTTACGCAGCACCAACAAAACTGTGTCCAGATAGTTCAGTTTCTCCGATCATTGGCCACCCTTAAACTTCCGCCACTAGAGCAAGGAGCAGAATAATGGACATAAGACCACTGACAGGCGGTTTGGGAGCTGAGATCATGGATGCTGACATCCGCGACAGTACCCAGTTTGAAGATATTCACGCCGCGTTTGCAAAGTACTCTGTGATCGTCGTCAGAGATCAGCAGGTCAGCCCAGACGATCACCTGGAATTTGCCCGTCGCTTCGGTCCGATCAATGTCAATCGATTCTTCAGACCTGTCGATGGCCATCCTGAGATCGCCATGGTGCTTAAGGAAAAGGATCAAAGAGAAGCGGTCGGCGAAGGTTGGCATACCGACCATTCGTACGATCAAGAACCCGCCATGGGTTCTATTCTCCATGCCATCGAAATGCCGCCATACGGCGGGGACACGCTTTTTGTTTCAATGGGCGCAGCCTATGACGCACTGTCCGTGCCGGTGCGCCAGTTTCTGCATGGGCTTACAGCCATTCATTCATCGCGGCATGTCTTTGGTGCAGCTGCGCAAGAAAGCGAGGCTGCAACGAGCGGGCGTCTGAGCAACGCAGAAAACGCCGTTCAAGACGCACGCCACCCAGTAGTCATCACGCATCCCTTGAGTGGGCGTCGCGGATTATTCGTGAACCCGGTGTTTACCACGCACATCGAGGGCCTCTCCCGTGAGGAGTCCGATGCAATCCTTGCCATGCTCTATGAACATTGCAAACAACCTGAATTCCAATGCCGCGTCCGATGGCGGACTGGAGACATCACCATGTGGGACAACCGAGCGACATGGCACAAGGCCATCAACGACTATCACGGATTTCGACGCCTGATGCATCGAGTAACTGTGGAGGGCTCAGCTGTTTCCGCCATTCAGCCGACATAGAATACAGCCCCGAGGGTGCGCAAAATTGCCTATGGTGTGAGTTCGGACCATTAAATTGCCAATGTCGCGAATGCCTGATTTGACGGACCCAACCGTCACAATGGCAACCTCAAGCAAATGGTGGGTTCGGGCTGTTCTCGATTTTGGTGTTTGTGCCCGGAAGGACAAATTGTTGCTGAACCGCAATCAGCAGCGGGGAGCTGTCCCAATCAGGTTCCCCATAGTAACCGACGCCGGCTTTCTAGAAATTGCTCAAGTGCAAACAGGCAAAGCCTGATTTCAAGCAGAATTCGTCAGGGACCGAAGCCCCTGACAGATGTTGAATTTACCAGGTTGAGTCCGGGTCAACTTTGAAAAGATGCTCCATAAACACGCGAGTGACGGCCTGCAGTTTATCGGTGCGCGCGTGGTCGCGTTGCAGTTCGGCTGGAACCACATTCCATGTTATAGGTTCAACACCAGCCTCGATCATGCGGCGCATGCCGTTTGCGTGGCTGGTCTGAGTGATCGATCCAACGGCATCTTCCGGAACGTAGACGTCATATCCGGCCAACTCGGCCTCAATCGCGGGATAAGCCAGACATACATCCGTCCAAAGACCGCCCATTATCAGCTTCTTTCGGCCCGTTGCTTCAACTGCAGCTACAAATTCAGGCTCTTCCCAAGCGTTCACATTGGTCCGGTCAACAAATACCGCGTTCGGGGCCAGTTCGCGCAAATCTTCGATCATAGGATCATAGCCGTTCAATCCTACGGCTACATGGCTGAATATGATCGGGATGTCGTAGATCACGGCGGTCTTTATCAGACCCGTGGTATTGTTGATCAGCTCTTCGTGGTTGATATTCTTAACCCCAGCCAAAATCGGCGGCTGGTAGTCGATAAGGATCAGCGCCGAGTTGGTCGGTGACAGAAACGGGTCATTATCTGCGGCTCGGACAGGCGTGCCTTGATAGCCGTCTGGGTATGTTGCGACACCATCCACTGTTTTGATCATAGGTATTTCTGCGGTTGCTGGGAGTGCTACGGCGCTGATCGTCAAGCTCAGGGCTGCGGCGAACGGTTTGATGAAAGTGGTCATGGGAGCATCTCCATTAATGATGGGGGTTCAACCGTGCACATGCTCGGCGATCAGTCGCGCGACAGATGGTCCGGGACCAACAAGTTCCAGGACATTACGATCCGGATCGCGGATGAAAATTGTCTTGGTACCGCGAAATTCTCGACGGCCTGTGATGGCTATGCTGTGTTCGGTAACAAAGGCCTCGGTTGCTTCGGCGTCCCTTACCTTGACGGCCAGGTGCGTGATGCCGGGAAACTTCTCGACCTCATCCATCAAGACGTTTTCACCAGCTTTTGCTGTAGCGGGGCCTAACAGGTTGATGTTGATCCCGGACGGATGCAGCATCACCAACGGATGGCCATGGTCATAGCCGCCATCCGCGATCAACTCGAATCCCAGCAACTCATAGAAGGCGACTGATGTATCGCGGTCGCTGATGCGGATACCAATGTGATCGAAGTTTCTTATATCCAACATGGTTTGGCCTTTCATTACACTGCAACCAATGTAACTATACTTGTATTGATGCTTAATAGCTCATCTGGAAGGTAATTTATTCCAAATGGATCATAATAAGGATTTGTTCGACGGCGTGGTTCTGTTCTGCACAGTAGTGGAACAGGAAGGCATGAGTGCCGCCGCAAAACTGCTGGGCCATACGCCTAGCCATGTCAGTAAAGAAATCGGACGGCTTGAGGCCCGGCTTGGCGCCCGGTTATTGAATCGGACCACGCGTCGGATCAGCCTGACGGAATCCGGGCGCATATACTATGAAAACGCCCGCCGGATTGTGGATGACGCCCGCGCCGTACAAAACAGGTTGCATTCCATCGGCGACAGACCCTTTGGAGAGCTTCGGATGAGCGTTCCTGTGGTTTTTGCACATGGATGGCTGAACGATCGGTTGCCCGAATTTCTGCAGCGATACCCCGAAGTTGATCTGAACATTGACATATCCGAGCGCCGGGCCGACATGATCGGTGAAGGCATCGATCTGCTGGTGCGCATCGGTGATTTGCCTCCGTCCGATTTGATTGCACGCGAACTTTTTCGCACACAAGGTCTTACAGTGGCTTCCCCCGCCTATCTGAAACGAAACGGCACGCCCCGCCACCCCGATGACCTAAAGGGGCATCAACTAATTGATTTTTCGTTTCACGGGGCCACCCAAAACTGGACCTACCCAGGACCAGATGGTGAGGCAATCGCGGTTCCAATCGCTCCTCGTATTCGATGCAACGATGGTCATACCGAAAAGGTGCTGGCCCTTGCTGGTCGTGGGATTACACGTCTGCCTCAGCTCTCCTGTCAGGCTGAACTGGATGCCGGGGCATTGGTGGCGATCTTACCCGATTTCAGCCCGCCTTCTATCGGAGTCCATGTGATCTATGCCAGCCGCGACAACCTGCCCGCAAAGACCCGCGCTATGATCGATTTTCTGGTCGAAATGAGCGGCTGAAGTCAGGTGCCGCCGAAGTTTCAAAGTCCTTCGTTTGCTGTGAGCAGTCTTCTTGCGGACAGTATCGCGCCTTGCAGCAATGTCTGATTTGATCAACCACGTCATAGTTTTACTTACGCCACGATAGGCAGCAATGAGCTGACTGATGGGAAATAATGGGTAGAAAACTGCAATCATTACATCTTTCCCGCAATTCCTAATCTGTCGAAACATGGAATCCGGCAAACAGGGTCATCGAACACGTTCAAGCGTCGGGCTTAGTTGAGCCAACGCGTTGACCACGCCAAACAACTCCTTTTCGAATGAAAGCAAGGCATCGGACTTCGCATCCACGATCGGGTAAAGCAGGCCAAACGTCATCCAGCGCTCAGGCGTCACCGGTACAAGTGCTAGTTTGTCCGAATTGGTTTGGGCGACGACCAACTCGTCCGCAACAGTTACACCAGCACCCTCTGCAACAAGCGAGCACGCGAGTTGAGATGCTGCCACTTCGCAAGTTTGCTTTGGTGTGACACCAGCAGAGTGAAAAATATCGTCCAACTGGTCGCGCAACAACAGACCGTGCATCAAGCGTATGATAGTTTCTTCCGCGAGATCACTCGCCGTAATTTCTTCTCGGATGGAAAGAGGATGATCCAATGGTAAGACCGCTTGTGCTCTCACTCTCAACAAAGGTTTAGTGACAATGCCCGGATGATCGACGGGCAAAGCACCAATACCGATATCGTATTCTCGTCCGGCCAACCATTTCCCCGCTTCACGTCTTGCCCGGACATCAAGGTTGATATTGGTGCCGGGGCTGGTCTTCATGAATCGCGCTACGGCCGGGGCTGACAGCGACTGCGCAATTCGGGGCATGGTTACAATCCTCAGAGTTTCCGTGCGACCTGCCCGGATTTCGGCAGCGATCCGAGGAACTTCATCAAGGTTGTCCAGGATACGGCCTGCCTCGCGGTAGAACGCCAACCCTTCGGGTGTCGGGGTCAGATTGCGGCCGCTGCGGTCAAACAGCGTCAGCTTGAGTTCGGCCTCGAGCCCCGAAATCAAGCGGCTGATCGCAGGCTGGCTAAGGTGCAGAATCTCGGATGCGGCAACCAGCGAGCCTTCGGACAATGTTGCGCGAAAGGCGCGTAGGGCCTTGGTGTTCATCAATCCATACTTTCAATTTTTGCAAGAGTAGATAACATATTTGCATTTTTTACAATTGATGTTTTCGCGTAATTTGATCCCAAGCGAATTTGGGAGGTTACTCATGAAACGCAGAACGCTTCTTGGTGCTGTTATTGCCGCCATAGCCGTCACCACGACTGCCACCGCAACCTTTGCAGCGGATTGGCCAAAACGACCAATCAACCTGGTTGTTCCCTACAAGGCCGGGGGCGGTACTGACGCCTATGCCCGCGCCATCTCGGCCGCGGCGGAAGGCACGCTGGATGTGCCCGTTGTTGTGGTCAACAAGCCGGGGTCGGGCGGCCTGAATGGGGCCAATGCGGTGGTTGGCGCACGGCCCGACGGGTATACTCTGATGATGACATCCGGAGGATCGTTCCTTTTGTCGACGATGACCCGAGATACTGACATTGATGCATTGGAGAGCTTCGATTTTGTCGCTCAGGTAGGACAATTGCAGACGTCGCTTATGGTACCAGTCAACAGTCCGTATCAGACCGTTCAGGATTTAATTGACGCGGCCAAGGCCAATCCCGGCGAGCTGCGTTGGGCACACTCGGGGCGTGGTGGATTCCACCACGTCGGTGGGTTGGGCTTTCTGGCCAGTAACGGGATTGACGCCCAGGATGTGCCATTCAAAGGCGGCGGGCCGACCCGGGCTGCCCTGATCGGCGAGCAGGCTGATTTCGGGTTCCTTGGCGTTCAGCAACTTGCTGGTTTTCAAGAACAGTTGAGGGCACTGGCCGTCAACAGTCAGGAGCGGGATGGGATCATGACTGATGTCCCCTCTTTTGGTGAGCTGGGAATTCCATTCGCTGCAGTATCATCCCCAGTGATCGTCTTTGCACCTAAGGGCACACCGGTAGAAGTGATTGCTGCGTTGGAGACCGCGCTGGAAGAAATTGCCGCCAAGCCAGAATTTGCGGAACTCCTTGCCTCACGCGGAACCGGCCCGGTCTACCAGAATGGAGCGGACGCAAAAACAACCCTATCCGCAATGAAAGAGGACGCCACTCCCTTGGTCCAAAGCCTGACCAACTAATGTCCTCATGGTCGGGTGAACAATGGTCACCCGACCCCCTTGTTCATGTTGATATCTCGGAGGAAAGACATGCGTGCCTATGCAGAAGGTCTGGTGCTTGCCCTCATCTCAATCTTTGCAATCTGGGGGGCCTGGCAAGTACCGGCCGCATCGCCGGGCGATACATGGGCCGGGATTGTGCCGTTCTCCGCTGCTCTCGCTCTACTTGCTCTGTCCGGTGTTATGGTGTTGAGCGCAACGCGCCAGACGGCGGGTGATACAAGTGACGATCAAGACAGCAACGCGACTTTACAGATCATAGGTCTGTTTATCATCGCTATGCTGTACCAGCAGTCGTTCCGCTGGTTCGGCTACCTGCTGCCGACTGCGATCGTGACGCCGATCGTCCTCTACATTTTCGGCGTACGCAGTCGGATCGGATTGGTTTTGTCGATCGTTCTTTGCCCGCTGGTCTTCCATCTCATCTTTTTTGTCCTGCTGGGTGTGTACCCGCCATATGGCGAAGTTTTCGACCTTCTCAGCTGGATTCAGGGCTAAAACATCATGGAGATCTTTCCTGCACTTCTGTCGGTGGTGACTGACCCTACATTGCTCTTTGCCATCGTACTTGCTGCGGCGGTTGGGATGGTGGTTGGTGCGACACCTGGCCTGACTGCCTCTGCGGCTATCGCGATGTTGCTTCCAATCACCTTTTATATGTCGCCGATCTTTGCGTTGGCATTTCTGTATGTGATCGGCAAGTCCGGTCGGTACGGCGGCTCGATCGCAGCAATCCTGTTCAACACACCCGGAACAGCGGCCAGTGCAGCGACTCAGATCGATGGCTATCCGTTGGCACGAGCGGGCAAAGCAGGAAAAGCTATGAAAGTTGCGACAATCTCGTCCGTCATCGGCGACCTGATGGGGGATGTCCTGCTGGTCATCGGTGTAGGTTTCATTGCGGCCGTCGCACTGAAACTCGGCCCGCCTGAGACTTTCGCCATCTACTTTGCCGCTTTTGTCGTAATCGGTTCTGTCATTGGCAATTCCATCGTCAAGGGTCTGGCATCGGCCTTGATGGGCATTCTGATCGCCATGGTCGGGCTGGACCCGATTTCAAGCGAAGAGCGCTATACATTCGGATCGTTCGATCTATCCAATGGCATCGGCTTGGTACCCCTGATGATAGGTGTTTTTGTATTGGGCGAAGTATTCGCGCAGCTAGAATCCCGCCGCAAGGCTACCGGAGAGACCAAAGAGAATGAAACCACAGCGGATGGCAACAGTCTGACCTGGGCGGAATACAAACCCTGTCTTCCGCACGCATTGCGTGGTGGGTTCATCGGCGCAGGCATCGGAGTATTGCCCGGCCTGGGATCGGCGATCGCGGCGTTCATCTCTTATGGAGAAGGCAAACGCCGCGCAAACAACTCCGAGATGTGGGGCAAGGGGGCACTAGAAGGCGTTGCCGCACCTGAGGCTGCTAATAATGCTGTGTCCGGTCCATCAATGGCTCCATTGCTGACGCTGGGCATTCCAGGTTCGACCATCGGGGCAATATTGCTGGGCGTTTTCCTGATCCACGGCATTCAGGTTGGTCCGACCTTATTCCTGACGGATAAGGAGCTGGTGTACAAACTTTTCGCATGCGGCATGCTGGGTATTCTGGCTTATGGCTTGATCGGTTATTTCGGCGCCACACAAGTTGCCCGCCTGATCCTGAAGATTCCGACCAATGTGCTGTATCCACTGATCTTCCTAACCGCGTTTGTAGCGGCCTATTCAGCCAGTGGATCGATGTTTGACGTAACCGTCATGACCGTAGCGGGGTTCGCCGGCTGGCTGATGCGGAAATACGACTTCAACGTTGCAGCGTTCGTAATTTCCTTTGTGCTGGCTAAGGGTGCCGAGGAAACCTTTCGCCAATCCCTACTGATGTCCGAAGGCGGCGCACTGATATTTGTCGAACGCCCCATAGCTCTTGCGTTCATCATCGTCGGCTTTGCTGCCATGGCGTTCCGAATCCGAGGTATCGTCAAAGAACGCCGCATCTCTCGTGGAGGGCTCGAAGATGCTTGAATACAGTATCTACCGAGATTGCTTTTCCAGCGCCGATATGCGGTCGATCTGGTCTGAGCACGCCACGATATCCGCCTGGCTTAAGGTCGAACAGGTTCTTGCGGCGCATCAAGCTGCGGCTGCTCTAATCCCGATTGAGGCTGCTGAAGCAATTGAGGAGATTTCGATCTGCGATCTGAACCATGAGGAATTGCGGAAAGAGATGATGTTTGTTGGCCGCCCCATCGTAGGACTGGCCAAACAGTTGCGCCAACTATTGCCAGAACACTCGGCCCATGTGCACTATCGTACGACCACGCAGGATGTGATGGACACGGCGTTGGCGATGCAGATGAAACTGGGGCTTGAGCAAATACAAAGCACCCTCGGCGATGTCATGGCTGCGATCGCTCATCATATTTCCGCCCATCCAGACACAATGATGATGGGAAGAACCAATGGTCAGCATGCTGTGCCCATTCGCCTTGCGACGAAGCTTGAAGTCTGGAGATCTGAACTGGGTCGGCGGTCTGAGGCACTTCAAGAGGCGGCAAAACGTGGATTGAATGTTCAGATTGGTGGCCCCGTCGGAGACTTGCGCGAATATGAAAATGGCATTGGTCGCCAGATTAAACAGGATGTTGCTCATTCACTCGGTCTGAACGTCGTCGAACCGCACTGGCAGAACGCTCGTGACGGTATCGCTGACATCGTCACCGCCCTTGGCTCGCTTTGCGGGACGCTGTGCAAAATCGCCCACAACGTCAATCAACTGTCATCATCCGACATCGGTGAATTCGCCGAAGTTCATGAACCTGGCAAAGGATCGTCTTCAGCGATGGCCCACAAACGAAATCAACGCGCATCGGAATTTGGGGAGGCCGTCGCTCGGCTGGGACGCCAACGGGCCGGACAAATAGGTGAACTGAGCCATCATGAGCATGAACGATCGGGTGGCGTCTGGATTGGGGAATGGATCGTTGTTCCCGAGGTCTTTCTTTTGACTTCCGGCGCGCTGCATTGGTCGGAACGGATGTTCAAGAGTTTAGTGACCGATACTAACGCGATGGCGCTGCTGGTTTCGTCTTATCGCCCTGTGAATAGTATCTATCATCTAGATAGATCATAACTAAACACATCGCATCCTGACTTGTCGAAGCGTGGCAGAACACAGGAGATGCCACTATGACCAAGAAGATCACAATCATCGGTGCCACAGGCCATTTGGGGCATCGCGTGACCGCGAAACTTGTTGAGAAAGGTGCAGAAGTAACTGCCATCGTGCGTGATCCTGAGGCGGCAAAATCAATGCTTCCCACGCAGGTTCGGCTTATCCAGGGCGACGTGTCGGACTTGGCCAGCCTGAGATCAGCCCTTCACGGCACTGAGACGCTGTACATTACGCTGAATACCGAATCTCTGGACACCACCGCACCATTCCACACAGAGCGGGAAGGCGTAATTAACATTATCTCGGCAGTAAAAGAGGTCGATGTTCAGCACATCATGCAAATTGCAGGGGTCGACTACGCTTATCCGCAGTTTTCGACCGAGGGCATGGCCTATGGCACCAACGCGATACGCACGGGCGGGATCAATGCCATCAAAGCATCTGGCATTCCTTATACTCTTTTCTTTTGCTCCTTCTTTTTTGGATTCATTGCCCAAGCTATTGATGGACAATCAATTGGCCGTAATCGGAAATCACATTCATCCAATCTGGTTCACCAATTCCAGCGATCTTGCAGAACTCGTCCACAATGCCATCGGTAACGATGCTGCCAAAAACATGGAATTTGCCGTGCAGGGTCAACAGGCCGTCACGTATACCGAAGCGGCCAAAGAATTTCTCGCTTCTTTCGCCCCCGAGGCGGAGGTGGTTGAGTTACCCATGGATGCTCTTGATGAAATGGGGCTGCCGGAAGAGCAGGCCGTTTTCATCGAACACGTTTTGACGTTTGCGCAACAGTTGCGGGAAGAGCAAGTGGACAGAGAAACCCGTGGGATTCTTGGAGCGCCAAAACACACCATTACCTCATTCGCCGAGGAGCTTCGAAATGAGGCTTAAGTCACGTTGGAATTTTGAATAACGGCTTTTTCAGCGAGCAACTCCTTAAGCCTTACCGTCGCTCGACCTATAGGCCTTTCGAAAGACCAGATCATATCCACCGAGCGTTCGGCGTAGTTCTTGGTCTCGAATTGCAGTGGCAGGATTTTTAACGCTCCGGTCTGAACAAAGACGTCCACCGCGTGCAATGGCAGCGCCGACCACCCTAGGCCGGCCTGCACAAGATCAATGGCTTCCGATGCAGTGCTGACCTGCCAAATAGACGACGATGCCTTAAGGATAGCGCTGTTGGGATTATCGGCTTCCTTCAATAATATCTGACGATGTAGTCGCAATTCTTCCCAAGAGACTGACGACATTTGAGCAAGCGGACCTTCGGGATGGCTGACACACACCAGCCTGAGCGTGCCCAATGAGCAAAAGTCTAGTGCCTGGGGGATGCCCTCAGGTTCCAGAATAACCCTCAAATCCACCACACCATCGACGATCAATCGCTGAATCTCAGCGGCAGTAAAGGCACGTATCTCCACATCGACAGAAGGAAATTCTTCTCTGAAGCTGCGAATGATCTCTCCCAGATTGGCCAGTTTGATGTGCGGCGCCATGGCGAGGGTAACGCGGTTTTCCAATGTCATGGACTAGGCATCTGCAACCGCTAGAAAACGGCTGCGCTGTTCCAACAGAATTTCGGCCGGTGAGATCAACGCCTCTCCTGCTTTGGTAAGCGAGGGATATCTTCGGCTGCGATCGAAAAGCTCGACATCCAGATCGACATCCAGATTGGCGACCAAAGTGCTGATCACCGATTGTGCTTTGTTGCGTTTTCTGGCTGCGGCGGAAAAGGAACCTTCGTTATGGGTAGTAACGAACGCCGCCAACTGCTCGAATGACGCGCGCATCAGAACCCTCTTTCCATCTATCTATTATCAGTATGGTAGGCATCTTTATGGATCGCAACAACAGTCCGTTACTTGCCCAACGATATGAATTGAGGAGAACTTTCATGAGCTTTGCCGGTCGGATTGTGCACGCGGTGTTGTTCGAGATCTTTGCGCTTATAAGTATTGCCCTAATACTTCCGCTAATCACACATATCGACGCGCAGAAATCATTGATGCTTGGGGTGTTCTTCTCCTTGGCAGCGATGCTTTGGAACGTTGTCTTTAATATCACGTTTGATTGGTCGCATTTCAAACTGGTCAACCAGTCCAATTCGTCTGTTTCGAGTTATCGCAACTGACCAGTGATTACGCCCAATGCGTATGCCTTTATGCTGATGATGGGATTCTCATCATCCGCTAAAGGAACAGATATGGGGAACCATTGGGCCAGTGATCTTCAATCCTGGTCCGTTGAGCGTCGTCAAAGTTCAGGTGTGCGACCTGAGCATTTGTGAACTCTTCTCGCATGGCATGGATTAATCCTGCGGGTTTTATGGCATCGGGAATCTCTGCCGCCTTTTCAACATGGGGCTCGACTGCTGTTTCGCCCAATTTGATCGCCGGTCCGAGCAGTGCGAAGGCAGGATTGATGGACAGAGCTGCGATCGCACCAATGAATTCAGCGATGCCCGCGCCCCATTTCAATCTGACTGGTATTTTGGTGGCTGCAACAGCCTTTGCGTAGGCCTTAACCAGCGTCTCCATGCGCTCGCGCGCCTCTTGTTTGCTGGTTCCTCTCAAAGCTTCGACCGATGTCCAGGCACGCAAGGCGTTGCGGTGTTCCTGCACCTCAGGCATTGCGCAAAGATCAAGCGCGGCCTTGATCTGGTCTTGATGAGAGCGTGTCTTGCCCTCAGCAGTTTCGTGATGTGGAACCAGAAATTCCCAACCAAACGCGCGCAGCAAAGGTTCCTGCTCTGGAGTGTCATCAAGGAAAGCCTGAGGGCCATCATAGGCCGGGATAACTGCGACCTCGGTGAGAGGTATTCCCTTGATTAGCGCCCGGTTCCGTTTGGCATCCACGAAATCCTGAAGAATCCGACGGGTTAGGTGAAACGCAGGCGCATCGAAATCCTCTTCCTTTAGCGCTGCTTCGAATCCGGGCTGTTGCTGAAGATCGGCCACATCCATTTCGGCGTCCGTAGCGATCTTTCGTTTTTTCCACTCCATGTGGTGCGCGTTGTCCCAGGAAACCTCCATCAAACGATCTCTGGGAATCCAGCTTAGTATCTTGTCCTGGCGCACCGGGTTCCATTTTGCAGGCCAAGTCGCTCCTTGCGGTGGCCGGGGGATCACCAGTGTCTCGAAAAGCACCAACTCGGCGACGAAAGCGCTCGGTCGAAGATGATCGCGCACTGACATGGTGCCCCAAAGCTGCGACGAATTGTTCATGGCATTTCTCCTGCAATCGTCTTGCAGATCAGGTTACCATCTTTGTGCACCAACCCAAGATGGTTGCTTGGGTATGCCCAAACAAAGCTGATGTAGCTTATGCAACAGGAATGCGGAAAACTCATCTCGCCGCGCTCGCAATTCCGCGCCACCATTTCTAATAGCGCCCCAAATGCCAAGCGTTGTCGCGAACGACTGGTCAGGCAATGCAGCGGTGCGATAGGACGGTATTTCCCGAAAATCCGGTCGCACCATTCTAGGCCATCAATGTGAATGTCCGCGTAGAGGATATTCATGGCTTCCTAGTCTGATGACCCTCTTCTTCAGCAACACAGTGATTACATCCGTGATGGCGTTGCAAATTCGATGCCAGTTGCACGGCGCTAACCGTTACATACCTACAGCTACAGCTCCGCCTTGACCGAGAGCCTCGGGTGAGCGGCGATAGCAAAACAAAGGTGATCGTGTCTTCAGGCTTAGCTGGCAGATTTTTGCGGGAATCGGCAATAAATGCTACGATAGCTTTGTTGGCAGGATCGCCGCTGGGTCTCTCCGGCCATCGCGCTTCGTTATTCTTTTTTATTACAACAAGTTCTTTTTTCTGCCGTTCGGCCGGGCGATCCGGGGCTTCTGGCCCAGCGTTTTAGAATGATTTTGAACGGAGGCAGACATGCCCGAAACAGTATTTGAACGCGCGCCAGACGGCGCAATCATTGGACTTCAGCATCATGGCGACCCTCTTGGAGGGCGTTCTAAAGGAACCAGTGCGCTGGATGTGGCGCAGGCTTATGCCGCCGAAGTGGCGGGGCTTTACCGGATAAAGCCCGATTTTCTTGACAGGCTCGGCGAGAGTGTTTCAGGCAAGTATAATCGCGAGGAGGGCAGCAAGCTGCGGCTGGAAGAAGCCAAGGCAGTACAGTCCTTTCTGGTCTACACATTTCGTCAGACACATCACGGCATCCCGGTCTGGGAGCGCGGTCTGACACTGCGCATGGCCGGCCCAGACAATGTGGTCACCGGTTCGTCCTCAAGTGTTGCTGCCGATATCGAACTCAGCAACGCCCCTACTCCGCCTGCTGGCCGCGACAAACAAGCTGGCACGGTTCTGCGCGAAGCTGTGAAAGGGGCCAAGTTCACAAAATTCAAGGTTAATGACACCCGGGACTTTGTCTATCGCTACGACGCAGAACATCGCCTGCCACACAAAGAACCGGGCGAGATCGAAGGGGCCGAGTTAACCCCGCTGCCAGAGATTGGTCGTGTACCAAAGGGCATCAAGGACGGCGAATGGCGTTTCGTAAGCCTTGTGCATTTTGGCTGCAAAATTCCCGACTACGGAGAGCTGAACTGGCGAGCATTGGTCGATTGGGAAACCGGCGCGGTGCTTTACATCCGGCCATTGGTGGGGTGTGTTTCGGGTTACGTCTTCACAGACGACCCGATATCACTTTCAGGAGATTCAGAGCTTGATCCGACGGCCCCGGTTGCGCTTTTGGATGCGCAACGCGAACTGGTGGCGCTGGAACGGTTGATATTACCGGGCGGTGGCGCACCGGTGGAACTAAGCGGCGAATTGGTGGCGGTACGGGATCTCGACACACCAAACATCGCCCCACCGACTGAAAACGCCGGTGCCGCATCGATCTTTGATTATCCCGCCGACAGCGACGATTTCGCGGCGGTCTGTGCGTACTACAACCATGATTTCCTGTATCGCTTCGTCCAGTCTTTGGGCTTCGATCTGCCCAGCTATTTCGACGGGGTGACCTTCCCAGTGGATGTTGATCACCGCTGGTTCAATCCCATTGCAGGACCGGTGAATGCTCAGGCGCCAGGCAATGCCATAGGCAATGGTGTGCTACGCTTTCGTTATGCGCTTGCGGCAAATGGCTCCACAGTCGGCATGGCCACAGACTCGCGCGTATCGGCGCATGAATTCGGGCACGCGGTGCTATGGGATCATCTCAATTGGCCCAATTTCGGCTTTTGTCATGGCTTTGGTGACGCGCTGGCGGCAATACTCTACGATCCTCAAGGTATTGCGCCGGATCGTTTCCGTACCTTCCCCTTCAGCAACCTAATCACCCGGCGATGGGACCGGTCGGTCGCCTCGGGTTGGGGCTGGGGTGGCACGATGGACGTGGGCGGATATCGGTCGACCGAGATCAATGCCACTACTTTGGGCCGAATCTATCGATCTCTCGGAGGTGATTCCACAGAACTCGACGACAGGCTGCATGCCAGCCGCTACACGATCTATCTGATCCTGCAGGCGGTGCCGCTTTTGGCCGGGATCGTGCCCAACACAGTCGAAGGTTTTTCCCGCGCCTTGCAGGAATCAGACGAGAACACCGCTCAATTCGACGGTGCAGCCGGAGGCTGGGCACACAAAGTGGTACGCTGGGGCTTTGAGAAACAGGCGCTCTACAACGGATCCCCGCCTGATGTTGACGTCTTCATTGATGACGGACGACAGGGTGAATACCCTTGGCACCAACCGGGCAACAATGCTCCCGGCATCTGGAATCGGCACCGCCCTGACGGCGGCACCGACCACGAGACTCCGCGCCGCTGCGTCGAGAATTATCTGTATGTCCGGATCGGCAATCGCGGCAACTACCCAGCCCAATCAGTGACTTTGTCATTAGCCCGCGCGACCGAAGGCAAGGGCACCACATGGCCGGATGACTGGGATCCGCTGATCGTAGGCGAACCTATCGGCCAATCAGTGCATTGTGGCGACGAAGTGATCGTCGGCCCGATCCCATGGTGCCCCGAGGACCTGTGCGAGGAATACATTCTTGCCAGCGTGGATACGCCAGAAGACCGCAGTAATGTCGAGACGATCGCAGGCAGTCTGCCTGTCGATCGACTGGCGCTTGGTGACAACAACGTCGCCCTTCGCCGAATGGAGGTGAACCGCGCCGAAGATGACACCCCTTGCTGCGAGGAGGAAGAACCGAAGATGACCTATCGTTACGCTGTCAAGTTCGTCTGCGGCTGTTCCAAGGGCCGCATTTTGTCCCAGGGCCGCTATCACACGGCAATCAACATCGGAAACGGCAGCGGAGATGCTGTGCGTTTTCGTAAACGGGTGTCGTCGGCCTTGCCAAACGAAAAACCGGGTAATGTCTCGGCCAGAACGAAGAACAAACTCGGTCCCTGGGAATCGATGGAGATCGATTGCGAGGATGTGGCACGACACCTGCGGGTGGCCGAATGCTGTTTCCTGAAAGGGTTTGTCTTTATCGACAGCGAAACACCGCTGGACGTGGTCGCGGTCTACACCGCCGCCCATGGTGAAGGCGAAGTGGAAACCATCGATGTCGAACCAGTCGTGCCTCGGCTGATCAAAAAGGTACCGCCCCCGCCACCGCCACCTCCGCCGCCGCCTCCACCCGAGGACAAACCGGACCTAATCCCGGTGCAGCCCTTCCCGCCCGGCCCGCCACCCTTCCCGGCTTGGTATTGTGAGGAGCCGCGCAAGTTGAGGATCATCGTGCGTAACATTGGTGCAGGGGCTGCCGGGCCTTCGACCACGCGGGTCGATTTCTTCCAGAGCGGCGTGGTGGTCGATCTGCCGACACCAGCACTGGGGCCAAACGGGGATGAGACCACGCTATCGCTCGAATTCCCGGACGAGGTCAAAGGTGGCGAGCAGATCCCCTTCAAGATCACCGTCAATGCCAATCCGGCCGATGGTGTGACGGAGACAGACACCACCAACAACAGCGACTCTTCCTCCTGCGGCCTGGCCAGCTAAAGCAAACTGGGGGTGGCCCGGGCCATTATCGGCCCGGGCTGCGCGATCTAGAGGTGCCGGTCGCAAGGCTGCATCATGATCGTGATTGCGCTCTACATACGGGAGGGCAATTTGCTTCAACGACACCAAGATGGGACCGCCCTGTCTGATCCCAAAGTCAGACCTCAAGCTGCGATTTAAGTTTACTTTTCTACCGCTTCCCAAGGGGCGACAGGGTCGCCGCAGCCTAGTAACTATCTCTTCTCCGTTGCGCATCCTTGATAAGAGCAGCAAGCCGATAGAAACCGTGGGCCATCTTGGTGTAGGGCGTTAGCAGGAAGAATGTCAGGACCGATCCAAGATGAATAGCAAGCAACGCGGGCATCAAAGCCGTTGATCCGAAAGCGTAAAGAGCAAGTCCGCTAAAACCGACGAATCCCAGCAACAGGATGAAACCGATATCGCCGCCCCATGCCGAAGCATCACCGAGCTTGCGATCGGACCTTTGCTTGAGAATTGCCATAGCGCAGCAACCCACTGTCAACAACACACCGCCGGAGATTCCGAATAGTTTGGGCAAAGACCAGAACCCGTACGGCGCATGCATTCCAAAGCCATAATGCATAACCGTTGCAATCGAGGTCGACGCGAAGCAAAGCAGGAAGCCATACATGATCGCGTGGTGAATATGACGTCGCGCCTGACTGAACCGGTCTTCGTCTTCAAAATTACAGCCTTCACCATGACCTGCGGCAAGATCCTGCATTTTGCCCGCTCGTTTGAAGGCGGCCAGCAGGTCCGCCATTTTGATGGGTTTTCCCCCCACCTCGGCCCAATAGCGCCTTAGGCTGATGGCAATGCTAAAGAGTGGCAGCAAGAATGCCGGAGCAAAAATCGCAACCATCGCATTATGCGACAGAACTGCATAAAACCCGTCCCCTCCGCTGGAACCTATCGCGCGAATTGCCCAGAACAACAGGGCAAATCCGACCACAAGTGCCAGCGCAATCGCCCCGCCATGGGTGTGAAATCGGCGCGCCAGCGGCTGCGGCCATGCGAAGCTTTCCCAGCTGTCCCTCCGTACCTCGGCCAGAGCCTTCGGCAAATTCAGGTCGAACTCGTGCGGGGCTGTGTACTGGCAGGCGTAGTAGCAGCCGCGGCAGTTGTGGCACAGGTTGGCCAGTTGCGTGATGTCCCCATCCGAGAACGCGCGTTCCGCATGAAGCGACGGAAAGACCGAGCAATAGCCCTCGCAATAGCGGCAGGCGTTGCAAATTTCAGCCTGACGGCGGGCTTCCTGTATCAATTCAATTTGCATAAGCGGCGGCCTCACGTCCTGCGATGCGTCCAAAGACGGTTCCGATGGTCATGCCGAAACCGGCTAGATAACCTTGCCCAAGGATCGAGCCCGCCATGGTTTCGCCAGCCGCCCACATGTTTTTGATCTTGCCGTCGACGCTCGAACATTGCGCGGCATCGTCGACTTTGAGGCCCAAATAGGTGAAGGTTACGCCCGTACGCAGCGAATAACTGTAAAATGGCGGCTCGGTGATCGGACGCGCCCAGTTGGTCTTGGGCGGGTTCAAGCCAGATGTTGAAACGCCGTCCAGCTCTATCGGATGAAAGGCGCTTGTATCTCCGCAGGCGGCGTTGAATTCAGCGATTGTTGCGGTCAACTTTCCGGCAGGCAGGCCCATCATCCCGGCCAGTTTTTCCAACGTATCTGCCTTCAGCGGTGGAAACACCGACGGCATGAACAGATTCAACGAATTGGCGTCGATGATCACATAGCCAACTTGATCTGGTTGGGCTGCCACCAAGCGCCCCCAGATTGCATAGCGCTTGGGCCAGACATCCTCGCCCTCATCGTAGAAGCGCTCGGCATCCTTGTTCACGACGATCGAAAACGGCACACAATCCAGACGGGTCACAATACCACCGTCAAATTTCGGTGCACGCCCATCGATAGCAACGGCGTGGCATTGGGTCGGGTCGCCAACACTCTCGACGCCTTGATCCAGAAGATCAGCCAGGACCACGCCTCGGTTATAAGGAGTGCCTCGGATCAGAAAGTTTTTTGCAGGCTCACCCCATGCACGGGTCAGCCAATCCGTATCGGCCTGAAACCCGCCCGAGGCGACGATGACTGCCTTTGGCATTATCCGGTGGTTTTGACCTTCATAGGTATAGTCGACCCATTCGATCCGATCCCCGTTCAGCTCCAAATGCGTGACGGCGGCTTCGTACAAAACATCGATACCCAAACCCGCCGCAGTTCGGTAATAAGCATTCACCAGAGACTTCCCGCCTCCCATAAAAAAGGCATTTGTCCGCGCCAAAGAAAGTGTTCCGGAAAGAGAGGGTTGAAACCTGACACCGTGCTCTTCCATCCATGGCAGGCATTCCTCGGAAGTGCGGATCGCAAGGCGGGCCAGATGCTCGTCAGTTTTGCCGCCGGTGACCTTCATCAAGTCCGCGAGATATTCGTCTTCGCTATACTCCTCGATCAACGGGCCCAAAGGGCCACCATGCATGCAGCGAAAATTGCGCGTATGGCGCGAGTTTCCTCCGCGATAGGGTTTTGGCGCGGTTTCCAGTATCAGAACGCGGGCACCGGCTTCGGCGGCGGTCATCGCGGCGCACAAAGCAGCGTTCCCGCCACCGATCACAGCGATATCGTAAGCTTCCTTTTGGGTGGCCATATCCTGTCTACCTAGTGATTTTCGTCGGTTGTCCGATCGCGTTCCTGCAACGCCCGGATACGCATTCGTTGTGCGGCCTGAATATGCCCGCGCATTTCTGTCTCGGCCGCCGCGCCATCACGGGCCTTCAGCGCGGCCATTATACGCCGATGTTCAGCGACTGCCGCTTCTGCCCGATCTCCGTCCAACAATTGCGACGGCCCAAGGATCAGCAGCGCCTTCTGCAAGGACAACATGGATTTCGCGAGAAATCGGTTCTTGGCTGCATCCAAAAGCGTGGCGTGAAATATCCGGTTGATCCGAGCCGCGTCTGGACCTGTGCCAGCCTCTGCCAAACGATCATTCAAAACATCCAATTCGTCCAATTCGACATCCGACGCCGCACGCGCTGCTAGACGGGCCGCAGTGCCCTCGAGCACTGCGCGCATCTCATAGAGTTCCATCACCTCGGCGTAATCCAGACTGCGGACGGTCGCTCCCTGCCGCGGTACATGCGTGACCAGGCCGTCGGTCTCCAGCTGCCGGATCGCCTCGCGCACCGGTGTTCGGCTGACACCCAACCGTTCAGACAGCTCAATCTCGCGCAGGCGCTCGCCGGGCAGAAGGGTGCCCTCGCGAATCTCATCCAACAGGCGTTGATACGCCGAATTGCCTTGCGGGCCAGGCTGTACGGGGTCGTCCTGAATGGTCATCGCGAGCTCACTTGTCTTCTTGCGTCCATTTGTATACATTTGGATACATAGTGAGTCAATATTGTCGGAAGCTGCACTTTGCCCACCCAGAACAAAACACCTTCTCTCCTCGCAAAGCGGGCCTTAACACTGGGCTTGGCACTTCTTGGCACAGGGCTATTCTGGGCGTTGGATCTGCCATTGCCTTTTCTGTTCGGCCCGATGAGCGCGTGTCTGATCGCGGCTCTGGCTCATGCTCCAATGGAAGGCTTTGGTCAGGTCTCGATTGCGGCGCGCACCATACTCGGCGTGGCTGTGGGGGCTTCGATTACCCCAGCCCTATTTGCAGAACTGCCGAAGATGGCAGCGTCGATTGCACTGATCCCGTTCTTTATCCTGCTGATCGCGCTGGTCGGAGTGCCATTCTTCCGCAAGGTCTGGGGCTTTGATACCACGACCGCGTTTTACGCGGCCATGCCCGGCGGATTGCAGGATATGATCATCTTCGGGGCCGAGGCTGGCGCTAACCCGCGAACGCTGTCCCTGATCCACGGAACCCGCGTTCTGATTATTGTAACGCTGGCCCCTCTGTTTCTTACGGTGTTTTACGACGCCCAACTCACCAACCCAATCGGAGAGCCCGCGCGCAACCTGCCGATACATGAATTGGCGCTGATGGTTCTTGCTGCCTTTGTCGGCTGGAAAGGCGGTGAGCGGATCGGCTTGTTCGGGGCGTCGATTCTAGGGCCAATGATCCTGACGGCTGCGTTGTCACTGGGCGACTTCATTCACACCCGACCGCCTCGCGAGGCCATCCTTGCAGCTCAGTTCTTTATCGGCTGCGGTATCGGCGTGAAATTCGTAGGTGTCACATGGGTCGAACTACGCCGTGTGGTGGCGGCGGGCTTCGCCTATGTCATTGTCCTCGCCGTTCTGGCGGCCGCTTTCACTGCCGTTGTCACCACCTTGGGGCTGGGCCAACCGGTCGAGGCATTTTTGGCCTTTGCCCCCGGCGGGCAGGCAGAAATGACAGTTCTGGCCATCGTCTCAGGCGCGGATCTGGGCTTTGTGATCACGCATCATCTGACAAGGATCGTGTTGGTAATCATCGGTGCGCCGATAGCGGCCAACCTTATCCTGCGCTGGTCCAAACCTCGGGGTTGATCATGTGAACCGGAGCGCCTGCAGCGTAGGCGTTCACTTGATCGAAAATGTCCGAAAATTGCAGATCAAACTCATCCTCGGTCACAAAGCCGATATGCGGCGTCGCAATCAGATTTGGATGCGAAAGCAAGGGGTCTTTCGGATCATTGAGGGGTTCGGAATCGAAGACATCGATTGCGGCCTTCCCGGGATGGCCGGCATTCAGCGCCCCAAGCAATGCCCCTTTTGCAATAAGGCCAGCACGAGATGTATTCACAAACAGTGATCCCGGCTTCATGTGCGCGAAGTCTGACGCAGTAATGATGCCGTTTGTGCCTGGCTTTAGGCGAACATGGATCGAGACAACATCGCTGTTAGCAAAGAAAGCTTCGCGGTTCGCGGCGACCTGAACACCATCTGCCTGCGCCCGAACCCGACCTTCATCTGAGGACCACCAGACTACATTCATTCCAAATGCCTCGGCGTAGCCCGCGACAGCGCGTGCGATACGGCCATAGCCGTACAGTCCCAGCTGCCGCCCTCTCAGCGTCTTGCCAACTCCGGCCTGCCACCGCCCCGCTTTGACCGAGGCCATCTGCGCCGGTAAATCGCGCATCCCAGCCATGATCAGCGCCCAAGTGAGTTCGGCTGCAGCATATGAAGGCGTTCCACCATGCATGTTCGAACACAGCAGAACACCGTTGTCCGAGCATGCCTGCACATCAACGTGCGGATACACGCTGCGCTGGCTTATCAATCTCAGGTTCGGCAGCTTTTCGATCAACTCGCGGGTAACTTTGGTGCGTTCGCGAAACAGAACCAACGCTTCGGCCTTCTGCAACCGTGCTGCCAATTCATCGGTATCCTCGACATGATCTGTCCAGATCTTCACTTCATGGTCGGATAGCTTTCCAAAACAAGGCAAGCCCTGCAGAGTATCAAACCAATCATCCAGAATGTGAACCTTCATCGACTTTCCAAACCCTGCCCGGTGTTCAGTTTTCTTGGCGTCGGCACAAAATGCAGCGTATCGAGTGCTGCAAGCGCATTGCGGACCCGCTCGCTTTGATCCAGCAAATGGTTGAACTGCTCATCGCACCCGGCGATCGGCGTCGGGTATTCCGCAATATCCCGCCGCAGGACCGACTGCGCCAGCCTGAGTTCCTGACGCGCAATATCGAGGCATTCAGAATAATTGTTCATCGTGGCACCTTCATATTGTATACCTTAGTATACATAACGGAGATCCCAGTTTCAACTGCCGCTCCACACAGATCCGGGTATGTAAACATGCCCATCTGCAAGCTTTCGCGCAGTCCGCACCAGACCAGCAGAGTTTACGTTGAAGTCACCGTCATTCGAGAAGTCCACCAGCACATCAATCTTCCCAGAAGCGTGTTCCAGCACAACTTCAGCCGGGCTTGCCTTAGGTCGGTCCAACAACCCATCAGCGACGGTTCCGGGCGTCAAAGCACAAGACGCCATGCACTGCGCACCCGTAACGGCCATTGTCGGGTGAGTTTTCCATGGCATGAAATACCGAACTGCAAGGGTTCCGCCCTCTTTGGCTGGTGCCAACAGCCCGAATTTGGGGGTTACCGATTTCGATACATCCCCCATACCCATCAGTTCCCCGGCTTCGATCCGAACTGCCTCCATCCGGGCAAAGAAAGAGCGGTTGGCGTCCAGTTCTTCCGCGCTTTCATACCCAGTTAGTCCAAAATCGGTGGCGCGGGCCATAGCCATAGGCATCGCGACATCCATACAGGTCAGTTCGACCCCTTGCACCGTATCGCGCAGATTTCCGGTGGGCAGAAATGCACCCGTTGCCGAACCCACAACTCCCATAAAACTCAGTTGTACCGGTGCAGATTGCCCGGGAACTCCGGCAATCTCGGCATCGCCCTCATAGGCCAGTTCACCACCCGGGGTCTGCACTTTGGCAACCACTCGCGCACCCGTATTAACTGCGCGTATCCGGACCACGGTCTCATCGCCTTGAGGCTGAAACAAACCCATTTCAATTGCGGCCGGAGCGACGCCGGAAAGAATGTTTCCACAAGTTGGCTTGAAGTCGACCAGCTTTTCCTCAACCGAAACCTGCGCGAAGAAATAATCGATATCGGCCCATTCATCATCGCTGACAGATAACATGGCTACCTTGGTCGTCACAGCAGTACCGCCACCGATTCCGTCAATGTTAAACGCCTGCCCAGCCCCTAGGGCAGCGACCAGCACATCAGCCAACGTGTCCATATCCACGGGCAGGTCAGAGCGACGAAAATAGGGCCCCCGCGAAGTGCCGCCACGCATAAAAATATACGGGATTGCTGTCTGGGTCATCTCGAACCCCTCCTCTACAAACCGTCAAAAACTGTTGTGTTTTCAGCTTTGTCCGACCTGTCTGCTTCGCAGGCCGGACCTCAGTGGAGCATTCATTTCAGTGGCCATGGCAGGCTCACCATGTCTTGCAACAGTCCCGGTGGGAAATCCCGGTTCAGAGCGCCTGCCATGATGCACATGAAACCGATGCCGCAGGCTGTCAGGATCAGCGTCATCTGCCAGCTTGAACCGGCTCGAATGCGGAAGAAGGCAATCAGAAACCCGATCAGGGCTAGGATGAAACCAACAACCCACGTTGCCGCGATAAGACCTGCAAACCACGCCAACGTCGACCAAAGCCCATGCGGTGCGCTCGCATCTTCACCGGCAATTTCCTTATCGGCAAAGATTGCATCACCCTCGGGTCTCCGCATCATCTGGATCAGCAGGATCACGCAGCAGAACAAGGACACACCGCCGATCACCAACGGGATGATCTTGTCGGTCATGTTGTAGTCTGGGATCATGTTGGCGTTGATCAATGCCGCGATTAGGTAGGCCATGATCACCAGCAGGAAGATCAACGGCGCGCGCTTGCTGCCAGACTGGACTTCACCTTCGGCCATGATCATCTTAGCCTGCCGAATTCCTAAAATGACCGAAGCCACAGTGACCAAGATCAGAACAATCACGATCGGGCTGAAGACATACTCCATGCCCTCACCAAAGCTTTTGCGGAACCGGAATGAGGCAATCTGGAACGCCTGATTGGTAAACTTCTCAACCGGGTTCGACAGCACGAACCCAATAAGAAAGGCCGGACGCGACCAATCGAACCGGCGCAGGAAGATCCCGATCAGGCCGATCACGAACAGCGCCAGAAGGTCTTCGAAGTTCTGACCGGACTGGAAGGCTGCAAAGCTGATCAGCATAAACAGGAAAGGTGCCAGATAGGTGAAGCGGATCGTTGTCAGCTTGGCGATGCCTCCGGAAGCCGCGATGCACAGGATGGTGCCCACGACGTTAGCAAGCGCCAAAAGCCAAACGATCGAATAGGTGATGTCGAGATTGTCCTTGAGCATGCTTGGACCGACCTCGATGTCGCCAGACCCCAACAGAGCCACTGCGCCGATGAAGATCGCCATCGAGCCCGAGCCGGGAATGCCGAACAGTAGCGTAGGCACCAGCCCGCCGCCTTCCTTGGCGTTGTTTGAGCTTTCCGGCCCGATGACGCCACGCACTTCGCCCTTGCCGAAGTTGCTTTTATCTTTGGTCGATTGAACCGAATGGCCGTAAGCGATCCAGTCGACGACCGAACCGCCTAGGCCGGGAATGACGCCAACGACCACCCCGATGATCGAGCAGCGAACAGACAGCCAGATATTCGCGGCCCAGTCTTTGACGCCGTCCAGCCAACCCGCCCCCAGCGAAGCCCCTTTGGCAATCGATCGATCCTGCCGCAGCAGCGAGACGATTTCGGGAACGGCAAAGATGCCCAATCCAACGATGACCAGCTTCAAACCATCTGTCAGATACGGAATGTCATAGGTTGCCATACGGAGCGAACCGCCAGCGTCCGCCTCACCAATTGTGCCAACCATCAACCCAAGCCCAGCAGCTGCGACGCCCTTTAAGGGGATGCGCCCAGCCAGAATGGCAACCATGGAAAGGCCGAGGATGGTGATCATCAACATCTCTGGTAGACCAAACGCCAGAACGATGGGCCGCGCGACCAGAATGAACATTGTTAGGAAGGTTGCGCCGACCAAACCGCCAAACAGCGATGAAGCGAACGCGGCAGATAGCGCCCGCGCAGCCTCACCCTTCTTCGCCATTGGGAAGCCGTCCAGGACAGTTGCCTGAGAGGCGGAACTGCCGGGGATCCCCATAAGAACAGAAGCAAAGGTGTCAGAGGTCGGAACAACGGCGACCATCCCGATCATCAGCGCCAAACCAAGGATTGGGTCCATCCCGAACATGAAAGGCAGCAACAGGGACAAACCGGCAATACCGCCAAGTCCCGGGAAAACACCTACGGCCAGTCCCATAACGACACCGAGAACAAGATACCCCAGTACGATAGGTTGCAGGATCAAACCCCACGCATCATTGAGCGCAGGAAGAGCGGTGGCGAAAACCTCCATAGCGGCCGCCTTTCATATACTGTCTTGTGTTTAAAAAAGCGCGCACCCGACATTGGGGTGCGCGCTGTGGTGTGTGGGCTTAGTTCAGCTCGACACCGTAGGCTTCTTTGAGCCAGTTCAGAACGTAGCCTTTGGCATTGTCGTCGACGTTTGTCGCGGTTTGCAGCGCCGCCTTGGAACCGTCGCCCACAAATACCGGGTACTTACCGACGCGTTTGGACGAAATATCAGCAAAGTCGCCGCGCTCGGTCACAGCCTGAAACGCTGCGGTGTAGGCGTCGACCACTTCCTGTGGTGTATCACCAGGCAGAAAAGCCAACTTCTGAACCGGGAAACCTGCGACAAAGAACGCTTTCCAAGCGTCCCACGCCTCGCCACTGGTTTCACAACCATCCGTTGCCTCGCAAACCTCTTTGAAAGTTGGAATATCAGGGAAGGTCGGGTCGCGGACGATGTTTCCATCGGCATCCAGCGCCCCCCAGGTCATCATCGGCACAGCCTGACCGGCCTCAACCAGCGGGGCGGATCCACCCAAATAGCCGGATGAGGTCTGATAGTCGATGTTAGCTTCGCCACGTTCGAACATCAGACGACCATCGCCACGGCCTTTGATGCCAAAGACTGGCTCAACGTTCATACCCAGCATTTGCCATGCCAACAGCGGCACGAGATCCAGACGCGTTGCGCCCTGCGAGCCGTAGATGAAGTTCGTGTCTTTCAACGCATTTGCGGAGCCATCAAACTTGGCACCATCTTCTGCGTTCAGATAGGCGACACCACCCGTCCCGGACGCCATAACCGGGATCCAGTCGTTGTATTCATAACGCACGCGCGGATCGCTCAGCAGATAAGGGAATTGAGTTGAACCGGAAGTGCCGAACAACAAGGTTCCATCATCGTGGCTTTGTTCCTGGAACCAGTTTGCGCCTTTGGTCGAACCAGCACCCGGCATGAATTTCACGACCACGGTCGGTTGACCCGGAAGAGCTTCGGACAGAAGCGGCGCAAAGAAGTTGGCCCATTTCGCCGAACCACCCGTTTCCGAGAACGGGATGACCCATTCGATGGTCTTGCCCGAGAAATCAACCTCGGCAGCGGCAGGTGCAGCGATACCGGCGGCGGCGATCAGCCCCACGACGGCGCGACGGGTGAAGTTGGAAATGGTCATTGGTTCCTCCCTGTTGACCAGACAATCACGTCATCGCCCCCGGCGCTACCGTGATCGCAAATAGAACTGTGGGGTTGATTCCCCCTCCCATCTGGCAATCATGGAGCGCCAACCTTGCGCGAAACTTGCAGGAGACCTAATGCGGATCGTCATAGTCGAGGACAATGAGCCACTCGCCAATGCCATTGCTTATCGCCTTCGTGACCGAGGTCATGCGGCAGATATACTGACTGACGGAGATGCGGCTGACCTTTACCTTCAACAAGAAGGCGCGGATTTGATCGTTTTGGATATCAACCTACCCGGCCGGTCAGGGTTGGACATCCTGAGGTCGCTTCGCGAACGTGGTGACAGTGCGCCCGTGATCCTGCTAACAGCGCGCACCGAAACAAGCGACCGGGTGACCGGTTTGGATATGGGCGCAGATGACTATCTGGTCAAACCCTTCGAAATGGACGAGTTAGAAGCACGCGTCCGAGCACTTTCTCGGCGCAAAGAGCTTGACTACGGAGCGCGGGAGAGCATCGGTAGCCTCGAATTCGACCGCGCATCGCGTCAGGTTAGTGTTCAGGGCGAAGTCATTGATATACCACGGCGGGAAATAGCGGTGCTTGAATGCCTGTTGGAGCGTCGGGGCAGAATTGTTCCTAAAAGCCAACTCACAGATTATGTCTATGGCGTTGGGGCCGATGTCGATGACTCAGCTGTTGAACCTCATGTGTCGCGGTTACGAAAACGCCTTCAGAATCTCGGCATTAAGATCAAGACAGCGCGCGGTCTGGGGTACCTTCTTGAGGTGCAGAAGTGATCAGGCACGGCTCCCTCAGGCTACGACTCTTCATTCTTATCCTGACACCCTTGGTGTTGCTTGCGATCCTTCTTGGGCTTTGGCGCTTTATGATTGCCCAGGAAACGGCTCAGGAGCTGTTTGACGACAGCCTGCTATCTGCCGGTCTTGCAATTTCACGAGATGTCGCGATTTCAGGAGGTGACGCACTTTCGCCCACCACGCGCAGCTTGATCCGCGACGCGTCGGGCGGAGAGATCTTTTATCATGTTACGGGCCCGGGTGGCATCTACGTGACTGGCTATGCATACCCTCCGGCACCCGCGAACCCGTCTACACAAGAGGCGAACAGGCCGCAGTTTTTCGAAGCACTCTATCGCGACGAGCCGGTGCGAGTTCTTAAGCTGACAGAACGTGTGACCATAGAAAATTTGATAGGAGATGCGACGGTCACAGTTTGGCAACGTATGGCGGATCGCAACGCGTTTGCAAATGAGCTGTCAATCCGCGCAGGAATTCTCATGGGAATCCTACTTGCCACTCTGGCATTTGTGGTATGGTTCGGAGTTGCTCGCGGCCTGCGGCCCCTCCTGGATTTACAGGACGCAATCGACCTGCGCTCCCCAGATGACCTGAGTGAGATAAAACGCCCTGTACCGGCCGAAGTTCAAGGTGTCGTCAAAACCTTGAACCGACTCTTTGGACAGGTGGAAAAAAGTATCAATGCCCATCAGGTGTTCATATCCGAAGCCGCACATCAGCTACGGAACCCGGCGGCCGCCGTTCAGTCGATGGCCGAAGCGCTTCGAGATGCGAAAACCGATAAAGACCGAGATAAGCGCATCATCGAGCTTGTTGCAGCGGCAAAGAACTCAGCAACAGTCGCTGAACAACTGCTATCACTTGAACGGCTCAGGCAACCGACGCACCAAGATCAAATGGTTGAAATTGATTTCCGCTCGGTTGTCGAAGAAGCCTGCGCAGAAATGGGAGTTCACATTCTTGCAAAAGGCATCGAGTTTGATGTCACGATGCCAGAGACGGCGGTCACAGTATCAGGTGATCAGGTGTTTCTAACTGAAGCTCTAAAGAACCTGTTAGACAATGCTGTTAAGCACGGTGGCGCTAAACTGAGCCGCATTTCAGTCGTGCTGCGTTCTGACGGCGGAAACGTTAGGCTTACTGTCGCTGATGACGGCGCTGGCCTTTCGCCCGACCAAAGCGAAGCTGCATTTAGTCGGTTCTCCCAGTTGGAATATTCCGAAGGCAGTGGTCTGGGTTTGTCAATCGTCTCTGCGGTGGCGCAGCGCCACGACGGATCAGTCTTAATCAACCAGGTCGAAAGAGGAGCGAGCGTTACGCTTGAGCTTCCGATAATTCTTTGAATTGTTTCGTTTTTGACAAATCCGGCCCCTATCAGGATTGAAATACATTATTTAAAATTGCTGCGAATGTAGGTTTTCCGCGTCCTTTTTGCTGCGACTGAGATGTTCACTAAACGTGCCGGCCCCGCGTGAGTTGGGGGCCCGCATTGGCGATGCGTGTCGTGCCAAGATCATCGTCCTCAGGCCTACCGGTAATTTCAACTGCGACAAATGCGAGACCCTTTAGGATCAAACACTTGATCGATGAACATTTGACTGGATTTCGATCAAACGACTGATAACTTGCCTCGCAGCGGTTTTTGATTGCAACAGCGTTGCACAGAAAATCTATTGGAGCGCGCCATTGGTAATTCCGTTTCATGTCCGGGAAATGCTTCAACGCATAAAAGCACGATTTGATGCTGACCAGATACCTCAGCAGATGGCGCCAAGCGATGCTGAGTTTTCAACCTTACGCCCATCTCGCAAGCCGACCAAGGAGATGGTCGCACGATTCTGGGAAAAGTTGAAACCAACGGCCAGCGACAAGGATCAGGCACAAATTGCAGATTTGGCGGCTATCGAAGATGCCGAAACCTATGGCGCCAATATCGAGAATTTCATCGGGACGGTTAAGCTTCCAGTCGGGGTTATTGGCCCCTTACGCCTGAACGGAATGAACGCCAACGGCGACTTTCATGTCCCCCTCGCAACAACCGAGGCAGCGCTGGTCGCATCTTATGCCCGGGGCGCCTACGCCGCCACTCGGTCGGGCGGTATCAGTACCGCTGTTTTATACGAAGGCGTGCTGCGGACCCCGGCCTTTGTGTTCGATAGCCTGCTAAGAGCGGGGCAATTTGTGGATTGGGTGGTGACCAATGTTGACAGGCTCAAATCTGCGGCCGAAGCGACGACCCGTCATGGCAAGCTTGTATCGCTGGAGCCATTCATTGACACCAACGTCGTTTTCCTGATTTGCCGCTATACCACTGGTGATGCTGCAGGTCAGAACATGGTGACCATCGCCACCGACGCCCTTTGCCACGCAATCGCGGATAGCTGTCCTGTTGCGATTGAGAACTGGTATGTCGAAGGTAATTTCTCGGGCGACAAGAAGGCCTCGGCGCTGGGGTTGGTGACGGGGCGCGGGCGGAAAGTCAGCGCCTCGGTTACGCTTCCGGCTGAGATTGTCGAAAAGACACTGGGAACGACGGTCGAGGCGATGCTGGACTATGGCCGTATCGCCAATCTGGGCGCACATTTGTCTGGCCAGTTTGGCGCACAGGCGCATTATGCCAACGGGCTGGCTGCGTTCTATATCGCAACCGGACAGGACGCGGCCTGCGTTGCCGAAAGTGCAATGGGCGTCACGCGTATGGAACCTAGGGGCGGCGATCTATTCTGCTCGGTCACGCTTCCGAATATCCTTGTCGGCTCGGTCGGCGGCGGAACCGGTTTGCCAAGCCAGGCAGCAGCGCTGAACATACTCGGTCTACGGGGCAGCGGGTGTGGCACGGCTTTAGCCGAAGTTGCTGCGGCCACGTGCTTATGCGGCGAAATCTCCATAGTCGCCGCGATTGCTGCCGGTCATTTCACCCGCGCCCATGAGAGTCTGGCCCGCCACAGATGAGCTTTCAGAGACGAATTTGGATTTACCAATCCGAGCGCTTTCCGCTTAAGAAAACCGTCCCCCTGCTGCTGGTGTTTTCCTCGGCCAGCATTTGTGTGTCTGCCCGTCTGGCAGACCGCCCTTTGCCCGAGTGGCCTGCCTTTGCCGCCGGTTTTGTGCTGGCCATGGCGCTGTTCTTCCAGATGCGGGTCTGTGACGAGTTCAAGGACGCCGAGGATGACCGACGTTACCGACCCAACAGGCCAATCCCACGCGGATTGGTCTCACCAGGCGAAGTTTTGAGCTTGGGCTTATTGACCATTCCACTTGCACTTGCGGCTTCCTGGTTCTGGCACCCGTCGGTTTTGTGGCTGTTGGGCGCGGTTTGGATCTGGCTCGCTGCGATGACAGTTGAATTCGGTGTCCCGGCCTGGCTGAAGGCCCGGCCGGTTCTGTACCTGCTAAGCCACATGGCAATCATGCCCTTGATCGATCTATTGCTGACTGGCCTCGAATGGCTGCCGGCAGGCGGCGCGGCACCCTCACTATGGCTGTTCCTGGCGTTGTCCTTTGTGAATGGCTGCGTCCTTGAGATCGGGCGGAAATTGTGGGCGCCCGAAAACGAGATTGAAGGGGTCGACACCTATTCCTCCCTATGGGGTCCGCGCCTAGCAGGACTTATCTGGATCGGCTGCGTTCTGCTATCCTACGCGCTTCTCGTCGGCACAGGACGCGCCACCGGAGTTGGCTGGCCAAGCGCCCTGATCGGCGCGCTGGCGCTGGTCTCCTGCGGGGTTGCTGCATTCCACTACAGTCAGACACCCACTGTGAAAGCACAAAACAGGATGGACACTGTTTCCGGTCTGTGGGTATTTTTCTGCTATGCCACGGCTGGTTTCCTACCCTACCTGATCGGAGCCGTAGCATGACTTTCATCGTCGACCAAATGGATGCCAACGACATCTCTGTGGTTGGAGGCAAAGCGGCAGCCCTGTCGCATCTGACACAGCACGGGTTTTCCCCGCCCGCATTCTTTGTCATCACAAATGACGCGTTTCGTATGGGGCAATCGGGCCCGATCGCGCAAAAAGGCCTGCGACTGGCTGTGTCCACCGCGCTTGAAACACTCGGGTCCGGGCCTTACGCGGTACGCAGTTCTGGCCAGTCCGAAGATGGCGTGGACCACAGCCATGCAGGACAGTTCGCAACGGTCCTGAATGCTCCCGGCAAGAGTGTGGTCGCGGCGGCCAAGCAGGTTTGGCAATCCGGTTTCTCATCAACGGTCGAAACCTACCGCGCGGTCAAATCCGGCGGCGAGGCCGAGGCCCCCGCGATCATCGTGCAACGCATGATCGATGCCAAAGCGGCCGGGGTAGCCTTTTCCGCCGATCCGGTCAGTGGCCGGCGCGATGTGGTCGTGATCTCAGCGATTGACGGGCTTGCAGAGCAGCTTGTGTCAGGGGAAGCGGACGGGGAAGACTGGGTCATCGATGCAGATGGCGTACCGGAAAGCGCTCCTGACGCCCCTGCACATTTGACCGTCACGGAGGCGCGATCCATCGCGGCCCTCGCCCGAAAGGCCGAGGCGTTATTCGGTTCTCCTCAGGACATCGAATGGGCCATTGATGCGCAAGGGCTGCATATTCTGCAGGCCCGCCCGATCACCACGGCCCTGCGCCCTGCCCCGCTCGAAGATCAGACGCTTACCATTTTCGACAATTCCAATATCGTCGAAAGCTATCCGGGCATCGTCAGTCCGCTGACTTATTCCTTTGCCCTGCACGTGTATTCTCAGGTATATCGAGCTTTCGTTAGGCTGCTGGGCGTGTCCCGGCACACGGTCGCGCTGAACCCCACTGTGTTTGACAATTTACTGGGGCGGGTGGACGGGCGCGCCTATTACAATCTGATCAACTGGTATCGCGCGCTGGCACTGTTGCCCGGGTTTTCACTGAACCGCGACTATATGGAAACGATGATGGGCGTTTCTGAACCGATGCCGCGTGAGGTCACGGATGCTCTTGCCCCACCCCCCACCACCGGCTGGCGCAAGTTCGTGGAGTACGCGAAACTGGCCAAGGTTGCGGGCGGCCTGATCTGGCAGGCCATCCGCCTACCGCAGACCCGGCGTGATTTTTACCGCAGGCTGAACGACATATTACAGACGGGGCTGAACGTGGATGCCTCTAACGCGACCCAACTGGCTGCGGAATACCGGCGCATTGAAAGCACTCTGCTGGATCGGTGGGATGCCCCGCTGATCAACGATTTCCTGTGCATGATTGCCTTTGGCGGCTCGCGCAACCTGCTGCAAAAGTGGCTGGGCGAGGCCGGGTTGACCCTGCACAACGACCTCATGATCGGGCAAGGTGATATCGTTTCGGCGGAACCCGCGCAACGCATCGCCCGGATGGGAGAGTTGGTTCGGCAGGCAGGGCTTGCCGCTCCTTTGAAGGCCAATGCACATCTGTCGGTTTTGTCAGGACACCGGCAAATCGAAGCCGAGGTTGATGCGTATCTTGAAAAGTTCGGCGACCGGTGTACGGAAGAGCTCAAGCTGGAAAGCGTTCCGTTACGCGATGACCCGTCCAGTCTGTTGCTGGCCATTGCAGCCAGCGCTGAACGTCCACCTGCCGGGCGTCAGGACGGCGATGAACCGGACTGGAAGGCTCTGTTTCCGTCAAACCCACTCAAAAGGTACTTCGCCAAATGGATTTTAGGCTGGACCAAGGCGCGGGTGCGCGACCGTGAAAACCTGCGCTTTGAACGCACGCGCATATTTGGTTATGCGCGGCGCGTGTTTCTGGGCATCGGCCGCGAATTCGCTGCGCGTGACCTGCTTTCATCGCCAAAGGATGTATTCTTCCTGACAACACATGAAGTTCTCGGAGCAGTCGAAGGTTATAGCCTGTCACCTGATCTGAAAGGCATCGTTGCGCAGCGCAAACTGGAAGACGAAGCCTCGTCCCGACGCCCAGATCCGCCGGAACGCATCGAAATCCGTGGCCCCGCCATCGCCCCGGTTTGGTCCGAGAACGCAGAAGCGGAGGCGGACACTGCACGGATGAAGCACGGCACAGGTTGTTCTGCAGGTCAGATCAAGGCGCGCGCGCGCGTGATCCGCGACCCGCGCACCGAGGCCTTAAACCCCGGAGATATACTCGTGGCGCGCCACACCGATCCGGGCTGGATCGCCGTATTCTCGAACGCATCCGCCATCGTCGTCGAACGGGGGTCTCTGTTGTCACATTCTGCGATTGTCGCGCGCGAACTGGGTATCCCTTGCGTGGTTGGCCTGAAAGGCGCCACAAACTGGATCGAAGATGGCGAGATGATCCGGGTCGACGGGGCAAGCGGTGCGGTGGAACGCTGCGATGGGTAGCAGTGAGATTGAGAAAAAGGCGGATTTCGACCATATCCGCTATGCCCAACTGTGGGAAGACGCGGATGTTCTCACCTCCGCCCTGGGCGATTGTGCGAACAAGACATTAGTCTCCATCTGCTCTGCCGGGGATAATGCGCTGGCAATGCTGACACTCGATCCCGCGCGCATTGTCGTTCTGGATCTTTCACCGGCCCAGCTGGCCTGCCTTAAGCTCAGGATCGCGGCCTATAAGGTGCTGACCCATCCCGAATTCATTGAACTCACCGGCTCGCGGCGAAGTACCCGACGGGGCGCATTGCTGAACCAGGTTTTGGAAGCCACAGATGCCGAAACGCGCGCTTTCTGGCGGACTCTGATCACGGAAGTCGAAAAACACGGCATCGGTGGCGTCGGCAAGTTCGAGCGCTATTTTCGCATCTTTCGAACTTGGCTACTGCCTCTTGTGCATTCACGCCGAACCATCGACGCAGTGTTTGTTCCCCGCTCGCCCGCAGAGCGACTGACATTCTTCGACACGCGGTTCAACACGGTGCGATGGCGTCTTTTGCTGAACATCTTCTTCTCTCGCCTTGTCATGGGCCGCATGGGCCGGGACAGTGCGTTTTTCGACCATGTAGAGGGTAGCCCGGCCCAACATGTCGCCCGCCGCATCCGTCATGCGGGAGTCACCACCGATCCCTCGCAAAATCCCTATCTGCACTGGATTCTCAAAGGCGATCATGGCGACGCGCTGCCGATGGCGTGGCGTTCCGAGCATTATGAGACAATCCGATCCCGGTTGGATCGTCTCGACATCCGCCTTGGATCGCTTGAGGCTTTTGTGTCGACCGACGAAAAAGCCAGAGGATTCAACCTGTCCGACATCTTCGAGTACATGTCGCCCGAGACCTTCCATCAGGTTTACGGGTCGATCCTGACCGCTGCAGAGCCAAATGCCCGACTAGTCTATTGGAACATGATGGCACCCCGGAGGGTTCCGCCGGAATTCAGAAACAAGATTGAAACCCTGACCGACATCGAAACACAGCAGAAGGCCCGCGACATGGCATTCTTCTATTCGGATTTCGTCGTCGAAGAGTTTCAACCGTGACTGTTATTGGGCAGATTCTGCTGGCGGCGGGGTCGGTGCTGGCTCTGGTCGGCGTAATGATGATTATACGCAATCTGGCTAATACAGCGGGCCTGAAACCCGAAGTGCAGCGCAAGCTTATGCATGTCAGCACCGGCCTCTTTGCGTTGCTGCTGCCCTGGTTGTTTCCCGATCGCTGGCCGGTTTACATGCTGATTGCGGCCACAATCCTGGTGATGCTGGTGCTGCGCCTGCCTCGTTTTTCGTCGGGTCTGGGTGCAACTTTGCATGGTGTGGATCGTACGTCCTACGGCGACTTTCTGCTCGCCCTGGCAGTTGGGCTATGCTTTCTGCTAGCCGGGGAAAACACGCTGTTCTACATCCTGCCAATCGCCGTTCTAACACTGGCGGATGCAGCCGCTGCGCTTGCCGGGACTACGTATGGAACCAAACGCTACGTGGTAGAAGATGGCGACAAGAGCTTAGAAGGGTCCGTGGTGTTTTTTGTCGTAACGCTATTGGTTGCGATCATCTGCTTCTTGTTCTTATCGAAACTCCCGCCATCTAACATCATGATGTTGTGCCTTATGGTTGCGGCTTTTGGCACATTGGTCGAGGCACAAAGCTGGCGCGGGTTTGACAACCTGTTCCTGCCGCTTGGCTTGTTGATTTTCCTAAACGGCCACTATTTCAGCTCTTTGGCAGAGCTCGCCCTGTTGGCCGCCATGTTCTTTGCCGCCCTTGCCAGTTTCGGCGTAGTGGGAACCAAACTGGGCCTGACCAAACATGCGACCCGTGTCTATGTTGTCGCGGTTTTTTTGCTGCTGGCCGCCGCAAAGCTGCAGAACACAGTACTGCCGATCATGGTTCTTGCCGCACATGGCTGGGCGCGTACCGCTTCTCCTTGTGACAGTAAGTACCCCGATCTGGATATCATAGCCGCCTTGGGGCTTTTGGGGTTCGGTTGGCTTGCGGCTGGAAATGCAACGGGATGGGATGCGGTTTCCTTCTTTGGGCTCAGCGCGATGGGGCTGGCTATGGGCCTCGCTGCTGTGGCGCTGCGTCCCATTCCTATTGTGATACCACTTGCTGCGGCTGTCCTGTTTCTTATTCGGACATGGGCTGTTTCCCAGAATTCTGAACAGTCGAACTGGGCCGAGCCGCTGACGGTACTGGTCCTGTTCTCATTAGCTTGTTCAGTCGCTGCGCCGTTGCTCCGACCACATTGGTTCGAAAAAGATAGGGTGCTCAGGCTGACGCTATTGGCCCTCGCGCCGCCGTTGCTTTACTACGTTTGGATCGTTGCTGGATCGCTAAGTGCTGGGTTCTTTGCCGGAGTTTTTTCATGACCAAAGAGATCATCAGAACGGCGGATGCAAAGCTGACCGTTTATCTGAACGGTCCGAACTGGGAAGGCGCGCGCGCCGCGACCTTCGGCGATTTTTCCTGCAAAACCTCCGAAGCCGGTGCCGAAATCCTGCGCAAAGGGATCGAGAGGGTGCAAGACGCAGGCCTGGATCGCATCATCGGGCCGATGTCAGGCGATACCTGGAACAGTTACCGGTTCGTCTCGGACAGCGACGGGTCCGCTCCGTTCCTGATGGAGCCTACCAACAAACCGCATGAGCTTGAGGTGTTCCGATCCGCAGGATTCACGGAGATCAGCCGCTATTTCTCGGCTCGGGTGTCGCTGCGGACCGCCGCTGGATCAGCACCGCCAGAAACCGATAGTTTTGTCGTGGAAGAATGGGATGGAACAAACCCCGAGGCACTGTTTCGTCAGGTCTTTAAACTTTCAACCCGTGCGTTCTCAAACAACGCGTTCTACAAGCCGATTGCCGAGGCAGATTTTCTGGCCATGTATATGCCAGTTGTGCCGATGATGAAGCGCGAACTGATCCTTTTTACGCGCCGCCATGACGGCACATTGGCCGGGTTTCTGTTTGGCATTCCCAATTATGCCGAAGGCCCCAATCCGGCATCCGCAATCCTCAAGACCTATGCAAGTCTCGAACCGGGCGCCGGACGGCATCTAGCCCACCGGTTTCACAAGGCGGCGCTCAGGATGGGGTACGAAACCGCCATTCATGCGCTGATCCATGATGACAACACCTCCGCCGAGCGCAGTGCAGCGGAAGGTGCGACAATATTCCGGCGCTATACTTTGCTTGGACGGAAACTGAATGGCTGACCTGCTGTCCCAATTCGCCGCGGCGGTTAAACGGGTTCCTGACCGGACAGCCATAGTGGACGGCAAGGGCCGCGAGATCACCTTTCAAACCCTGCGCACGCGCGTTCAGCACTTGGCAGGTCGGTGGCAGGACAAGGGTATCCAGTCAGGTGATCGCGTGTTGTTGGCCATGCCTGTCAACGCGGACCTATATGCGAGTCTGGCTGCGCTTTGGACCCTTGGCGCAACCGTTGTCTTACCAGAGCCAGCCTTGGGGCTGGCCGGTCTGCGCCACGCCGCCCGAACAACGAAGCCAAAAGCGTTCTGTGCAGCGGGTGCGTATTCTTTGCTGAAGTTTCTGGTTCCGGATCTCTGGGCCCTGCCCCTGCTGACGCCTGGTAAAAGCCGCAGTAACCCGGTGGCGCAAAAGGTACAACCGGACGATATCGCCCTTATTTCCTTTACCTCTGGTACAACTGGCCTGCCCAAGGCCATTCCGCGCTCACATGCGTTTCTGATGGCGCAGCACGATGCCATCGCACCCCTCCTCGACAGCCGCAAGGCCGAGCGCGATCTGGTGGCCTTTCCGGTGTTCACCCTGATCAATCTGGCGGCCGGGCGCACAAGTGTTCTGCCCAACTGGAGGTTCAGCAAGCCGGACCGCCTGTCGACTGTGCAGTTGGAAAGCTGGCTCCAAACGCAACAGATCACCCGGGCCCTCATCCCACCATCGCTATGTGAAAAACTGGTTCAATCCGACGATACCGGTCCGTTGCACACGGTGTTCACCGGCGGCGGTCCGGTGTTTCCGAGTCTTGTCGAGGCGTTGAGAACCCGGCACAGTCTGTCGGTTGTGTGCGTCTACGGGTCGACTGAGGCTGAACCGATTGCCCATCTTGACGCCGCGGATATCACGGTGAAGGATCACCACGACATGGCTGTTGGAAGGGGTCTACTTGTGGGATACCCGGTGCCCGAAATCACGCTCCGCATCCGCGACAATGAAATTCAGGTCGCCGGCGCACATGTGAATGACGGGTATTTGGACCCGACCCACTCAAAGAACAACAAAATCGCAGAAGGTGGTGTCATATGGCATCGGACCGGTGACGCTGGCACGCTGGATGATGACGGGCGTTTATGGTTATGGGGGCACGTCGGGTCCGAAATTGAAGTCTTTTCAGGTACGCTCTTCCCCTTTGCTATCGAAGTCGCGGCACAGCGATGGCCAGGCGTAGATCGATGCGCGCTCATCAATACCAAAGCAGGCCCCACACTTTGCGTCCAAGGTTCCGCGGATCACATCGACGATTGGACTAAATCTGCGCTTGGTTTTGACGTTCCAAATGTGATTTCGATTAAGCACATCCCTATGGACAAGCGTCATGCCTCCAAAGTCGATCGTACGAAACTTGCACGCATCATAGAAACCTGACGCAATATGTCTCGTAGGCCACTGAACCTGCCCAACTCATCGCTCCCGTCGCTGTGCGCGTTAACAGAGGACTGAGTGTAGCGACGAAGTCATTGTTTTAGAATTTCCAATCAAAACCTGCACACCTTGGTCAGGGGAAATCTGCAATTGCCAGTTACATCTGGCCGCATGAAACATATAATCGCAGATACACTGTTAGGGTGCGCCCCGGCGAACGGTTGATACCCATTTCATTGCACAAAGATGTTCAGCTTGACGCGTCATCCAAATCCGCCACAAACCTCAAGCGTTTCTAACCCAGGACTACTAGCCGGCTTTCTTCTATGCCGCTGCAAGAATCTCAATTAAGCTCACCCACATAATCACGACTAATAACTGCGCGCTCGAGAACTTTGCTGCTCTGCATTTTAAATTGTATAAGCTGTTGTAATGCGTCGATGAACATAAAAGATTGAAATAGAGTTCTCTTGGCTCGGTAGCTTCAGATACCCAGGAGAAACGAGTATGGGGAAAGCAGATATGACAAAACCTACTTCCGCTCAGAAAAAACTTTCGGAACGGTTACCAGTTTATCTATCGTTGGCCTGTATCATATGCAGCTACCTTGTCTCCGCCGCTTCATTGCAAGCTTCTGAGCTTCCCTGGATCAAACTAGATAGAGAGGTTCAGGCGCCATCGGGCGCCAAATCACTCTGCAAAGATTATTCGTGGGCGTGCGCGAATACTCGTACTTCTGGTCTGCCAGAAGCGCAGGAGAAACAGATCGTTAAAGCGATTAACTTGCGCGTCAATCGGAGGATCCGCGCCGTTTCGGATCAAAACCAATACGGGACAAAGGAATACTGGACGCTACCAATGCAGGGGTCAGGGGATTGCGAAGATTTCGCTTTGCAAAAGAAGTTTGAACTAATGCAGAACGGCTTGGATCCTACGAAGCTACTTATTGCAACTGTCTTAGACACCAATCGCAGTGGCCATGCAGTTTTAGTTTATCGCTCGAGTGAAGGCGATTTGATTCTGGACAATGTCACCAACAGGATCAAATCGTGGAAGGAAACGAGGTATCTTTTCCTACGAATACAGGACCCAAATCACCCTGATCGTTGGGTACAGGTTTCTAGCGGCTAAAGACAATGTGGCGCGCCTTAGAGACGCGCCACAATAAAATTTTGGTCCTGCGACTACTGGTTGTTTCGCGGCAACCCAAGTTTAGGACACCGCTTCAAACTTTGGTCAAGCTTTCGCAGCGTTGTACAAACGCGGAGTCACCAGACCTGTACTGTTCAAACCGCGCATTGCCTTGGCTGCCGCAAGCACTGCCAGATCAGCAATCGGCTCAATGACGATTACCAGCATATAAGCGCCGCCAAAGGACAGAACCGACGCCATGGTTTCTGCGCCGAAACCCTGGCCGTAGAAGGCCCAGAACCCAACCCATGCGACTACTCCTCCCTGATACGTCGCACTTAGGGCAAGAGCTTGGCCATATTTGAGGTCAACATATGCTGTGCCGGGTGCGATGATGCGGCTGGCCAGTGCCTGTAGCGCAAATAGCGGCACCAGCAGAGTGGTCAGGTTGATGAAGTACTGCGGAAGATCGAACGGGGCAAAAAACACACCCTGAATCAGGAGACCAGCTGCCAATCCAAAAGCCGCGGGTGCAGCACCGAGAAGCAGAAACAGCGTCGACCCCAGGATGAAGTGGACTTCAGAGACACCAACCGGGAAATGCGGCAGGACTTCGAAGAAAAGGAAAACCCCAACGGTGGCGAGCACCGAGCGCATAACAAAAGATGCAGGTCCATTCGCACGCAATGTGGAAAACGTTTCTTTCGCTGCGTAAGTAGCCGCACCTGCGGCGGTAACATAGGAAAGCGCGATTTTGGCACCATTCACGATGCCCGGTTCGATATGCATGTTCTTTCTCCCTACCGCCTCACCCGGCGGCTTGTCAGGTTGAATCGACCGTAAGGCCGACAGGTTCAGTCTGGGCATAGCCCGGCGCTTTACGGCAGGTCTCCTGACTCACGGGTGCTCGCTCCGCCAACCTTCCCGGTTCCATTACGAACCAGTGGTGTCTTGGCATCGCTCTCCGCTCACAGTTGCGGGGGCAGTTACGGAATTGGCGCCATTGAAAACACCGAACCGTATTCCCTTTTAATCCTTTTGGCTTCCGCCATCAGGAACCGAAAACAAATCACCGCTACAATGGCGGCTTCGCCTGTGTCAATTGTCTTTGCGACCTATTCCAATGTAAACTCGACCGAAGCAGGATTCACGCAACCGGTCACGTGATCAACTGGGTAAACCAAGCGTTACCTGAAACCTCTTGAAGCTCTAGCTGCTAGAGGCTTTAAGATTCGAATTAATTCGCGATGGTGCGATCCAAATACGTTAAACTTGTGAACCAGGACGAGACCTATGCTTACAAGGCGCCATTTCATTCAATCCACCACAGCGCTGTTCTCGGCGTCTGCGGCCAGTCCATTGATCGCCAAAACCTGGCCAACCGCATCGCAGAAGACCTATTGGGACAGTCAGGTCACGCCAATTGGTTACGATCCAATGACCTCAAATCCGTGGGGTGTTCATGACCGTTTTTTACCAAGACGCGTCGCGGCAAATGATGGTTTGGTTCCAGGTGACATCCATGTGGATGCCGTCGCGCGCTATCTCTACCATATCGAAGAAGGCGGGACCGCAATGCGCTATGGCGTAGCGATCGCGCGCGGGAACCTTTACGAGCCCGGCACCTATGTTATCCGCCGAAAGGTCGAATGGCCACACTGGACACCAACCGCTTCAATGATCGAGCGCAACCCCGAATACGCGGAATTCCGGAATGGAATGGAGCCCGGGCCGAATAATGCTCTCGGCTCTCGTGCCCTTTATCTATACGTTGGAGACCGAGACACATATCTCAGAATTCACGGCACGCCTGAGCCAAGAAGCATCGGCGGTCGCGCAAGTTCTGGATGTGTGCGAATGATCATGGCTCATATCAATGACCTCTACCCAAACGTGAAAACCGGCTCGACCGCTTTCCTATACTCTGCCGAAGATAGCGTCACAGCCCGCTCATGAATATTGGGCAGCGTACATGGACGTCGCTGCCCTCATTTCGATCAGGCGTCGCGCGCAATGCAGATCGGAGCGCCATTCGTCGCGCGCAATGGTACCAATGTCGTCTCGACGGGTCCGCTGTGCTCATACCAAAAGCAATTGTCTTCGGGCAGGAGGCGCGCTGTGGTCAAATCCTGCGCCGGCCCTGCCAGCGCTACGACCGAATCTGGCACGTTGCCTGGTTCAAGTGCTTTGCTTTTGGCCCCAGTGAACTGGGCTGAGCAACCAGCCGTAATCGAGACTAACGTGATGGTAATTGCGATCCGTTTCTGCATTGATCTATTCCAAATTTTTTGCGTCATCTGCAATTAGATTGCATCCACACGGCCGGCCCGCAAGACGAAATGAACTAACAATATCGCAGGCAAAGAACCCGGATGAAAAAAATATAAAAGGTATTGAAGCTCTAGTTACTGTAGGAACTATTTACAAAGGACCATAGAGATTCTTGAGGTCCAATCATGTCATCCGATACCCATAGCCACGACCATGGCCACGAAAACAAACATGGTCACCACGCATGCGGTAGTGGCGGGTGTGGCGACATCGCCCCCGCCGGTCCAATTCCTGAAGGTGGTAGAAGCTTTCAGGTCTCTGGCCTTGATTGCGCCGAAGAGGTGGCGATCCTGAACCGTGTCGTCGGCCCGAAAGCAGGTGGTGAAGAGCATCTCGCATTTGATGTGATCAACGGTCGGATGACGCTTCTTGAAAGTGCTTCCAAGTTATCTGACGAAGATGTCATGCTGCTGGTTGCGAGTACTGGTATGACCGCCAAACCATGGGATGACGGAAATGCCGCCCAGGACCAGGCGGCGCATATTGCACGTCAGCGGCGGTTCACCACTCTTAGCGGAGGGTTTTGGGCAGCAGGTTTTGGCTGGCACATTTTCGAAACCGGCATGGGCGGTGCGCTCGGGCTGTTCTCAGGACATGGTGAGGTTCCGATGCCTTTAGCCGAGGCAGCTTTGTTCGCAGTCGCGATTTTGTTTGGCGTCTGGCTGGTGGCCCCTAAGGCCTGGTCTTCGGCGCGTCGACTTTCGCCGGATATGAACCTTCTGATGGTTGTTGCTGTCGCTGGTGCCATCGCTCTGGGTGAGTTTTTTGAAGCGGCAACTGTAGCATTTTTCTTCTCGCTCTCTCTTTATCTGGAAAGCTGGAGTGTCGGACGTGCTCGGAACGCGGTATCCGCACTGCTTGATCTGGCCCCCCCGACGGTTCGGCTGGTTCGTGCTGACGGTTCTGAGGCAACGGTCCCAGCGGCGGATGTCTTTGTCGGTGACAGCTTCATCGTTCGGGGTGGGGATCGCATTCCACTTGACGGGGAAGTCATCGAAGGGGCTGGTGCCGTTGACCAGGCTCCAATCACAGGTGAAAGCGCGCTGATTCCTAAAGAGCTGGGTGATGAGGTCTATGCCGGCACAATCAATGGTGAAGGCACCCTCAAAATACGTGCGACGAAAACAGCGTCCGATACCGTGCTTGCCAAGATCATCCGGATGGTCGGTGATGCTCATGCTCGCCGTGCGCCGGTTGAGCAGTGGGTTACAAAATTTGCGCGGATCTATACGCCCATCGTTATGGTCGTCGCAGTGGCTATCGCCCTGATCCCACCGCTTGCATTTGGCGCATCGTGGAGCTTCTGGTTTTACAATGCACTTGTTCTGCTGGTTATCGCCTGCCCCTGTGCGCTCGTCATTTCCACACCGGTTTCAATCGTTGCGGCTTTGACCGCTTCGGCCCGGGCTGGGGTTCTGATTAAGGGCGGCGCATATATCGAGGCCCCCGGGCGTACCACCGCACTGGCCATGGACAAGACAGGCACGATCACCATGGGTGAGCCTGAAGTGGCCAATGTCTATCCGCTGGGCGCCGCATCCGAGCAGGAGCTGTTGGCGAGCGCTGCCAGCCTCGAGGTTCGGTCTTCACACCCGCTGGCCCGCGCCATTTTGACCAAGGCAGAACAGACCGACATTTCGATATCGGCGGCTGAAGACATCCGAACCGTTCCCGGTCGTGGTCTGGAAGGCCGTACCGAGCGTGGAGATATCTGGCTTGGCTCTGACCGCTTCGCTGTCGAGAAAGGCTTTGGCGCGTCCATCCCTGCCGAGTTGCGCAACCAAATCGAGAGCGCGGGAAGCACACTTGTTGTTGTCGGGGATGAGAACGGGTTAACCGGTTTGCTTGAGCTGCGGGACCGCATTCGACCCGAAGCCCGAAGCATCGTAGCCCAGCTTCATGCGCAGGGCGTGAAGTCAATCATCATGCTGACTGGTGACAACGAACAAACAGCGAGAGCGGTAGCAGCCGAAGTCGGCATCGACGAAGTCCGGGCCCAACTTCTGCCGGAGGACAAAGTCGCTGCGATTGAGGAACTGGCAGAACAGCACGAGATGGTTGCGATGATCGGCGATGGCGTCAACGACGCGCCTGCGATGGCTCGGGCACATTATGCAGTTGCGATGGGTGCAGTTGGATCTGATGCTGCTATTGAGACTGCAGACATTGCTCTGATGACTGATGACATCGGCAAAGTACCCTGGCTGATCGATCATTCACGTCGAACCATGTCGATCATCCGTCAGAACATCGGCTTCTCACTTGCGACCAAAGCACTGTTTGTGACCCTTACCGGTTTTGGATTGGCATCAATGTGGGGTGCAATCGCCGCAGATGTCGGAGTGTCCTTGCTGGTCGTGGCTAACGCCTTGCGGCTTCTGAAAGCCTCGGAGGGTAACATACACTCAACAGGAACAGAAACCGTTGGAACGCCAGGTGAAAATGCTGAATTGGCGCATGGGCAGTAATCAGGCGCGCGGCACCTAAGATCGCGTGTGCTGTGGGATGCCCACTGAAATCAGCATCCCACAGCCGATTTTCACAATCTATCACTGTGGCGTGGTGCCCGATGTATCAATCAGTCTTGGATCTTGTATGGCATTTCATCCTGAAGATGAGGGCACATTGACACTGATCTGGCTTCCCGGAGCCGCACTTTAATCAGTCAACTTCATCCTGAATGAGGGGGGTTAGTTTGGATCGCCCCACTGCCCCACCCTCTGCTACTGCCAGATCCATTGCCATCATCCTGTAATCACCGCGCATCCATGAAGAAAACAAGTTCTTGTAGAACCGCGAAAGCGGGTGTCCCGACTGCCCGGATGGTGTCAGGAAAAAGAAGCCTTTGTCTTCTGAAACAGACATGACGGCCTGAAAATTCGTGCCGATATTTGTTGCAAACGGTTTTTCGTCAGACATCCCGAATTGAGACGAGAGCAATGAATAAGGTCCTCCGGACTTCGGTTCCCGCACAGATAACAACCCATTGAGGAATCCGGCTGGGCTAACCGCAGACCAATCCAGATTCACAATGTGTTCAGCTCCCCAGCTCCACGAAGAAAGGTCGGGACCGTAGCGCTCGGTTATCCAGACGAGCGCATCGTCGAGTGCGGGAACGATCCACTCGTCGCAGGTTTCGACACGAGTTGAGGTGCGATTATCACACAACATCGCGGCCTCGTCTCTATTTGAAAGAACCGCGGCAAGAAAATATGGATTCGGATTTGTCCACAAATCACGCGTCGCAGGAAATTCATCCTGTAGAAATCGGCGTTGCAAAGCACGCGCCCATGCCCAGAATATTAATGGCTCCGGTGAAAAACGATCCATTTCACCGTTCCATTCAGCCAAGCGGTTCAAGGCATCCTGTCGGATTCCATCGACCGGGTCGTCGGTTGCGGGGATCATGGGTGCAGAACGCCACAAGTCCGCCGCCATCAGAGGCAACAAGCTACGCGCTGCCGAACTAACGGTATCTTGTTGTAGCGCCATAACACCATCAACTGAAAAAACGCGTTGGCGCGCATCAAGTTCTGTGAGCCGTTGCTGCCGAAGCAGGATTGCATCTTCATCGGAGATGCCCGGCCAGGTCATGACGTCTTCTTTGTCAATAACGACGGTCTCCAACCCGAACAGAGGCATTTCAGAGATCAACTTCACGGCGTCTTTTGCGGTGACTACCTGTGTCAGTCGGTAAAGAGTTTTCAAAAAGATATCGCTATCTACCCATTCGGATGTGCCGTTTTGCAATTCAGGTTGCCCGGCATTTGAGTCCAAGGCCCAAGCAACGTCATTTGAACGACCCAGAACAACGAACGGAACGCCGGGCAAAGTCACCCCTGCTACTGCCCCCGAGGGAAATTGAAGATCAGCCATGTACCAGGTTGATGGGAGCGAAAGCGGCCCGCTAGCCTCGACCGCGAGAATTGGGGAATTGGAAACCGTTCGTTCACTGGTCAATGCCCAGGCTCCCAGCCGAGCTTTTGGCGTGTTCATGATCAATCCAGGTGTTTTCGGTCTGTCGCCTGGAATTGACGCGCCGCCACTCTCTGTCTCCCGCAGATTGTCTAGAAACTGTTGAGTTATTCTGAGACTATCCTCTGGCCGCCAGGCCATGATGGTCTTTTCATCGAACAACAACAGTTCTGGTGCCCCCCGGCCACGCCGGTCTTTTGACACCTCCCCGATCCAGGCATTGACGCCAGCTGCATAGGCAATCAGCATTTCGGACAAAACTGGATCCATATCGCGATATCGCGGAACCGGCACTTTGCCCGAAGCGGACCGCCGTTCCCTTAACATCTGACCCAATCGATCCTGCGCATGAACGAAACCAAGTGCGAAATAGGCATCGGACGGGGATGAAGCCGAGATATGTGGGATCGCCATAGAGTCCCTCAGGACGTCCACAGAATCTTTCAAACCCTCTAACCTAAAATCTTCCTCATAGTCCGGAAGAGAAGCCAGCATGAGATATGTAGCCGTGCCGAAACAGACGGTAGCGATGAACAGGGCTGCAAGAACCAACCCAAGCACAATCCTGAGCAGCGCTTTCAATTTCAACCACCATTCGGATCAGCCTAGGAAATCAGACGCACAACTGCGATCGACAGAAAGAACGCAATCAGGCCACAAACGATGGCGTATCCTGCAGCATACTGAAGAATATCAAGGCTGTTGCCATTCCGGCGCTTTGCCAGGACCCCACCCCAAACGGCGCCAACCAAGGCACCCGCGATTGCCATCATCTTACATCCTCTGATTTTGTTCATTTGCGGTGCAGTTCACTTCAGGCGTTCAAATCGTCAAACTGATAGCCGCGCGTCTGGAGGCGTTCTGAAAGAACTCTCACGAGTTAGCTTCGCGTTTCTTGGCAGTGAGATCGCCCAGCTGCTTCTCAAGCTGTGCCCGTGCACTACTTAATCGCTTTTGCGCTGCTTCGTTTTCTACCTTGTCATTCGCAGCGGCAGCAAGTCGATCGTCAGAAAGCGGGTCTGTCGGGCGCCCGTCGACCAATACTTCATAATGAAGATTTGGGCCGGTCGCGGTGCCGGTCGACCCGACACGACCAACCACCTGGCCCGCCTCCACGCGCTGACCTTTGGTCAGACCATCGGCGGTTGCGCTAAGATGCGTGTATCGCGTGACCGTGTCCGATCCATGAGCGATTTCGACCACACGCCCATACCCCCCGCGCCAACCAATATAAGACACGCGGCCCGGGGCCGTCGCATGCACCGGAGTACCACGTGCGGCAGCAAAATCGACACCTGTATGCATCCGAACATTTCCGTAGACCGGGTGCTTCCGCCGACCAAAGACTGAACTCAGGCGCGCGCCCTCGACTGGCTGCGAGAAGACGCGAAGAAGCTCACCATCGACATAGATTGTGGCGCGGCCATTTTCGGCGTCTGGCCATGCTATTTCGTAAAGTTGGTCATCAACTTCCAGCGCCGCAAAAATGAGTTCTGCCTGGCCTGTTCTCTCGCCATCGATGCTCTTTTCGCGCCAGAGAAGACGGAGAGCTTCACCACCTGTCAGGTCCCTCCGAAAATCCACTGTGCCGCTCAGCATCTGCGCCAGATCCACCGCAAAACGAACCGGGATCTTTGCGCTACTCAGCGCATTTGAAATCGAAGTTTCGATCTCTGTTTTGCGGGCCAGAATGACGGTGTCGGGTTCTGGCGAGACCACGCGCGTGGACAACGTTTCGCTGAGTATCACCTCGATTCTTACACCATCCTCCACCGCAAGCTCCACGCTCTGCGGTTGATCCGCTGCGGTTGTAACGACTGTTATCGAGTGGCCCGGGCGCAAACGCTGCAAATCATATTCAGCGCCAAGCGCAAGTGCGATTTCGGCCCGATCGGTTGCGTTGATCCCGGCTTTAGACAGCAAACTGTCGAGCGTGTCACCCAACGCAAGTTCGCGCGTCCATGTCCGTGAAGGCGGTTCAACAGGTGGCAAAGGTTCCTCTGCCTGAATGGGTTCCGGTTGAGCAGGTCGAAACGAAACGGGGCTTGGAGCGAGTTCTGCTGATGGTACGTTCAGCAACGGAGCCGATGTGATCTGCGCTTCCGCAGGAAGCTTGGGCACCGGAAAGACCGTGGGCGCAGGCGCCGTCACTTCAGACCGGTTCGAGGCAATGAACACGATCGAAGCAATTGAGACGCTGCTGATCGCTATTGCCGAGGTTGCTAGAAACCGTGCGTTCATGATGTTTTATCCGCTCCACTTTTCAAAGCACGACGGATCTTGGGCACAGCGAATTCTCTCTGCTCATGATAGTCGATGGTGCTGACAAATTCGCCTGTGGGGCTAAACAGATATACACTTGCAGTGTGGTTCATTGTGTAGTCGCCATCTTCCATTGGAACTTTTTCATAAGTGGCGCGAAAATCGTCTGCGGCCTGAGCGTTTTGGTCCGAAACGCCGACCCACCCACGGACAGCCGGATGAAAGTAGCTGACATAGTCGGCCATAGATTCGACTGTGTCTCTTTCAGGGTCTACGGTTATGAACACGACGTTCAATTCATCCGCATCATTGCCCAGATCATCCAGCCAGAGGGAAATATCCGAAAGAGTCGTCGGGCAAACATCCGTACAGTAGGTAAAGCCGAAGAACACCATTGTTGCACGTCCGACGAGCGATTGCGGGGTGACGGTGGTCCCTTCGTGATCAACCATGCGAAAGTTCATGTCTGACAACGCAAGGGGACGAAGGCGATCAGATTGAGCCGCTCCCGGCCCATCCACTTGCCACCATCCGGCAAAGAGTGTCAGGCCGATTACACCAAGTCCAGCAGCCCCGAATGTGAGAATGCGTCGCCGCTGCATCAGTTCCCAGGGCCTCGCGCAGCAATACCAAATATCGGCACGTTGACGGTCTTTTCTGTGTCATCGGCAAAGATCAGAGTCAGCGTAAAGCTCTCGCCTTCGGTCATAGGGCGTTGCAGCCGCATGAGCATTGCGTGGAGCCCGCCCGGCTCAAGCGCTACGGAACCACCCGGCGCAATTTCCAGCTCGCCAGCTGGTGCCATGGAACTGACGCCCTCTGCATTGGTCGATGTCTGATGGATCTCGGGCATCATCGCAAGATCGGTGCGGATAGACGTCAGCGTGACGGCCTCATTGCCGGTGTTGCTGATCGTCATGTAAGCGACGCCAGGTCGGTTGGTGCCAATTGAAGCGCGCGACCAGGCATCTTCAACGACAACATCGTCGCCCCCTGCCAGAACCGGTGCCGAGAGAATGGCAGTGGTGCCGAATGCGGCAAGCACACCTGCCAGAAGTGTATTTTTTGCAGTGAGTCTCATAGTACCTCTCGCTACTGCTCAGCTTTGCAGTGCTGCAACTTCTGCAGCGACCAGGCGTCTCAATTCAGCCTCACCAAACGGATCCAGAGATTTGCCATTGACGAAGAATGTCGGAGTTTGCCTTATACCGACCGCTTCGACATCAGCGCGATCCTGATTGAGAACACCGACTGTCTGGGGCGCAAGCATTTGTGCCTGCGCTGCCTCGGCATCCAGTCCCGCCGCTGCTGCAATTCGAATAATAAGACCAGGCTCAGGCGCACCATGCGCGGCCCATTTGGGCTGCTCTCGCAACACGGCTTCCAGTACCGGTTCAAAGACCCCCTGCATGCGTGCTGCTTCAAGCACGCGGATCGCCTCCTCTGAGCCCTCGCCATGGAAAGGGGTGTACCGGATCACAACGCGCACGGCGTCTCCATGCTGTGCCATGATGTCCTTCACGACCGGATGAAAGGCGCGGCAGGCTTCACAAGCCGGATCGAAAAATTCGACGATTGTAACCGGTGCGTCCTTTGGGCCGAGAACAGGCGAGTAGGAACGGATAAGTGTTTCAGCGATTTCGGGTGCGACAGGCTCGGTGTTGCCTGAAGCAGCCGGACGGTTCACGTACCAGGAAGCGGCTCCGAATCCGGCACCACCGAATGCGAGAACGGACAAAATCAGGCCACGTCTGTTCATACTTGTTTCTCCTTGAGTGAAAGGGCGCACAGAACGCCGATTAGCGCGAATGAAACGAGCGCCATCAGCGGAATCGGGATGCCCAAAACAGTTTGATTTGCATCCGTGCAGGACGGACCGCTGGCCGAGCATGGTTGGATTTTTTCGGGGATTAGACCAGCATACAGGCCCATGTGCCACAAGGCGACAGCAGCGCCCCCCAATGCCAGTGCTATTCCGTAGCGGCCCACGTTCTGGTCCTGCCACCACAGGCCAAGCCCCAGTACGATCGCCAATGGGAACATGAACGCACGCTGGAACCAGCAAAGCACACAGGGCTTCTGCCCCAAGATCTCTCCAATGAACAGAACAGAAAGAGACGCAACCAGGGCAATCGTCCAGGCCAGGGCAAGAAGTGTATCTTTGGAAAACCGGGACATGGTGCTCAGAGTCTTTGTTTCAGATCCGCAAGAATTTCTTCGGCTGGCGTGCCATATGACCAGGACTGAACGAATCCAGCGTTCTTGTTGAACAGAAACAGATGAGAGGTATGCCCCATCGTATACCCGTCCGGTGCAGTAGCTTGTTCGATCCGTTCGTAGAAAATCGGAAAGGTCTTGGACGTCTCCGCAATCTGTTCCGGCGTGCCTGTAAGCCCAATGATCCCCGCATCGAAAAGTGGCACATACTCGGCCAGCACGGCCGGAGTGTCGCGCTCGGGGTCGATGGATATGAAGATAGGTTGCACTTGGGTTGATTGATTTCCCAGACCTTCCTGCACTGCTGCCACCTCGGACAGTGTTGTAGGGCAAACGTCGGGGCAGTTGGTGAAACCGAAAAACACCAACATCCACTTGCCTGCAAAGTCGTTCTGGGTGCGGACAACACCAGAGTGATCTGTCAGTTCGAACCTGGCTTCGAACGGAACAGACCCCTCCTCAATCCGCGCAGGTCTATATTCTGACCACAGCATCAGATAGGCAAATGCCGCCGTTGCGACACCAGCCAGTACCCATAAGATTTTTTGAAATACGGTCAGTTTCAAAGTTAGCCGTCCGCCTGTGATTCTTGGTTCAGAACGGCATGTACACCCTCTACCTGCTAGAGGTTCAAAGGGGATTTTGAGCCTGCGGCTGGGTGTCACAGGTCCACCGGCTGGAAGGTTCTATTGTGCGGCGTCAACCCGAGCCTACATAAGCTGTAGCTTTGTAAGGAGACCCAGATGCTGACGATCGGAACGCTTGGAAAAAAGACCGGAACCAAGGTTCAGACGATCCGCTACTACGAGCAGATCGGACTTATGCCGGAACCGGGGCGCACCGAGGGTGGCCAGCGGCGTTATGGCCATACCGAACTGGATCGCCTGGCTTTTATCCGTCACGCCCGCCAATTGGGGTTTTCGCTTGAGGCGATACGCGAACTGCTTGATTTGTCCGACGATCCGGATCGCCCATGTCATGAAGCCGACAGTATTGCGCGCCGGCAACTCAAACAGATTGAGCAAAGAATGGCGCGGCTAGAAGCGTTGCGGACCGAGCTGGAGCGCATGGTGCATGAATGCAGTGGCGGCAACACTTCGGATTGTCGTGTACTCGAAGTTCTACGCGATCACTCCGAATGTCTTACTGATCACGAAGACATCGGCGCGTAACCCTGGGCAGCGTTGTTGCGAACTGGAAATAGCCTCTTGAAGCTACAGTCACTGTAGCAATTACAAGTCTTTCTGAGTTGATTCGACGAGAGACCAAATGCTGAACCGAGACCCGTTGTTAACCGCCACACCTCTGCTTGATTTTGAAACACCCGCAATTTCTGGGCTCATAACGGAACGGCGCTGGCCCGATCTGCCTATCGGGGATCGAATTGGCGCTATTTATGATTTCGTTCGTAACGAGATTGCCTTTGGTTACAACCGTGCAGACGATATCCCGGCTTCAGAGGTGCTCGCTAACGGCTTTGGGCAATGCAATACCAAGGGCACTCTTTTGATGGCACTGTTTCGCGGCAGCGGTATTCGATGCCGTTTGCATGGCTTTATGATCCACAAAGAGTTGCAGAGGGGTGTGGTCCCCGAATTGATTTATCCGCTGGCGCCAGAAGAAATCTTGCATTCGTGGGTCGAAGTTGAAGTAGGCGATCGTTGGGTCAACCTCGAAGGATTTATTCTGGATCAGCCATACCTGGAGGCGTTGCAGCATAACTTTGCAGAAACAGAAAGCCTGTGCGGTTACGGGGCGGGTACCGGTTGTTTGAGCAACCCACAGGTCGAATGGGAAGGTCGCGACACGTACATTCAGAAAACCGGCATCGTGAAGGATTTTGGCGTTTTTGATAGTCCGGATGCGTTCTATGCTGATCATGCGCAAAGTTTCGGCAGCATTCGGGGTTGGCTTTATCGCTGCATATTCCGTCACTGGATGAACGCGCGCGTTCGATCCCTACGCAATGGGAAGCTGAAGGCTCGAATGGCGGCCACGCATACACACGGAAATGCATAGCGGGGCCTCAACTGAAACGCTTTTGCAAGGCTGCGTTCAGTGCCTCTGACAATAGCACCAGAACAATGATTGCCAACGTCACGGTCGCAGCCTTTTCATACTGAAACGACCGTACGTAGGTTTGTACATACAACCCGATGCCACCGGCACCGACAATGCCCAGTATCAGGCTTTCGCGCAGATTTAGCTCAAACCGAAATACGGTATCGCGCATGATCACAGGCGCCATCTGCGGCCAGATTGCCCAACGCAACTGTTGAATTCTGTTGGCCCCTGCGCTTTCAAGCGCCGCCACAGGAGCGGTGGCAGTATTGTCGATGGCTTCCGCATAGAACTTTGCCAACATGCCGGTCGCGTGAAATGTGATTGCCAGTATACCGGGAAGCGGGCCCAACCCAACAGCGCCCACCATTAGCATAGCGACCAGGATCAGTGGGATCGACCGGATAACCGCAAGCAAGGCACGGACGGGACGCCAGATCGCTGTTGGTACCATAGTTTCAGAGGCCAAAACGGCCAGTCCCGCCGACAGGATCACAGCGAACAATGTTCCCAGAATGGCGATCCTCAGTGTCTCCGCCAGCCCGGTCAGAACCTCGCGCCAAACGGACAGGTCAGGTGGGATCATGCGCCCCAGAAACTCTGCCAGACGGGGGCCCGCGCCTGGCAGCTTGCCCAATCCCATATCCCCGCTGGTCAGCGACCATAGGATCGCCAGTGCCAGCATGACCCAAATGACAGATCGGCCCATCAACTGACTACACGCAGCCCCGATGTGACACCGGCACCGTGATACAGTTCATCGATGTCCCCGCTGGTCAACTGAGCCGACGGTTTGTCGAACAATACCACGCCATCTCGCAGGCCTATGATGCGCTCAGCAAAGCGGCGTGACAGGTCGGGCTGATGCGAGCTGAAAATGACGCCGATTTCGCGGCTACGTGCAGAGCTGGTGATCAGGCTCAGAATGCGTTCGGCGTGAGCAGGGTCCAAATTGCTGACGGGCTCATCCGCAAGGATCAACTCGGGCTCTTGTGCCAGACATCTGGCAATCGCAACGCGCTGCCGTTGTCCACCCGACAACCGATCGGCACGGCGGCTTGCCAGATCGGACAGCCCCGTATCCTGAAGCGCCCGTGTCACGCACATATGGTCCTCTTCCCGGAACCGACCCCAGAGTGAGGACCAGATATTCATCCGGCCCATCCGGCCGTTCATCACATTCTGATAAACACTCTGCCGATCAACCAGGGCGAATTCCTGGAAGACAAAGCCAGTATTGGCACGGTCCTCGCGGGATGGAATTCCTGTTGCCAAAAGTGGCTTGCCCAGCACCTGTGCCTCGCCCTGCCATCCACTCAAACGACCATCCAACAACGCCAGCAACGTTGATTTGCCCGCACCCGAAGGACCCAGTAGCGCGACGCTTTCACCGGGCTGCACCGACAGCGAAACATCTGAAAGAGCTGCCGCACTGGCAAAGTGCTGCGATACCGCGTTGAGTGAAACTATAGGGTTCATTTCAGAAACCCATAGCGCCGCGCAGTCTCGCGCACGCCTTCGTAAACCGAAGGATCAGCAGGAAGATACCCGTCCGGGCCATAGAGGTAAGCCAGCAGATGACGGTTCTCACTCTCGTTGAGGCGCAGCATGGTTTTAATGAACTTCGCCTGCAGCCCGGCGTCCAGATCAGGGCCGGCAATGATTGCGTGGCTGGGAATTTGTTCTGATTCCGCCAGCACCTTGACCTCGGCCTGCTGATCCGGAGTCAGATAGAGATCGGCATACTGGCTTGCGCCTGCCGCATCGACCAGTCCGTTGGCCATGGCCTGCATCGCTTGCTGATATCCGCCAGCAAAGAATTTTTGCCCGAAAAAGCTGTCGGCATCGCCCGTGCCCGAGAACAGCCCGGCGCGCACAAACAGATCAAGGGGATAGATGTAACCGGATTCCGAGACCGGATCGGAAAAGGCGATGTCACGTCCCCGGAGATCGGCCAGCGTTTCGATTCCGCTGTCACGCCGCACGAAGACCCGGCCCGAATAGCTGGGTTGCCCGCGATAAACCTCGGACAATAGCGGTACGGCGCCGATCTGGTCTTCGGCCAACACAAAGGGCAACGCTCCCATGAACGAGATATCGGCATCACCGTTGCGCAGCGCCTCAACGGCAGCAGCGTGGTCGAACGTGACAAACCCCGTGACCGGGACGCCCATCTGCTCTGAAAGCCAGCCGGTGATGACGTTGATGTCACCCAACAGCTTTTCGGGGTTCTCCTGCGGGATGAAGGCCAGCTTCAGCCCCCGGTCAGTTGCAGCCATTACGGGCAGGGCTGCAGATGCGGCTGCAGCGACCAGAAAATTGCGGCGCGACAACATCAGAACATCCTCTCGTCAATTTCGGCCTGCATGGCCTTGAACAGTTCCCACTGGCGGGTGGCTTCGGTCCAGTTTCCTTCGGCGCTGGCATCGCCAACCGCTCGCAGGATCGCGGCGAATTCGTAGATTTCGGGCTTGGCGTTCTGATTGACCATGACACTGGCATCCGCGGCCAGATCAGGAGCTACCGTGTCGATCAGAACCGCTATGTTTTCGGCATCCTGCATCGGCAGCAGGGTATCGAGCGTGCTGGCGAATGTCGTCAGCTCCTCCCAGGACAAGCGGAATACGCTGTTGCGACCTTCGAATACTTGATAGGGGTCTTCACCGTCTCCAACAGCTTCGACGTAGGCGGTCAGATCTGCGCGCTGTGCTTCGTCCAAACCCAAATTTTTGGTATCATTGAACCAGTCAACAACGCTGGCCAGCGTCGGCAGCGATCCGTCATGCATGTAAGGTGCAGTGAAATTGACGTTGCGCAGTGTCGGGGTTTCGAACGCGGTAGCCGTGCCGCCGGGGAATGGTGGTTCCGCGCTGCCGATGTCGTAGGTCAGACCATCGCGGAACTGACGGTCAGGCGTGTGACACGAAGCGCAGGACTTGTCACCAAGTCCTGCAAATTTGGTGTTGAATAGCACCTCCCCGCGCTTGGCGTCATCTGACGCCAGATCGGTCAGCTTACCGGACCGATCGATCTTTGGGTTGGGAAGAAAGTCGAACTGTTTGACATAGGCTTCCAGCGCGTCCAGTTGGAACGGCGTTGGTTCCTTTCCCGCGAATTCGGTCACAATCACATTTCGGATGAACCGGCGCAGGCTGGGTTCGCGCCCGTCGCGGCCATAAGGTGCGGTAAAGCGGATGCCGCGCATGGAAGGCGTGTCCAAGTGATCATCGGTCCGATCATTGAACATTGGATTGAAGAACGAACCGTCCACATCCATCCCGCCCGGATGAGAGGACAAGCCCGGAATGAAGAAATCCCGGTTCACGTCGGAGCGGTTGTGGCAGGTCGAGCAGGCAATGCCCAACTCGCGCGCCGGGCCGCCGAAGATTTCGGGGCTGTCGAACAGCATGTCACCGTAGGCCACCAGCGGCAGATTGGCTTCATCCTCACCCGCCTCTTCAAACTGAAGAACCAGCCGCGGCAGCTGCGCCTGATCTCCGATGTTCGACCCTGGCGGCAGCGTGGCGGGCATTGTGATTTGTTCGCCGGAAAGCACAACTGTTTCAGGCAGCGGTGTTAACTTGTCGCGTTGGGCATACTCGGATGGCAGATAGTTGGCACGAATATAGGCAGCGACAATGGCCTGAGCCTCCGCAAATTGGTCGACATCCACCGTTTGTGCACCATTGCCCAGTACTCCTGCGCTGCCAAGGGTGGAGTTCAGAACCAGCCATGCCCGGCCCAGATCGCGAGCCGCCGACGCATCCGCAGCCTTGATACCATCTTCGAATGCGCGGAACAGAGCTGCCGCTTGTGCAACCTCGCGGGCCGCCTCAGGCTGACCCAGCGCGGTCTTTGCGACATCCAGATGGCGCAGAATTCCCTCAGCAATGGCAATTGTGCTTGCTTCGAACAGCGCCTGGAGATCTTCGGCTTCCATGGCTTGGTTGATCGCAAGCGCCTCTTTGTCGGAAACGCGTGACAATGGAGCGACCTGAATGTCACTGCCAGGCGCGGGCGAGGTCCAACTCCTCTCAATTTCATCCCAGGGAACCGGGGTTAGATTTCCCATGAACAAGGTCAGTCGATACGCGGCAGCGCGCGGAGCCCAAGGAGATTCTTCAATCGCCGTGGCATCCGCGATCACTGGCAATGCACAAAGAAGTGTGGACGCTATCAGATATTTCATAGCACTGTCTATTAAAGTTAGCCTTGTCTAATTTATTGATGAAGGCATGCTCATTGTCAAGTTCGGCTTTCAGGTGCATACACTAGTGACTGGATTAACGACCTAATCGTGAGCCGATGACTGAAACGACACCGCAAAATTCAGATCGTAGTATTGATACCCAGGCGAGCGGGTTTGAGGCTGTGCGACAGGCGCACCAAAGCGAAATGGTTGAGGACTACGTTGAACTTATTGCGGAGTTGATCCATCAGAATGGCACGGCGCGCCCGGTCGAAATAGCCGAGCGGTTGGGCGTAACCCAACCTACGGTTTCGAAGAATTTGGCCCGTTTGAAACGAGAAGGTTTCATAGAACAAATTCCCTACCGCTCACTTCAACTGACCGATGCCGGGCGTCAATTGGCGGAAGCTTGTAGAAGGCGTCACCGGATTGTCGTGGAGTTCCTGATCGCCTTGGGCGTTTCACCGGAAGTCGCAGAGCATGACGCTGAAGGCATTGAGCATCATGTAAGCGAAGAGACCCTTGCAGTTTTTAAAGGGTTCGTTGGGCGGACTGAGGAAACAAAGTAGAAACTAAAAACCTAAGTTGTGCTGGCGAATTCTGACACTCTTAGTTTTAGAAAGACTAAGACCTCTTAAACCTTTGTTGAGCCGTTACACTAGCCCCGCAAGAACACTTGTCGCATCTGAAAAGTGAAAAATGAGCGGATTTAGTGATTGAATCTTTTCCCAAGCAGCCAAGGTAAAAATCGGTCTAGCTCATTTATTTTCATTGGGGGTCGAAACCTTTAGCCGCAGTGGCCTTACTACAGCAGCTATCCCCCAACTGAATTGGCGGACATGGTACAGTTGCGTAGGAACAAAAGACACAGCAATCGCCTGCCAGCGGTTTCAAAACTGCCTCGCATGATTTGCATTCATAAAACCACTGGCACGAGTCAGTTGGCATTTTCTCGGTTTCAACGTGCCCACACCGAGGGCAGGTCAAAATGCTATCGAGCACCACAGTTTGATTTGTCATTGTCTCACATCTGCATGATTAGATAGTCGTTGATTTGAGCCTTATTGAACACGATGACCCATGCCAACGCGGTAGTCGCCGTGCTTCCGACAAGCCACCATTTCAGATTTGCCAACGTCTCGTTTAGATGCGCTAAGAACCACGAAACCGCGGCCAGCGCTGTTGAGACGGCGAGAACACAGTAGCTTGCCGCCGCTATTTTTCCGAATACTGCCAACCAACTGCCGCCCAAGCCTAACAACATCATGGCCATTGGAAGAACACAGCATGTTGCGACGCCCAGAGCTGAAACCGATCCCAAGTAGCTGAGGTTCACGTATTTCTTCATCTTTTGCTCCCGAGATGCTCGATTTGATTGTGTTGAAGCACCGGTATTCAGAGCGTATAACTCCTGTAGTAACTACAGGATCAAGTGGAGGCACTTCACATGATTGCGATAGGTGAGGCTTCCCGGCAATCCGGGGTTGGCATAGAAACCATCCGCTACTACGAACGCGAAGGTATCGTACCAAGACCTGTGCGAGCTCTGAACAATCGTCGCCTCTATGCAGCAAGCGATGTGGGAAGACTTCGATTTTTGAAGAGGTGCCGCGACCTGGGATTTCCTCTCCCAGACGCAAAGGCGCTTTTAGAGCTGTCAGAAGGAAGTGCCGAAGACTGCCGGTCGGTGAAAGAGCTGGCCGAGGCGCATATTTCTAGCGTTCGAAGCAAGATTGATGAGCTCAGACGTCTGGAGCACGCCTTGAGTGAGCTTACTGCCAATTGTGATAGTGGTAACGTTCACTGCCCGATGCTGCAAAGTCTGCGAACGATGGATGATATCTGACTCTGGACACTGGGCGGAAACTCAGGGTCTGAGATTTAGCCAGATCACCTCAGACCAAGGTCTGTGGTGCGGTAACAGATTGTAGTTCATAGTCGATTTCACGATGAGAGCGAAAGTAACTGACCTGACGATTGGCAATTGGTCGTTGTCGCGAGTCTTTCTTGCGGCAAGTATCTTCGTGATGGGTACTGCTACCGCAATCGTTGGGGTCTGGGTGTCTAATCGAATTCAGAACGCAGTCGTGCAAAACTCCGCCAACTCCGCAGCGCTGTATATGGAAAGCGTAGTTTCCCCGCTCAGCCAGGAATTGGCACATGGCGACCGCCTTTCTGAGCAGGCGAGCCTGGCGCTGGATGAGATTTTCATGACCCAGCCAATGCGTGACCGTATCGTTTCCTACAAATTCTGGAAGCAAGGCGGTGTGATTGCGCATGCCTCGGATACAGACATCATAGGAAACCGTTTCAATCCAACGGATGATTTAAGGCGAGCGTGGAGCGGAGATATCTCCGGCTCTTTCGAAGAGCTTGATCATGCCGAGAGCGCCGCCGAGGCGGCATTGGGGATACCACTGCTTGAAGTTTACAGCCCCATCCGCGAACTCTGGTCCGGCGAAATCATCGCAGTTGCGGAGTTCTACGAAAGAGCTGACCAGCTTGAGTTAGACTTAGCCAAGGCTAGGCGAACAAGTTGGTTGGTCGTCGGCTCCGCATTTCTGGCAAGTACTATTGTTCTGTATTCCATTGTCGCAATTGGCGACAAAACAATTCGACGACAGGGGTCTCTTCTTAAACAGCGGTTGAAAGAAAGTGAGAAGATGGCTGAGCAGAATGCGCTGCTGCGGTCGCGTGTGGTCGAGGCGTCGGAAAGATATACCACGCAAACAGATCGGTTCCTCAAGAATCTTGGAGCTGAGCTACATGATGGCCCTGCGCAATACCTGTCGCTCGCCGCCCTTAGGCTGGAGGCGGCGTTTTCCAAAGAGTCGGAAAGGCCTAAAGAGGCAGTGGAAATTCAGCAGTCTTTGCAAAAATCGCTGGCTGAAATTCGTGCAATTTCGCGAGGGCTGTCCGCGCCAGATATCGATAGCCTGTCACTCGTCGATGTTGTGAAGAGAGCCGTAGAGGATCACGCCGAACACAGCCCGTTGCGACCGGATATTTCATTCCTGGGCAGCCAGGCCCCGGAGTTGTCATTGTCCGACAAACTGTGCGTTTTTCGGTTCCTCCAGGAAACGCTTTCCAATGCCGCTAGATATGCTCCAGCTTCCAAGTGCACTGTTATCGCTGAGGCGCAGAACGACCGCATAGTTGTAAAGATCACAGACGACGGACCAGGATTTGACAGGTCAGAAGAAACCGCGTTGCGAGACGATGGTGGCCAGGGGCTTATGGGCTTGCGAGATCGGGTCGAGAGCATTGGTGGCAGGTTCGACGTCGCATCGAGACCGGGCGAAGGCACCACCATAGCTATGACACTATTTCCCAGAAAGTTAGGCACATCATGACTACATCTGTCGTAATAGCCGATGATCACCCGATATTCAGGGATGGTTTGCAGCGCACGTTGGATGAAGCCGATGGCTTCGAAGTTTTAGCCGCTGGGTCCAGTGCTGAAGAGGCAGTATCGCTGGTCGGCACGCATCAGCCGGACATAGCTATTCTTGACCTCTCGATGCCCGGTGGCGGGATAAGCGCGACACGTAAAATCGCGGCGATGGCAAATCCACCTGTCATTGCAATCTTGACAGTCTCAGAGAACAGCGGCGATGTCGCGGACGCCTTGGAGGCGGGTGCGATTGGGTACATTGTGAAGGGAGTAACCGCAAGCGAACTAACCGCTTCTTTACGCAGCATCGCCGCAGGTGAAGGGTTCGTTTCTCCTGGCTTGGCCTCGCGGGTACTTCTTCAAATCAACGCTGACACCGGCATGTCTGTTAACAGCAGCATTCTAGATGACCTTACACATCGTGAGGAAGAAATACTGAGACGTGTGGCCAAAGGACTGAGTAATCGTGAAATCGCTGACGAGTTAGACCTCCAGGAAAAGACCGTGAAGCACTACATGACCGCGGTCCTGTCCAAGCTTCATGCGCGAAATCGGGTAGAGGCCGCGCTCATTGCACATGATGTTTGGAACAAGGGAGAATAGCTGCGGTCTCTTTGACGACTATGGCGACCTCTCACTAAGAGAAGCCGCCAACGATTATCGACTGAAGTTGCTGTTCAGTTAGCAACCGACTGTAACCTCCGGCGATCAGAGGCCGTTGCGTTTCTTTCGACAACAGTCCGGTTGTACGGGTCTTTCAACTCGTAACGCCCAAACTCAATCTCCTCTTTCCAACCATTGGCATAATTCACTTCGATATTGTTGCCTTGGCGTTCGATTTTCGTGGGTCGACTTCCAGCAGTGCCGCCTTGCCCAGATGAGCGTACATTTTCGATTGAGATACCATTCGCCAAGGACCGAAGCCTTGAAACGTCAGCGCCGGTCGCGGCGCGCTCCTCAACAGTTCGGTTCTGAGCATTCTTTCTCTCATACCGCCCGTTTTCGATCTCTTCCTTGGTTCCGTCCGAGTAACGCACCTCAATGCCGTTGGCGTTCGTTTCGACCTTTGTTATCCCAGCCGAACCCGACGATTTGCCCCCTGAATTAGACTTATCCTTCTTTCCGCTGCCCTTATTGGAGCGTTTGGAGTCATCATCGTCATTATCGTCATCATCATCGTCGTCGCGACCACTTTTTCCTGACCCCGAATTGTCGTCCCGGTCATCATCTCTGTCGTCGTCTCGATCATCGTCTCTATCGTCATCACGATCATCATCTCGGTCGCCACCACGGTCGCTATTACCCGACCCCGAGTTATCATCCCGATCGTCGTCGCGATCATCATCCCTGTCATCGTCACGATCATCCCCGTCTTTCCCTTTGCCGCTTTTGGCAAAGGCATATGACGGTTCAAAATGTAGACGGCCATCTTCATCAAAGGTTGGTACATAAGGCGTCGCGGCAATCAACGAAGCCAACGCCGCGGTACTTAGAAGTTGACCCAGCTTTCTTTGAATTTTCACTTTCGCCTCCAATTTTGATCGACACGCTTCGTGACATTGGAGACAGGCTACTACCGGCCCGACTTTCCCACATCGGGCTTAGGTCTGACGAATTTCAAGCCGAACGTCTTAATCAGATCAGTCAAACCAATAGATTCTTTGCAGAACCAAATGAGCAGTTTAGTGGGGATCAACCCCGTCGCCTTTCAGCTCGTCATCAGGTTCGAGGTGGATGACAAAGACGGAACCCGGGTACAGACACTCTAGTTCTTCCTCTATGTCGTTGCATATATCGTGCGCTGCGCTGACTGGCATCGTGCCATCCACAACAAGGTGAAACTCTACAAAGATAACATTCGCGGATCTGCGCCCTTTGAGGTCATGATACTCTAAGGCTGCGCCGAGATTTGCTTCGATTGCATTAGAAACAGTCTGCAAGTCATGTTCCGACAGGCTCACATCCATCAGGCCATCGACGGATGCCCGAATAACTTTCCAGCCCTCCCACAAGATGTTCAGCGCAACAAGAATTGCCAGGATCGGGTCAAGGATCAACCAGCCGGTGACAAGCGCTAGTATCAGTCCTGCGACGACACCAACAGAAGTCATAACATCCGTAAAAATGTGGCGGGAGCTCGCTTCCAAGGCGGGCGATCCCTCGCGCCTACCTGTCCTAAGCAAGAGGAAGGCCCATGCACCGTTCACACCCGTTGCAACGATATTGACGGCAATTCCAAGCAGCGGCGCATCCTCAAGATGCGGGTTCGGGAGCACCAGTACAGCTTCTCTGATGATCAAGAACGCCGCCAACACAATCAGCGCGCCCTCAACCACGGCTGAAAGATACTCCGCTTTTTTATGACCAAAGGGGTGGTTTTGGTCAGGGGGCTTATTGGCAACCCGAACTGCGAAATACGCCAACAAAGCCGCGACAACATTCACGGTTGATTCCATTGCGTCTGACAACAAAGCCACCGAACCTGTCAGCCACCAAGCCAACAGTTTCAGGGCCAGTACCGCAATGGATATCGGGATAGACCAAAGAGCGATTTTTTGTGTCATTTGGCCGCGACCCTCAGTCAATTATGAACAGAAACTCGGGTGATTGGTGAGCTCCGATGTTCAAAACGTAAAACAGGTGTTTGGCGAAAAGGGAATAGGTCTTACGGCATCCTATTGGCGACAGCATCTGGTCGCCGCTGCGTGGCGCCAAACGACTGTTATTCGGATGAAAGCCCGGTCGACGAAACAGGAACAGCCTTGAGATAGGCGGCAATCGCCAAACGGTCCTCATCCGTCAGCCGTGAGGTGTTCTCGATGACTTCCACCATCTCACCACCCGCACTGTCATAGTCTGGTGTAAAGCCAGATTTTAGGTATTCGGCAATGTCTGCCTCTGACCAATCAAGCTGGTCTGAGGTTAAGCCGGGGATACGACCTTTCCCGTTTGGATTTGGTGCACCCGTCAGCCAAAGGTCTCGTTTCAGGCCCCCTAAACCATTTCGCGGGGTATGGCATTCAGCGCAATGACCCAGCGCCTCGACCAAATACCTGCCATGTTTTTGTTGGTCGGTCAGATCACCTTCAACCACCCAGCCTGATGACATGAACAAGAGCTTCCATCCCCCCAATCCGCGCCGAACGCTGAAAGGAAAACCTACGTCATGCGCAACACTTTCCGTTGCGGCCGCTGGCAGCGTGCCGAGGAATGCGTGTAGCGAAACCACGTCTTCGGCCGACATGTTGGCGTAAGAGGTATAGGGAAACGCTGGGAAATAGTGCTGCCCTTCGGGTCCGGTTCCATGGATCAAGGCATTGGCCAGATCCAGGGCAGACCAGGATCCGATACCAGCTTCCGGGTCACTGGAAATGTTGGGGGCAATGAACGTGCCGAATTCCGTCTCAAACCGGCGACCACCAGCGAGCGCTAGCTTGTCTTCACCGATCGCATCCGGCGCTGAATGACAGGATGCGCATCCTGCCGCGTGGAACACGATTTCACCTCTAGCAAGATCTGGGTTCAAACCGTCGAGTCGTGATTGTTCCATTCGTTGAGGTCGGGTCAGGACCAAACCGGCCAACCCGACCAAAACAATGACGATTGCGACAAAGAAAAGAAAGCGCCGCACCGTTAGTGCCCAATCAGTTCTTTGGAGCTCTGTATGCTTTGTGACATGCCGAACAGCTTCCGCCCAGATCGCCCATCGCTGCTTTCAGGGCATCAACATCTTGACCTGCCGCAGCCTGCATCGCAACAGCGGCGTCTGCCATGGCCTGCCCTTTTGCACCCACGTCAGGGAAGTTCTCCCAGATCGCAGGAAATGCACGGGTGGTCGGATCGGACACATTGTCAGATCCCTGGGGCCACATCGCGGATTGGTCGATTTGTGTCAGAACAACAAGATTATTCGCGGCCCGAGTTGCGGCCTCGGCATCATAATCCACCTCTCCCTTGGCCATTCCGCCAAGTGTACCAAGATTGAAGGCATAGAGTTGCATGATTGAGGTACGAGCTTTCACAGCCGGATTTTCACTTTCATGGGCGATGGCTGTGCCAATTGCGGCTAATGACAAAAGACCTGCCGCGAATATTGAGAACTTCTTCTTCATGATGTGTCTCCCTGTTTAATGCTCCGAATGTTAACTTGAACGATTTTTCTTGTAATTGTTTGTTATTGGTCGTCACTTGTTAATTTATGAACAACGCAAACTGGGATGATATTCGGTACGCACTCGCCGTAAGCAAATACGGCTCACTCAATGCAGCTGCAGCGGCACTGGGCGTCACGCATGCGACCGTGTTGCGAAGGGTAGCCGCATTCGAAGAGCGCAATAGCTGTGTGATTTTCCAGAAAAGCCCTTCGGGATACTCTGCCCTGCCCGAGGCCAGAACTGTTCTGTCGGCTATGGAAAGCGTCGAAGATGCGGTGCTATCGGTCGAACGAGCGCTTGTAGGAGCAAACCGGTCTCCAGTAGGTCACGTACGTATCGCGTCAACTGACAGCCTTTGCCAGCTTGTCTTGCCCCAGATACTTAAAGAGATATCCCAGTTATACCCTGGCTTGGAGCTGACTTTATTGAGCGGCAACAGCCATCATGATTTATCGAGATTAACTGCGGACATCGCCGTAAGACCCTCCATAAAACTTGAAGAAGGGCTTGTTGGGGAACGCGCGGGTACGCTGTCATTTGGAGTTTTCGACGACGGCGGCACCAATCGAAAATGGTTGCGGCTTGATGGGGCATTGAGTCGTTCTCTTCCAGCAAAATGGCTTGCCGATCATGTCAGTGCGGATGAAATGACCAACGGAGCAGATAGCTTCTTAGTGCTTCAGCAGATGGCTGCATCTGGGGTGGGCAGAGCGTTTCTGCCCTTGTTCATCGGGAACGCGGACCCTCGGCTTCAGCTATCGAGCGAGATGGATCCTGGAATTGATGTTCCACTGTGGGTCGCGACACTTGATGAAATAGCACACACTCCGAGGTTTGCCATTGTACAACGAGCTTTGGTTGATCGCATAGCCAACAAAACACTCTGCCGCTGAGAACAACGGGAAGTCGCGCCCTCGCTCGGGCGGACTGTACGCTTTCAGGCCTTCAAGGGTTTCGTCCGGTGGCAGGAAGCGCGCGATCATTAAGGTTACTAACGTCGCAAAAGGCGCGGCTGACCTCTAAGGCAACCCCATTGTTCGCTGCCTGACCTACAAATCAGCTCTGATTTTCCGAAAGGGAAGTCAGATCAAACCAAACAGTCCGTCGGAGCCTGAACTGGAGGCGGTGGGTTAGTTTATGAAGCAAATGTCAAATTCAACTAATGTCTAACATTGGGGGCGTCTTCTGATGACGAACGTCCACCGCTTGTCTGGTCCAACTATGACGGTTAGGTCGGGTTCGCTTGACTTTAAACAACAGGAATGTGGGGAGACATATAGCTTTGCGATTCGATAGATATTAGTTTACTGATTTTATATGTTATTTTTCCTTAGAGGAGCGCAGACACTAACACTCGCAAGTCAAGGCATTTCCGATTAGTCAGCGCCCTTCTTAGAATTTCTCAGGTATTAGCTGCGTCTCGACCGATGAGCAAACGCGCTTCTCTCTGACATCCACTGTGGTTTGGGTGGGCCGGCGATCAGAGCCCGTACTAGGCCTTCGGCATCATCCATAGCCTCGCTCGTTTCGCAAATCGTGATGCCCAGGTCGTCTAAATTCGTTTTGTAGAGCTCCGAACAACGAGTCGTGTGGCGAGCTCTTCGGATTTAGGTGCCTGATCAGAAGCGATCCAATCGGCTAGCGCGTCTGCTGCTCGTTCACCCATCTTAGAAACAGGTAGATGCACGCTTGTCAGTGGCGGAACGGTCACGGACGAAATTGGAAGGTCGTCAACGCCCATCATAGAAATCTGGTCCGGGACGCTGATGTTTTGCGCTTGAAGACCAAGCAAAACCCCAAGCGCAACGACGTCAGATAGGCATAAAATTGCATCTGGTTTGGTGTTTAGACCGCCGAGGTGTTTTGCAACGTTTACTCCGCCCTGATGGCTGATCTCGGTTTCGAAGGTTGAAAGATTTCCAGCGAAGGGAAAGGTTGTAATGCCTGCAAGGCGAGCTCGTGTGCGATCATTGTCGTGAACCGGGCCATGTACGACAGCAATGTCCCGATGTCCGAGATCTGCAAGGTGCTGCAATGCAAGTTGCGCCGCGGCCGCGTTATCATACCCGATGGTCGGCAACGGGTTTTCGGGGTCAAAGAAAGACGTAATGATTGTTGGCAACATAGTGCGCTCGATCAGATCGAGCAGCGCGGCATTGTGTGTGGCTCCGGTGATAATCAGCCCCTCAGCTCCGATATCCAGCAGGCTTTTGGCTTTCTTGGCTTCGATATCCAGATTTGCCTCGGTGGTTGCTACGATCAGTGATAATTGGTGGTCCGACAGCTTGCGCTCTAGCGCCGCAAGAAAGCGGGCAAAGATCGCGTTGTCCAGAGTTGGGACCAATGCGCCGACAAATCTAGTGCGTCCGGAGTTGATCGCGCGCGCGGCCGCACTTGGGACAAATTTGAGGTCAGCGATGGTGGCTTGAACTTTTTCCAGAGTATCTTTCTTAACCACACTCGGTTCGTTCAACACGCGCGACACCGTCGCGACAGACACGCCCGCAGCCTTTGCTACATCTCTGAGATTTGCGCGTTTTTTAGACTCTGGGGCTTTTTGCATCGTAGGATTTGGTGTCCATTTCGCGGATTTCAGAGTAAAGAGTTGACATATGTAACTAGTTTCATCAACCTCTGTAACTAGTTACATTTTGGGAATTCAGCAGCGATATGCAGGGGTCATCCGTCTTACATGCGTTTACCAACTCGGGGTTTGACAGCCCTGGCCGCCTGTTTCCTGGGTTTCAAAACGCTTCTGACACCCGCATGCATATCCTTGCCCCACGTGAGGCTGTTCGACTGGTCGTAAAGCCCGGTGATTTGCTTTCGATAGAAGGGGTTGGTCCAGAGCAGGCACTGGATGTTGTGGCGTTCACCAATGATGGAAAGTCGGGACTGGCGGCGCTGAGTTTGACTGCAACCGGGCAGGTCAAATGGGACGATTTTGACAGTACACAGCTCCTGACCTGGGTTACGGCGCATGGCGGCAGTCGGCAGGTTCCCTGTCACATGCTGGACCATATACCCGAGCCGCTGATTCTCCGCGCAGACCGCACGGTTACTGTCTGGGTGATCCGTACAACCGCGGTCACAGGGTTGATTGAAGGCAGTACGACCGGGAACATCACAGTCTTGCACAAACCAGCAATGGTCAAAGGGCCGCCTTTGCCACCTTTGCTGGGTGATACACGGGACGAATTCACCGTGCAACGCGGCAGCGCTCTGGCCTATGAACTGAAGGCTGGAGAATTTGTTCAAATCATCGACATTGAAGGCCAGCAGTGTTCTGACTTCATGGCGCTGCGAACTGATGGGCTGGATCGTGGCCAGGAATGGATGATCGATTCAACTGCCACTCGGTCGATGGTGCGCCGTGCCTATCCCGGCCCCGGCTTGCTGGACAAATTCTTTGATCGTGAGATGCGCCCGCTGTTGAATGTGGTTCAGGATACCTGCGGTCGGCATGACACATTCGGGCTAGCCTGTACCGCTCGCGGGTATGAGGAGCGAGGGTTCCCCGGCCATCTGAACTGTTCGGATAATATGTCAAATGCCTTGGCCCCTTACGGCGTTTCACAGCGGGCTGCGTGGCCTGCAATCAACTTCTTCTGGAATACATGGATCGACCCGACGAACCATCACATTCTAACCGAGGAATCCCACTCGCGTCCCGGTGACTATGTCGCCATGCGCGCGCTTGAGGATCTGGTTTGCGTCTCGACCGCCTGCCCGGACGACATTGATCCCATCAATGGCTGGAACCCGACCGATGTGCATGTACGCATCTACCGCCCCGAAACGCCCATCCGCCGTGCGGTTGCCTATCGTGAAAAGGAAGACGCGCCCATGTCGATCAGTCAGGAGTCGGCCTTTCACGACCGTCTGGCCCCGTTAACCCAGCATTTCGCACCTGCGCGCGACCTATGGGCGCCCGTCAGTTACCCTGCCCACGGCACGTTGGGTGAATACTGGGCCTGTCGCGAGGCAGTGACTGTTCAGGACATGAGCGGGCTTCGCAAATTCGATATTGTCGGCCCGGATGCCGAGGCTCTGATGCAATTGGCCACCACGCGCAATGTGGCGAAGCTACCGGTCTGGCGCGGGTCTTATACATTGATGTGTGACGAGAGCGGCTCGGTGATCGACGATGGCACCCTGTTCCGACTTGCGCCCGAAATCTTCCGTTGGTGTTGCGGCACCGAGGAAAGCGGGCGCGCGTTGCAAGAACTGGCCGATGCGCGTGGCCTGCAAGTGCGGATCCATGCGTTGCGTGGAGCAATGCCCAACCTGGCCATTCAAGGGCCAAAGTCGCGCGAACTGCTACGCAAGATCGCCTTTACGCAACCGCATGTGCCAGGCTTGGATCATCTGAAATGGTTCGGCGTCACCGTCGCGCGGCTACGTGACCGCGAGGGTGCGCCGTTTATGCTGTCACGCTCGGGGTATACCGGTGAGTTGGGGTATGAGGTCTTCTGTTCCAAATCCGACGCCGTTGCGATCTGGGATGCGGTGATGGCGGCTGGGGAAGAGTTTGGGATCACGCCAATGGGCTCGGCCGCCCTGGACGTCATCCGGATAGAGGCGGGGCTGGCCGCGGCCAATGCCGAGTTTGCGCCGGGTGTCGATGCCTTTGAGGCTGGTCTTGGCTTCGCCGTCGATCTGACAAAAACCGAATTCACTGGAAAAGCCGCACTGGAACGCAACCTGCGCGAGCCACGTCGGGCGCTCAAAGGACTTTTAATCGGATGCGATGATGTGCCAGCGCACGGTGCACCCGTCTATACAGGTGAACGGCAAGTAGGTGTGGTAACGTCTGCCACCCGATCACCGACGCTGGAACACGCAATCGCAATGGCACGGTTATCCATCGAACACGCGGAAAACGGCACTCAACTTGAGATCGGTCAACTCGACGGGCGGATGAAACGACTGCGAGCCACCGTCTCGGATATTCCATTCATAGACCCGCAACGTAAGCGGGCGCGCGCCTGAAGGCGCATGCAACTCAACGCAACGGGAGAAAGTACATGAAAAAACTGAAACTTATTGCAACCTTGACCTTTGCTTTCGGCGCAACAACGGCGATGGCACAAGAAAAGGTTATGGTGGGCGAGCCCAGCTGGCCCGGTGCCAAAATAATGAGCCGTGTGATCGGCCAGATCATTGAGACCCGCTTGGGTGGAGAAGCTGGCTATGCCCCCGGAGCAAACGCGGTGATCTTTGCCGCCATGGATGGCGGTCGTGGTGACATCGACGTACACCCGGATGTTTGGCTGCCGAACCAGTCGTCCTTCACGGATGAATATGTCGATCAGAAAGGCACCGTAGGTTTATCCTCAGGCAGTTACGAAGGCCGCGCCGGGATTTGCGTGCCAAACTACATGGTCGAAGATCACAACATCCGTTCGATCTACGACCTGGCGACACCCGTCGCGCAAGAGCTGTTTGACTCCGATGGCGACGGCATGGGTGAGGTCTGGGTTGGTGCCTCGGGCTGGGCCTCGACCAACACGTTCAAGGTGCGGGTGCGGGATTATGGGATCGAGACATTTCTGACGCCGACCACCGAAGACGAAACCGTGTTCTATTCCCGTCTGAAAGATCAGATCGACCAGAAGAAAGGCGCGGCCTTCTACTGCTACGCGCCACACTACGTGCACGCCTTATATGATGTGACCATTCTGGAAGAGCCCGAGCACGACGCGGCCACCTACAAGATGGTTCAGCCCGATCAGGATGCCGATTGGTATAACAAATCCCATGTCAGCACGGGTGAACCGGTCAAAACCGTGACAGTGGCGCATTCGAAATCGCTGGAACAGCGCAACCCGGCAGCGGCCTCTTTCCTTGCCAATATCGACATGGATGCGGGAGAGCTAAGCGGTCTGACTTATGAAGTCGTAGTCAAGGGCCGTGACACGGATGAAGTCGTAGCCGAATGGATCGCCGCCAACGGCGATATCGTCGACGGTTGGCTGGGACTGACGACCAACTAAAGCCCATGCGCCCCTGACTATCGGGGGCGCGAACCAACACAATTCCAATGGGGCCAATATGACAGCGGAAATAGCAATCGACGCAAAAGGCGTGTGGAAAGTTTTCGGTACACGCTCGCAGGAGGCTTTGAACGCTATCCACAGCGAGGGCCTGAGCAAGGCCGAGGTGCTGGAACGCTTCAACTGCGTTGTCGGCGTGGCTGATGCCAGCTTTGAGATCGAACGAGGTGAACTGTTCTGCGTCATGGGCCTGTCGGGTTCGGGTAAATCGACCCTTGTGCGTCATGTGAACCGTCTGCTGGAGCCCACTGACGGGCATATCTATCTGGATGGCGAGGATGTGATGGGCCTGAACGATGAAGGTCTGCGCGATCTGCGTAACCGGCGCGTTGCGATGGTGTTCCAGAACTTTGGCTTGATGCCTCACCGCACAGTCCGCGACAATGTAGCAATGCCGCTGGAAATTCGCGGAACCGGAAAAGCACGCCGCTGGGAAGAGGCCGACCGGGTGCTGGAGCTGGTCGAGCTGAACGGTTGGGAAGACAAATACGCACATGAGCTGTCAGGCGGTATGCAACAACGCGTGGGACTGGCCCGTGCGATCGCTGCAGACCCTGAAATCCTTTTGATGGATGAGCCGTTCTCGGCCCTAGACCCGCTAATCCGCAAGCAGTTGCAGGATCAGTTCATGGACCTCAGTCACAAGCTGAACAAAACCACGATGTTTATCACCCACGACCTGGATGAAGCAATCCGCATCGGCCACCGCATCGCGATCATGAAGGACGGGCGCATCGTGCAGATCGGCACACCGGAAGAGATCATACTCAACCCCGCTGACGACTATGTGGCCGACTTTGTGGCGGGGATTTCGAAACTCAATATGATCTTCGCCCATGCGGTCATGAAACCGGTCGATGAGTTCGAGGCACATCACGGCGAACTCCCGGAGGATGCCAAAGAGGCTCACCCAGATATGGATCTGTCCGACCTGATGAACCTCTGCGTGGACGGACATGGAGTCGTAGCCGTGACGCAGGATGGCAAGACGGTAGGTGTTATTAACCGTGCGGGTTTGATCCGCGCAATTCAGGACAGTCAGGCGTAAGGGTAACGATATGAAACATGTTGATACGCAACAGATCCAACCGGAAACCGCCGACCGTCTGAATGGGCTAATAGGAGATTTTGTCGGTCAGGGGAACGCCTATTACCAGAAGACCTTCGCCTACATGATGCAGGCCCCAGGCTATCGCTTTACTTTAAACACAGCTGCAGCAATCCTCGGGCCGATCTGGTTTGGTGCACGCGGGCTGTGGTCGTGGTTTCTCGGGTTTTTGGTTTTGGAAACGCTGGCCTACATCCAGATCGGTCTGGGTTTGTTTGGTGATCTTGGGCGCGAGTTCCGCGAGCGGGCGATACAGATCGAGCAGACACTGGAGCTGCGCCGACAGCAGATTGCAGCGGCGGAGCAATCCGGGTCGACCACGTTGGAGTCGTTGAAACGCGCGGCGGAATCACTTGAAGGTGCTCTGGCTGGCGCGCAGGAGGCCGCACGCACAGCGGACTCTACCGGTGTCACGTATCTGATCATTGGGATCGCCCTTCTGCTGGCAGTCAAGTTTTTAGCTGCTTCGCTGGCCAACTGGACGCTTGAAGGTCAATTCGCGCGCTGGCGTTCAGACCCAAGTGTAGCCCATGGCTGGTCTATCTCTCGGCTGATTGTGGCAACGGCGTTGACCGCTGTGGTGGTGATCCTGTCTATGATCAAATTTGCACAACCGGACGCGGTGGCTGTGCTCAAGACCTTCCCAACCAACCGGGACTGGCGTCTGAACGTAGGCGATGGTGTGCAAGCGGTGTTCGAGTGGACCAAGACTGCCGGGCGCGGCTTCTTTGATGGGCTGACCTATGGTATGCGCACCCTGCTGGATTGGATCGAGGTTGTGCTGGTCGATACCCCCTGGCCGGTCGTAGCTTTGGTGATCATCATGCTGGCTTACCTGTCGGCTGGTCCCCGTGTGGCGATCTTCACCGGAGCCGCGCTGGCCTATCTAGGCCTGCTGGATTTTTGGGAAAAGGCGATGACTACAATCGCCCTGTTGGGCGCCGCGGCGCTGATTTCGATCACGCTGGGCATTCCATTGGGTATCTACTGCGCCCGTCGCCCACGTGCTTTTGCCATCGTGCGGCCCATTCTAGATTTCATGCAGTCAATGCCCTCCTTCGTCTACTTGATCCCGGTGGTGGCTTTTATTGGATCTGGAAAGCCTGCAGGCGTAGTTGCAACCATGATTTTCGGTAGCCCTCCGGTAATCCGCTTTACCGTACTTGGCCTGCAACAAGTCCCTGAAACTGTGCGGGAAGCCGCTTTGGCCTTTGGAGCAACGCCTCGTTACCTGCTATGGCGGGTAGACCTGCCCTTGGCGCACAAAACCATCATGGCAGGTGTGAACCAGACTATCCTGATGTCTCTGGCAATGGTTGTAGTCGCCTCGCTGATCGGAGCCAAGGGTTTGGGCGAGGACGTGCTAGAGGCACTGCAATACGCAGCGGCGGGACAAGGAATTCTGGCCGGTTTGGCAATCTTGTTCTGCGCGTTAATCTTAGATCGGATTGTGGCCGGACGAAAATAACAATTGTGGCAAACGCACGATCATCCGTCTGAAGTTCTAAGTGTGTTTTCAAAGCCAATTGGTAGAGGGCGCTGCCTGAAGAGCAATCCGATGCTTTGCCCATACCTCTCAAAAAAGGCTGAGAAACATCCGGTGCATTAATCTAAAGAAAAGTCCAATAGTGTCCTCGGATCAGTACCGGGTTACAACGACTGCGACCGCAGCGAACACCACACCAATCAAAAGAGCCTTTGTATTCATTGAAGAACGATCGGGCAGTTTAACCCGAAGAGATAGAGCTATAATCACGCCCCCCGTTAACCCGGTCGCGATTGAATAGAGCATGCTACTTTTGTCCGCGTTGAGACCGATCAATATGCCGACCGTAAGTGAAGCGACAAAATATGTACGTAGCCATCCAGACATATGCCCGGGGTGGGTTTTATATAGATAAATATTCACTCCAAATAAATGCAGCGAATAGGCCAACGTTCCTATGACGTACAGTTCAGGCGAAGTTGCGGTTGCTTGCATGACTGTAATGGCAAGCAAGCAGTTATAGGTTCCGAGTGCCACTGTATCCAAGCCAAGAGACAACCTGTTGTCGACCCCTATCTCGCGACCGGCTTCCAACAAGTAGTAAGCGAGAAATCCTAGCAGAGAGTAACCATACAGCGAGTATTCCCATTTCCCGGTTGCAGCTAAACCGGCTGACAATTCACCGATTTTTGGCAGCAAGAAAAGGAAAGCATAGCCAAGTCCGATCCCTGATGAAAAATCAGATAGCCAGCTTGCCGGGGCCGGGAATCTGCGGAAAAAAGACACGCAGAAGACGTGAACAGTACCGATGACTGCAATCGATGTTATCGCGAGGTATGTCGGCGCTTCGAACACGGCTAAGATCCAACGAACACATTACAAGCTGATGAGACACTCGTTGAGATCAAAAGCACAACCCAGAAAGTGAAGAAGGTGCGATAGCGGCTTTCTCAGAATGCCCACCGACTAGTTTTTTGAGTACCGATCGTACTGAACGATCAACGGCAGCTTTTGTCTGCTTAACAGCCAATTATTCAAGTTTGCCAAACACGTGCCTCGAGCCCATCGCGCCCAATGACTCAAGGTTTGCCAATGAAAAAGAAACACGGAAAGCGAGAATTACATGGTTGCAGGCGTGCCTTGAAACAAACACTTGTACAGGCGCTCGGCCTTGCCGAATTGAACCCGGTGCGTTCACAAGCGCATGGCCTTGTAACCCCCAAGAGAGCCTGGACCATGGATCTCTTTCGGAAGCCTTGGTGCCAGTGAGTTAAATAAACTCAGATCAAAACGTTATTTGGCCTCAAAAACCATCTCACCCTCGACGAACGTCATTAATATCTGCGTCTCACTGACCTCCGAGATCGAAATTTCAAATAGGTTGCGGTCAAGCACGATGAAATCGGCAAGCTTGCCGGTTTCGATTGAGCCAAGCTCTTCGTCCGCAAAATCCAAGTATGCAGAGTTGATTGTGCGGGCATCAATTGCCTGCTTCAGCGTGATCGCTTGGCCCACCGCAGGATCGGGTGGACTCGTGTCAGCCACAGGGTCGATACGGGTCACGGCCGCCTCTATCGATGCCAATGGGGTCTGCATGAACAACGGACCATCAGAAGCGATAACGACCCGTCCTCCGGCATCAGCCACAGAGCGCATTGGGAAAACCCTCTGCGCGCGTTCCGGGCCAACCACGCGGTTGACGACATCGTTGTGGGGGTTCGAAAACCATAGTACTGGCGAGAATTCCGGTGTCAGATCGAGTTCTACCAGTCTTGGCATGTCTTCTTCCGATATGAAAAACGAATGGGCAAGCTGGTAGCGGCCTTTCAGCTCGCCCAGTTGGTTTCGTGCGATTTCCATTGCGTCCAGAACAAGCCTAGCACCGCGATCACCCACAGTGTGGAAAACCATGCCTTTCATACCTTGTTCTTCAAACCGGATAATGTCGGCCACAAGTTCCTCTTCGGTGAAAAAGATTAGCCCATAGTCGCCCTGACCAGAAGCAAGAGGATCATACTTTGAAACCGCGTCAGATTGGGACTGTTCCGCTTTCGAGGCGTTCGTCAGGAAAGGTTCCAGCATCGCACCGGTTTCAGTCGGGATGCCATCGATATTGACCTTAATAAAGGTTGGGTCCAGCCGTGGCGCGATCAAGTCTTGAAACGTGTCGATTGCAGCACGTTGGTCTTCCACGGATTGATATGCCCGCGTCGGAGAATCGTAGGTCCACGCCACACTAACCCTGATCGGAAGCCCCTCGGTCGTTGCAAGCCGATGTAGCGCCTGCACATTTATCAATTCGCTATGCATGTTTCTGGCAGATGTCACACCCATTGAGGCAAGCAAGTGTAGCACGTCCCTTGCGCCATCAACGTGGGTTTCGATATCCAGCCCGCGTAGAAATGGCATCGCGTAAAGACCCATCGCGGCCTCTTTCATGTAGCCTGTTGCTTCTCCTGTTTCTGGATCCCGCACAATGATCCCGTTCCGTGGGTCCGGTGTATCGACATCAATACCGCTATCGATCATCGCCGGTGTATTCAGCACTGCCTCGTGCCCGGTTGCAGTGATAATATAGGCCGGAATATCAGAGACTGCCTCATCAAGCCAAGTAGTGTTCGGTTCTCCATCAAACAGCTCGTTGGCCAATCCAGATCCAAAAAGGTATTCGAGATCTGGGCGCGCAGCTACAAATTCGCGAATCAACTCCGCTGCCGCTTCCGGGTCGGCATCGCCCGGGAGTAGGATCACCTCGTCAGACAATGCCGCAGCAACGTACCAATTGCGGAAATGAACATGGATGTCATAAAGGCCCGCCAATACCATCGCACCCGCAAGGTCGATCGTTTCAGTCTCGCTCCCAGCCAGCGCAACGACTTCTTCTGCTGAACCGACAGCAATGAAACGTCCATCCTCAATCGCAAACGCCTGGGCCCATTCTTGTTCAGGGTCGACCGTATAGACCTGCGCATTGGTGTATATGGTGTCGGCGGTTTGAGCGTGTACTGCCGTCGTCGCAAGGGCGATTAATGCAACGGGCGCTAACAGGAAGCGAAATGAGAAGGCCATGGGGCTATCCAATCATTGTGCAAACATTGATCCTCGCCAACGCAGGGATTGGCTGAACGGGACCCTCAAGCAAGCTTCCGAGCAATGCGCGCGCGCCCATCTGATGCACAGCGTTGAATATCTTGATACTATTAGCAACTTAAATTACCGCGATTCAGTTCTGAAATTTACCCTTGCTTTGTCCGCAAGCGGGGCCTTCAGCTCCGGGTCGTCGAAGGTCAGCTTTCCTTAGCCTGACCGCTTTTTTTGCTTTCTTCTTTGATCTGAGAGCGGACATTAAAACAGTTAATCGCTAATAGCGGCAAAGTCTGCAAAGCTAGAATTGCAAGGCGCAGGTTTGAAGGCCTGGTTTGGGCTGCGGCGAGTTGCTGATCTTAAATCATCCCAAGATCCATCTCAGGCCTTCATCTTAAAGTTAGATGGCTGCTGCAATGGAGGGCGGCCGAGCATTTGCCAATCCTAACGGTGCTGAGTCGCAATTTCTCTAAAGCTTCCGTTATCGATGTTGAGCACAACAATCTAGGAGATGGCTTATGGAGTTATTGTTAGACCAACTTCTTCAGACAAACTCCTAAGTGTACCATCGTGACAATGCCAAAAGCGGAATATCCCCACAAACGGAAAATTGATGTTATATAGATAAATAGGAATATAAATTCTTGAGTTGTAGGTCATCGGCACCACCGCGCTATCTTGATTTAGGAGTTCCACATGCTTCGAGCTTTTGTTTGTTCTATCTCACTAGGGCTGACATCATCGTCTGTCCTTGCAGATGCTGTTCCAAGTGAAGAAGCCGCGGCAGGCTTGTTCTCAGATCAACCGTATTCCCCGTATGCCGAACGCACTTTCCCCGAGCGACCGCTGTGGGGAGACACGCATCTTCACACCGGGCTTTCGCTGGACGCAGGTGCTTTTGGGAACACTCTGTTGCCTGATGAAGCATGGCGTTTTGCAAAAGGTGAACAGGTTACTTCTTCAACGGGTCAACCAGTAAGACTGGCCCGGCCTTTGGACTGGATGGTTCTCACGGATCACACTGACCTAATGGGATTCGCCCCTGACCTTCAGGCTGGCAAGCCAGGCGTTCTTGCCGATCCGAAAGGTTTGGAATGGTACGAAGGTTACAAGGCAGGCGGCGAAGAGGCCGGCAAAGCGGCGTTCGATATCATCACCAATTTCTCGCAAATGACCCTGCCAGAAGTCCTTCTGGACTCCTACAGCCCGGGTGCTGACGCTTTTGCTTTTACATGGGAGCAAATCGTTCTGGCTGCGGAAGAACATAACGACCCCGGCAATTTCACGGCGTTCATAGGGTTCGAGTGGACTTCTGTACCCAAGGGCTTCAACCTGCACCGGAATGTTATGCTGCGCGATGGGCCCATCAGGGCGCTTCAGATGGTGCCGCCAGTCACGCAACCGCCATTTGGTGATACCGACCCAAGAACGCTGTATGCATGGCTAGATGACTATCAAGAAAAAACGGGTGGTCGCGCGGTAGCTTTCGCCCATAATGGCAACCTTTCGAACGGATGGATGTTCCCGACCGAAGACACCTATCACGGAGGCAAGGTCGACGAGGAATATGTGGCTGCCCGCGCAAAATGGGAACCCCATTACGAAGTCACTCAGATCAAGGGCGATGGCGAAGCGCACCCCTATCTGAGCCCCGACGACGAATTCGCGGATTACGAAAACTGGGACGTTGGCAACCTCGACATAACCGAGCTGAAAACCGATGACATGCTGGCCGGCGAGTACGCCCGAGAAGCCTTGAAGCGCGGTTTGTTGTTGGAAGAGAAGTTCGGCGTGAATCCATATAAGTTTGGCATGGGTGGCGCGACGGACAGCCATACGTCTCTGGCAACTGCTGAGGAAGACAACTTCTTCGGAAAATCCGTCAGCGTTGAACCTTCGGCCACGAGAATAAAGCATCCTTTCATCGCCAACGATCTTGGCGAAATTCCTGGCGACCTCCTTGTAGCTTCCGGGTACACGGCCGTTTGGGCGACCGACAATACTCGCGCTGCGATCTTCGATGCGTTCAAGCGGCGCGAAACCTACGCGAGCACTGGACCGCGGATTGGTCTACGGTTCTTTGGCGGATGGGATTTCCTCGACGCTGATGTCGAAACTCGCTTCCTTGCGGATGTGGGCTACACAAAAGGTGTTCCAATGGGTTCGGATCTGCGACCTCGCGAGGGTGAAGGTCCACCCACATTCCTGATCGCTGCTCTGCGCGACCCGGTCGGGGCCAACCTGGATCGTGTACAGGTGATAAAGGGATGGCTCGATTCCGAAGGTGCTTTGCAGGAAAACGTCTATGACGTGGCATGGTCGGACAACCGTGTTGCCGATCAAAACGGCAAGATCCCTGCGGTTGGGAATACCGTGGATCTGGAAACCGCCAGCTGGACCAATACAATTGGAACCGCCGAACTGGTAACCGTTTGGTCTGACCCTGATTTCGATCCAAATGCGCGGGCATTCTATTACGTACGTGCGCTCGAAATCCCAACCCCACGCTGGGTGTTGTACGACAAACTGAGGTTTGGTGCGGAGCTGCCAGAAGATGCGGTACTTACGCATCAGGAGCGCGCGTATTCCTCGCCGATTTGGTACACGCCTGCAGAGTGACCTTACTTCATGCAGATTTGGGGACCCAGGTCGCAATCACTAACTCGGGACGCTCTTATGATAAGCGGCGCGCCTTGAGTTGCAATTCCTTGTGTTATTCAACTGCCTGATGCCAGCATAAAACATAATGCCGTATCGCGTTTCACGCAGGAGCCTTCATGCGAATAGTGAAAGAACCTCTGTTCCATTTCTTCTTGATCGGAGCTGCCATATTCATTTGGTTCCACATAATATCACCAGATAACGACGCCGCTGCAGATCCGGAGACGATAACTATAAGCGAAAGTGATGCCGCGCTGTTAGCTTCACAGTTCGAAGCAAGGTGGAAACGCCAGCCAAGCGGTTCCGAGTTACAAGCTTTGGTCGACGCTTCAATTCGCGAAGAAGTATTAGTTAGGGAAGCAAGAAAACTTGGTTTAGAACGCGGAGATAGTGTGATCAGGTCGCGGCTGAGCCAAAAGATGGATTTTCTGACCGAAGCCATCGCCGCTTCAGTTATTCCAGAAGACGAAGATCTAGAGGCTTTCCTCCAACAAAACACGGACCGCTACGCGACACCCAACAAGGTCGCGTTCACTCAAGTTTTTCTTGGTGAAGGACCAAGTGAGACCGAGATTGAAAGGGCACTGGCCGCCTTGCGTGCGGAACAAGAGACTTCCGGCTTGGAAAGCGCGACACTGCTGCCTGCATCAATGCCCCTAACCGCGACACGGGTAATCGACTCGGTCTTTGGAACCGGATTTTCCAATGGTCTCGCCAATCTCGAAAAAGGTCAGTGGATGGGGCCGGTCCAATCAGGTTACGGCATCCATCTGGTGAAAGTGCTTGCCATTGAACCAAGCCGGATACCTCGCTTGCAAGAGATCCACAGTGTGGTGCTTCGTGATTGGCGTCGCGCCATGAGCGAAGATTTGGCGCAGGCGCAATACGAGGCTCTTGCCGACAATTATGAGATCACAGCACCCGATCTCACAGGTCAGGTCAAATGAACTTCTTCTTCAGCTTGATGTTTGCTCTGCTGTTCGCGTGGCCCACGGGGTACGCCAACGCGCATGCGCTTGATCCGGGATACTTGGAAATTCGACAAATCACTACGGACACTTGGAGTGTTCATTGGCGAAAACCAGATGTGTATGGTCAACCAATGGCGATTGATGCGGTGTTACCGGATGGCTGTACACCCACACACGGCCCTGACCCAATCTCCGATGGGCGAGCGTGGGTTTCTTCCTGGGTTGTCGAATGCCGTGCTGAGATCGCGGGCCAATCCATCGAGATCGACGGACTGGCAGCACAAAAGAACGACGTTTTGGTCCGTGTGCATCCTCTGCATGCCGAGCCTGCCACGCTTCGTTTCACCCCAGATGCTGCCATCCAAAACATACCTTTTGAACAGACAACATGGTCTGTTTTCATAGCTTATTTTCAGTTGGGTTATGAACACATACTAGAAGGCTGGGATCATCTGCTCTTCGTCTTCGCCCTATTTATTTTGGTCCCTGATCCGTGGAGACTGGCGGGAGCAATCACGGCATTCACCTTGGCACATTCAATAACACTGGCACTGGCAACGCTGGGATTTCTGAATGTCCCCGGCCCGCCGGTCGAGGCCGTCATTGCGCTTTCTATCGTTTTTTTGGCAATGGAAATTGTTAAGGGCGGTGACGGGCGTTTTCGACTTTCAAAACAAAAGCCCTGGATCGTTTGTTTCGGATTTGGGCTTTTGCACGGCCTTGGTTTTGCAGGCGCTTTGGCCGAGATAGGACTTCCCTCCAACGATATTCCTGCAGCCTTGTTTGCCTTCAACCTAGGCGTCGAAGCTGGTCAGTTGAGCTTTGTCGGAGCTTTGGCACTTCTTGTCGCGATCTGGCGATTGATGGCACGTCCAGTTAGCCAAAGGGCGACTGTGATTGCCGCTTATGGCATCGGGTCGGTATCGATGTACTGGCTCATAGAACGTTTAAGTGGGTTCTAAAGCGATTTACCTCGATGTCGTTGAGGTGGTAGATCGGCTCTAGTCGATTGCGAAGCGCGCAAATTGACCGGATGCAGGTGCAACCGCGCAGAATAGGTTGCGAAAAAAAGCCGACTTCATCGCATGCCCAACGTTAGTTTACCTAAGCGGCCATAGTTGCTACATATCCAAACTGTGGATCGGGTTTGGGCGTGGAGAACCTGCCGCGTTTGATGATTACCATGAGCCTTACTGGAGGGCGGCAAAATCACGGACATGGCCTGCTCCCGGAAATCATGAATACAAATCTCCGGGTGCTTATGGATACTATGATTATTGGCGAGAACGCGCAGGGCCAGATCGGAAGGGCTACTATGCGCTTCGATCAGGTAATTGGCCCCTGCTATCGCTAAATAGCGAGGCTGATGCGTCGCCTGGCTCTCCACAGGCAACCTGGTTGAACGAAATTATTACCGCAAACCCAGATGCTTGCATTGGTGCCTTTTATCACAAACCTGCCTACTCAACCGTCCCGAGGGGCGCTTCCTACGCAAAAGCACTTTGTAAAGTCCTGGCGGATTCCGGTGTTTTATTTGTATTATATGGGCATAACCATTTCTACGAGCACACCAAGCCGACGGATGGAAATGGGAGGCCCGCCAAGGGTGGCACTATGAACTTCATCTCAGGCGCTGGAGGGAATACAGAAACCGATCGAATAGAACCCGCCGCTTTTGCGGATCAGTTGATCACCAATGCTCCCGGCGTTTTGAAACTAGATTTTTCCAGCGACGAGGTGACTTGGACGTATGTAAATGGTGAGAAAGAAACCAAAGCCGATGCTGGCAAATTTGCATATGAAAAAGCACTTTGAGTGCGGACTTGTTAAACAACTAACGTTAGCCATTCTATTTGAATTCATGGTAATTGCGGTACGCATACTTCAGCCAGCACCTTCAAACCCGCTCGCTACAAATGGGATAAAACAAACGACAAGCGATGTTTAACGGGTTTAATTTGAAGCGATCTTTGGTTGAGTGGTCAGTTCCCCTGCGGACCAAGCAAACCATTACTTCAATCGCCGGATAGCGGTCGATGCCTACCAGGATCACGATTGGGCGAATGACCCCGGGAATGCTTTTGAAGTACATGACGGAGTTTGGTCTGGTCATTCCCAAACGCCATCTCGCGCCACGATCAAGCGTAGTTAATCTGACATAACCTTTCACTTGTGTTCTGCTAAGAAAGCCAATGCGTCTCTCTCGAAACGCGGCCACTCTGGGTCGTTGTCCGGCATGGCATGGTTAGAGCTTTCGTAGGCGATGAACTTCGCGTTGGGTAATCCCTTAGCGAACAGTCGCCCCTGATCGACCGGTTGCATCCTGTCTCCCGTCGCATGACAAACTAGGCACGGCACCTCAACCTTTGACAGTGTTTGCTGGATATCAATTTGGTCGATCACATCGCGATAACGTCCCATGTTTTCGGGCGAGATCATTTGGCTCATGTCTTTTGCATATTGCCGCCGGGCTTCTTGGCTCGCGCTAGGCACAATGATCTGCGCCATCAAATCGCGTAGAGACGGATACTCGTCGTCCCACCCTGCAGTCATCATCTGTTTCATAGCCAGAGCCCGCTCCACATCCTTCGGAGACTTACGTTTTGCTCGTCCTACTGGGAAACCACCGATCATAACAATTGCCGAGACACGGTCCGGTCGACGGGCTGCAAAGGCGGCGGCTACAGCAGACCCCTGTGAAATCGCAAGGATTGGCGCGCGCTTTAGACCAGCCGCGTCGTAAACGGTTTCCAAGTCATCAACGAACCTATCGAACGTGCAAGTTTCTGCATCCCAGTCAGAAAGACCGTTGAGCCGTGCATCAAATCGAATTAGTCGGTGATGTTGCGCAACCGAAGTGCAAATTGGAGCCACCGCAGGATTGCGCCAGTCCAGTTCTAGATGTCCAATCCAACTTGGTGCTTTAACAACCGGGGATCCGTCACCCACTACGCTCCAAGCCAGACTAATGCCGTCATCAGTTTGACAGTAGCAGATTTCTTGTGTTTTGGCGAAATCAACTCGTGACTTTGATACACCTTCATCAGTGAAATTAATCGACAATACCTCAATCGGCTGTGCAATACCTTTGAGTGTCCGCAGTCCCTCTCTGTGCAATCGGTTGGCATAATCCGACCCGGCAAGATCGCAGAGTACTTTTGAGACCAGAATGCCACCGGGTTCAGCTGCCGCTTGGAGACGTGCCGCAATGTTTACGCCGTCTCCGAAGATATCTTCACCGTCCACAGTGACATCGCCTACATGCAAGCCTGCTCTAAGCTGAATGCGTTCTGGAACCAAATATGGATGGTCTGGCTCTCTAAGGTGGGATTGAATCGCGATTGCCCCTTCGAGTGCGTGACTCGCTGACGGAAATTCTATTAGTGCCCCATCGCCAAGAAGTTTGACCACCCGGCCATGGTGCTGTCCAACGATTGGTGTCACCAAATCGCGGTACAGCGTGTTCAGTGTTTTGAGCAGTGCCTTTGAGCCACCCTGCATCATCCGACTGAAGCCGACGACGTCGAGAGACAGGATTGCAGCAAGGCGACGTTGGCTCATGGTTATTTCCCGCAAGATTGCTCGAAAACTCTACCACGCCCATAAGATGTTAGAATCGATAACTTGTCAGAAGGCGTGTTTTTTGCTTCGAGATTACCGTTCGCAAGGTCTCTAAAAGTCGGAAAATCGGAGATACAGTCACGTAAAGTGCCTGCAGATACGTCTTTTTGCGAAAGGCCGTTTTGTCCGAGTCTCTGTCCTTGCCTCGATCTTGCTGAGCTTACGCAGACGGAAGAAACGGACCTGAAAGACTGAAACCTCGAACCGGAGACAGCCAAGAACCGCATAGCGAAGACAGGCGTCATCAGACAGAAGCGCCCACATGACAGCAGTGAGCGCAAATCAGCTAAAAGAATGAGCAGGTACTCCATTTCTCGCCAAATTGCGGCGTCGCTATCGACTCAAGGCGTTCCATGATAAACTTAGCGAATTTAGTGGGGGAAAATCCCGATGGAGTACTACGACCTCGGCGACTACACTCGTAAGATTTCAACGTCGTCAGATAACGCTCAGAGATGGTTTGATCGGGGCTTGGCGTGGACATATGCCTATAATCACGAAGAGGCGATAGTTTGCTTTCAAAAGGCTCTTGCCGCCGACCCCGATTGTGCGATGGCGCATTGGGGCATCGCGTATTGCATCGGACCTAACTACAACAAGCCTTGGGAAACTTTTGAGGACGACGAGAAGCCCGACTGCATCGCATTGGCAAGTGCATCAATCGAAGCCGCTACCGCGCTTTTAGATCGATTGACACCAATTGAACGTGCCTTGATCGAGGCGATCCCATCCCGCTATCCGAGTTCGCCAGACGTAGAGGATTTCAGACCCTGGAATGATGCCTTTGCTACCGCAATGCGCAAAGTCCATGCCGAATTCAGCAATGATCTGGACGTGTGCGCCGTCCTTGCCGAGGCTATCATGAACCGGACGCCTTGGCAGCTTTGGGATTTACGGACCGGGAAGCCAGCCGAAGGCGCAGACACGCTTGAGGCAATTGGCGTGCTCGACACAGCGTTCTCCTCTCTTCCTGGCGCATGGGAACATGCTGGGCTTCTACACATGTATATCCATCTGATGGAAATGTCCCCACACCCCGAAAGGGCGCTGCGCCATGGCGATGCGCTCAGCACACTGATTCCGGACGCCGGGCACCTACTGCATATGCCTACTCATGTCGACGTTTTGTGCGGTGACTACATGAACGTGGTGCTTCGCAATCAAGCGGCCATCGTTGCCGACAGGAAGTTTCTGAAGCACGAAGGCCCCGACAACTTCTACTCCGTTTATCGCTGCCACAATTACCACTTCAAGATCTACGGGGCGATGTTCCTCGGACAACCGAGTGCAGCGATAGAAGCGGCGGAAGAATTGATTGCGACATTACCTGCGGAGACCCTTCGCCCCATGGCCGACTGGTTCGAAGGTTTCATCCCTATGAAGCAACATGTTCTGATCCGGTTCGGACGCTGGCAAGAGATACTCGATCAGGACCTGCCAGTGGATGAAGAGCTTTTCTGCGTCACTACCGCCATGATGCGGTACGCGCGAACCGTTGCCTTGGCGAACCAGCACAAGATCACTGAAGCCGATGGTGAAAAGGTAAAGTTTTATGAAGCTTTGGATCGGGTGCCTGAAACCAGAATGCTGTTCAACAACACGTGCCTCGACATCTTGAAGGTTGCTGAGCAAATGATGCTAGGTGAGCTAGCCTATCACAAGGGAGAGCACGAGAGCGCTTTCGAGCATCTTCGCAGATCGGTCGAGATTGATGATGCGCTGCCCTATGACGAACCCTGGGGTTGGATGCAGCCCACTCGGCATGCGCTCGGCGCTTTATTATTGGAGCAAGGCCATATGGTGGAAGCGGAAAGCGTCTATCGCGCCGACCTTGGTCTGGATGCAACGCTTAGCCGGGCCTGCCAGCACCCAGGCAATGTCTGGAGCTTGCACGGCTTGTACGAATGCCTGACTCGGCGCGGTGAAACGGTTGAAGCGCCCCAAATAAAACTACAACTGGACAAGGCCGCTGCCCGAGCCGAAGTGCCAATCAAAGCATCATGTTATTGCCGGCACAAGGCTTTGGCAGCCGAGTAATCGGCTGCCAGAAGGACAGTCTGAGTCAAAAGCAACATCTACTTTACCCGCAATGCGGGCTTCAAATCGAGTTGGCCGAACGGCCGCATAGAATCCAAAACTCTAAAACGCAGCGCCCTAGCCGATTGCCGCTATGCAGCAATATCGTTGACTCTGCTCTCTCGGGTGTCTTATCGCTGTTGTCATGATGAAATCGTTCTTTGCACTCCAGGACTATTATCCTCAGCTTCGATAGCTGCGGGTGCTTCATCATTAGTTTCCGCTGCCCCTGACAGCGGTCAACAAACAATCGACCTTGTGCCGGGCGGCAAATTTAAAGGTCGAAAAATGAACAACAACAGAAGAAATCAAAACACTTCACTAGGTATCGTGGGGTTTGGTGCGTTCGGACAGCTTGCAGCCCTTCATCTTAGCCAGCACTTCGAAATATCTGCTTACGATCCGTCCCCAGACGTTGCCAAGGCCGCAAAGCAACTCGGAGTACGTCTGTCATCATTATACTCAGTATCGCAGGCTGACGTGGTCCTCATTGCTGCACCAGTATCCTCATTTGAGCAAGTTGTCAGCGAGATCGCGGCTGCTTGTAAGCCCAGCGCGCTGATTGTTGATGTAGGCTCAGTAAAGGTAGTTCCCTCGGAAATCATGCGGCGGCGGCTACCGAACGATGTAGACATAATCGCGACCCACCCCTTGTTTGGTCCTCAGAGTGCTGCGACAGGTATTAAGGGTTTGAAAATTGCCGTCTGCCCCATTCAGGGAAGGCAACATGCCAGACTTGCTGCGTTTTTGCGCAAGACACTGGGTCTGACTGTCATCATGACAACTCCAGAAGATCACGACCAAGAAGCGGCAGTAGTCCAAGGGCTCACGCACCTCATCGCCAAAGTGCTTCTGCGAATGGGACCGCTGCCAACGCGCATGACCACGAAGAGTTTTGACATGCTGTCTGAGGCGATTTCCATGGTTCAGCACGATGCGCCAGAAGTATTCGAAGCGATTGAGAAGGCCAATCCCTACGCCGAGACCGTCCGACGACGGTTTTTTGATTTGGCCGCAAGTCTGAGTGTAGAGCTGGAGGCAGCATTTGATTACACCGCCAACAACAAAAACGGACGTTGAATACCTGTCGGATCTCGAACAACGCATAGTGAAAGCGTCGGGCGAACTGGCCTTTTTCTTTGAGGCCTTTCCAAAATGCATCCCGAAGGGTGACGGGTCCGCAATGCAAAACGGTTTTTCTACCATGTCTCTCGCGAAACCGAAAAAGGCCGATGCGTCGAAGCGGTCCACTTTGGATGTTTCGCGCAGGACAAAGGTTAGATTGTTGTAACGCGATGCGGCTTCTTACAGTTCATCAAGATGCACTGCTTTGCTCCTGCCTCGGACGGAGTAGATTCGCGTAACCGGGCCGCCCTCCGGCTGCAGCGCCCCCGCTATTGCGGAAAGCTTAGGACGCAAAGGTCAAATTCAACTGATGCCTAACGTTGGCAGCGCCTTCCGATGTCGAAAGTACCCTGCTTTTCTGGTCTGACTATGACGGTTGGATCAGGTTTGTGTGACATTCAACAGGAAAGTTGTGCGATACATAGTTTTACCCTCCAATGACACTTAAGTCATTGACTATTAGTCATTCGGTAATTCTTCGGCGTACAGGTTTTGCCGTTTGCGGCTCAAAAGCCTTCCACAACAAAGGTGCGTCTAGAAAGCCGTCACTACGTTAATTGCGGTGCAAGTTGGAGGAGCGTCCACGTCGAGCCATAGAACGAAATGAAGTCCGTCATCTGATCAAAAAATATTTACTCTTCAAGCCAGAAGACACCACGCGATGGGGTTTCAGAAGAAAATACAGTTTCAATTGAACCTGTTCAGATCATCAAACCATGTCCCGAGCTTAGATTGTGCCAAATTTTGGATTTCATCCTTCAATTCCGAAACCAATTTCAAGTATCAGCACTAGACTGTTACAGCCTGCAGCAACTCACCGCGTGTCACGTCTTCCCTGGTGCCGTTGCTTATGACTTCTCCTCGTCGCAACGCGATAAATCTGTCGGCAAGTTCATAGGCAAAGTCAAAGTATTGCTCCACTAGAATGATTGCTATTCCTCTCGTGGTTCTGAGGTGTCGGATGACTTCGCCTATCTGTTGGATGATGTTGGGCTGAATACCTTCGGTCGGCTCGTCCAACAGAAGCAGGCGTGGTCGTGTTATCAATGCCCGTGCAATCGCCAGCTGTTGCTGCTGACCGCCAGAAAGGTCACCTCCGCGACGGTTTTGCATCTGTTTGAGGACCGGGAACATATCAAATATATCACCTGGAATGAAATGTTCGCTGGCAGGCAGACAGGCATACCCCGTTTCAAGATTTTCGCGAACTGTGAGCAAAGGAAATATCTCACGACCTTGTGGGACATAGGCCACACCTTTCCACGCCATTTGATGAGCAGGCAGGACGCCCAGAATTTCCCCGTCCAGTTCCAGACTGCCGCCCGATCGCGGATGCGTACCTGATATTGCTTTCATAAGGCTGGTTTTCCCGACACCATTGGTCCCCATGACGCAAGTCACTTCACCTTGTCTGGCTTCCATGGAAATCCCGTTGAGGATTTGCGAATGCCCATAATGCAAAGTCAGTTCTGTTAGCTTCAGCATTGTTTAGCGCCCTAGATATACGTCGATGACGTCCTGGTTAGATGTCACGTGATCAAGACTGCCTTCAGCCAAGGCGGACCCTTCGTGTAGAACCGTGACTTTGCAATTCAGGCGTCGTACAAATTCCATATCGTGTTCCACCACTACAACGGCACGGGTTCTGGCGGCTTGTACTAGCAAGTCGGTGGTGTGTTCGCGCTCCTGCGGTGTCATGCCAGCGGCAGGCTCGTCCACCAGCAAAAGTCGTGGCTCCTGAGCCAGCAGCATGCCAATTTCCAGCCACTGCTTTTGACCGTGGCTCAGTTCACCAGCTTTGCGGCTTAAACTCTGATTCAGACCGATTTCAACAGCCAGACCTTCAACTTTTTGCAAATCGTCAGTGGAGGTTCGATAGAAAAGCACGTGAAGCCAGCCACGTTTGTTCTGAAGCGCCATCAACAGGTTTTCCTGCACGGTCTGGTCTTCGAAAACCGTAGGTTTCTGGAACTTCCTTCCGATCCCAGCCTGCGCGATCTTTGCCTCGGACAGCCCCAACAAAGATACCGATTTCTCCCCCCAGATGACACGTCCTTCATCGGGCCGGGTTTTACCTGTAATGATGTCCATGAATGTGGTCTTGCCTGCCCCGTTCGGGCCGATCACGGCGCGAAGCTCGGCCTCTCCGATCTGAAAAGACAAGTTGTTGATAGCTCGGAAACCATCGAAAGTGACCGAAACGCCGCTAACCTCAAGCAAAGTGCTCATTCGATGGCCTCCTTCTCGCGCAGGGCGCCGTCATCCGGTCCCAGATTTGCCCCATGCCTATCCGGGTGGCGGCTGTCGGTCCACAAGTCGAACAATCCTCCGATGCCCTGCGGAGCGAACAACGTAACCAACACAAAAGTTACGCCCAGTAGCACCTGCCACCAGTCGACCCATTTGATCGTGTAAAACCCAAGCGGAATATCGGGGGCCTGCCCACCCGTGAACCACGTGCTCAGAAGGCTTACAAAAGCTGCACCAATTACCGCACCATACAAGCGGCCTCGTCCACCGATGGCGACCCAGACGGCCAAATAGATCGAGGCGATGGGGGCCATCTCCTCGGGATTAATGATGCCAGCTTGCGGGTAATAAAGCGCGCCAGCAATGGCTGCGATACAAGCAGTCAGGGTGAAGACAGCCAGCTTGAATACCTCGACTGAATAGCCAAGGAAGCGCACCCGTGCCTCGTTATCGCGAATGCCGCGGATGACCGAGCCGAACTTGCCTGACACGATCCACGCCGCCAGCATATAGCCCAGCCCCAAGGCCAGCGCCGAGGCCCAGAGGAACCAGATCGACACCACGTCCTGCGAGGCGGTGACACCTGGCAGGTTCTGTAGGCCGGACAAGCCGTTGTTCCCACGCAGCCCGCTGTCGTTCTGAAACAGATACAGGGCCAGTGCCAACGTCATCGCCTGTGTCAGGATCGATAGGTACACACCGGTGACACGGCTCCGGAAAGCCAACCATCCGAAGACCAGCGCCAACAGACCCGGGACCAGCACAACCAGGATCAGTTGCAGGGTCAGGCTGTGGGAGAACGCCCAGATCAACGGAAACTCCGACGATCCGACAACGCCAAAGACTTGTGTTCCAATCGCGTCCACCACTTCGGACGACGTCGGTGGAATTTCGGCCTGTGCCAGCGAGTCGACCACGATCAGGCGGGTGCGTTCGTACATCAGCCACATGCCGATCATGTAGCCCCCCAGCCCGAAGAAGGCGAAGTGACCCAGTGACAGGATGCCGGTGAAACCCCAGACCAGATCCATCGCCACTGCGATCAGGCAAAGGCACAGGGTTTTGCCCAGCGTTTTGACGAAACTGGTCGAGATTACACCGATCCCGAATCCCTCGGACAGGATGGTTACGCTCAGGGTGAACAGGGACAGGATGGCAAGAAAGACCAGCACGGATGGGTTCTTGGCGATAAAGCTGCGTTCCATGGCTCAATCCCCCGCCGCGCGACCCTTGAGGGCGATAATGCCCCGCGGCCGAAACTGGATGAAAATGATGATGAAGATGATCATGTAGGTTTGGGCCGCGAGGGTGTTCGACGGGTTCATCCACTCGATCCCCTTCTGCAAGAAGCCGATCATGCCCGCACCTGCAAGCGCGCCCCAGATGTTACCAACACCACCCACAACCACTGTCATGAAACTTTGCACGATATAGTCGCTGCCCAGATCGGACGTGACCTTGGCGAATAGGCCAATCGCGACCCCGGCGATGCCGGCAATGCCGGAGCCAAGCCCAAAGGTCAGCATATTCACTCGCCCGGGATTAATCCCCATTGACGCCGCCATGCGCGAGTTCTGCGTTACTGCACGCATCTCAAGCCCTAGCCTCGTCCGTTTGATGATGTACAGGAAAAGCCCCAGAAAAATCAGCGCCAGAACGAAGATCGCAATGCGGATGTAGCTGATTGAAACCACGTCATTCAGCATCCACGAACCATCCAACCAACCGGGAGCAGTCAGCGGGCGCGCCTGCGTGCCAAAGATATTCTTGGCCAGTTGCTGTAGGGCAATTGAGATACCGAACGTCGCCAGCAACGTCTCCAATGGGCGAGCGTAAAGCCAGCGGATCACCAACCGCTCCATCGCGACACCCATGGCAAAGGTCACTGCAAAGGCCATGGGAATTGCCACGATGATCGAGATCGTATGGTCAGGGATAATCTGCTGCACCACGTAGCCGGTATAAGCACCCATCATGATGAACTCGCCATGGGCCATGTTGATCACGCCCATCACGCCGAAGGTGATGGCCAGACCGATGGCGGCGAGGAAATAGATCGACGCCAGTGAGATCGCGTCCAGCGTCAGGTCGAGTGTTTGGTTCAGGCCGACCTTCAGTTCGATCTGTTGCAGGGCTTTCTCTGCTGCTTCAGTGACCTCGGCAGATGGCTCACTGTAGGTTTCGAAGAATACATGCGTGTTAACTGCAGCGTTGACATCCGCCTTCGTGACCAAGGCTGGCACAGTCCCCGCCTCTGCCAGAGAGGTATACGCACGCGCGCGCATTGTATCTGAATTCAACTGTGCGACGGGAGTACCACCTACACGACCACCTTCTATATTGGCCGCCAGTGCCGATCTGATATCTTCCGCCGAAACACGCGGTGCGGCAAGGTTACCTGCAACGAGCAAGTCATATGCTTCGTCAGACGTTAAGGCGTCTGAGCCCGCTTCAAGAATAACGGCGACGTTCAGGTCCTGGGGCAATTCGGTAGCGGCTTGGCGGGCAGTGACGACCAACGGGTTCAGAGCCGCACGAACGTCTACGCCCAGATCGCCGGACATTTCTTTGATCGCCGCCACGCGGGCTGCGGTATCTTCGTCAAAACCAATCGTCAGCAACCGTTCCAGCCGCTGCTTTTGCGCCTTCAACTCTGCTTCGGGTTCATCCCCTATCGAAGCGCGAAGTGGCTCCAAGAGTGCACTTTCGGGATCACGTTGGATGGATTGCAATGCGGCCAGACGTTTTGCGCGATCCGGATCGGTCAGTTGGAACCGGACCAGAGCGGTCCCGATCATCGCGCGGATACCGCTGTTGGGCTTAAGCTGCCTAAGCTCGGATTTCTCAAATGTACCGACGACTTCTCCGGTATCGAAGTCGGTCAATTCATACGACCGCCCCTCTCCTTTCTGACCAGAAAAGAACAGACCGTCCGACTTGCGCATCCACATGTTCTTGGCTGCCCATGTCTCAAGCATCACTTGCGCCTGAGGCAAGCCGCTTGACGCAATCGCATCAATCGCCGGTTTGATCGTCTTGCGCGAGCTTTTGGCGATGATCTCCTGATGCTCTTGCAGGATCGGTTGTAGACCGACCTCTTGAGCGTTGGCAGTCAGGCAGGCGCACAGGATTGCGAGGCCCGCAAGGAAAAGTCGTACCATGTGGTGAAACCCGAATGTCTTTTGTGGCAAGGCGGGCAAACAAACCCGCCTTGCGTGGTCTGTTAGTAGTTCGACAGGGTCTGAACGCAGGTCTTGGTCTCGGTGTTGTACATACCGCAACCCAGCTCTTTCCAATCCGAGACGAGCACAGCCGACTCCGGCAGGAAGTCGGTCCAGGCGTCACCCGGCACGACATCAGTCTCACTGATGATATCGAACTGGCCGTCTTCCTGAATCTCGCCGATCAGAACCGGTTTCGCGAGGTGATGGTTCGGCAGCATCACAGCGGTGCCTCCGGTCAGGTTCGGGAATTCCTGCCCATACATCGCGGCGCGCACGGCATCGACCTCGGTCGAACCGGCCTCGGTCGCGGCGTTTACCCACATGTTGAAGCCGATGTAATGCGCCTCCATCGGGTCATTGGTCACACGTTCATCACCCATGGTGGCTTTCCAGGTGTCCACAAATTCCGCGTTGGCCTCAGTATCCGCCGACTGGAAGTAGTTCCAAGCGGCGAGGTGACCGACGAGGTTGGTGGTGTCCAAACCGGACAGTTCTTCCTCACCGACCGAGAAGGCCACGACCGGAATGTCATCTGCCGAAACACCAGCCGCTGCCAATTCCTTGTAAAAACCAATATTGGCGTCACCATTGATGGTCGAGATCACACCGACTTTTTTACCATCCGCGCCCAGCGCGACCACGTCCGCCACGATCTTGGACCAGTCGGAATGGCCGAAAGGCGTGTAATTAACGAAGATATCTGCTTCCGCGATACCTTTTTGCTTCAGATAGCTTTCCAAGATATTGTTGGTGGTCCTGGGGTAGACATAGTCTGTGCCGAGCAGAGCGAATTTCTCGACCCCCAGTTCCTCCAGGAAATAGTCCGTGGCGGGGATGGCCTGTTGGTTCGGAGCAGCACCGGTATAAAAGACGTTTTTAGAGCTTTCTTCGCCCTCATACTGGACCGGATAGAACAGAAGACCGTTTAGCTCCTCGATCACTGGCAGAACCGACTTGCGGCTCACCGAAGTCCAATTGCCAAAGATTACATCCACCTCGTGGACGGTTAGCAGCTCACGCGCTTTTTCGGCAAACAGAGGCCAGTCAGAGGCCGGGTCGACCACGACAGCTTCAAGCTGTTTACCCAGCAGACCGCCCTTGGCATTCTGCTGGTCAATCAGCATCAGCATAGTGTCTTTCAACGTCGTTTCCGAGATCGCCATCGTACCGGAAAGCGAATGCAGCACTCCTACCTTGATCGTGTCTTCGGTCGACAAGGCGGCGGTGGCCATGACAGCAAATACTGCCGATCCGGCGAGTGTGGATTTGAGCGATTTCATGTGATCCTCCTGGCGGGGCCGGGAGAGAGGGCTTGCACAAAGGCACACTCTTCTTCTACCTGATCCCCGCAACTGTTGTTGCGTTCCGTGTGGCGGTTGTGTTCGAGGTCCAATTCGCGCAGCCGTCACACACCCCCGGGTCGTTTCCGCGGTGGCACCCATACGGTTTCTGCATCGCAGCAAGCTTGGCAACTTACCTTTAACCCAATTCGGAAAATCGGCGCGATGCGCCTATTTTTTCATCCAAGACCGGGGTCGCTGTCTAAAATTTAGACGCGCGATGTCGAATTAAGCAGATTTCGACACTGTAGATTAGTGTTCCGCCCCTTCAACAGAGAAACAAGTGGCACCAATCAAAGCTCCAAAGGTGCCCTATTACCCACGTTGCAGCCATATTGCCTATGCACAGTGCTATTCCACCGCGCGCTGCAGGCGCCGTCAGTTTGAGTACCAAGCAATTGGGTGACAGAACGGTGCTGAACAAGTTTCGCCAGTCCGGGTCTTATAAATGTCTGTTCCCCAGAACCAACACACCTGATCTTGACGCGGTTCTTCTTAACACGGCAGGCGGCGTAACCGGAGGCGACTCATTTCGACTTTCCGGTAAGGCAGCAAAAGGAACGGCGCTGACTTTGACAACACAAGCGTGCGAGCGCGCCTACAAGGCCAAGCCGCAAGAATGTGGCCAGATTACCAATCATCTGACTGTTGAGACTGAAGCCCGGCTGAACTGGTTGCCGCAAGAGACTATTCTGTTCAATGGCAGCGCTCTGGAGCGACGCCTGAAAATCGAGATGGCGCCAGATGCCGAGATGCTGATGGTAGAGCCGCTGGTCTTCGGCCGTATTGCGATGGGCGAGACGCTGACCGATATCCGTCTAAACGATCGGATCGAGATACGGTACCAAGGAAAAAAGGTGTTCCTTGACGCGATCCAGTACTCGGGTGATTGGCACAAACATCTGTCCAAACCGCATATTGCAAACGGCGCGGGTGCGATGGCGTTGATCGTCTTTGTATCGGAGTCAGCCGAAGGTCATCTGAATGCCATTCGTCAGATGCTGCCCGACACAGCAGGTGCGACTATGATCCGCAATAACCTGTTGGTTGCTCGTGTTCTTGCCGAAAACAGCTTTGCCCTCCGTCGCACATTGATGCCGATCTTGCGTCGGTTGAACAAAGACACGCTGCCTCGATGCTGGATGCTTTGACATGAACCTGACCCCTCGCGAAAAAGACAAACTGTTGGTCGCCATGGCCGCCGAAGTCGCCCGCAAACGGCTGGACCGCGGCGTCAAACTGAACCACCCCGAGGCGATCGCCCTGATCACCGATGCCGTGGTCGAAGGTGCACGCGATGGGCGTTCAGTTGCTGACATGATGCAAGCCGGGGCCGAGGTGATCACCCGAGAGCAATGCATGGAAGGTGTGCCCGAAATGATCCACGAAGTTCAGGTCGAAGCCACCTTTCCAGATGGCACCAAGCTGGTGACCGTCCACAACCCCATTCGCTGAAAAGGAAACCAATATGACACGCATGCTTTTCCCCGCCCTGATCTTCGCTGGCCCGGCAGCCGCCCATAACGGAACGCATATCCACGCCCACGGCACCGATTATGCGGCGATGGGCGTTGGGCTGGCGGTTGTTGCGCTGGCTGCTGTCGCGCTGATCACAAAGCTGAACAAATGATCCCCGGGGAGCTGTTCCCGGCTGATGGTGAAATTACCCTGAACCCCGACACTGATGCGATCACTTTGATGGTCGCCAATACCGGCGACCGCCCGGTTCAGGTCGGCTCACACTACCATTTCGCCGAAACCAACCCGGCGCTCGACTTTGACCGAACTGCCGCGCGTGGCCTGCGCCTGGACATTGCGCCAGGCACCGCTGTGCGGTTCGAACCGGGGCAGGCCCGCGAAGTTTCGCTGATCCCGATCAGTGGTGCGCGCAGGGTCTACGGCTTCAATCAAAAGGTCATGGGGGCACTCTGATGCCAGCAAAAATCAAGCGCTCAGACTACGCCGCGATGTTCGGCCCGACCGCAGGGGACAAGCTGCGGCTGGCCGATACCGATCTTGTGATCGAGGTCGAACGTGATCTGACCAGCTATGGCGAAGAGGTCAAGTTTGGCGGCGGCAAGGTAATCCGCGACGGAATGGGACAGTCTCAGGCCACGCGCGTCGAAGGCGCTGTGGATACGGTCATCACCAATGCTCTGATCGTTGATCACTCGGGCATCTACAAGGCCGACGTTGGCCTGAAATACGGGCGGATCGCCAAGATCGGCAAGGCGGGAAACCCCGATACACAACCCGGTGTCGACATCATCATAGGACCCGGTACCGAGGCCATTGCTGGCGAGGGTCGTATCCTGACGGCAGGTGGGTTCGACAGTCATATCCACTTTATCTGCCCGCAACAGATCGAAGACGCGCTGCATTCCGGCCTGACCACCATGCTGGGCGGTGGCACAGGTCCTGCGCATGGGACATTGGCCACCACTTGCACCCCCGGTCCATGGCATATCGGGCGGATGTTGCAAGCGGCGGATGCTTTCCCGATGAATCTGGCCTTTGCGGGTAAGGGCAACGCTTCGCTGCCTGCCGCGCTCGAAGAACAGGTCAAAGCCGGAGCCTGTGCCCTGAAACTGCACGAGGACTGGGGAACCACCCCGGCCGCCATTGATTGCTGCCTATCGGTGGCCGACGCGATGGACGTGCAGGTGATGATTCACACTGACACGCTCAATGAATCAGGCTTTGTTGAAAACACCGTGGCGGCCATGAAGGGTCGCACTATTCACGCTTTCCACACCGAAGGCGCAGGCGGAGGCCATGCTCCGGATATCATCAAGATCTGCGGCGAGAACCACGTTCTGCCGTCCTCGACCAATCCCACGCGGCCCTTCACCGTGAACACGGTTGAGGAACATTTGGATATGCTGATGGTCTGCCACCACCTCGACAAATCCATCCCCGAGGACGTGGCCTTTGCCGAAAGCCGCATCCGGCGTGAAACAATCGCAGCCGAGGATATACTGCACGACATGGGCGCATTTAGCATCATCGCGTCTGACAGTCAGGCCATGGGTCGGGTCGGAGAGGTTTTGATCCGCACGTGGCAAACCGCTGACAAGATGAAGAAACAGCGCGGGCGCCTAGCCGAAGAAACCGGTGAGAACGACAACCTTCGCGTCCGTCGCTATATCGCCAAATACACGATCAACCCTGCTATTGCCCATGGGCTCAGCCACGAGATCGGGAGCATCGAGGAAGGCAAACGCGCTGACCTCGTCCTTTGGAACCCGGCCTTTTTCGGCGTGAAGCCCGAGATGGTTCTGCTAGGCGGCACCATAGCCTGCGCGCAAATGGGCGATCCCAACGCGTCGATCCCTACACCGCAGCCGGTTTATAGTCGCCCAATGTTTGGCGCTTACGGACGGTCGGTGGAAAACTCGGCGATCACATTTGTCTCGCAGGCGGCCCATGCAGATGGGATCGGTGATACACTGGGATTGGCAAAGCAAACCGTCGCCGTCCAAAACACACGAGAAATTGGCAAGCAGGATCTTCTGCTGAACAACGCCACACCGCATGTCGAGGTCGACCCGGAAACCTACGAGGTGCGTGCGGATGGCGAATTGCTGACTTGCCAACCCGCCGAAACGCTGCCGATGGCGCAACGATATTTTTTATTCTGATCAAAAAATGTGCTGCGTTGCGGCGCGTGCAAGGCAGCAATGACCAAATACGCACTTCTAAGTGAGGCCAATATGACAGATATAAAAACCCATGGGAGGACCAACGTTTACGAGGGTCCAAATGGCACACTCAGCAACACATACAAACACGCGCTTTTCGCTGGCCGGTTTAATCGTATCCATCGGGTCGTCAATTTACTCGGCCCTGATCAGCGTAGCCGAAGCTCAATCTCGCGTCCGGCAAGTCGAATTCCTGCAATCGCTCAGCGACGAAGAGCTGAAAAACCGCGGTCTGACACGCGAACGAATCGTGCATCGGGTGTTCTCGGACTCAATCTGGCTCTGACTATTCCCGCTGCAGAGGAGGTGATGGTATGACCGCCCTGCTCTGTACTGCGCGCCAGTATTCGGATCACACGCATGGCGATCCGGCAGACTGTCTCTCGTTGACCTACGACGACCGTTTTTTGCGGCGTAAGGTTCTTACCTGCGAAAGCGGCGAACAGATTCTCATCGATCTCGCGCAAACGACCTCACTGAACCACGGTGGCGCGTTGGTTTTGGACGACGGTCGCGAAGTGGAAATACAGGCAGCACCGGAAGTGTTGCTGGAGGTAAAAGCACCGGACCTGACACGTATCGCCTGGCATATCGGCAATCGGCACACGCCTTGTCAGATTGAAAAGACTCGCCTGTTGATCCAGGTCGATCACGTCATCCGTGATATGCTTCTTAAAATCGGAGCAAAAGTGCGAGAGGTGAATGAACCATTCACCCCCGAAGGCGGGGCCTATGGCCACGGCAGGACCCATGGCCACACCCACTGACGCCGACATCCTGACGCTGACACAATGGTTGTCCCCTGCCTATCCTGTTGGGGGGTTTGCCTACTCTCACGGGCTTGAAGCTGCGATTGACGGGGGAACTGTCGCGAATTCTCGGGATACTGAAGCCTGGATTTCAGATGTGCTGGAACATGGCTCTGGGTGGAATGATGCTGTGTTCGTTGTGGCGGCCTTCAACGCGCATGACAAAGAAGAACTGATCAACGTCGATATCGCGGCGCGCGCCTTTTGTGCGACATCCGAAAGGCTCATGGAAACCGAATTGCTGGGACAGGCCTTCGGAAATGTCACCAAAGGTGTCTGGGAATTGGACCTTGGGCAATTCACCTACCCCGTCTCGATTGGACGGGCTGCAAGACTTCAAAACCTTCCCTTGCTGCTGACGACCAAGATGTTTCTGCAAGCATTCGCAAGCAACCTTGTCGCCTGTGCGACGCGCCTGGTACCACTGGGACAGACCGAGGCGCAGCGGTTGATCCGCCAGCTGACACCGTTGTGCGCCCAGATTGCTGAAAGGGCAAAAAAGGCGAGTCTGGACGAGTTAAGCTCTACCGCATTCTTGGGGGACATTGCGGCCATGAAGCACGAAACACAATATTCGAGGATTTTCCGCACATGACCAGTATGAACGGCCCGCTTCGCGTAGGTATTGGAGGCCCAGTAGGAGCCGGAAAAACCACTTTGACCGCCGCCTTGTCTGAAGCGCTGCGCGATGTCTGTTCGGTGGGAGTTATTACTAACGACATATATACGCAGGAAGATGCCGAAGCGCTGATGCGCATGCAGGTCCTGCCGCGGGACAGGATCATCGGCGTCGAAACTGGCGGTTGCCCGCATACAGCAATTCGCGAAGACGCCTCGATCAATTTGGCCGCCGTCGCCGAGATGCAGACACGTCATCCGGATCTCGATATTGTTTTGATTGAAAGCGGAGGCGACAATCTATCAGCCACATTCAGCCCGGAACTGGCGGATCTGACCATCTACGTGATCGATGTCGCTGCAGGCGAAGAAATACCCAGGAAAGGCGGGCCGGCGATTACGAAATCAGACATCCTTGTAATCAACAAGACCGACCTTGCACCGCATGTTGGCGCTTCGCTGCAGGTTATGGAACGTGATGCGAAAATGATGCGTAAAGGAAGGCCATTCTTGTTTTCGTCACTTCGTCACAGAAGCGGGGTCGACGCAATTGTGGATCTGCTTGTGAAAGGCGGAGGTTTAAGGATTTCGGAAGCGAATTCGTCCCAGAGATGAAGAGGCTAAGATAGCTCGCCAATTAGCCCATTCCCAAGCCCTTAACACCAGTGCTTTATTAAGACTCCTTGGAGAGCGTAACCAAAAACGCAACTAAGTCTGCAATCTCCTGCTCAGACAAATTCAATTCCGAAAGAATGGCTTCACCGTCGGCGTGCAGCCTTTCAGTATCAATTTTGCTGTAATGCCGTATCACAGATTTCAGATCATCTAAGCTGCCGTCATGCATGTAAGGAGCGGTTTCAGCCACTCCCCGCAGGCTGGGCGTCCGAAAGGTTCCAAAATCAGAATGGCTCCTGCGTACATTTCGCACGGCCCAGGCACCTTTCTTTTCTGGATCGTCGTTCCAATTGCCGTCCAGTGTGTAGGGGCTTGAGAGTAAAATGTTCAATCCTCCGAACCGACCTTGGTCAACCTCGGTTTCATTCAGAAAATATGGCACACCTGCGTCATGGAACTCGTTGTTGGAAAACCTCGGACCGTTGTGGCAAAATACGCATTTTCCGCGCCCTAAAAAGAGCTGAAGACCTCGCTGAGCTGCTTCGGGGTATTCCTTAGCCGCTGCAATATCCCGGCGCTCCAAAGCTTCGCGAAAATCGTCAAATATCGTCCGGTCGGTGGCTAAGGTCTCCAAGTAAGCAGAAAGAGCTTTTGCAGTATTTACCAGAAAAAGTTCAGGGCTTTGATCCTGGAGGTGACCAAATATGGCTTCAAAATCATCAATGTAGGTACTTTCAGAGATAGCTATCTTTAGGCTTTCGGCACTATGCGCCATCTCTTGTTCTTCGATGATCGGATGCAGGCTGGCTGCCCAAAGATTATCGCTTTTGCCGCCCCAACCATACCAGCGCAGCCCGGCAAGGTTTCGCAGTGATGGTGTGTTTCGATTTAACAAATCACGACCGAGTGCCCGCGCCTCCGGCGTCGTAAATGCCTGATCAGGATCATGACAACTTGCACATGAAAATGCACCATCGACTGACAATACCGGATCGTTGAATAATGCCTGTCCGAGCTTGATTGCCGTGGCGTCTTTGGAAAATCTATTGCTTGGATCCGGCTGGAAGGATGGTGGCCACGGCCCAAAGGGCAACGTTTGTTCAATTTCGTCTTCGGTCAACAAGACATCTGCACGTACTGCCCCGGTCAGAAAAATTAGCGCAGCTGTCATCCACAGCTTCATTTCAGCGCAATTTCTGACGTGTAGAAAACCGATTGGCCACTGACGTCGACATCGATTTGCAGCTCCCACAAACCCGGCATGTGAAACAACATATCATCAATTCGGAACACTCCGCCGTCCAATGCGGTAACCTTGGGAGTATAGTTCATACCATGTTGATGAGCGGGCATGATTGCATCCACACGCATTTGGCCCACAGCAGTTTCACTACAAACTGAGACCAACACCGAAAACGGTTGGGCCAACGGGATTTCGTCGACCGTCAGATAAACCTTGGGTGCGTTTTGAACTTCCGAATTCATGCGTTGCCCCGTCGCTTCACAAGCAACCGCCGCGCTGGACCATATAAGAAACCAAGCAGCGCAGTGGGTCATTCTGATGCCAGCAAACGTTCTGCGTTAGCATAGGCAATGTTGTCTGCGATCTGGTCCGGCAGCAAATCCAACCATTCACGCGAAAAATCGGCATGAGGGCCTACGTAGTACCAACGTTCAGGTGCGAACGTATCCGTACCGACCATGAACCTATCGGGATGGGCTTGGAACGCAGCCCTCCAATCCGGGTCGACACGGCCCCGCGAAACCATGTCCGAACGAAATGCCAGATCGGCCCATAGCCCGGGATAGATATCTAGCGCATCGACCACACTGGCTGGATCGTCAAACCCAGAATGGGCCCACAATACCCGAGCTTCCGGCCATGTTTCGAAGATCAAGTCAACGGCCTCGCGATCACCATGGTGGTGCAGGATTAGGTTCCGCTCTTTCGCCAGTGCAATCATAAGCTGGATGACCGGCGTCTTGATGTCATCTCCGTAAGCGTGAAACTCGCCGATGGCCTCGTAGTTGTTTTTTGCCAGGTTTGTTTCCAGATACTCGATTACAGTTTCATCGTGCATCCAGGTGTTGATCTCACCGCGACGACGATAAGGGCGAAGCGCCGGAACAACGATGTCCGGTGCCACGGCCAACAATAGCTGAGTGCCATTGTCATCCGAGCTGGAAATCAGCGCTTTACGCACGCCTGCATCTCGAAGGATTTCGGCCACCTGTTCAGGCGGAACCAGTTTGACGGCATCGTGGCTGTAGTGAATATGTGCGTCAAAGATCGGTCGCTGTTCTGCGACGGCGGTACTGCAAAATAACGCTGCACTAAAAATGGAGATATGTTTCAGCACCTCAAGCCTCCTCAATATCATTCAGACCCTGGCAAGCGTCACGTCGAAATTCACGTGCAAGAAAGGTTCGGCAATCTTACCAGAAAGCTCCATGCCATCGGGAAATTCTGATGCAGGTCGTTCAACATATGTCATTACCAGATCGTCCCGAACGCCAAAGACAGTATCCTGATCTAAATAGGGATCATTGTCCGGAAAAATCTCCGTCACGAGTGAGCGATACCCGGGGGCTTTGACGATAAAGTGCAAGTGTGAGGGCCTCCATGGATGGCGACCACAAGCGCGCAGAATATCACCGACTGGCCCGTCAGACGGCACGGTGTATTCAACTGGTTTAACTGTGGTGAACGCATATCTGCCATCATCGCCAACTGACATCAGCCCGTGGAAAGAATAGGTGTCCTGTTCTTCATCTTGACTGGCGTAGAGGCCGTTGGGTGCCGTTTGCCAGATATCCAGTTCTGCCCCGGCAATCGGATGACCTTCGGTATCGCGGATCACGCCCTCTGCAAGTAGAACCGGCCCGCCGTAGTGACGCTTCATATCGCCACCGATTGGCAGCGGGGGGGCGCCCGAGACGTGAAATGGACCTAAAACGGACGAACTGGTCGCATCGGCACTGGAATGCAGCATATCAACCAATGACGACAGGCCCAACACGTCCGAGGCTAGCACGAATTCATGCCTATCCTCGGTTTCCACCGCAGCGCAGCCTTCCAGAAACGCAATCCCGGCCCGCCACTCGTCATGCGTCAGGTTGGTTTCCCGCGCAAAGTCGTGGAGGTGTTTGACCAGGGAGCCCATGATTTCACGCATCCGTGGATCAGTATCTTTGGACAGGTACCCCATGAAGACGTCGGTGATATTGTCTTTGGTGACAGAGCGCATCTTGTCCTCCTTAAATCAGGGCAAGGCTGAGGATCGGGAACTCGATCAGAATGAACAGAACGATCAGCATCACGAACGCAAAGGGAAGTGCGCCCATGAACACGTCCTTAAGTGATATGCGGTCATCGTTAATCGTGGATTTGATAACGAAGCAGGATATACCCAAAGGTGGTGTCAAAAGACCGATTTCAGCCCCGACCACGGTGATAATGCCAAACCAGATCAGCGACATATCAAGCGCTTCGGCCATGGGCAGGAACAGCGGTACCACAATCAGAATGATCGACGCGGTGTCGAGCAATGTTCCCAGAAATAGCATCAACAGAACATAGAGCAGCATGATCGACCAGAAAGATGCGGAATTCCCCGCAAGCAGATCTTGCAGTTGATTGGGCAGCCCGGCCAGCCCCAGCATGCGGCTGTAGATTGAAGCGGCCGTGATCAGGAACAGGATCGCGGCTGTGATGTGACCGGTTTCCAGCAACGCGTCCCAGAATGCGCGTGGAGACATCGACTTACGGGCAACCGCGATGATTAGCGCAACGAGAGCTCCGGCGGCCCCTGCTTCTACGGCAGTCAACCAACCTGTGTAGATACCACCAAGGACGATGGTAATGATGAACAGTGTCGGCAGTGTTTTGGAGGCTATCTCGCGCCCTGACATCCACTCGGTGTCTTCGACAACGCGGCCACCGACGAATGCTGGGGTGAAACGACCCATAACCCAAATCGCGCCTACATAAGCGATCGCCAGCATGATCCCCGGAATAACGCCCGCAAGGAACATGTCCCCTACAGATTGCTCGGCGACAAAGGAATAGATGATCAGCATCGCCGAGGGCGGGATGATCATCCCCAAAACCGAAGACCCGGCGACCACGCCAACAGCAAACCGTGGGTTATAAGCCTGCGCCATCATCTGCGGGACCGAGACCTTGGTGAACACGGATGCGGAGGCTATTGACGACCCAGTCACTGCGGCAAAGACGGCGTTGGCTCCAACGGTTGCCATACCGATACCGCCTTTGACCTTGCGAAATCGCATGGTCATGACTTCGTAGATGTCCCTGCCCAACCCGGCTTTTGAGACAATGAGCCCCATGAAAGTAAACAATGGGATGGTTGCAAAGCTGTATTCCATCGCGCTGTCGCCGACTGCCACTTTCAGCAGGTTGAGCGCCAGCGTGAAATTGTCCCGCATCAGCCAGATCGACACGAACGAGACAACGCCCAATGCGATCGGAATGTAAACGCCTGCGTAAATCAGAAAGACGATGGCAACGACCGAGATCAGGCCAATCTCAATCGGCGTCATTCTGCGGCCTCGTCATATTCAGGTGCACGAATTAGATGCGGGCGGTCCTGCGCCGTGACAACCTTGAGCAGGAAGATCACGCAGGCAAGCGCAGTACCGCACGCGATGACCAGTTTGACCGGCCACCATGGCAGAGTGAAAAGACCCGGAACTCCGAAGTAGTCCTGTGTCTCCCACATATGCAGGAACTCGGGAAAGGTTACATAAGCAATCAGACCCATGAAGATTGCAGAGATGGCATTGATAATGCGCCTCAGGTTGGCCGTTAGCCCAGGACGGCGGTGGTGTAGCAGGTTCAGAAACCCGTCCGAGCGCGTCAGCCGATCCACTCTGACTACGTCGGCCAGCTGCAAAAAAACGATCATCACGACCGAAAATTGCACCATTTCATAGGTGCCACGCAGAGGTGCCGAAAACAGACCGCGCGCAATGACGTCGACATTCAGAATGACCACCAACGCAAGGACGACAAGCGTACCCAATGCGTTGGCGGCGATAGCAAGCGAATTGGCGACCCGCGACAAGCCAGCAACTGCGGTCTTCAGCATGAAAGGCCCCTTTCGTGGATCGCCAGACTGTTACTCGGCTGTCCAGTCACGCACTCCGGTAAAACCGGCGTCCTGCAGCTTGCCGAGATAAGCGGCCAGTATCGCGTCGCCTTGTTCACCGTTCTCATTCAGTGTGGCTGCCCATTCCTGTGCTACATTTGGCATTGCGTTGGCCCAGGCCGCTCGGTCTTCGTCCGAAACTTCGACAATCGTCCCGCCGGCTTCGGTGTATGCGTCCCTTGAGGCCGCAGCCCGGTCCATAGCGATGCCAGCCACATGATCACGGTAGTCAATTGCGACGGCCTGCAGAACGCCTTTGACTTCATCCGGCAACTTTGCCCAATAGTCAGAATTCACTGTGATCGTCTTGGAGTTCACGGCACCCAAGTCAGCTTTGAGCATGTAAGGAGCTACTTCGGCGATCTTGAAGGTCTTGGCTGCTTCAGGCCACAGCATCGCACAATCAACAAGGCCGGTTTGCAGCATATTGTAGAAATCGGTCAGGCCACCACGAACCCCCGCTGCATCTTTGATACCTTCGAGATATCGGAGGTTCAGTCCCGCCCCTGCCACTTTTCGGCCTTCCAGATCAGAAACAGCCGAGACCGGGTCTGTACAAAAAACCTGATACGTATCGAGTACTACACCGGTCGCCAGATAGACTTGGTTCTGCGCAGCGAACTCATTTTGCATCGCTGGGTATTCGCGCGCGATCTCATCCACGGCTTTGGCTACCGCGCGAGAGTCCGATGACACGAAGGGGGTCGACCCCGATATCCCCTGACTGGGCAACTTGGACGAATGGAAGATAGTTGTGACAATGCCGATGTCGCCAAGGCCAAGCTGGATCCCTTCCAGCACACCCTTCGGCTTTACGATCGAACCGCCATAGTTCTCTTGCCAGTTCATCTTGTAGTTGCCGGAGTCGGCCAGCCGCTTGTCCACTTCTGGAATGAAGAAGTTGGTGAATTCTTTCACCCACAAGGCCCGATCGGGATAGCCATCAATCACGACGGCGGAAATGGTCTCTTCTGCTGCAAGAGGCAAAGCCATGGTGCCTGCCAGAGCAAATCCCATTAGGCTGCGTTTAGTCCAGTTTTTCATTTCTCTCCTCCCAGAAAGTCGGGTCCTGTCGATTTTTATTGGTTGGTTTTGACCCAGTTGACGGTCAGGTCCGTGCCTGCCGCTTGAAACAGTTTTGCGATGGCGCAATACTTGGCTGTCTCCTCGCCCACGCGTGTCAGATCCTCCTGACTGGCGGGCGTATCGCACTTCACAGTGAGTTCGATTTCGGGAAACGGAACATCGATCTCCTCTTCCATCAGGACACCGCGCCGATCCAGCCTGCATTTCGCGTCGATTGTCACAGTGCCGAGGTCAACTCCCAACCGATGTGCGTTCTTGTGCCCGATGACATTCGTACAGGCGATCAGGGCTGCCATTGCGGTTTCGGTCGGAGACGGACCAAGATTTGTCCCGCCGCGTTCGACGGGTTCATCGACAACAACATCAAGATCGCGAATTGGTATCTCAGTCCGCGCATGAGTCGGGCATTGAGCTGTCGTACGGTAGGTCACGACAGGTTTGACTTTCATCGCCACGGGGTCACCTCCTCATGCATAAGAGCAAACCTTTTCGAATGAGAAGCGAGGCAGCTTGTGAAACAATCCTGTTTCGTCTGCGTAGCCCAGATTGCAAAGAAAGTTCGACTTGAGCGTCGTACCCGCGAAGAATTCCTCGTCGACGATCTTGTTTGAAAAGCCAGACATGGCGCCGACGTCCAACCCAACCGCACGCGCGGCGATCATGAAGTAAGCGCCCTGAAGCGTTCCATTGCGAAACGCTGTATCTGCTACATATTCGGGATTGTTTTCGAAAAGTGGCCGTCGATCTTCGTGCGGGAAAAGAAAAGGTAATTCCTTCCAGAAGTCCATGTCATAAGCAATGATCGCGGTGACCGGCGCATCCATCATCTTTGGCACGTTCTTCGGCTTTAACGACTTGGCGAGGCGCCCTTTTCCTTCCGCACTTTTCACGAAAACGAAGCGGGCGGGCAGCGTGTTCATGCTGGTCGCGCCGTTGATCGTGATGTCGTAAATCTCTTCAAGCAATTCGTTAGAAACAGCCTTGTCGGTCCAGGCGTAATGAGATCTGGATTCGCGGAGGATCAGGGCAATTGCGTCGTCTGAAAGACGTGGGATGCGCTCGCGCAGATCGCGATGATCTTGCTGCGCCTTTGCGCGAAGTGCCTCCAGCTCTGCCCCGGTTGGTGCGCTCATGCTGCGGCCACCTTAGTCTCGGCGTCCTTTTCGTCGATGACGGGGCTGGCGCATATGCCGATGCCCTCAATTTCGACCTCGACGGTTTCACCCGGCTTCAACCAACGTGGATTGGGCTTTTTGGCGTGACCAACACCCGGCGGCGTACCCAACGCAATCAGATCACCGGGTTCGAGAGTGGTATATTCCGAGATCGTGGCGATGACTTGAGGGACTCCCCAGATCATGTTGGCGGTGTTCGAGCTTTGCAGGATTTCGTCCCCCACTCGGCTTTCGATTTTCAGGCCGGATGCTCCCTCCGGCAAGTCTTCCGGCGTTACAGTGAAAGGGCCGATCGCGCCTGTGTCATCGAAGTTTTTGCCGGGCGTCCATTGAACGGTTTTACGCTGATAATCCCGCAGCGACCCGTCGTTAAACACGGTGTAGCCGAAGACATAATCCAATGCGTCCTCTTCCGAGATATGACGGCCGCGTTTTCCAACGATCAGCATAAGCTCGGCTTCGTAGTCGAGTTTCTCGGAACAGGTCGGCCGCACCATAGGTTGCCCTGCCGCCATGATCGAATTCTTCCCGCGCATAAACAGCGTCGGATACTCCGGGATATCATACCCGCCTTCCTTGATGTGGTCCGTGTAGTTCAACCCCATGCAAATGATCGTTCCGGGAGCGGCAACGGGCAATGCAGGAGTGATGGAAGACACGGGCACACTGTCTGCGGCGTCAATTTTGCCGGAAAGTGAGTCGGCCAGTTCAGGCTCGGCTATCAAACCCATCAAATCCGAACCGATTGCAGGATGTAAAGCCGTTAGATTCACTGCATTTTCGCCGTTTACAGCAAAAACCGCTGTGCCATCCAAAGTCTCCCCCACCAGGTATTTCATTTTCACCATCCATGTCAGTTCACTTGATTTTTGCCGACTATTTTGCAATATGTCAAATAATATCGATATTTTTGGAGGCAGCAAATGGTTGCTTGGGCAGACTACAAATCAGAAGCAAAAAGCCGCGGTGCTCTTGCTTTGGAGCTTTACGTCGCGCTGAGCACGCCAGCCAAATCGCCCGAAGATGTAAAGGCGTCACTGCCAGATCACTTGGCGTATCAGACGCAGCTGGAACGTTTGGGGCAGCTGGCTTTTGCAGGCCCCATGTCGGATGAAACTGGCGAGCATATGCAGGGGATGGGACTGATCATCTATCGCGCCGACAGCCTTGAAGCCGCCCGGAAGCTGGCCGAAGACGATCCTATACACAAAAGTGGCGCACGTAGTTTTGTACTTCGGCGCTGGTTGATCAACGAAGGCTCGCTGAACCTTTCAGTTGGCCTATCGACTGGAACAAGTGCCTTCAGTTAAGTGCACTCAAGAGTATTTGCCGCGAAATAGGAACAGTCGGATATGGACGCCATGCTTGATACTCAGGGCAAAGAGACATCAGCCACGCATGGCGCGTATCGAAGGCTGCGCGAAATGATCCTGACCGGAGAATTACCTCCGGGGCAAAAACTCAAGATCGAGCAGCTTCGGGGGCTTTTGGACACCGGCGCTAGTCCGGTTCGCGAAGCGCTTAGCCTTTTGACATCGGACATGTTGGTCGAGCGGATTGATCAGCGCGGATTTCGGGCAGCACCGGTCAGCAAGTGTAACTTCGAAGAAATACTTCTGTTGCGATGCAACCTCGAGGAAACAGCGCTGCGCGCTTCCATCGTCAATGCAGACGGAGCTTGGGAGGACAGGCTAGTCTTGCGTCACCATCATATGAAAAAGGCCAGTCAAAAAGGTGCGCCTGACTTCGAAGACGCCCACAAAGCGTTTCATATGGCCTTGTTGGAAAATGCAAAACTGCCGTTGCTGCTACGGTATTGCTCGCAGCTATACGACCTGAACATTCGCTATCGCTATCTGGCGGCTGGCGGTTCGAGCTACAAGAAGCGGGACATTGCCGCTGAGCACCAGCAAATCTTGGACGCCGCATTAAACCACGACGCAGACAGCGCAACTCGGCACCTGGTTGATCACTATCGTCGAACAGGCGAATACCTGAGTAGTCAGATGGAGCCCTGAAATGCAGCGGAATTGGTTTCTGGGTAATCTATTGAACCAATTGCTGGAGCGTCCCGACAAGAGGCTGGCCAAGATGACGAACGGTCCATAGCCGAACTATGTGAAGCGCTATTGTCGCCGGAGGTGAAGTTTCAGTCTTCATGCTCGCGTCTACGATCCTAGGGCGCTACCACACCCTGAATGATACGGAGAAACTAGACTTTTTTGTCTAGTTGAATGACCAACTTGAGTTGGATGCGGATCAACTTTCTGCGACAGCCCGCATCTACGCCAGTGATCAAAGTGTCAATTTTTATCAAAGGCTTAGTGAAGTTTCAGAGCCAGGGCGGGATGAGTTGTGGGTTTCTTCTATGGCAGTGGTGTGGTCAGCGCAATTGCCGTGGCCTCCCCAAAATTGGCGGCGGGCGTGCCATTCTATGGTCGCCAGCCAGCAGTTGAGGATGTGGCCAAAATTCAGGCACCGTTGCAGATTCAGATGGGAGAGCTTGATGAGCGCAGCAACGCATGTTGGCCAGATTTTGAAGCCGCCCTGCAATCCAACGAAAAGGTTTAACAAGCCTACATCTACGATAATGCCAACCATGGTTTTCATAACGACAGCACGCCTCGTTATGACGAGGAAATGGCAAACCTAGCCTGGTACCGCACCATTGATTGGTTCAACACTTATCTGAAGTAACTACAGTGTACGGCGAAGCGCGCATTGTGTTTTAATCGCTTCGTCGTAACCCTCAGTCTACCGGTGCCGATTCATTTTAAGCTCCAGTAATCTATCTTCCATGATCAGATAGGTCGAAAGGAACGCTTGGCTACAAGGCTTGGGAAAAAAGACATCATCGCTAAAAGAAGCCTTCATTGGCGGGATACAAAACCATTGGTTGTTTACTAAAAACGTCGAAACACGAGCGTCCTGTGGGAGTTATGTGAGGCGTTCTCTGGTTGAGTGGTCGGCTCGTCAGAGTACAGCCTGCACAGTCACCTAAGCCTGAATGCTTGCTACTTAAGTTCGCCGGATATCCCTCTCACCTGCTGCGAATTTCCGCATTCCGCCCGAAGTAATCCCAAAAGATGAAGTTGAATTGGATACCAGATGAAAGAAGTGAGGCGAAAATGGCAAAGTTTTGTCACTGGTGGCAGAACTATGTGTCGGTCACGCTTAACTAAGCTTTTGAACTTTATTTGTGTTCTTTTGTCGACTGCCTTCGCCACTACTGCAGTTGTAAAATATCCGGAACGCAAAGTTTTCTTTTTGCCGGCATTTTGTCCGCACCATCCGATCGTTTCAGTCGCTTGGGACCGTCTTTTACCTTGATCTTCGGCTTTGCTAGTGGGCCCTTCAAGGTCACGGGCCAGGGACTCTTCGAAAGCGGTTCGCCAATCTTGCGGGGCTGCAGATTTAGGTCCAAAACCTTCCCCGCCACATTAACACCGCCAAAGACGACGACTTGGACATGATCTGTTTCCAATGTGGTTTGTTTCGTCGAAATACTTCCATTGGAAATACTAATCGGTGCACGCAAACATACGATCGGAGCAACCTTTTGTTTCTCTTTGGTAAACACCCAAGGTAGTATCCCTAGCCCTGCCAGATCCAAAAGCTGGGTCTCGATCGAGCCGTCACGCATTGAGACCGTGGCATTGCCGTTCATGCTGTTGGCAAAATGCTTAGGTGAATCGGTTCCGCCGGTCACCGAAAAATCTGCATAGATGGTACCGCTTGCGCCCTTTTTGAAGTTCAGGTTGTGAAGAATTTCATCAAGCTGCCAGCCGCCTGCTGTGCCGGTCAGCGTGAGCAGATGCGCGTCGTTCGATAGATCCATTTGTCCGCTGACATCGAAATGAGCACCTCCGTATTCAAAATTCAAAGGTCCGGCCTTGAGTTCATTTTCGTTGAGCGTCAGTTCACTCTGCAAACTGCTTATGCCTTTGGCACCCTCTATGTGCCGAAGGTCAACGTCGACATCCATATCCACACCGGACAAGAGAATTGAACGCCCAATAGGTTTAAGCGTTACATCTGTTAGAGGACTAGTGTCGCCGGATTCTTCAATGAAGTCTTCCTCGTCGGGGTCTAGACCGCCTATTTTCCTCAATTGTGCAGCGGCCTGAACGATGGTTCGGATCTGATCTATCTTTATCAAGTCACTCTCTATGGAACCCTGCAGTACAGGATCACTCGTTGCATCATCAAGATCGGCCACAATTTGCAGGACAGAGTCGGCAACCTTGACTTTGGCATTCGCATCCCAATCGGTTCCTTCGCTGGCAAGGCCAATTTCAAAGTTAGCCTGTCCAGTTTCCACCCGTTCAAGCGATAGGGCTTCTAATAGGTCCGCTCCGGAGGGGACTTCTACTTGAATTGCCAAATCCAGGTTCTCGAATTTGAGCACATTTTTTACAGAGCCATGCACCTCAAGGTTCCAAAGTTCCGTTTCGCTTGTCTGGCCATCCAAATTTGTCAGCGAAAGCTGATTGATGTCGCCGTTCAAATGAAAGTTACCAGAAAATCGACCAAGTTGATCATCCGGTCCCAGAAGCTCTGGTGAGATCAAGCTGCTTGCGGGTATATCCATTAACCCATCGGCCAATATGCCTTGTAATTGCAACGCGTCTTCGACCGAACCGTTCAAAATGATAAATGGATCAGCAGGGTTCCCAATTCTCAAATTGATGTTTCCAACACTCAAGGCGCCTTCGGGTGTTCTGGAAAGCTCGGAAAACTTAATCGGGGGCGGCCCTTCACCAGAGGTATCCAATGTGAACCCGTTGGTTTCAATGACCATTTGTCGCTGCGGGACCTGCCCGGGGACGCTATCGATAACCATGTCAACTGCTATTAGTTTTAGATCATACCGCGACGCGGCTGGGCCGGGTTCAGCATCTTCAGGGTACAACCGAATGCGGGTTGTCAGGGATACGTCTTCTGGGTTTCCCAACTCTCCGATTTGTCCCGTCAGCGAAAGGCTTTGCCCACCATCCAATTCAGTCAATACAGCCAGGTCATCAATCCGGGCTACGCCGTCGACTGATTTGAATGTTGCACCAATGCTTCCTGAACCCTCCAGAACGCGGTTGAGTTTCAGGATATCAAGAAGCTGACCAAGTTCGGCAACCTCTATGGTCGTATTCACTTGTAGCCCGTTCTCTTGAAGGACTTCTTCGGCGGCAATCGCAATCTGTTCGAAGTTCACAGCGACCTGAAACGGGTCGTCCGCGGGAATGCTCGCGTTCAGATCAAACTTCTCTCCATTTAGTGAACCAGCCCCAACCGCGGTCACAACGTCTGTTTCTGTATCACGCTTTAAATTCAGCTCAGGAAGCTGCAGATCCAGACCAAGCCCGTTTAGATCGTTCTGGTAAAGAACGGTGACATCGGTCAGGTCAATTTCGTGGTCCGTTAGAATTCCAGCCACAGACAGGTTTGCAGGTTTGGCCGGATCCCCGGCTTTAGTGCCCATTTGGGAAGCGGACTGCCAGTTTCCGACACCGTCTTTGTCCGTGATCAAGTTGAGGTGAACACCCGAGAGAGAAAGCTCACTCAGCGACAATTTGCTGTTCCAAAGGTCGCGGGCAGAAATATTGAACTCAAGTTTGTCGATTGCCGCCAGATTCGCTTTGGTCTTGATCGCGCCGGGTAGTACCAATCCCGCTGCGGATACCTGCAGTTGCCGACCAAGGCCTAGACGCACTTCATCTTCTATTAACACGTCCTGACCGAGTTTCTTCGAGATCAGGTTTTCAACAAAAGTGGTTCTGACAGAAGAAAACAACGCAGAGGACAGGAAAAGCCATGCCACAACAACCGCGACGAACGCGACAGCGCAACAAACCATTACACCTTTTGTGATGAACCGCACGCTTTTCTCCTAAGGTTCTGATTCCTTTCTTGGGCAGACTAGACCATTAAAGCATCATGTTAATGGAATATGTGGCTTCTTATTTTGCTGAACCCTAAATGACCTTGACCATTTAGCCGACTTCTCTGGCGGAATTGGTCGGGCGGCCAAGAAACGGTTAAAGGACCAAATTTAGGATGTGCTGCTGACCCAGTTTCAAAATAGCTGGCTTGAAACGCGTTTAACGTTTCATAAACGGGCACATTGCATTAGCTTTGACGACTGCGCCTGGACGCCCCAATTAAACTAGACGCGGTTAAAATGCTTCAATTTCCCACATCCATCTAATTACTGTTATATGTGAATTCTTCAAACGACGGGGACACAATGAATTCGCTAACTAGAATAACACGTGGGATAGGCGTCGCTTTCAAGGACGGTAGAGTGAAAGGCCTTCTTGCCTTCACAGTCGGAATGATTTTATGGGCCTCAGTCTTCTACCACTTTGTCGAAGGTTGGAGTTGGCTAGACTCGATCTACTTTTCCGTAGTGACAATTTCGACCGTAGGGTTCGGTGACTTCTCACCTGAAACTGCGGCGGGGAAAATCTTCACAATGGTGTATATCATTGTAGGCTTGGGTGTTTTCGTGACTGCGGCGACCACAGTGGCAGATACAATCTTGTCCCAAGACGACGAAAAAACGGACAAATAGATTATCCCAAATTAAGGCAATTTGAGTTCATGCGCAGGTATCAGTGCGACCGCGCATCTGAAGCCGTGCCTCGGATTCACTCGTACCTTCAAACTGATAGATGATCGCCGAAAACTCAAAAAATATACATATTACGTTTTTTGAGTGTATTGTTTGGAAAACAGATAGTGGAGGGATGGAATGGAAAAGACCCAGGACGCGAAGATTGTCGACCTCGCGATACGATTGCTCTTTCTCGGATTATTCCTCTACAGCGCCCTGGTCATGGTGGCTCCGCTTGCAAGCATAGTCATCTGGGCAACGATACTCTGCGTCGCGCTCTACCCGGCATTTGATTGGCTGCAATCCAAGCTGGGAGGACGTAAGAAGCTTGCCACAACAATTATCGTTCTGTTGGGCCTTGTTCTGACCCTGGGGCCAGTCGCAACTGCGGTGTCTGGTGCTGCAGAACTAGGGTCTGAATTCGCGGAACAAGCAGACAAGGGTGAATTGAAAATCCCCCCTGCGCCCGAGGGCCTCAAGGAGTTGCCGTTGGTTGGAAATAAAATCTCCGATGTCTGGGGAATGTTTGAGCGCAATCTGGACGGCGCGCTTGCAAAATACGGCGCGCAAATCCTTGAGATCACCAAATCGCTCTTCGGAAAGGTGTTGGGCATTGGTATCGGGCTTCTGGGCTTAGCTCTGTCTGTATTGATTATGGGGGCATTGTTCAGCCCGGGGCCAAATTTGGTCCAGGGTCTTCAGCGCTTTGCCAACCGTGTCTTTGCACCACGCGGCGGTGAATTCGTGACACTGGCAGGCGCAACGATCCGGAACGTTACAAAAGGCGTGATTGGCGTAGCAGCCATTCAGGCTGTTTTCGTTTGGATACTGCTGGCTTTGTTTGGGATTTCTTCGGCCGCCACACTGGCATTTGTCTGCCTCATACTCTCAATTATCCAAATCGGGCCCGGATTGGTTCTTATACCGGTAATTATCTACGCATGGAGCTCCATGTCTGGCGGAACTGCTTTGATCTTCACCATACTGGCCGTTCCAGTCATGATAATGGACAGTTTCCTAAGACCTGTGTTCATCTCAAAAGGCCTTGAGACTCCCATGTTGGTCATCCTCATCGGTGTTCTCGGAGGTATGATGGCCTACGGTTTGATCGGCGTCTTTATGGGGCCGGTTCTCTTTGCTGTCTTCTATGAGCTGTTCAAGGTTTGGATTGATGCGTCGCCCGAAGCCGATGACGCTGCTGAAGGTGCGTTGAAATGAGAAAGACAATATGGACAACCCTCGCTGTCATTCTGTTTTTTCTTGTTTGGTACTTGGTCGCTGATCGAAAAACGCCATTTACCGGGAACGCCAGAGTAAAAGCTGTGGCCACCCAAATCGTGCCTCAGGTGACTGGAACGGTAACGGAAGTTTTGGTAGAAAACGGCCAAGTCGTTTCGGCAGGTGATGTTCTGGTTCGAATAGATTCCAGACCCTACGAAATCGAGCGTTCAAAGGCGGAGGCTGATCTTGAAGCGGCGACCCAAGAGGTGGGTGCGTCTTCGGCAGAGGTAAGTGCGGCACAAGCCAAACTCGCAAGGGCGCAGAGCGATCTGGATACGATGCGCATTCAGACGGAACGTGTATTTGCGCTTGAAAAGAAAGGGTTGATTGCCGTCTCAAAGGCCGATGATGCACGAGGACAACTGGCAGAATCTGAGGCAAACTTTGAGAACGCAAAAGCTGATTTGGAAAAAGCGAAGCAAAGGCTTGGTGACGATGGGATTGAAAACCCGAAAATCCAGCGCGCATTGGCGGCCTTGGCGGATGCGGAACTGAACCTTGAATGGACCGAACTGCGTGCTCCGGCGACGGGTGTCATTTCTAATCTGCTGATTGCCCCCGGAACGTATGCGCGATCCGGCCAGGATCTTTTGACGTTTCTGGATGCAACCGACGTCTGGATCGAGGCGTATTTTACCGAAAACAATCTGGGAAGAGCTTCAATAGGGTCTCCGGTTGATGTGGTGTTGGATATGCATCCAGGTAAGATTGTTCCGGGCGTCATTGAGAGCTTTAGTGCTGCTGTTTCTTTGAGTGGCGGTGATGAGCCGGGGCAATTGGCGAGCCCGCCAAGCACCAAGGGATTTTTGCGGGAGCCTGAAAGGTTTCCGGTCAGGATTGTTTTACCCGGCTATGAAGCTGGAAGTGCCGAAGACGATCTTCGCTTTCAACTGAACGGGCAGGCCGATGTGATCATGTATCTAAGCGACAACTCGTTGCTGAACCTCGTAGGCCGCGCCTACATCCGCGTGGTTTCAATCTTCTCCTATGCGTACTGAGGATCAAAGCTCTGTCACCAGGCTTGCGCTGGGTGTTACCGGTGTCTTTGCATTGGGCCTATTTCTTGGGTGGCCCCTTGCCATTGTTGGGGCGGTGTTCACTGCCCTTTTCCTTCAAGCACCTGCGGCACTACCTTTGGCAGCATTTGGTAAGCTGTTTGTCTTCTCGATTGGATTGATGTTCATTTCGTTCCTTTTGTCGTCAATCTTCTCACCTTATCCACTTGTGTTTCTCATTCTGGTGGCCATTGGAATAATCCTGTCTTTCATTTGGTCAGTTTCCGGTGCCGGAGTATTGCCGGGTGTCATCGCTCTCATGGGGGCGTTGATGATTCCGAATTTGGTGCTGCAATCACAGGATCTGGCTCTGGTGCTCGTGTATTGGATCCCGTTGAACCTGCTGTTTGCTGGCTTCGTATCGACGCTGATGTTCGTGTTGATACCCGCTGCACCTCAAGCGGCACCTCAAAAGAAAGCTGCAGCATCGCCGGACTTCGACTCACATCGCCGAATAGTCAGGATGTCTCTTGTCACAGTGCCCTTTGCTATGGCGTTCTTTATTTCCGGCGCTTCTGCTTTGTTGGTTCTGTTTTTTGTCGCCCTGCTGAGCCAGCAACTTGCGGCAATGCCTGCTGCAGGCAAAGCAGTTGCAAAAGCAATGCTGACGGCAAATCTACTTGGGGCGGCAGTCTCCATCATATGCTATGAAATAAACGTAATAGCTCCGGTTATTCTAACCCCCATTCTGCTGTGTTTTTTCTTTTGCCAAACACTCGGAGCACTTGGAAAGTCAAAAGTCCCGCTCGCCGCCGCCGCCGGTTCCGCTATTACAACAGCTCTGATTGTATATGGCGGTTCGGTTGCGCCGTTTTCAGACGAGGCTGACGTCAAGAGCATCACTCGCGTATTGCAAGTCGCCAGCGCCGCTTTCTTTGTAATTATCGCATATGTCGTGGTGGATGAATTCTGGCCAGAAAAAGAGCGCCAGGCGACTCCATGAAGTTAGTTGCGATAAAGCTTGGCGCTGAAACCAGCAGAGTTCCAGTTTGACCGATTTTTGCAACCATCGCTCGAATTGCAGCGCCATGGCAAACCGCGATCATCGCTGAAGCGGTTTTATGTCAAGCGATCTCTGGTTGAGTGATGGCCGTTCTGTGGAACAAGTTCGAAAGGCTGCCTCCTCGCGGGACGAATGAAGCTTTCGCCGAAGCTGCGCCAACGTCTGCCTTCCCTTCGAAAGTCAGCGTTGAGCAACACTGACCGGAAGTTTCTGTGCGTTACCCCATTGCCTCGGCGATTGCCCATACATGCGCCTGAACTCGCGACTGAACTGGGACGGGCTGACGTAACCAACGTCCATTGCGGCTTCGTTCACAGGCATCCCGCCCGCGATCTTCATGGCGGCGTTGTTGAGGCGCATCGACTTAACGAATTGGATTGGTGCCATCGTCGTGACCTGCTTGAATTTGCGATGGAAGACGGCCCGGCTCATGCCCGCTCGGCTTGCCATATCCTCTATCGAGATCGGCGCATCCAGATGTGACGACACATGCGCAATGGAACGTGCGATGGCGTTGCCAGCACCGAATGCCTGCCGGGCGAAGGTGCCAGCTTCTCCCCTCAGGATCGCATAGAGCACCTCACGTAATCGCGCCCCGCCAAGAACTGCTGTATCCGTCTCGCTGTTTCCGAGCTGCAGTAGCCGCAGCAGAGCTTCAGTGAATCCATCGTCCCATCGTGCAAACCTAATTCCTGGCTCCCGCAGATCTCCTTTGACCGAAGGCAGAACGCCCCCGGCATTTTCCATCTCCATTGCCAACTCGGCCATGGCGCGTTGCTCAAGAGAGATCATAACCCCGTAGAGAGGGTTGTCATGCGAGGCCAAAGGCGTCCCCGCCTTGACCGGCATCGACATTGGGCAGCAGAGGTATTGACTGTTGTCATATTCGTATCTTCGGCCATCCAGAACGGCTTCCTTCACACCACTCACAATGGCCACGATGCAGGGCTCGTAAACGGCTGGAACACAGGGGATTGATTGCGTGGCGCGAAATAGCCGCACGCCCTTGATGCCTGTCTCGGTCAGGCCGTCTGTTTCGGTTCGGTTAGCGATGATTTGTTTAATCTGATCCTTGCTCATAACAGAGATGTAATGGCTCCAGATCGATGCTGGCAACTACCTTGATGTAATCGGGCAAGTATTCGCGATGATCTCGCCTGCTTCTGTGCTTTGGTGAGAGTTATATGCATTTCCAAGTTAACACACTCTTCACTCGATCCCTGCGCTGACGCAGTTAGGAGACAAAAGATGCCCGATACCACCTTTGGACCCAAAGGCTGGATGCCTGAGCGCCTCGGCGACCTCTCCGGCAAGACCTACCTCATCACGGGTGCCAACGCCGGTGCCGGGTTCCAGGCCGCGCGGACGCTCCTAAAAAAGAACGCCAAGGTCGTAATGTTGAACCGCTCGGTTGAGAAGTCTCAGGCAGCTGTTGAGGACCTGAAAACTGAGCTCGGCAGCGAGGCGGAAGTGAGCTTCATTCGCATGGATCTGGCCTCGCTGACAAGCGTACGCGAAGCTGCGGAAGAAGTTCTGAATTCTGTTCCCCGGATTGATGCGCTCATCTGCAACGCTGCCATCGCGCAGGTGCCAACCCGCAAGCTGACAGAGGATGGGTTCGAGAGCCAGCTCGGTACCAACCATTACGGTCACTTCCTGCTCTGTGGTCTTCTGTTTGAGCGGATCGAAGCCTCGAAAGGTAGGATCGTTGTTGTCGCCAGTCTCGGCTACAACATGGGTTTGAAGACGATCAAGTTCGACGACATGAACTGGGGAGAGGGTTACGGGCCGAATACCGCCTACTCGCAAAGCAAGCTGGCGCAAATGATGTTCGCTTATGAATTACAGGACAGGCTTGCCGCCGCAGGGCGCACCGAGGTCGAAGTCTATGTTTGCCATCCCGGCTCTTCGGCAACGTCACTGATCAGCACAAGTGGCAGCCGGACGATGCGGTTCATCTGGTGGCTGATGACCAAGACTCCTATGGTTCAAACAGCCGAGCAAGGGTCCTATCCCGAAGTCATGTGCGCCATCGAAGAGACTTTGACCGAACAACGCGCACTCTACGGACCAACAGGCCGCTTAGAAGCTGTTGGCCCGGTCGGCAAGGGTACATTGAACCCGCATGCATATGAGAAGGATGTGATGGTTCAGCTATGGAACGTATCCGAAAAGGCGACTGGTTTCAGCTGGGAGGTCTGAGTTGATGGGTTGTGTGACGTGCCCCAGTGTTCCATCACTAAAGCTGACATCGATGTCTTGCATACCCACGTCGTCTAACTGACGGGATTGCTATTCTTGACGGTCAGACATGCAACTCAACTAGCTGAATAAGGTTTCCACAGGTGTCGTCGAACACTGCCATTGTCGCGCCACCTGCCTTCACTGGGGGTTTAATAAATTCCACCCCTGCCGCCTCGAGCTTGGCAACCTCTGCGTCAATGTCGTCAACACTGAATGCCGAAACGGGAATGCCATCAGCCACAAGTGCTTCCTGATAGGCACGGCTCGCCGGATGCACATTCGGCTCTAAGCCTAACTCCACTCCTTCGGCTTCTTCCGCTGATACCAGTGTTAACCAGCGGTGCTGGCCGGGTGGAATATCGTGCTTCACAACAAACCCAAGTTTGTTGGTGTAAAAATCCAGAGCCTTAGATTGATCGTCCACAGAAATACTCTTCATGTACATTTTCATAGTGCGTCTCCTTGGGAATATAGGTCCACCCAGGGATTGATCGCACCCGCGATCGGCGCGGCCACCAGGGTGTGAATTTTTGTGCGCCCCCGCCAAGTCGTGGTGATCAGACCTGCCTGCTCAAGCGTATTCAGATGTCGAGTTATGCCTTGTCTGGAAATTGTGACTGAATGCTCTTCCAACAAACGAGCACAAAGTTCGAAAAGCGTCTGGTCGTGACGCTTTCTCAGCTCTTCAAGGATCAACAACCGCGTGGTGTCGCCAAGGGCGTTGAAAAGAATGCTTAGTTGCGGATCAAAATGAACGCTCATGCTTCATCATGCAACAATAATGTTGCATGTCAAATCGAACTATCAGTTCGAGCAGTTCACGGAATTCATTTCTTAGGGCTCGTCGCTGACATTCTTTGTGCCCCTCACGAATGACAGATTTGGATATCCGGAATGTTCGGTCCCGTGATCTGATCCGGTCGCTATACGGGACAAAGCGGAAACTGTTCGAATGCTAGTTGGTGCGAATAATGATGGGCTGATTGGACGGCGGCCACTTCACTCTCGCCACCATCCATCTATTTCGAAGGCGATTAGTAGGAGAGCTGGTAGTAGGCTGACAGCAAAACCGCGATGATTACAAGTTCAACGACCAACGGTGGCAGAACTGCCTTGTCAAACCCATCCGCAAGAATTCCCACAATACGTCCGACAGCAACAACCGCCATCAGGATTGCAACAGCCACATATCCCAGTGTCTGCCCAGTGGTCAGACCGATCACCAGCAAAGCCACTGAGGCCAGAAACAGCCCGCCGATCACCGAACGGATCGTGCTGAGTCCAGTGGTGCCGACCGGCTCGATAGCAAAGTTGGCTATCATGCGCCGGGGTGCAAACATTGACATGAGGCCGAGACTAGACAGCATAAGAGTTGCAAGGATGACCAAGATGTTCAGTATGGTTTCCATTTCATTTCTCCTTTGCTTCAGGCGAACTGACGTAGTGCCTGGTTCGCGTTATCCTGAGTGGTGACGTCTGACAGAGCCCCGTCGATGCTAGCTTGATCCACGACTGCTCCGGTGGGATAGCCGGTTTGACTGGCGTAGAAGTGGCCAGTCTTGAATTCCGGGTTCAGCAAACCGTCCAGATACCGTTTTGCCCCAGCCTCAACGCCGTGCATCATCCCGAATATGGGCATCAGAACGCCGCCAATATGTTTGAAGACAATACGTTTTATAAACGGCAGGTCGTCAAAGCCAGCGGTACCTGCGGTACCACCCGGGCTCATTGTGACAAAGCGAATATGGGGGTGCTGACGTGCCATCGCTCCCATCCACAGGGTCGCGGTGAGCTTGGCGTAGCCGTAGGTCTGCATCGGATCGCCCTCGGGGCCGAACTTGCTGCCATCAGCGATTGATTTGAATTCGTCGACTGTTCCATCGGACAAGTCCGGGCGGCGCATACCCATTTTGGGAATGCCGCGTGCGGCTTCGGATCCGGCATACAGAATTGTGGACGTTACCAACTGACGCTCCAATAATGCGTCTACCAACACCACGTGGCCGAGAACATTGGTGGCGAAGATGTTGGTCACGCCATCGCTGGTGAGGCTGTTCGGATGCCGTCCACCCGTGCCGCCTGCATTCAGGATTACGGCGTCGATTGGGGTGGAAAGTTCGGCTACAGCGGCGCGAACCGAAGCCGGATCGGTCACGTCCATCAGGACGATTTCAAAGATTTTGCGCCTGGTCTCACGTTCCAACGCTGCAATTGCGGCTTCCGCCTTCGTTGGGTTGCGGCAAGCCAGATAAACTTTGGATATGCCCTTTTGCAGTGCAAGCTGTCGGGCCGCCTCGCGGCCCAGTCCGGCATTTGCGCCTGTGATCAATACAGATTGTATTTGGTTCATGGGGTATGGTCCTTGGGTTTGCGATTGATGCGCCCAAGGTAGGATGGCCAATAAATGATCTGTAGATAGGTATTTCTGGACACAGTGCTTCAAAAATGAAACACAAGATGTATGTCGATCAAGGAAAGCCATTCCCTGAACTGGGACGATCTGAAGTACTTTCTGGCGGTTGCCCGAACCGGAACTCTTCGGGGGGCAGCTGACAGTATTCAGGTGAACCACACCACGCTGACGCGCAGGATTTCAGTCATGGAAGAACGCGTCGGCAGCCGGTTGTTTGATCGCTCAAAAACCGGCCTCGCCCTGACTCAGCTCGGCGAAGATCTGATGCCTCACGCCGAACGGGTAGAAGCTGAAATGACCGCTGCGTCTCGCGTCATTGTTGGCAGAGATGCGCAACCCTCGGGCACGGTCTACGTTACTCTTCCCCATGGATTGGCAATGACATCGTTGATGGATGATTTTGCCGCCTTCGCAGATTTTTACCCAGACATCATCCTGAGCTTGAACTTCACCAACGACATCCGAGACCTGATGCGACGAGAGGCTGACATCTCCCTGCGTATCGCGGATGAGGTGACGGACGATGTGGTCGGGCGAAAGTTGGTCCAGATGTCTCAAGCAGCCTATTGCACGCGAGACTACGCCGAACGGATCTGCGACAATGGCGGCGAGGGGTTGCATTTCATCGGTTGGCATGAGCCAGAAGAGGCCATTACAGCCAAATGGATCAAAGACAGTTACTATCCGAAAGCCCGGCTTAAGCATCGTGTTTCAGAACTTGTGCCCTTGATCACATTGGCGGCGTCCGGTCTTGGCATGGCCTATCTTGCGTGCAATCTTGGCGACCGCCATCCCGATCTGATCCGTGCGCCCTTCCAAAAGCCGATACCGTACCGAAACATTTGGCTATTGCTGCATCGTGATCTTAGAAACACCACGCGTGTCCGGCTCTTCGTCGATTTTATGTCCAAGCGGGTCAGGTCTAGGCGAAACGAGTTCTGGGTTTCGGGAACCTCAAAGCGGGAGTAGCGGTTATTCTATTCGGAAAGATGGACGGTAAACTGTACTCTTTTGAAACACTAACAGCAGCGTCGTTGAATGGCGGTTACTAGTATTGGGTCAGAAATGCTTGACGTTTGGGTCAGAATTGAATGACGTGATCGACCGCTTTGTTGAGGTTTTGGTTGTCGATTGAGTCCACGATCAGTGAAGTTCCACATTTCCTTGTTGTAAGGCGACACATAGTTCTGCCAGCAGCGACAGAGCCTTGCCGTTTTCGCGTCCCTTCCTTCATCCAGAACCCGGACCGATTTAGTTGATCCTGACTTCCTTTCGAGAAAACCAGGGCTGATTTGCAGATCAGACGCCGGAGGCGCCTGTTCCTGCTGCTCTGCCACGTGGCGAACGCGCTTGGGGGCGACGCAATGTTATTCGACAATAGTGGTGCGGCCCGCAAGCGCAGCCGAAGACACGGATTTGTCTAATAGGGTTGCCCGAGGGGGAAGGCAGCGTCTTACCCCTGATCGCCAGAGGCGTTTGGCTTGTCCAAATCCTACTAGCCCCAAAAACAAGTGCGGCTGAGTTGGCTGTGCCGTTACTTCTGCTCCAGAACACGTTGCTTTTCTAAAGAATCGGCGGAAAGCAGTCATTTGCTGCAGGCGCGGGAACACATTGTATTAGTTGTCAAAGCGGACCTTCGGTTTTGATCTGCAGATGGAAGTGGAATCTGGTGCCTCAAGCAAACTGGTAGCGCAACTGAAAAACCAAAAAATGATGCGATGTGCTATCACGGATTTCTTTGATAGCATGTAGAAAAACTGTGCAGGTATTCCGCTAAGTGTGAAATCAAGCTGAAAAATTGGGCGAACGGCAGCCTGATGAATCATTAAATGGCGCTGGAATTGCTACCAATGCGCCTTGGCCTCACTTGTGACCCTATGAACCAACATCTAACTGTCGTTGTAGTCGAGCAGAACCAAGAACGAGCCTTTGCGATTGTAGATGCTCTTAAAGAGGCCGGAGACGTAGACGTTTCTGTAATCGGCAATGTCTCCGGGCTGGCAAGGAAAATTGCTACTCATAGCCCAGATATTGTCCTGATTGATATCGACAACCCCTCTCGAGATATGTTGGAAGAACTTACCGTTGCTTCGGGCCCATTGGAACGACCCGTGGCTATGTTCGTCTCAGGCGCCGCAGGCGGATTGGCGAAAGCTGCTGTTGAAGCCGGTGTATCAGCCTATGTTGTTGATGGATTGCAAGCTGAGCGCATTAAACCTGTCATCGATACCGCCATCGCTCGGTTTCAAGTACTGCGCCAGATGCGGACTGAACTTGCAGAAACCCGCCGTGCGCTTGAAGAGCGTAAAGTGATCGACCGCGCAAAAGGTTTGCTGATGAAAGCCAAGGGCATTTCGGAAGACGAAGCCTATGCGCTACTCCGAAAAACCGCGATGAACCAAAACCGCCGCGTCGCCGAGGTGGCCGAAGCCTTGGTCACTGCTTCGGGGTTGTTGTCATGAGAACCGTAACACTGCCCGTCGCGTATATGCCGCTTGTCGACGCGGCCCCGTTGATCGTCGCGCGCGAGATGGGGTTTGACCATGCTGAAGGCATCTCGCTGGACCTGCGTCCGGCGCCATCGTGGTCCTCTCTGCGCGATATGCTGGCCTTTGGGCATGTGGACGCGGCGCATCTACTATCGCCTGTCCCCGTTGCGATGGCTTTGGGTCTTGGTGGAATCGCGACACCGCTATCTGCGGTATCTGTCCTGTCTTTGAACGGCAATGTTATAGGTGTTGGAACGCAATTGGCCGAGCGACTGATCGACCAGGGCTATGGTTTTGATTTCACCGATGCCGCTGCGGCTGGGGCTGCACTGGCAAAAGCTGCCGATGAAGTCTTGGTGTTTGGCGTGCCTTTCCCATTTTCAATGCATGTCGAGCTACTGCGCTATTGGATTGCGGGAACCAAACTGGCCTCAAAACAGGTCGAAATCCGCACCGTCCCGCCGCCACTCATGGCGCAGGCGCTTGCGGGAGGCGAGATCGATGCCTTTTGCGTGGGCGAGCCTTGGGGCTCCTTCGCAGTGGACGACAGTGTTGGCGCACTGCTGTTGCCCGGAAAGGCGATCTGGACTTGTGCACCTGAAAAGGTGTTGGCAGTCAGAAACGACTGGGCCGAGACGGAACCGCATTTGCTGGGAAGTCTCATGCGGACCGTATGGCGTGCGGGACGCTGGCTGTCAAACTCGGACAGCCGAACAACCGCGTCCGAGATGCTGTCACGCAAAACCTACCTCAATGTCTCACCCGAGCTGATCGACCGAGCGTTAATGGGTGAGTTCGCCATATCTGCACGCGGCGAGCAACGCAGTGTGGAAGGGTTTGTCGAGTTTTTTGACGGTGCTGCCACCTTCCCGTGGCGTAGTCAGGCAAAATGGGTCGCGCATCAATTGGCGCTAAGAAACGGGCTGGACGCCGGTACAGCGGAACGACAAGCAGCCAAGGTCTTTCGAAGTGATCTCTATCGTCGGGAGTTGCAAGGGCTTGGTGTGGAAACACCCGGCGCATCCGAGAAACTTGAAGGAGCTTTGTCTGAGTCGACGGCAGTTGCCTCAGCCAATGGCAGCCTGATTCTGTCTCGGAACGTCTTCTTCGACCGGCGCATTTTCGAGCCCGCAGGGTAAGATTGCACAATTTTTTTGCAGCGCAGCATCTCTTTTTGCTGCACTGCAGAATTCTCGAAGTGAAGATGTCAAAAAATGATGACGTCGCACTGCGCGTCTGACTTAATCGGGACATCGGAAGGCAACGACGCCCACCGACGGAATTCGCCCACAATCCAGGGCACCTTAGAAGAGCAAAGCCGCTCGACCATCCGCCACCTCCTCCCGGCGGACTGTGTCGGCGGCTTTTTTTGTTTGCCCATGGGGTTGGGCTGAACCGAAAGGGATCGAGATGAAAAAGCTTCTTTTAGGCCTCGCCGCGACGACGGCGCTTGTGTCTCCAGCACTGGCCGAATTGGAACTGGAAAAAGACGAGCTGACCTTTGGCTTTATCAAACTGACCGACATGGCGCCGCTGGCTGTCGCCTATGAGAATGGGTACTTTCTGGACGAAGGCCTGTTCGTGACGCTGGAAGCACAAGCAAACTGGAAGGTGCTGTTGGATGGCGTGATTGACGGACAGCTTGACGGCGCACATATGCTGGCTGGACAACCATTGGCCGCAACCATCGGGTATGGGACCGAAGCCCATATCATCACGCCATTCTCAATGGACCTGAACGGCAACGGCATCACCGTCTCCAACGAGATTTGGGAAGAGATGAAGCCGAACATCCCGTTGATGGACGACGGCCGTCCCCAGCATCCGATCAGCGCCGAGGCTCTGGCCCCGGTCGTCGAGAAGTATAAATCAGAAGGCAAGCCCTTCAACATGGGCATGGTCTTCCCGGTTTCGACCCATAACTACGAGCTGCGCTATTGGCTGGCCGCCGGTGGTCTGCATCCGGGTTACTACAGCCCTGAAAACGTGACCGGTCAGATTGGTGCGGATGTGTTCCTGTCGGTGACCCCTCCACCGCAGATGCCTGCCACGTTGGAGGCCGGCACGATCTATGGCTATTGCGTGGGTGAGCCGTGGAATCAGCAGGCTGTGTTCAAGGGTATCGGCGTTCCGGTTATTACCGACTACGAGCTGTGGAAGAACAACCCCGAAAAGGTCTTTGGTCTCAATGCCGAGTTCTCAGAACAGTACCCCAACACCACTCTGGCCGTGACCAAGGCCCTGATCCGCGCAGCGATGTGGCTGGACGAGAACGAAAATGCCAACCGCCCTGAAGCCGTCGAGATTCTGAGCCGGGCTGAATATGTGGGTGCGGACTATGAGGTTATCGCCAACTCGATGACCGGCACGTTTGAGTATGAGAAAGGCGACAAGCGTGAGGTCCCCGATTTCAACGTGTTTTTCCGCTACAACGCGACCTATCCGTTCTACTCGGACGCCGTTTGGTACCTTACGCAAATGCGCCGCTGGGGGCAGATTGCCGAGTCCAAGCCCGACAGCTGGTATGACGAGGTCGCCAAGTCCGTCTACAAACCCGAGATCTATTTGGAAGCCGCCCGCTTGCTGGTCGACGAAGGTCTGGCGAATGAAGCCGACTTCCCCTGGGACAGCGATGGTTACAAAGCGCCGACCCCGGCCGAAGATATCATTGACGGCATCGCTTACGACGGACGCACACCCAACGCCTATCTCGAAAGCCTGTCCATAGGCCTGAAGGGCGAGCAGAAGATCATCGGCTCGGACGTGCAAGGCTAATTCCCCAAAACCCGCGCCCGGCCCGCGCCTGGCGCAGCCCCCAAAGTGCCCCGCCATCGCAAGGACACATCAGATGACAACGGTCGATCCCGAATTCAACGCAGACGCTGCCCGAGAGGAACGTCGCGCCCGCCTTTTCACCCGCATCAATGCAGCCGACAAATGGTTCCAGGTTCTGGGTCTCAGCTGGGCGACCCCGGTCCTGAAAGCCGCCGCCGGGGACAATCCCCGCGCTCAGATGACCGAGATATGGCGGTTGCTGATCGTGCCTCTGTTGTCGATCTGCGCCTTCTTGTTGCTGTGGGGAACGCTGGCCCCCAAGGTGCAGACCTCTCTCGGCGCGGTTCCGGGGCCGGCGCAGGTTTGGGAAGAAATGGTCAGCCTGAACGAAGATGCCAAGGCCAAAGCGGCCAAACGCGCGAAGTTCGAGGCCATGGTCGAGAAGCGCAATCAGAAATTCATTGACGCTGGCCAGCCGGAGAAAGTGAAAGAGGTCGCCTTCACGGGTGCTCCGACCTATTACCAGCAAATCTGGACTTCGATCAAAACAGTGTTTTTTGGGTTTCTGATCGCCACCGTCATCGCGGTCCCACTTGGTATCGCGGCCGGCCTGTCTCCGACTGCAAATGCAGCCCTAAACCCGCTAATCCAGAACTTCAAACCGGTCTCGCCTCTGGCCTGGTTGCCGATCGTCACGATGATCGTCTCGGCCGTTTACGTCACCAATGACGGCTGGTTCGCGAAATCCTTCCTGATCTCGGCCATTACCGTGACCCTGTGTTCGCTATGGCCCACATTGATCAATACATCTTTGGGTGTAGCCTCCATCGATAAGGACCTGGTGAATGTCTCCAAAGTCCTGAAAATGAACACCTATACCAAGATCACCAAACTGGTGCTGCCCTCTGCCCTGCCTCTGATCTTCACCGGCCTGCGTCTGTCACTGGGCGTCGGCTGGATGGTTCTGATTGCGGCGGAAATGCTAGCGCAGAACCCCGGTCTGGGCAAATTTGTCTGGGATGAGTTCCAGAACGGTTCCTCCAGTTCGCTCGCCAAGATCATGGTTGCGGTCTTCACCATCGGTATCATCGGCTTCCTGCTGGACCGGGTGATGTACGCGCTGCAATCCCTGTTTACCTTCACAAACAACCGGTGAGTGCGATGAGCATCCTAAGTTTCAAGAACGCCTCGAAATCCTTCGGTGAAGGCACCGCGCGCACGGATGTGTTGAAAGGCATCGATCTGAACGTGCAAGAGGGTGAGTTTCTGGTGATCCTCGGTTTTTCCGGCACCGGCAAAACCACCCTTATCAATCTAATGGCCGGGCTGGACACCCCAACCGGCGGAGAGGTCACCTTCAAAGGCACTCCGATCAAAGGGCCGGGCCCTGAGCGTGGCGTGATCTTCCAGAACTACTCGCTGATGCCCTGGCTGACGGTCAGTGGCAATGTGGGGTTGGCGGTGGATACGGTATTTCCGGGTCTCAGCAAGACCGAGAAGGCCGAAAAAGTCGCGCATTACGTCAAGATGGTCGGCCTCAGTCACGCCGCTACCCGCCGCCCGGCAGAGCTGTCGGGTGGGATGCGCCAGCGGGTCAATGTGGCGCGTGCGTTGTCGATGAACCCCGAAGTTTTGTTGCTGGATGAGCCTCTGTCGGCGCTCGACGCGCTGACCCGCGCCAATCTGGCCGATGAGATCGAACATATTTGGGAAGCTGACAAGAAAACTTGTGTCCTCATCACCAATGACGTTGATGAGGCGATCATTCTGGCCGACCGTATCATTGCCCTGAACCCGGATGGCACGCTGGGGCAGGAATTCCCTGTCTCAATCCCGCGCCCTCGGGATCGTGGAGCCATGAACAATGACGAGACTTTCAAACGCCTGCGCGCGGACGTCACCAAATACCTGATGGATGTGGGGATCGAGGCCAAGGTCGAAGGCTCGCGTATCCTCCCGGATGTCACCCCAATCCACGGTGTTCCAACGGCGGTGGCCGAGGCGCAAAAGGGGCTGATCGAGAACCGCTTCCTCGACTTCTCGCAGCTTCACAAGGTGTATCCGACGCCCAAAGGCCCTCTGACCGTGGTCGAGGATTTCGAACTGAAGATCGACAAGGGCGAGTTCATCTCGCTGATCGGCCATTCGGGTTGTGGCAAGTCCACGGTTTTGACCATGGCGGCGGGGCTGAACGACATCTCGAAGGGTGCGATCAAGCTGGATGGCCGTCACGTCGAAGGGGCCGATCCCGAACGCGCGGTGGTGTTCCAATCCCCCAACCTGTTCCCATGGTTAACCGCCAAGGAGAACGTCGCGATTGGGGTGGACAAGGTCTATCCAAAGGCCAGCATGGCCGAGCGTCAGGATGTGGTCGAATACTATCTGGAACGGGTCGGACTGGCCGATGCTATGGACAAATCCGCCTCCGACTTGTCGAACGGCATGAAGCAACGCGTCGGCATCGCCCGCGCCTTTGCCCTGTCCCCCAAGCTGCTGTTGCTGGATGAGCCCTTTGGGATGCTCGACAGCCTGACCCGATGGGAATTACAGGAAGTCCTGATGGAGGTCTGGTCCCGCACCAAGGTCACTGCGATCTGCGTTACCCACGACGTGGATGAGGCGATCTTACTGGCTGATCGCGTGGTGATGATGACCAACGGTCCGCAGGCAACGATTGGCAAGATCACCAAGGTTGAGCTGCCGCGTCCGCGCACGCGCAAAGCCCTGCTGGAGCACCCGGATTACTATGCTTACCGGCAGGAAGTCCTCGATTTCCTCGAAGAATATGAACATGGCGCCATGCCAAAAACACCCGCCCCCAAGGCGATTGCAGCGGAGTGAAATCATGAAGCAAAGACTTGTTGTCATAGGCGCGGGTATGGCCTCAGGCCGGGTGTTGGAACACCTGACCGACGCCGCGCCGGATGCGTTCGACATCACCCTGTTCAATGCCGAGCCGCGCGGGAACTACAACCGTATCATGCTCAGCCCGGTACTGTCGGGCGAGAAAACCTATGAAGAGATCGTCACCCATGACGACGCCTGGTATGCCGCGCGGGGCATTGCCTGCCGCTTTGGTGAAAAGGTCGCGAAGATCGACCGCGAGATGAAGGTGGTCGAAGGTCAGAACGGCCACGTTCCCTATGACAAGCTGGTGATTGCGACAGGGTCTAACCCGTTCATGATCCCTCTGCCAGGGCATGATCTGGAGGGTGTGATTGCCTACCGCGATCTGGAAGACACCATGCAGATGATGGGCATGGGCCCTGACAACAAGGTGGTCGTGATTGGCGGCGGCTTGCTGGGGCTCGAGGCCGCCGCGGGTATGGCTGCCCATGGCGTTGACGTGACGGTGGTGCATATCATGGGTCACCTGATGGAGCGACAGCTGGACGAGGCCGCAGGCTACCTGCTGAAGAAATCGCTGGAAGACAAAGGCATCAGGATTTGCCTGCATGCGAACTCTAAAGAAATCCTCGGACAGGACGGAAAGGTCCGCGCGCTGCTTCTGGACGACGGGACCGAATTGCCCTGTGATCTGCTTGTCATGGCCGTGGGTATCCGCCCCAACACAGCTCTGGCGCAAGAGGCTGGGCTGGCCACCGGGCGCGGTATCCATGTGGATGACCAGATGCTGACTTCGGATTCGGATGTCTTTGCGGTAGGTGAATGCGTCGAACATGACGGGGCGGTCTTCGGTCTTGTCGCGCCGCTTTACGATCAGGCGAAAGTGGCTGCGCAGGCTTTGTTGGGTGAAGAGGCTGCGTTTGCTCAGAAAACCCTATCGACCAAGTTGAAGGTCACCGGCTGCGATCTGTTCAGTGCGGGGGATTTTGCGGATGGGCCGGGGCGCGAGGATATCGTGTTCCGCGACCCCTCGCGCGGGGTCTACAAACGGCTTGTGATTGAAGAGGATCGGCTGGTCGGCGCGGTCATGTATGGTGACACCACTGATGGCAGCTGGTTCTTTGGCCTCATCAAAGACGGCGCCAGCGTAGAAGAAATGCGCGAGACGCTGATCTTTGGACCCGCATATCAGGGGGGCGACACTGCGGACCCTCTCTCAGCCGTTGCAGCATTGCCGCATGAGGCGGAGATTTGCGGCTGCAACGGCGTATGCAAAGGTGACATCGTCGAGGCGATCAATGCGGGGGCGGGTGATCTGGGCGCGGTGCGCACGACCACAAAGGCTAGCGCATCCTGCGGAACTTGCACAGGATTGGTTGAGCAATTGTTGCAGGTCACTCTGGGCGACGCGTTCCAGATGCCTGCCGCGCAGCCGGTCTGCGGATGCACCGACCTGACTCATGAGGATGTGCGACGCCTGATCAAAGGGCAGGAGTTAAAAAGTCAGGCTGCCGTCTGGCAGGAACTGGGTTGGACGACGCCCAATGGCTGCCATGTCTGTCGGCCCGCGATCAACTACTACCTGCTGGCCGACTGGCCGCTGGAATACCAAGACGACCCACAAAGCCGTTTCGTCAATGAACGCAAACACGCCAACATCCAGAAGGATGGCACGTTCAGCGTTGTACCGCGTATGTGGGGCGGGATCACCACGCCCGACGAACTGCGCGCGATTGCAGATGCGGCGGATAAATACGATGTTCCCACCGTCAAGGTCACGGGCGGTCAGCGGATCGATCTGCTGGGCGTCAAAGGCGAAGATCTGCCCGCCATGTGGTCAGACCTGAACAAAGCCGGGCTGGTCTCTGGCCACGCCTATTCCAAAGGTCTGCGCACGGTCAAAACCTGCGTCGGCACCGATCATTGCCGGTTTGGTACTCAGGACAGCACCGGGCTTGGCATAAAGCTTGAAAGAATCCTGTGGGGGTCGTGGACGCCGCACAAGCTGAAGCTGGCCGTATCTGGCTGCCCTCGAAACTGTGCCGAGGCGACCTGCAAGGACATCGGCGTGGTCTGCGTCGAATCTGGCTATCAGATCAGCATCGGCGGGGCCGCAGGGATGGATGTCAAAGAGACCGAGCTACTCTGTCAGATTCCCACCGAAGAAGAAGCGGTCGAGATCGTGATGGCCGTCACGCAAGCCTATCGCGAAGGCGGCAAGTATCTGGACCGTTTATATAAATGGCTGGGTAAGGTGGGCATGGACTGGGTCAAGGTGCAGGTCGTGGACGACCTTGAAAATCGCGCGGCCCTCGTCGCGCGGTTTGAACTGTCGCAAAACATCTACCGCAAAGACCCGTGGGCCGAACACGTCAAAGAGAAAGCGCAAACCTACGCGCCAATTGCAGATTTCACACTGGAGGCCGCAGAATGAGCTGGATCGACATCGGACATATCGACGAGGTTCCCTTGCGTGGGGCGCGTCTGGTCAAGACGCATATCGGCTGCATCGCTGTCTTCCGTACTGCCGAGGTGGAGGTCTATGCCGCGACCAACAGCTGTCCGCACAAGGGCGGTCCTTTGTCTGAGGGTATCGTGCACGGGCAGTCGGTGACCTGTCCTTTGCACAATTGGGTATTTGACCTGAATACGGGCGAGGCGCAAGGCGCGGATGATGGCCGCATCACCATCTATCCCGTGCGCATTGAAGACGACCGTATCCTGTTAGACGACAGCGCAGTTACCCGGCGGAGCGCCGCCTGATGGACGGAAGTGGTCTGCCTGAAGTTCGCTCGACTTGCGCCTATTGCGGGGTCGGCTGCGGTGTGCTTTTGCGGCCCGATGGGGCCGGAGGCTTGACCGTTCGCGGCGATCCGGATCATCCAGCGAATTTTGGGCGTTTGTGTTCGAAAGGATTGGCTTTGGGCGAAACAGTTGGGCTGGAACATCGGTTGCTGGCTCCTCGCGCCTTTGGCCGAGACACAGACTGGGACAACGCGTTGCAACTGGTCGCAGATCGGTTTTCTGCCGCAATCAAGAACCATGGACCGGACAGCGTGGCATTTTACGTCTCGGGGCAGTTGCTGACAGAGGATTATTACGTCTCCAACAAGCTGATGAAGGGTTTTATGGGGTCGGCCAACATCGACACCAATTCTCGACTGTGTATGGCGTCAACTGTGGCCGGACACAAACGCGCCTTTGGCACAGATACCGTGCCCGGGACTTATGAGGATCTGGATGAGGCTGATTTGGTTGTCTTGGTTGGCTCAAACCTCGCATGGTGCCATCCCGTTCTCTATCAACGCGTCATAGCTGCTCGTCAGGCGCGCGGTACGAAGATTGTGGTTGTCGATCCACGTCGAACTGCAAGCTGCGATCAGGCCGATCTCCATCTGGCGTTGCAACCCGGCAGTGACGTGGCATTGTTCAACCGCTTGCTGAGCAGAATTCACCAATCGGGGCATGTGGCACCGGATTTTCTGGATCGCAGCGTAGGATACACTGAAGCCCTTGAACTCGCACAGCTTGATGATCCGGATGAGACCGGACTTACCCCAGGTGAAATCGAAGCGTTTTGCGATCTGTGGATTGGAACCGAGCGGGTTGTTACGATTTTCAGTCAAGGCGTAAACCAATCCTCCAGCGGAACAGACAAAGTCAACGCGATCCTGAACTGCCATCTGGCTACGGGGCGCATCGGACGCGCAGGGATGGGCCCGTTCTCGGTTACCGGCCAACCGAACGCCATGGGTGGTCGAGAGGTCGGCGGTCTGGCCAACATGCTTGCGTGTCACCTGGATATCGAAAACGAGGCCCACAGAGCAGCCGTCCGGGACTTTTGGAAAGCGCCAATCCTGCCAGAAAAGCAGGGGCTCAAAGCTGTCGACATGTTTCGCGCCGTTAAAGATGGCCAGATCAAAGCACTTTGGATCATCCACACCAATCCAGCGGCCACGATGCCGGACGCCGATCGAGTCAAGGCGGCGATCAAAAACTGCCCATTCACCGTTGTAAGCGACCTGACTGCCCAAACAGACACCGCGCGTCTCGCAGACGTATTGCTTCCAGCAGCAGGATGGGGCGAAAAAAGCGGCACAGTAACCAATTCCGACCGCATGATCAGCAGGCAACGAGCCGTTCTGACCCCTCCGGAACAGGCACGTGCGGATTGGGATATCTTGGCCGAGGTTGGCCGCCGCATGGGTTGGGCCGAGGCCTTCAGCTATGAGTCTGCGGCGCAGATTTTTAGGGAATATGCGAACATGTCCTCGCTTGCCGTCTCATTTGGCAAAGATTTTGAGATTGCTGGCTTTTCGGACATCAACGACGAAGATTATGATGCGATGTGCCCGACACGATGGCCCACGGCATCGCGGAAAACTGACGGTCGTTTCTTCGGAGACGGGCAGTTTTTTCATCCTGATGGCAAGGCGCGGTTTGTGCCGGTCACCCATCGAACGCCCAAGGCAGAGCCATCAGAACGCTACCCTTTCCTGTTGAACACAGGGAGAAATCGGGATCAGTGGCACACCATGACCCGATCCGGATTGTCGCCTCGTTTATCGGCCCACCTTGCCGAGCCCTATTTGGAAATGAACCCAAAGGACGTTGATCAACTGGGGCTTGGTCCTGCCGATTTGGTCGAAGTTAGTAGTTCAGTCGGAAGCGGCATATTTCGGCTTCGCATTACGGAATCTATTGCGCGTGGCAATGTGTTTGCGCCCATTCATTGGACCGGAGAAACGGCACCGTCGGCCCGTGTAAACGAGATAATTCCTAGTGTAACTGACCCGATTTCTGGTCAGCCGGAAAGCAAATCAACAGCGGTATCTGTTCGACGTATGAGAGCAGCATGGTACGGTTTCGCCGTTTCAGCCGATGCAGCGTTCCCTGAAGCAGAGTATTCGGCGACAGCCAGAACAACCAACGGCTACAGGATGGAGTTGGCAGGGAACCAGATTATTGAAGACTGGGAAAAGACCGCTCGCGTTTGGTTTAGTTTACCGGATGCAACGGCGACTTCAGTAGAAGATCCCAAACGCGGCTCTTATAGAATTGCGCTGTCAGACGGTCAGCGCATTCCGGCAGTGCTCTTCGTCTCGCGCCGACCTATCACCCTGATGCGAGACTATTTGGCAACTTTGCCTGAGGTAACGCCTCAGCAGATTCTGTCTGGCCATTCATCTGTTGATTCTGAGGACTGCGGCCCAATCGTCTGTTCGTGTTTCGAAGTCGGGCTAAAAACCCTTATCCGCGCCATTCACGACAAGCGTTTGATCAATGTGGACGATATCGGAGACGCCCTTAGTGCGGGAACGAACTGCGGTTCATGCCGGCCAGAGTTGGCTGACTTGATCGCCGAGCATTCGAAATTGATCAGCAATAAGCCTAAGAAATGCCCGCATGAACAATTGGGGTAGTCTCAAGGTTCTTGATGCAGGACTGCAGTCTGTTTTGGTTGAGCAGAAATTTTCTTCTCTGACGCCACGCGCAATTGCAATGATACCGATCGACCAACCGCAGTTCAGGGCCGCGCTCGGAAGCGAGGCGACAAATGTCGCTGTTCGTTGAACAGGTTTGACAAATACTCGGTTGTCTGAGACGCTCCCAACACTCGCAAAGGATATTCTGACAATGGACCAGCATTCTTTCTGATCCCGCCGCGCGCTGACCTAAATGGCAGAATGCGCACCGAAACACTCCTGCGGAGGACTCTGACAATGGACACACGACGCTAGCCCCTTGTGGGCATTCGTAGTCGTGCATCTGCGCGACTTAAGCTTCTTTTTGTCATGAGGTGCAATATGCCCTTTAAGCCACCAAAAATCGCCCTTGTGCGAACCCTTCCTGCTGCGGAGGACACATCGAAATCTGCGAATCGTGTGAAGACCAAAGCCAAACCGCCGCGTGACCTGCGCATGAAAATGCCACGACGAACGGCCAAGCGGATGAACATGCCCGGGAAAGCGGGCGGTCGTTAGAAGCTGGTGCGGGGTGCGTTTTTTTTGCCCCGCACTTCTAATCTGAATGGCCAACGGAGAAGCGCGCACTAGAGCGTGCATTACAACCCAGTGTTTGAATTGAAGGTCGGTGCGTAACGGTTCGCGCGAAACTCTGGTATAACCGCTCAATTTATGCAGGTCTACGCTGGCGTTTGCGGCGAAGACAGCCTGTCTGACTTCACGCAACGTGACATCACCAACTTAAATACGCGATCGCTAATCAAGGCGGCATGCACTTTGCGGGGGTTCGCTGACGCATAGTCACTGTGCGTTTTGCGCTACTGGTGAGACTGATCCGATTTCCCACCTATGTCACGAAAGGAGACGACCGATGCTCGATAAATACACTATCCGCCAAGACGATATGCCGAAAGAGATGCGGTTTCTCTTGGAAAAATACCCGCGCGACAGCTGGGATGCGCACCCTGGGTTCAAAGAAAAAACCAAGCATTGGCTCGGCGCACACCTGATGTTCCACCACTTGGCGGAACGTATTCGATTGGACACGGAAAATGTGTTGAACAACGATTTGGGGTTGGACGATTATGCTGGGCGGCTGTCCCACTATGGCGGCAACCTGGTCGGGAGCCTGCATGGTCATCACGGCTGGGAAGATCGTAGCTATTTCCCTGAATTGTCGACTGCAGACCCGCGATTTGATGCGGGGCTTGAGCTTCTGGAACAGGATCACGCCGATCTGAACAAGGTGTTGGATGATTTCACCCGCGCAGCGAACCGTGTGATCAAACTGTCTGCTCTGGATGAGGCCCAAGCCTATGATGAGACCGGGCAGCTTCATGCGACAAGCGAAGCGATCAAAGCGTTTCTGGAACGCCACTTGAGTGATGAAGAAGAATTGGCCGTACCAATTATCTTGCATCACAGACTCAGAGGATGATGCTGACGTCATGACCGACACATCTACTGAAGAAGACCAGACTGCCATCACTGAGCGCCGCGCACGGGGTGAATTTGTGCGCGGCGTCAGCGGCTTTCGCCACTCCGTTGGCGATCCGGATTTTCCTGCAGAACCCAACCGATATCACCTGTTTGTGGCGCTGAATTGCCCGTGGTGTCATCGCGTGACCTTGGCGCGCAGTGTTCTGGGGTTGCAGGACGGCGTCACGATGGATGTGGCATTTCCCAACCGCACTGGCAAAGACGATCCAGAAGGACCGAACCTGTGGGAGTTCGCACCCAACCGCATTGCTTCGCTCACAAGCGAGACCTTGCCAGAGTGCACCGGAGAGACCGGAACTGGCAGAGGACTGCGCCTTGCCAAAGATATTTACCGTGCCGAAGGCTCCGAAGAACAATCCCTGCCGATCCTTTATGATAAGAAATCAGGCCAAATCGTGAGCAACGAAAGCGCCGAAATTATCCGCATGTTGGATGCCTCTGCAGAGTCCCTTGGCGGCACCATCCCAGCAAAGAGGCGCGTGAGGCTTTACCCGGACGACGAAGCACTGCGCCAACACATCCATAACTTGAATGACTTGATCTACACTGCGATCAACAACGGCGCCTACAAGGCCGGATTTTCGTCCGATCAAACGATCTATACGGCAGCATTTGACGCCTATTTCGAGGCACTTGAACAATTGGAGCAGCTCCTTTCTGATGGCAGGCCTTTTTTAACCGGCATTCACTTCACAGAGGCCGATCTGCGCCTGTTCCCTACGCTTTATCGCCATGATCCCGTCTACTATGTGCGGATGAAGCTTAACGGAGCGCGGATATTGGACTACCCATACTTATGGCGTTGGCTATGCCGTGTGTATGCACTGCCTGGCGTTGCAAACTCCGGATCCCTTGTGCATTGCCGCCAGGGATATTTCGGGCGCAGTTGGAATGGCGTTGTTCCCCGAGGGCCATCTAAACCAATGTCTTACCCTGAGGCCTATCTACGCCCTGATCTCGCAGTGCTGAAGGCATCGTCAGTTTAGTTTTTCATAATCTCGACCTTGAAACTGACATTGCTGCAAATGCAGCAGACTTGTTTTGCAAACGCAGACGAAGCGCGACCGTCTTCAAATGTTACTATTTTAGGGTCAGGTTGCCTTGATTTTCGCTTGCTGTATGGTTCACGGCTCCTAAAGCGGTGCGGTGACATAAGAGACCTCTATCAGCTAACCGACGAGTAGATGGCGAAGCTCGCCCCCTTCTCCACTAAGTCGCACGGCAAGCCTCGGGTTGATATCAAACGGGTGTTGAGCAAGAGCGCTGGCTATGATCCTGACCCCAATTTATCTTCCGCAGGCTTGCGGGCTACGGCCAGTTTCGTAAGTTGAGCGCCAGCATCAGAGAGGGTATGGAATGAGCTGGACCGAATATCTCGACACACACCAATCGCGCTTTGTTGAAGAGCTGTGCGACTTCATTCGTATTCCATCGGTATCAGCCAAACCCGAAAACGCGGGCGATGTTCGAAAGGCCGGGCAGTGGGTGGTTGATCGGTTGGTTATGGCGGGAATGGAAAACGTTCAGATGATGGAGACAGCAGGCCATCCGGTGGTCTGTGCCGATTGGCTGCATGCCGGGTCGGATGCGCCTACAATCCTGATCTATGGCCATTTTGACGTGCAACCAGCCGAACCATTTGAGCTCTGGTCCTCACCTCCGTTCGAGCCGACGATCCGCGGCGATCGGATTTACGGGCGTGGGGCGACCGACGACAAGGGTGCAATGTTAATACCGATCCTCGCGGCTGAGGCATTGCTGGCGAAGACTGGGAAGCTGCCTGTGAACGTGCGGTTTTTCTTTGAGGGCCAAGAAGAGATCGGATCGCCCGACCTTCCGCCCTTTATCGAGGCGAATCTCGACCGACTTCAGGCCGATATGATCTTTTCAGCCGATGGAAGTCAGTGGGATACCGAGACGCCGCAACTGGTTCTGGGTCTGAAAGGGCTCACCTCACTTGAGATCTCGGTTCAGAGCGCGAAATCCGATCTGCATTCTGGCATGCATGGCGGCGGCGTCGCAAATCCCGCGATGGCGCTTGCCCAGTTGCTGGCCAGTATGAAATCGACCAATGGTCGGATCACGGTGAATGGCTTCTACGACGATGTCATCGAGCTGACCGATGAAGATCGCACGGCAATTGCGCGGGTGCCTTGGGATGAAGCGGCCTATCTTGCCCAGACTGGAGCACCAGAGACCTTGGGCGAGCCAGGATATTCCACACGTGAAAATCTGTGGGCACGTCCGACGCTTGAGGTCAATGGGCTGACCAGCGGTTGGCAAGGGGAAGGCACAAAGACCGTTTTGCCCGCGGTTGCTTCGGCTAAGATCACGTGTCGCTTGGTCGCTAATCAGAGTCCTGAAAAGATCTTTGATCTGATCTCCGCCCATGTCGAGGCCGAATGCCCGCCGGGTGTCACCGCTCAGGTATCGCGCAACCCTGGGCGCGCGGACCCATTTCTTGTACCTGCTGGCCACAACGCAACTGCCATCGCGGGTCAGGTTCTCGAAGAGGTTTACGGCAAACCCGCTTATAAAACCCGCGTTGGTGGCTCGATCCCTGTGATGTCGACCTTACTGGACGAACTGGGTTTGCACGCTGTCATGTTTGCCTTTGGACATGAGGATGAAAACCAACATGCACCGGACGAGTTTTTCCGTCTGCCAACCTTCAGACGCGGCCAAACAGCTTACGCGCGGTTGATGGAACTGTTGGGCGAATAGTGCTAACAGCCAACATCGGTTCAACCGTTTTCACAAGCTTCCGACATCACTGCATGAGCGCGATCTATGACATGCCGCACCTCAGCAAGAAACCGATCTTCATGATGCGTGACGAGCCATTGATCATGTTCCAGATCGTCAATCAAAGGTGACACTGGTATCAGGCCCGGCTGCGTGTTTCCAATGAAAGTTGGCAGAACCGCTCGGGCAAGACCTGCATTTGCAAGCTCAAGCGCATTTTGTGGCGCCGTAACTTCGATGGCGTCGTCCTCTTGCGAATGCTCTCTCACCCATCTGGCCGAGGGTGTTTTGGACATCACGCGAACCCAGGTCGAAATGCTTTCATCCGCAGCATAGACTCCAAACCGAACTCGCCCGATCTTGCGACCGGCCAAGCCTATCTCTTCTGGCCGGTGATTTCGAATACCAATCGCGGCTTCCCTGTGCCCGATGTTCAGTAGGTCTTCTGACGAGATGAAACGCAGCCGAACTGACATTGATCCCGTAAGTCTTCCGACAGCGCTGATCAAAATCCTTGTCACCCAGGTCCCGGCCGAAATTTTAACCAACGGTGGTGAGGTGGCAAGGCCGCTTTCCGTGACAGGTAGGACACGCGCTTCGATGCGTTCGACTTTTTTCAACAGCGCTTGTCCGTCCTCAGTCAGATCGTACCCACGCGGTTTACGGTGAAACAACTCAGTTCCCAGATTGCGTTCCAACTCGATCATGCGCCGACCCAGTGTGGGTGCGCTCTTGCCGGTCTGTTCAGCTGCTGGCCCAAGCCCGCCCGCTCTGGCAACCGCAAGAAAAAGCCGCAGGTTGTCCCAGTCAAAGTAGCTTTCATACATGAAATGAAACTTACATTTTATATTGTTGATGAAAAGACTGTGATGGCGTTTCTTCTGAAGTATCAGTCAGGAGACTCACACATGAACTTTCTCGAAACCGAAATCTCACCCCTTGGCATGGGGTGCTGGCCGATTGGTGGCAAAATGTATTGTGGCGAGCAGTCGTTGGGTTACACCCGATCGGACGACGGTGTCTCCATTCGTACAATCCACGCCGCATTGGATGGTGGAATCACACTTTTTGACACCGCTGCCGCCTATGGCGCGGGGCATTCGGAACGTTTGTTAGGCAAAGCGCTCAAGCATCGACCCGACACCCTGATTGTCACAAAGATTGGGGTTGGGATCGATGAAGCGAGCAGGCAGATTTCATTTGACCCCTTCACCCCAGCTCAGGTTGGCCCTGCCCTAGATGGGTGTCTGTCGCGGCTGGAACGGGATCGGATTGATCTCTTGCTGTTGCATGTGAACGATATGCCAATAGACCAGGCCGAGGCCGTGTTTGACGAACTGGGCCGTTTAAAAGAGGCGGGGAAGTTGCGCGCCTATGGTTGGAGCACTGACTATTCCCAAAACGCCAGGACGGCCTCGTCCAGGGATGGTTTCAAGGCGGTCGAATACGTGATGAACGTCTTTTTCGATGCGCCTCGCATGCAACAGGTTGTCCAAGAGGAAGGACTGTTGTCCCTTATCCGCTCACCACTTGCGATGGGGCTGCTTTCAGGGAAGTACCATCAGAATACCGTTATCGCATCGGATGATGTGCGCGCATCCGGCGAAAGCTGGATGGAGTACTATACGGATGGCAGGGCAAATCCAGACTTCATGCGACAACTCGATGCGGTTCGCGATTTACTGACTACAAATGGCCGAACGCTTGTGCAGGGGGCTCTCGGGTGGATTTGGGGCCAATCTGAAACATACATACCGATTCCAGGCGCTCGGACAGAAGAACAAATTGAGGGTATATCAGCGGCATTGACCTTCGGTGCCTTGCCGGTTGCAGCAATAAACGAAATAGAAAGCTTGATAACGCGTAACCCCCACGCCCCAGACCGCCCTAGGTAGCTTTCAGAACTGTATCGATACTGTGCGCTTGCCGCCAATGTCGGCAACGCGGGCTGCCAACGCAGCATTTCAATTTTCTGTTCAAGGTCTGCTATGGGCCTAACCCGTCTAAACGCTGCTGGTGACTTTCAACGCCGACATTCGCAAAGCGGACAGCAATCCGATCAAGTGTTTCTTGTTCTTTGCGCTGTACTTGGCCGCTGTTGAAGAGCGCTGGATAAAATCCGCGTACTGATCAACAGTCAGGTCACAGCTTTCAATCGCACTCGAATACGGCTCCAGGACACGCGCGATGATCTCGGTGTTTCGCTTTGCGCCGGCCTCCAGCTCATTCTGACTTGTCGAAGTTACGCCAGCGATGATGTCCTCGGCATTGGGCGAAGACTGCAAGAAATCATAGTGCTCAATGACGGCATATTTGAAGACGATATCAAGTTGTGCTCCAAGTCCGTCAGCTTTTTTAAGACCGGCCTCGATATCCAGAACGACTCTGTCTGCCAGCGACCGGATCGTAGCCTGCAGCACCTCATCCTTGTTTGCGAATGCTTTGTATAGTGTTTGCCGCGAGATGCCCGCTTCATGGGCGATGTCGTTCATGCCCGTTCGCTTCACGCCGTAGCGAAGAAAAAGCTGCTTCGCGGCTTCGAGGATATAGTCGTAGCGATCTTCCATGATTTACATATTGACAAATGAGCGCTTAGTGTCAATATTGACAATCACTCACAATATGTCAATTTGTCAGGATGCGAGATGTCTAACCAATCTGGAAAAGTCGCGATCGTCACCGGTGCAAACAATGGAATCGGGTTTGAAACGACAGTCGGTATGGCCGAAGCAGGTTTTCACGTCGTCATGGCGTGCCGCAGCCTTGAAAAGGCCGCAGCCGCCAAAGCAAACGTTCTCGCGCGAATTCCTTCCGCATCAATCGACATCCTCGTGCTGGACTTAAGTGATTTGACTTCGGTTCGCGCGTTCGCTGAGGCTTTCCGCGCCCGGTACTCCAAGCTGGATGTGCTGATAAACAACGCGGGTATTCTGCTTTACTCAGCTCAAACAAATGCTGACGGTGTCGAGTTGCAATTCGCAACCAACCACCTGGGACATTTTCTGCTGACCGCACTGCTGATCGACATGTTCCTGGACGACCCCGCATCGCGGATCGTCTCGCTTTCCAGTATCGCCCACAAGAACGCGAACATTCACTTTGACGATCTTACATGCGACCGGGACGGTGGTGTCGCTTACGGTCAATCAAAGCTCGCCTGCCTTCTGTTCGGCGACGAACTGGACCGTCAACTCAAGGCTTCGGGCAAGTTGCTGAAGTCGCTAACTGTGCATCCGGGCGGGTCGGACTCCGGTCTGTTCAACGATTTGGACGAAGAAACGCGCGCTAACATGAAGGCACAAGTCGAACAACTTCTGCACTCCAATGAAGAAGCTGCGAGGCCAACTCTGTTCGCCGCTTTGTCTGATCAGGTCAAAGGCGGCGAGTACTACGGCCCTACGGGCCCCGAAGAAATGAGTGGCAAGACCGGGGTCGCGATCCGCAATCCAATTTGCGAAGACCACGGTTTGGCCAAACGTTTGTGGCGTCTCTCGGAAGAGATGACCGACCAGACATTCACGATCTGAGGGACGGGGATGAACAGGTTCATGCAGCGACTCTCGCGGGGGTTCGAGTATCTGATCGTGCTCGCCTCAGCTATCATGTTGGGCTGGGGACTTCTCGGGTTTCTTGAATACTTCACCGGGCTGGCGCCGCTTATGCCTTTGCAAAACGCGACCTTTCCGCCGGGCATGCAAACTCTCCATTGGATATTGATCACCGCTTCGGGTGCCACCTATCTGGCCGGATACGTCCTGCGCTGGAGCGTCACTCCGATTGCCATGCTGGTCATGTTCACCGCGCTTGTCACGATGTGTGCTGTGCAAACCTTAGACATGTTGGAAAATCCGGATCGCTACCGGAACTTCGCCCAGGAATGTGTCAATTACATCATCATCTCGATCTACCTTTTTCGATCCAAGCGCATGCGGGATCGTTTTGGGCAGATCACAATTCAGGGCGGGGATCGCGTATCACCACAGAACGCCTGAGACCTCAAAGGAAGGATTGTCATGGAAACCGGATCATCGGAAAAAGTGAGCCTCTCACATTACAAAATCCACACCGATATTGTGATCGATGCGCCGCCGGACGTGGTCTGGTCGGCGTTGACCGACACGCCAAACTACAAGGACTGGGCGGCGTTCCTTGTGGGCATCCACGGAGAGATCAAGGATGGATCGACAATCACCGTAGACTTTCAGCTTGATTCATCAAAGGAGAAACTGACCACCTTGGATCATACCATCTCGGTCGTGCAGGGGACGGAGTTTTTCTGGGCTGAGAAGGGGCTGGGTGGCATTCGCGATAACCACCACTTTTGTGTTGAGCCGTTGGAGGGTGGCAAAACTCGCTTCTTACAATCCGATGAAATCATGGGGGGCATCACTTTCCTGATGGGCGGACGATTGGCAAAGATGTATGTGGAAGGTTACCAAGCTTTCAATCGCGGCTTGAAAGCCGAGGCAGAGCGCCGTGCCCAATTCACCTGACAAGACAACACGACCACTTGGCCGCGTCTTGCTGACCGGTGCGACGGGGATGGTGGGTTCCTCGGCACTTGCGGCATTGCTGAACGAAAAAACTGCGCGCGAAATCGTGTCACTTGGGCGCAGGCCATGCAATATGAATCAACCAAAGCTGACCGATGTGAGGTTTGCAGCATTCGGCGATACCCAAGCCATCGAAGCCTATCTTGATGGCATCGACACCGTCTTCCATTGCCTTGCCACTTATTCCGCGCGCGTCAGTCGAACAGAATACGAGGAAATCACAGTCGATTGGATGCGCGCTTTGCTGGTGGCTTGCGAGAGGTCTGCGCCCGGTGTGACGTTCTGCTTGTTTTCCGCTCAAGGCGCTGGGTCTGTTGGCGGCGGCATGTCCTTTGCTTTGAAGATTAAGGGCGAAGCGGAGAGCAAGCTATTTGCATCTGACCTCGAAAGGAAATTCGCCTTTCGTCCAGGCTATATTGCGCCGTCGGGGCCGAGGAACACGTGGAAGAAGGGTGATTATCTTCTCAAACCGCTCCAAAGGCTGATGCCGTCCATCGGTGTAACTTCCGATGAATTGGCTCATGCCATGCTTCAAACTGCGATGCACGATCCTCGTCGTACTGCTGTTCTTGAAAACGGTGAGTTGCGTACATTGCTCGGATGAGGCTGCGGTTGCGCCTCGAGTTGTTTAGTTTTCAACAGAGGTCTTTCAATTCCCGATTCTGGGAAGCCTCAATGCAGCATTCAAATCCCGCACGGACGGCGGCTCTGGGCCGCCTTCAACCCAACCGTTTCTTGAACCTTAAAGTGGCCGCCAACAATCCGAATGCCGCAAATCCAATCATCCAGAGAATTCCCCAGCGCAACTCGTATAGCGACGCGTCACGCAGGACCACGCCGCGGATCATGTCCATAAAATGAGTGGCGGGCAGAACCTGAGCAATCATCTGGACTGGTTGCGGCATGCCGTCGAAGGGGAACATAAAGCCCGACATCAGGATCGATGGCAGCAGAACAAAGATAGTCATCTGCATTGATTGCAATTGGTTCTGCGCAAGCGTGGAAATCACCAGCCCAAGCGACAGGCTGGCGATGATGAACAACAAAGTCACCACAAGCAAAGTGCCCAATCCGCCGTTTATCGGGACATCGAAAAGGACATGCCCGAGGCCGAGGATGATTGCGACCTGTATCAGGCCCAGAAAGATATAGGGGATGATCTTCCCGATCATCAGTTCGATCGATTTGATCGGGGTGTTGATCAGCATCTCCATATTGCCCCGTTCGCGTTCGCGGACGATGGCGGCTGAAGTGAACAGGATCATCGTCATGGTCAGGATCACGCCGACAAGACCTGGCACGATATTGACTGCTGATCGCTGTTCAGGGTTGAAGTAAAGCGTCACCTCGAAGGTAGGCACCTGCCGGTTTGGTGGTTGTTTCAGCAGTTCTGTCAAAGGCATCGTGCGCAGGGATTTGATTGCGCTGGCCACCATCGTGTCCGAGCCATCGACGATCCAATGGGCAACCGGTCGGCTGCTGGTCTTGTCCGTTGCGTTGGGCAGGCCCAGCCCGACAGACGGGCTTCGGGCAAGGCGTTGGCTGACGTCTGATGGGATGATAAGCGCGGCGCGCACGCGGGATTCAGTGATCGCGCGCTCGGCTTCTAGTGGGGTTGTTAGATGTTCGGTGATGGTTACGACCTGCGTGGCCTGAACGATCTGCGCCAATGTTCGGGACAACTCGGTTCCGGACTTGTCCACCAGTGCGACAGGCACATGGCGCAGGTTGGTGTTGATCGCATAGCCAAACAGCAGCAGTTGGATCAGGGGGATCATAATCACCATGGCAAAGGTCATCCGATCCCGCCGAAGTTGTAGCAGCTCTTTCTTCAATACAGCAGCGATGCGGCGTGGCGAGATCACTGTTTTGGCCCCCGTGTGGCGCTGACGAACACGTCTTCCAGATTTGGTCGCTGCGGGGTCAGGGACAGGTCGGGAAACGCAGCAAGTTGGCCGCGCAACATGTCCACCGGCTGAGGTTCGGATTTGTCCACCAGCACACGCAGCCGCGATCCGACTTGCGCGGTCGACAGGATCATGGGCTGGACGTCCAACGCGTGTTTGACCTTGCGCAGGTCCGGGCCTTCAACTTCGACAACATCGGCCTGCAGATCATCCATCAACTCACGCGGAGAGCCGTCCGCCTTCTTCACCCCGTGTTGCAAGATCGCCAACCGGTGGCAGCGTTCGGCCTCGTCCATGAAATGGGTCGAGACGATCATCGTCGCGCCCTGATCGACCAGATCGAACAGCTGTTCCCAGAAAGTGCGTCGGGTTTCTGGGTCAACGGCCGAGGTCGGTTCATCCAGAAACAACAGTTTTGGTCGGTGCATGACGGTCGCTGCAAGGGCGAGTTTTTGTCTTTGCCCGCCGCTCATGCTGCCGCTGAGCTGATCAATGTTGGTTGTCAGGTCATAGGTGTGCAGCAGTTCTTCAATTCGGTCCTTGGCCGACTTCACTGGAATGCCATAAATTTCTGCCGCGAACCGAAGGTTCTCCAGCACTGTCAGGTCGCGGTAATACGAGAAGATCTGGGTCATGTACCCGATCTCATTTTTTAACGGCTCAGCCGCTTCGGGCATTGATCGGCCCAAAACCGAAATTGCCCCGCTGCTGGGGGTCAGTAGGCCGGTCAGCATGCGCATGGTGGTTGTCTTGCCGCAGCCGTTGGGGCCGAGAAACCCGTATATCTGGCCCATTCGGATTTCGAGGTCCAGATTGTTGACTGCGGTGTTTTCCCCAAACCGACGGGTCAGCCCCTGCGTCGAGACGACGATTTCACTCATGGCATGGGGACCTGCACTGGCACTCCGGCGGGCAGGTCGGGTGTTGCAGTGGGCAAGTCAATCTCGGCCAAATAGACAAGGCGCGTGCGGTCGTCCTTGTTCAATCCGTAATAGGGGGTGAAGGACGCGTCGTCGCTGATCCAGCGGATCACGCCGTCCAGCGGATCGGCCAGCCCGTCAATGCGTACTTCCAGCGTGTCGCCGGGTTTCAGATTGACGCGATGCGGCTCGGGCACATAGACGCGCGCGTAAGGCGTCTGGCCCGTGACCATCACGGCAACCGGGCTGCCGGATGTTACCCGCTCGCCCAAATTCCACGGCAGGGAATCCAGCACGCCGTCGCGGGTGGCCGTAACCGTCAAGTCGTCCAGAACTGTTTGCTCGGCGGAAACCAACGCTTCGGCGGCCCGTACGTTGGCTTCGGCAACCGCCAGGTCTTCGGGTCTGGTCCCGTTCTGCAACTCTTTAAGCGATTCCTGAGCGCTGGCCAGTTCAGCTCGCGCGGAATCGCGCAGGGCCAGATCATTTGCTACCTGCGCTTCGGTCACGACCGAGTTTTCGACCAGTCTGGCGTTTCGGTCATAGATGGCTTCGGCATCGGCAAGGCGTGCAACAGCGCCCGCGACTTTGGCCTCGGCTATCGCAATCTCCTCCTGTCGCGGCCCCACCTGCAGCTTCAGAAGCGTGGCCTGCGCCTTTTCCAGTTCAGCCTGCGCCAGTGCCAGTTTTGAGCTTTGCAATGTTGGATCAAGCTGAACCAGCGTGTCGCCTGCCTTGACCACGGCACCTTCGGCAATAGGCAAATCGACGACGATTTCACTGGCTGTCGCGGTCAAGGCCACCCGGTCGCGCGCCAATACGCCCAAAGCGACGCTGGTATCAGACCCGGAGCACCGGTCCAGAAAGGCGGGCAGTACAGCCGCCAGAATCAAAGGGATGGGGGTCGTCAGATTCAACAGGGTTTCCCTCCGGTGTTTGGCCTTTGAACGTATTGGGTGATAGTTAAAGCATAAAATCAGGAAATCTGATTTATGTATACGGCTCAGCCGCTACACGTGGCAGCACGGGGTCATGCGGGCAATCGCGCCAACCACTCCTCCAGCTTTTCTCCGATCAGATGGGGGTTATCTTCCTGTAGGAAATGAATGCCTTTGCCGATATCCACCGCTTCGAGGTTCTGGATGGTCTGATGGCACCAGGCGACCTCTTTTGTCCCGATGGTGCCTCCGGGCGTGGCGTGGAACATCAGCATCGGGGTTTGCGTTTCTCCCAACCAACGGCTGTTGGCGCTGACGATCTCATGAACGTCAGAAGGCGTGCCATCGATCGGAATCTCGCAAGGCCACACACGAACCGGCTTGCGACTTCGTGCTGTGGGAAAGGGCGCACGGTACTGCGACATTTCTTGCGGTGCCAGATCACGTACTATGGCGCTTGGCAGGATTTTCTCGACGAACATATTCAGGCCCGAGATCATCATCCATCCCAGACCCGGCGTCCGCATCAAGCGAAACCCGGTGCGGAAATCGGGCGGAAATCCCGCCCAACTCATCGGGCGGACCACGCCCTCCATGAACACGATGCCGCGGATGTTCTCGGGATGTCGGTGCGCATAGTGAAACCCCAATGCCGAGCCCCAGTCATGAATGACGAGCGTTACGTCCTCTAACCCCAGCGCCTCGATGAATCCGTCAACGTAGGGAACGTGGTCGACAAAGCGGTAGGGAATATCCGGCTTATCCGATTTGCCCATGCCGATCAGATCCATCGCGATAGCGCGGCCCTGCCCGGCGGCATAGGGAATGATGTTGCGCCACAGATAAGACGAGGTGGGATTGCCGTGCAGAAACAGAACCGGCGAGCCGTCGCCTTCCTCGACATAGTGAATGCGCTGCCCATTCACCTCGACATATTTCGAGTCAAACGGGAAGTCGGGTGAGATCTCTTGTTCGGTACTCATTGAGCCACTCTTTCTGCATTGCAAGTCTCTTCGATCAGACCCAGCGCCTCACCATACCATGCAGGTCGGGACGCCCAGCCAACGATCGCGTTAACGGGTTGGGACGGCGGGCAGGACAAGCTGCCAACGGGGACAATCAGAAACTTGCCGTTTTGAGTCTCGAATGGCAGCGTCGTCCCGCAGTTCCGGCAGAACACCCGGCGTACTTGGGAATTGGGCACGTCGAAGGTGGTCAGCATGTCTTTGCCTTCCAGCCATACGATCTGATCGGGCGTGGTGAACGCATTCGCAACATGGGCCGAGCCCGAGGCCTTTTGGCAGAAGCTGCAATAGCAGAGTTTGAAGGCGGCCATGTTGTCCTGCACCCGAAAGCGCACCGCGCCGCAGATACAATGGCCGTCGATCGTGTTTGGGCGACTCATCGGAACACCTCAGCCGCGATATGCGAAATAGGCGCGGGCAGAGGCCGTGAACGTCAGGCCCATGCTGATGATCGCGATGATAAAGCCGATGACCGCCGTTGCCGGGATCGAGACCAGAAAATCAACGGCAATCGCTGCGCGGATACCGACCAGGCTGCGCCTGAGGATGGATGCGATGATGCAGGCAAAAGTCACCATATATCCCAGCATCGTATAGAGCATCAGGTTGGCGGCTTGGGGGCCTGCCAGTTCTCCGACCTGCAGCCCGTAGAATTTGAACGCGGCGAAGAAGCCAAGGGCCAGCAGGATTTTCAGCGCGTTCAGAATAAAGATGGCGCGCAGTGTTACGGGCTTTGAGGCCCCGGTTGTCGGGTCGATGGCGGTCATGTCAGGTCTCCGTTTGACGTGGGGCCATGTGGCATTTGCAGCCGTGCGCCCGCAATGCTATCCAAGTGGATAGGAATTTATTACTATCCATGCGGATAGAAAAAGCAAGGAGAAATCTGTGGCGCGCAAACGCAAGACGGATCACGACAGTGCTGTGGCAGGCGCTTTGGACCTGTTTTGGCGGCGGGGATACCATGGTGCCAGCACGCGGGAACTGGAGCAGGAGACCGGGCTAACTCGGTTCACACTGCAAACCACCTATGGCGGAAAAGAGAAGTTTTTCCTAAAGACACTTGATACTTATCTGGACAATGCCGAGGCTCGGCACTTCCCCGACCCCGACACCTATTCGCTGAATGACCTCAGCGATTGGTTCCAGGGTATCGCCTCGGCAGAACGTATGCCGAAGATCGAGGATGCGGGGTGCCTTGCCTTCAATTCGATCAGTTCGTTTCACCGCACTGACCCCGAGGTGAATGCCCGAATCGAGAGATACCTCACCGCCCTGGAAGGACGGTTTGCGGCGATCCTCAGCCGCGCCAAATTAGAAGGGGCCGTGCGCATCGATGTTGACCCGGATGAGGCGGCAAAGCTGCTGATCGGCCTGTTGCTGGGACTTCATACGATCATGAAAGCCCGGACATCCGACCAGTTCCCAAGGAGCTATGCAGACGCGGCGGTTGGGTTGATCAATGGGTGGAGAAATTTGTAAGCGATGAAATATGCAGGCGTGATCGGCTGCCATAATCTGACATCAAAAGACTAACACTCGAACGAACGTGATATCTAAGGCACGCAATGGGAAACAATTAACGTGACCACCTGCAGAGCGAGCATTACGCGTCTGTAGCGAATGTCTGGAAGTGCGCTGCCATTGCAGCATGTCCAGTGGCCGCTTTGGACCGCTAGTTAGCTCCCCGACCATATGCTACTGCGGAAGCCTGGCGCTATGAAAACCGGAGTGCGTCTATTGGTCGAGATTTTTCACCGTCTGAGACGGCAACTCCGCATAGGATGCGTCATAGAAATAGGTCAGCCAAATCGACCACCCATCGAAGAGTATATCGGAAATCCCACGCGAATGAGACCCGACGCTCAGCGGATCTACGGACCCATCAGTTCCAACGCGCAAGAGCCTCGCATTCGGGTACTTCTCGTGACCCCGGTAACCCCCGACAACAATTGTGCCGTTCACGACTTCAACGGATTCCAAGTTACCAAAGCCGGTTGAAACAGCTACAGCAGTATCTCCGTTGCCTGAATGCGGAACCCAATACAAAGCGCTGTCCCAGGCGTCGTCGCTGCCCCAGGACACAGCGTAAATACCTGTCTCTGCGATTGCAAAGCGGGCGAGACCACTGATGCGCAAAGCGCCGAGGTGAGGTTGAATTTGTCCGGTTTGGGCTGCGACCGATAGGAATGCGCCGCGCCCAAAATCACTCACAAGAAGGGTGTCGTCGTCGAGGGCTTCGATATCGTAGAGAAAAACACCATCGTCATCGAGAGCCTGACGCCAGTTTACCGTGCCATCCGAAGCGGTAGAAATGACCTCATTGCCATCCACAATGACAATCTGGTTGCCGGAACGCACCATCCCTGTTGGGTTGCGCAGACCTTGCCCATCTGAGAGTTTGATTTCTTCGGTCGCGCCATCAGGAGTGAGCTTGTAGAGCCCGCCGTTAGTGGCGTCTGAGCTGAACTCTTCATCTGGCCCACCCGGTCCAATCGATACGGTATAGACATCATTTCCCATCGGCAAAACGGCTTCGGTAAAGGGCGGCAGCTCCTGTTCGGCGACAACAGGTAAGGCCGTGGTGCAAGTGAACAATAGCGAAAGAACTCTCATCTCAAATATTTCTCCGGTGTATCTGTGCCTTGATGTTGCCGCCCGTTTTTCCGGCAATGATTGTTCCGGGGCGGCGTCAATGAACCGAGCGGTTTGCATCAAAGGGTTCGATTGGAGGCAAGAAAGTGCGGAGCCAGAGCATTGACGGCGGCATCAATGATCAACGGGTCTTCGTAAAACTGAAGCTGGTTGGCGCCGTCGATCCAATACAGCGTCTTCTTTTCTGACGCGATTTCTTCAAAAATGCGGCGGGGAATGACCTGACCGCTTGCCGCTCTGTCGCCATGGATCATCAATACAGGCAGGCTCAGTTGAGGGGCTGTTTCGTCGATCCGCCAGCCCCAAATGCCAGCTTCGCTCATCGCGGTGATGCGGTTTTCCCAACCCCCTTTGAAAGTCAGCCAAGGGGCCCTGTTATCCCATGGTAGGTACCAGTCTGCGATGGCTGTTGCGGTCAGAAGGGCATCCTCAGAGCCGACGATTGGGATGTAGCTTGCTTCCCCCGTTTTTTCGAATTCGGTGGCTGCTTTGGCCGCGCGATCCATGCGTGCTTCAACCTCGGCATCACTGCCAAGGTACATTCTGGCGGTTTCCTCAGTTAGATAGTGGCCCGCAACAACCCCGAGAGAGGCCACGCGACCGTCTGTCACCGCTGTTTCAATCGCCCAGTTGACGCCCTGACAAATCCCGAGAAGATGAAGCCGGTTTGCGTCGATGCCTTCTTGGTTTGCGAGAAAACCGAGGGCGGCTTGGCAGTCTTCAACCTTGGCTTCACCAGACTCGTAGCGTCGGGGTGTGCCCGAGCTTTCTCCGTGATAGCGTGGATCGAATATCAGAACGGCCAGCCCGCGCGATGCCAGGCGGGTTGCATATTGCACCGGTGACTGTTCCTTGACGAATGCAACAGGGCCGATGATCACAACGGCCGGGTGAGGTCCTTCCGAAGCAGGTCTCAACAACTTTCCAACAAGGGTTTCCCCAGAGCTGTCAAAGGACACTGTTTCAACATCATAAGAGCCAAATGCCGATTGATCTGGGTCACCGGATGCCTCCGCTGTGCTAGCGCGGGCGGCGAAAGCTCCGCTCAAGGATGTTGCAATCGCGATTGAGTTGAACATGCGTCGTGTAATCACTGCTGCTGCCCTTTCGTATACAGTTTGATGGTCTCGACAACCAAACGATCTTGGATCTAGCGCCCCGATCTGGGGGGGCGCCCTGTTAGGCTTCACTTGTCAGTTAACTCGCGACGGGCATAATTGGGATGACGCAAACAGCATGATGAGCATGCAAAAAATGAATGACATTTTAACTTCTCTGGATGTTAGGACTCTACGGTTCCTGCAGCTCCTGCTTCGCACAAGCAGCGTGACACGCACGGCAATACATCTGGGGATCAGCCAGCCCGCCGCCAGTCGAATACTCGCCCGGGTACGCGACCTTATTGGAGATCCGGTGCTGATCCGAACGCAGTCCGGATACCAATTAACGGATCATGCTCTGGGCTTGAATGAACCGGTCGATGCTGCCCTGTCAGCGATAGCTGACGTCTTCCAGCCTTCCGCCTTTGATCCAGCACAGTCCAACTATTGCTACCGCATCGCTTCGACAGATTACGGCGTCGCGGCTGTCCTGGGACCCATGATGGAGGTCTTTGCCGTTACCGCACCAGCAATAAGGTTCGATGTCTCGCCACTGGTGCCGCAAAGCTTTACCGATTTGGAAAAAGGAGCAATTGATCTGCTGCTATACGCGGAATTGGATGCCAGGAACGATTTACTTGTTCAGAAGCTATTTGATGAAACCTACGAAATCCTGTTCCGACAAGGCCATCCGCTTGAAGAACATGCGTCATCAAAACGGGCACTTACTCCGCAAGACGTTTCAGCTTACCGGTTAATCGAGTTCAGTTTTCCGGGCACTTCGGGTCTGAAACCCGATACGATCATGAGGGAAAAAGGAGATGGTTCGAATGCTGTGTTCCAGCAGCCTTACTTCACCACATTACCTTTTTTGGTAGGACAGACGGATGCAGTTGCAGCTGTCCCCAAGCGGCTGGCAAAGCAAGTCCAGAAATTGACCTCTCTTTGTTCAGCTCCGTTTCGGCCGAGTTGTGGCTTCCCTTATTTTCTTGTCCGCCACGAGCGTAGCCGCTTCAATCCAGCGATCAATTGGCTAAGGGAACAAGCATTAGAGATCGCCAAGTCCAACTGATCAGATGTTCGAGCTGGAATGATAGTTTGCACGTGAGATCTTCGAAGTACACAAAGGCCATCCAAATCAGCACCCGCCCTTGGGTCCTGACGAAACCACAATCCATAGATGGCAGGTCTGTTGGGCTAAGCTGCAACATCGTCCGTTACAGTTACATCTCCGCTCAGAGCCGTTCCCCAGATCATCGTCTACTTTCCAGCTTCGCGATTGCAGCGAACGACAGCTTTGACGGTCAGCACCGCGAGAAGGTGACCAGGGTCGAACGGAAGGAATGGGCCGTTTGCAGCGCACGTATTTGATGCTAATTGGCGTGATCCATGAAGTTCATCCTCCAACGCAAACGGTAATAATTGATATCAAACAATGGTTTACTCTACTTCTTCCTTTCTACTAAAAAATTAGTTTGACAGCAGCGCCGAATATCATCGATGCTGTTTGCCATCCGGTCTGCACCGGATCACATAATCTTTGGGAGGAGACAGATGCGGAGACATCTACTTTCCGCCGTGGCGGCAGCGGCCGTCATTGCGGGGCATGGTCCTGCTTGGGCCGACGAAGCCGCAGCACAACGTTGGATCGACGACGAATTCCAGCCATCGACCTTGTCGAAGGACGAACAGTTGTCCGAAATGAAGTGGTTCATCGATGCTGCACAACCGTACTCGGGAATGGAAATCAATGTCCTGTCCGAGGGTATCCCGACACATTCCTATGAATCCGAGGTTCTGACCAAGGCGTTCGAGGAAATAACCGGGATCAAGGTCAATCACCAAATTCTCGGCGAAGGCGAAGTGGTTCAGGCCGTACAGACTCAGCTACAAACCGGACGGAATCTGTATGATGGCTATGTCAACGACAGCGACCTGATCGGGACACATTCGCGCCTGCAGTTGGCCTATCCGCTAACCGATATGATGGAAGGTGATTGGGCGGCGACAACCTCGCCAACGCTGGATCTGGATGACTTCATGGGCATTCAGTTCACCACCGGCCCTGATGGCAAGCTGTATCAATTGCCTGACCAGCAGTTTGCGAACCTATATTGGTTCCGCAAGGACTGGTTCGATGACGAAGCCAACAAGGCCGCGTTCAAAGAGAAATACGGCTATGACCTAGGCGTTCCGGTCAATTGGTCGGCCTACGAAGACATCGCCGAGTTCTTCACCAATGACGTGAAAGAAGTCGATGGCACCACGATCTATGGCCACATGGATTATGGTAAGCGCGCGCCTGACCTCGGGTGGCGCATGACTGACGCCTGGCTGTCGATGGCCGGTGCCGGTGACGTGGGTGAACCGAACGGCGTTCCCGTCGACGAATGGGGCATCCGCATGGAAGCGGGCACCTGTAACCCTGTTGGCGCGTCCGTTTCGCGTGGTGGTGCTGCGAACGGCCCGGCTGCGGTCTATGCGATCCGCAAGTGGGATGAATGGCTACGAGCGTATGCGCCTCCAGGAGCGGCGTCTTACGACTTCTACCAGTCGCTGCCGGCGCTCAGCCAGGGCAACGTGGCTCAGCAGATCTTCTGGTACACCGCCTTCACCGCGGACATGGTGAAGCCGAAGTCCGAGGGCAACAACACCGTGGATGACGAAGGCACGCCGCTGTGGCGGATGGCGCCCAGTCCGCACGGCCCCTATTGGGAAGAAGGCCAGAAGGTTGGTTATCAGGACGTGGGGTCGTGGACCTTCCTGAAGTCGACGCCTGCGGATCGTGCTCAGGCGGCTTGGCTCTATGCCCAATTCGTGACGTCCAAGACTGTCGACGTGAAGAAATCCCATGTGGGCCTAACCTTCATCCGCGACAGCTCGGTCAACCACGAGTCGTTCACCGAGCGCGCACCCAAGCTGGGTGGTCTGGTCGAGTTCTACCGCTCACCCGACCGTGTGGCATGGTCACCGACCGGCATCAACGTGCCGGACTATCCGAAGCTGGCCCAGATCTGGTGGCAGCAGATCGGTGACGTGAACTCGGGCGCCTTCACCCCGCAAGAGGCGATGGACCGTCTGGCAGAAGAGATGGACATCACTATGGCCCGGATGCAGGCCGCTGACGAAAGCGCCGGTGTCTACGGTGGCTGTGGCCCGCGTCTGAACGAGCCGCAGGATGCCGCCTTCTGGTTGGAAAAGCCGGGCTCGCCCAAGGCCAAGCTTGAGAACGAAAAGCCGCAGGGCCAGACCGTCAACTATGACGAACTGGTTCAGCGCTGGCAGTCTCAGTAAGCAAGCGAAACCGGGGGTGCCGTGTGCGGCATCCCCACCCCAAGGCCAGTGCGACGCACTGAAGGACCGGAACCCACGGACATGATCGAACTTAAAGACGCAACCAAACGGGTTGGCAATGTCATCCATATCAAGCCTACGAACCTGACGCTCAAGACTGGCCATTTCAACGTGTTGCTGGGCGCGACGGGGTCGGGCAAAACCTCGCTGATCAAGATGATGGCCGGGCTGGACCCGATCGCCTCGGGCAAAGTTCTGATGGACGGGCAGGACGTCACCAAGCTGAACACGCAAAAGCGGCAGATCAGTTTGGTACACCAGTTCTTCGTGAACTACCCGCATATGACCGTTTTCGACAACATCGCCTCGCCCTTACGCGTGGCGGGGATGGCAAAATCCGAAATCGAAGGCCGCGTCGAAGAGGCCGCCGACTTGCTGCAGTTGCGCCCAATGCTACAGCGCCGTCCGCATGAGTTGTCAGGTGGCCAGCAGCAGCGTACCGCGCTGGCCCGCGCGATTGCAAAGGAAAGCCGCGCAGTGTTTCTTGACGAACCACTGGCCAACCTCGATTACAAGCTGCGTGAAGAACTGCGTGAACAACTGCCCGACCTGTTCGCCGGGCGCGGGGCCGTGGTCGTCTATGCCACGTCGGAACCGGAAGAGGCGTTGATGCTTGGCGGCTACACCGCTTTGATGGAGGACGGGCGCGTCACCCAATTTGGCCCCACCTCAGATATCTATCGCAACCCCGAGAACATCTCTGCAGCTCGTGTGTTCTCTGACCCGCCCATCAATGTGGCGCGCATCACTGTGTCTGAAGCGCAGGCGCAATTGGTCGGCGGTGGTGGCTGGAAAGTCACCGATATAGCCGATGGTGACTACTTGGTCGCCGTGCGTCCGCACCGGGTGACCCCGTTCCGCTCTTCCGACGCCGACGTGGAGCTGACCGGGCGTGTCATCGTGACCGAGCTTTCGGGCTCGGATTCCAGCGCGCACTTCCAGCATGGGGATGAGGCGTGGGTGTCCCTGGCCTCGGGTGTCCATCCCTATCAGGTGGGCGAAGACCACAGCTTCTACATGAACCCGGCCCATTGCCGGTATTTCGGCCAAGACGGCAAAAGGATAGCCTGACATGGCACAAATCAAGCTTGCAAACCTGCGACACAGCTATTTCCCCAATCCCAAGGGGCCACATGATTACGCCCTGAAGGAAATCGACGTCACCTGGCGCGATGGCGGCGCCTATGCGCTGCTGGGGCCATCAGGATGCGGCAAGTCAACGCTGCTGAACATCATCTCGGGGTTGCTGACGCCTTCCGAGGGACAGATTCTGTTCGATGGTCAGAACGTTACTGCCTTGCCCCCAGATCAACGCAACATTGCGCAGGTGTTCCAGTTCCCGGTGATCTACGACACGATGACTGTGGGCGAAAATCTGGCCTTCCCGTTGAAGAACCGGGGGGTTGACCCGGCAACGATCAAACGTCGCGTCGATGAGATTGCAGAAATGCTGGACGTTACGGATATGTTGAATACCCGGGCCTCAGGTCTGAGCCCGGACAACAAACAGAAAATCTCGATGGGTCGTGGGTTGGTGCGCGACGACGTGAACGCGGTGATGTTCGATGAGCCGCTGACTGTTATCGACCCACATCTGAAATGGAAACTGCGGTCCAAGCTGAAAGAGCTGCACCAGCGCGTCAAAGCCACGATGATCTACGTCACGCACGACCAGACCGAGGCGCTGACCTTCGCGGACGAAGTAGTCGTGATGCAGGAAGGCGAAGTCGTGCAGATCGGCACCCCTGTGGAACTGTTCGAACGCCCTCAGCACACATTTGTCGGCCATTTCATCGGCTCACCCGGCATGAATGTGCTGCCGTGCGAAGCAAAGGGCGATCGGGCCCTATTCGAAGGCCATGAAGTGATGCTGGAAGGCCAGACCCACGGTGACGGAGGCCGCACCGATCTGGGTATCCGGCCTGAATATATAAGCTTTGGCGAAACCGGCATCCCTGCCCATGTCACCAAGGTCGCAGATATCGGGCGACACTATGTGGTCAGTGCCATGGTCGGTGATACGCCGGTGAAAGCCGTAGCAGAACACAATGCGCCCAACCCTGGCTCACATGTGTACCTGCAATTCAAACCCGAACAATCTCGCGTCTACCGCGACGGCTGGATCGCAACCGAGGAGCGGACGCAATGAGAACGGAAAACCAAAAAGCATGGTTCTTTGTCCTGCCGGTGCTGGCGCTGGTCGCGTTTAATGCGCTGGTGCCGATGATGACGGTGGTCAACTATTCGGTGCAGGAGACCTTCGGTAACAACCAGTTCTTCTGGGAAGGACTGGGCTGGTTCGAACAGATCCTGCGTTCCGACCGGTTTCAGGCAGCTCTGGGACGGCAGTTCCTGTTCACCTTTCTGATCCTGCTGATCGAGGTGCCGCTTGGTATCATCGTGGCGCTTTCCATGCCGCGCAAAGGGTTCTGGGTGCCGGTCTGTCTGGTCCTGATGGCCCTGCCGATGCTGATCCCGTGGAATGTGGTCGGCTCGATGTGGAATATCTTTACTCTGCCCAAGATCGGCCTGCTGGGCTACTTCCTGAATGACGTCCTGGGCATCAACTATGACATGACACAACAGCCACTGTCGGCCTGGATCACCGTGATCGTCATGGATGTCTGGCACTGGACGTCGCTGGTTGTGCTGCTGTGTTATGCGGGCCTCGTGTCGATCCCGGATGCCTATTATCAGGCCGCTAAGATCGACGGTGCCAGCCCGTGGTCAGTGTTTCGCTATATCCAGCTGCCCAAGATGAAGACTGTCCTAACCATCGCCGTTCTGCTGCGCTTTATGGACAGTTTCAACATCTATACCGAGCCTTTCGTTCTGACCGGCGGTGGCCCCGGCAATTCAACCACCTTGCTGTCGATCGACCTTGTAAAGATCGCGCTGGGACAGTTCGACCTTGGCCCTGCGGCCGCGATGAGCCTGATCTACTTCGCCATCACGCTGCTGGTCAGCTGGGTCTTCTACACTCTGATGACAAAGGATGACGCGCAATGAAGAAGAGGTCCATTATCCCGATCCTCTATATCGCGTTCCTGATGCTGCCAATCTATTGGCTGGTGGCGATGTCCTTCAAGACCACGAACGAGATCCTGTCGGGCTTTTCCCTGTTCCCTCAGACCTTCACGCTGGAGAACTACGTCACCATCTTCACCGATCCGACGTGGTATTGGGGCTATATCAACTCGATAATCTACGTGACGATCAACACGGTGCTGTCGGTCTGTGTAGCGCTGCCAGCGGCCTATGCGTTCTCGCGCTATCGGTTTCTGGGCGACAAGCAGTTATTCTTCTGGCTGCTGACCAACCGGATGGCGCCAGCGGCGGTGTTCGCGCTGCCCTTCTTCCAGCTCTATTCGTCAATCCACCTGTTCGACACCTATCTGGCCGTGGCGCTCGCGCACACGCTGTTCAACGTGCCGCTGGCGGTCTGGATTCTCGAAGGCTTCATGCGCGGCATCCCGAAAGAATTGGATGAGACAGCCTATGTCGACGGCTATTCTTTCCCGCGCTTCTTCGTGACGATCTTCCTGCCCAACATCAAAGCGGGTGTCGGCGTCGCGGCCTTCTTCTGCTTCATGTTTTCATGGGTCGAGATGTTGCTGGCCAAGACCCTCACCGCGGTCGAGGCCAAGCCCATCGCCGCCGTGATGACCCGCACCGCCTCCAGCGCGGGGTATGAGTTGGGTCTGCTGGCTGCAGCCGGAACACTGACCATTATCCCTGGTGCCATTGTCATCTGGTTTGTCCGCAACTACATCGCGCGCGGTTTCGCGATGGGCCGTGTGTGAGGTTCGATATGCGTAGACTTCTTCTCACCCTCCCCTTCCTGCCTTCGATGGCATTCGCCCAGCAAGCCGGATGGGGCAATGTTGGCCAGCAAGAGGAAAAGGGATTCTCGTGGATCGCCCCTCTTTGGCCTGATTTCTGGATGGCCTGGACCCCGGCGACGTTGGCGGTATTCGTGGGTATCTTCGCGGCCATCGCACTAATTGGACTAATGGAAGGGTTCAAGTTCCGCGACGGCCTTGAACGTCGCGGTGTACTTGGTCTGACAACCACGTTGGGCGATCGGTTGTTCATAACACTGCTCGGCTCGACCTATATCTTCCTGGCCTGGCTTGGGCTGGTAGGCCAACCTGTATGGACGCCTCTTTTCCTGTCCATCGGTTGGGGCGTCTTCGTCTTCTGGAAAGTTTAAGCTTTGAGAAACAGCGAAAGGATGCTTGTCTGTCAGGCATACTAAGAAATGGCGACTCCGAGATCGATGCGAAAAAAAAAGACAACAAATCTACTGACCGAAGTGGAGCTTGAGTTTATGAATGAGCTCTGGGCGCTGGGTCAGGGTTCGGTCCGTGATGTCCTTGATCGCCTGCCTTCTGATCGTAATTTGGCCTATACATCCGGCGCGACTATTCTGCGTATCCTTGATGAAAAAGGGTTCGTCGAAAGCGAGAAGAACGGCAAGTCGCTGATCTACAGACCCCTGCTGGAAAAGGACAGGTACCAGTCGCGGTCGCTGCAGAATCTTTCTCGGACCCTGTTTGACGACACACCCGCAACGCTGGTTGCAAGGCTGGTCGACGATGAGGGGCTGACAGAAGATGATTTGGAGGAAATTCGAGCACTGGTAGAGAGGAGACTGCAAAATGACAGCGGTTAAACCGGTTCTCGATACGTTTCTTGATCTGAATGTCGTGCTTGGATTGTCGGCCTTTATCTGGTTGGCAGTGCGCGCGGCGCTGGATAGGACATCGATGCGATATGGATTTGTGGCTCAGCTTCGCTTGCTCAAGGCACTTTGTATCTGCGTTCTTGTCAGCCCCATTTTGGCTACAGGGGTCTCGAGCCTTGCAGGACTGGTCTGGCCGGGGCAACCTGTTGCACTGGGGGATATTGCCGTGGCCGCTTATCTGCGCGGCGACATTGCCATGCCAGCAGCACAGTTTGAAACCCTACTTAACACGCGCGAGCGGTGGCTGGACCACGTACTGGCAGGCGCAAGCATGGCCGCAAACTGCGCCTTGATCGCATTCGCTCTTATTGCAGCGGTGCTGACAGTTCGTGTGATGCGCGATGCATGGGCCATCCGCAGCGCGATCACGACCAGTTTTCTTTGGCGGCAATCCGCCAAGGTGGACATTCGCCTGTCAGATCGGATTACCGTACCGTTCGCTGTGCGTGGCCTTCGCCGCCGGCACGTCGTGCTGCCCAGTCATCTGTTGAACACACCAAATGAGTTGCGATTTGCCCTGGCGCACGAGTTTCAGCACATCCGAGCCAATGACGTGGAATGGGAGCTTGGGTTCGAGCTTTTGCGACCTTTGCTGTTCTGGAACCCGGCCTATCTGGTGCTCAAACACCAATTCGACCGGCTACGCGAATTGGCCTGTGACCAATCCGTCGTGTCTCGTAAGGGAATAGATTCAAAGGAGTATACGACCTGTTTGCTGGAATTCTGCGCGCGATCGATTACGTTGAACAATCCACGTGTTCTTAATGTGGCACTGGTTTACGGAACAAAGGCAAAGCACGTACTGCGGCAGCGCGTGTTAGCGTTGACCGAAGCGCCGATGGCAGACACCCGACTGCCTGCGGTATTTCTTGGACTGATACTTTCATTTGCATTAGTTCTCGCCATCGGATCAGCATCAGTTCGCCAAACACAGGACTGGAGCCACGATCGGCTGATGCTGTCTACAGTCATCAATCTGGAACGGCTGGAGGCTCGCAATCGAGGGAACTGACGGGTTAACAATGTGCCGTCTCAGATCAGGCATGCAGTCGTGTCTGACGTCGGCGCCAATGGATTAGTTTAGGTGGATTTGATAAGGGAGATGCGGTCATCGGGCCGGTTCACCAAAATTGTGGTAGTGATTTGAAGCTCAAAGGAGATGACCGAGACTTATTTCGTGGGTCTTGATGTTTCAGTCAAGAGCGCGGCAATGTGCATGATCGCAGGTAACCCGGTCCTGGTGGCGGCAATCTTCCCGCTCCCGTCAGCGCGTGATGCGATGGCAGAAGAATTTGCTGAATTGGACAAGCAGGTTCGAGATCAGTCTCGCAAAGATAATGTCTGTCGTCGCCTTATGACAACTCCCGGTGTCGGCGCCATAGTTGCAATGAGCTTCCGTGTTGCCATTGAGGGACCCAAACGTTTCCGTTCATCTAAGTCGGTGGGAGCCTGCTTTGGCATGACGCCATGGCGAAACCAATCCAGACAAACGGATCGAGTCACATCAAATACCAAGCCCGGCGATGCCAGTGTGGGATAGACGCTTTACGAAGCAGCGCATGTGATGCTTGTGAGAACCACCTGATGGACTCCGTTGAAGGCATGGCCGATGCGTGTTGCCGCCCGATGTGGTGCAAAGCGCGCCAAAATTGCCCTCGCGAGGAAGGCGCCCCTGAAAGGACGCAGCGCGGGAAATGCCGACAGAAACCCTGATAAAAATATATGCCGCAAGGGAAATAGGCTTTCCCCGTCAGAGCCAACCGCAGCATTTGAGTGCACCACGCAGATCACGGACAGAAGCAAGCACTTTCAGGCGCAATGTCCTTGCAATACCGCGCCCGATTACAGAAGGGTTTCGGACTCACCATAACCGCCAAGGAGTAGCGAGGATAAAGAAACCCGGAACCAAGCATAGCCACGGTGAGAAGGTGGTAAAGGACACTCGCGGTGTGACCCGATAGAATTTTTCGGCAGAAGAGCAAATCAGGATCGTGCTGGACGGCCTGAATGGTGAGGACAGCATTGCGGAGCTGCACCGCTGTGAAGGCACTGCCCAGAGCCTAGTCAGGTTTTTCAAGCGCAGCGAAAGTCCGCTGTGTTGCCACAATTATTTTTTGAAGTTTGACAGACGGGTTCAATAGCAAACAGCAGCAAGCCCTCTTTCCCATCACCGTCCTTTCGTGGGCCAGCGGGATTGGGACAAGCCAAACTCCCCTAGCCGTCAGGGTGAGGGCCCGGCCCTCCCCCTCGGGCAACCCTCTTAGACAGGGCCGTGTCCTCGGCTGTGCCTGCGGGCCGCACCACCCCTTTCGAATAGCGTTGTCTCGCCCCCTCCCGCGTTCGCCACGTGGCAGATTAGCAGGAACAGGCAGCTTCGCTGTCTGGCCTGCAAATCAGCTCTAATTTTCCGAAAGGGAAGTCAGATCAAACCAAACTGTTTGCGGGAGTCTGAGATGGGGGTGGCGTGAAAGTTGATGACGCAAAGATCAAACTCAACTGATGTCCAACTTTTGGGGGCGCCTTCTAATGTCGAACGTTCACCCCGTTTCTGGTCCAACTGTGACGGTTGGGTCAGGTTCGTGTGACGTTCAACAGGAATGTAGGGCGACACATAGTTTTGCCATTCGGCGACCAGTAAGCCATTGATTTTGAGTGATTCGACTTTTGATAGGCACACTGGTTTTGCCTTTTGCGACTCAAAGGTTTTCCATCACATCAAAGTAGCCCAATATTCCAGGCCGCACGGGCTTTAGGCAGTCAGCCAACTATACCAAGACCGATTAGACCGATTTCAAAACGGTTCTGGTATTCGATGTCGGCCACCGGGGCGTTTCCAAGACGCTGAGCCTGAAGCACACACGGTCAATGCACGCACAACGATCAGCCGGCCTTAGAAGTTGCCGTTTGAAGCCACCAACAGGATTAAGTTGTACAACGTTAAATCCGACTCGGCTCGTTTAAGCAGTTCGTTCTTCTTATATAGCCAATCTAGGTCCACTAGTTTATCCACACCCATCGCGACGAATTGCTTCCGTCAGCGATATTGGGTTTGTTTAGAAACGCCGAATTACCTGATTACATCAAAGCGGGGCATCCCCGCCCTGTCGACACCTCGAACGGTCGCTGTTTCGAGACAGTCTCTCCCGGCTTTGATTGTTCGACTACCTTCTTCGGTCCCAAGTTTCGTAAACACCAAGATAGGTTCGCTCACCTTTTAAGTGCCCTTACGCAACTTCGAATTGAATTGAAACAGTCAACCCAGGTGAATTGTTTATGGCAGTTAAGAGCGACGAATGGTGGTCTGCAATAGCTTTCACTAGCGCCAACCCCAAACCATTCCCAACACTGTTACGTTCACTTTCCAGTTTATAGAAAGGAACAAAAAGCTTACCTAGTGTGTTTTCTGGAACGCCAGGGCCATTGTCGACTACCGAAAGCGTAACGATGCTTTCTTCTTGTTCAACGATCAGCAGAACCTTGGAATGCTCTGGACAATGATCAATTGAGTTCTGCAAAAGGTTTGCACAGAGCTGTTTTAGCATACCCTCATCGCCTTCGATTAGTGTGCGCCCTGATTGGTTCTCCACAAAACTAAGGCTTTGTGCCTTCAATTCCGCTAGCGGGATCATGTTCTCAACAGCTTCTCGACCCAGTCTATTCAAATCCAGATAGCTGAACGCTTTTGAACTGTTGCCTTCTTCGATGCGATTGATCCGCAAAACTGTTTCAAAGGTCCATTTGAGCCGATCAAGTTCAGATTGAATTTGGTCAATAGCTTCGACAGATTTACCCTCCGATTGCAGTGAATCCCTCGCTTGCTGAAGTGTGATGTAAGCATGGGTGAGCGGGTTCTTCAGATCATGCGCAATGGCCGCAGCGGCTGATCGTGTTGTTGACATCAAAGCAGTCAGGTTGTCGAGATGGCTGTTCATTAGCCTTGAAACCCGGTCTATCTGATCATTGTTCTTGCCGACCGGAAGCCTCGCTTTGACTTCCCCTCTTGAGACTTTGTTGAGCGTCTTCGCCATTTGATCAAGTTTGCGATATGTTCTTATGCTGGTGATGTAGCCAACCAATAGCGTGCAAAGCGTTGCTCCTAATCCGATTGCAACCAAAGACCAAGCCAACGATCGAAGTGTGCTTGTTACAAATGCAAGATCGCGACCAACCACGATTACGAAGCCACGGTAGGTTTGCACATTTACACGATGGATACGCTTTTCACCGCCTAGGTTAATGCCATCATCTTCGATTTCCCCCCAGCCTCGAAAGGATGGGTACTCGTCGATGTTTCCAGCCAGACGCTTCCCTTGACTATCGAACAGACCAATCAAACTCGTGTCGAACGGCAACCAGAGTGTCGCGTCATCAATCGCTTGCACCACGTCGGAATCGTTGTCGTTATCGTCCAGAATTTCTTGTATGAAACGCATTTCATCGATTAGCAACGAGTCCATTTCACGCTGCAAGTCGCCACGAATTCTTTCAAATGTCAAAAATGCCAATGCTGCAACCGAAAGAAGTATGACAACCGCAGCATACAACGCGGTAGTAAAGGCTGCTCCAGATACAATGTTTGAGCGTTTCATTCTTCTTTAGTCCGGTTTTTGTGTCGTCACCATGTTGTTCGGCTAACGACGAACCTGTTCTGGCGGATCGAGTATGTGATCTGAGGGTTTTAGCTGCATTTTCATTCGAAAAATGGGGAATTTGGCCGAATGTGTTGCAACACTGGCGATGCGGACCCAGCGAAGCTCAGTAGAGTCAACGCTTTGACGTCCATGCAAGCTGCACTTGATTGAGCACATCGAGCCATTTTTGACAGCCAACGCACAAGGAGTTCACGGCCGGTATTAGGAAGCAACAGAAAGCAGGTTTAGTTGAACTTACAACGCGCCCTTCCGAGGGGGAGGAAGGGCGCGCTGCTTTGACTGAGGGAAGCTTGCTTACGAGTGAGTGGTCCGTGTCTTCACGGCACCGGTAATACCCTCAAGAAGGGGTACGAGTGCTTCCTCAGTCGAGTATTCGGCTTCAGTTCCGAACCTGACAGCACCTTCTGCAACGTGATCTTGCCAGCGGGTTTTCACCATCCTTACGTTTTTGAAAGGTTATTGCGATCTACCCGATGAACACCGAGTGATTTGTGTTGATCATCCACTCTTTGTGCAATGTCCGTGATCTTCGATTGGTGTGGCACCATGAGTGGACAACTCATAGGTCATGGTTGGAAAATGGAGCACCAACGTCCAGACTTCGTCGGGCTTGATGTGGATGAATGTTATGCCGTCCAGACCGTGTGCGACAGAGGCCATGCCTTCTGTATCCTGCACTATTAGTCGCGCTTCTGAGAGGTCGGCATCCTGAAAAACCTGGATTACTTCTCCGTTTGTTTCTGACCTGCATTGGAATACTGTCTCGCCCGCAGTCGCCGCACTCGCAGGCAGGAGTGCCACTAGGAATATTGCATTTTTCATCATTGTGTTTCCGATCAAAGAGGTTGAACTTTCAGGTTTGAGTGGTCTAGGTGATGGTTAGAATTCTGAGCTGCACAAATCATCAGCTTGTGTTCGGGCCGCAATCGGCGGCTTCCCAAAGCTCACACATACCCGCAGGCCCGGTTTGTTGTTTTCTGCGGTGATAAGTGCGCCGTGCCGCATTGCGATGGCCTTAACAAGCGATAGGCCGAGCCCATTTCCAGTGTCGTTTTTTGTGTGGTCAACTCGGAAAAACGCGTCAAAAATCTTGCTGATTTGTGGATCCGGAACCCCCGGTCCATTGTCTTCAACAATCAGCTGTATCGCTTCAGTCGTGGCCGTTAGGGAAATCCTGATCCAACATCCAGAAGGGCAAAACCGGAGTGAATTGTTCACAAGATTGACGAGCAGCCGTTTCAGCATGTCTTCGTCGCCTCGTATCAAAATCGTGTCGGCGTTGTAGTCAGCAGTGATGTGTTTACCTGCTTCCGCCGCAACCGGATGAAACGCCTCTGCCACATTCTCAACGAGTGCACTCAAATTGACGGTTTGGAAGCTTACTTCATGCCCGCCAGCCTCGATTTGAGATACTGTGAGTACTGTGTCGAAGACAGTTCTGATGCGCCTAAGATTTTTCTCTAGATCGTCGAGGCCTTGTCGTGGGTCACCACCATGCTCAACTTCGCAATATACCTTTTGTAAAGCCATGAACCCGTTCAACAAAGGGCTCCTCAAATCGCTGGCAATTGTGACCGCAGTGGATTGAGCACAGTTGAGTGAGCTCGAAATCCAGTCGAGACGTCGGTTGATCATATGGCAAATTCGATCGCTTAGGTCGCTTGTATCTGACACGGGAAGACGAAGGCTGATATCTTCTTGAAAGGCCTGGTCGAGGGTTCGCTCAATCCTTTGAAGTTTTCGATGGTCTTGAGCGCTGAAGTAATAGCCAAGACCCAGGACAGCGGCAGTTGTCGAAAGCGTCAGCAGCAACAACCCTTCCCAAAGGGTTTTCAAAGCCTGATTAGGTGGTGTCAGGCTGCGAGCGACCACTGTGCGATACCCAAGATACTCTGATACATGGAGAAGATAGACGGGCGCGGTCCCACCGATCTGCAAAAAATCCGGATCGACTTCGTGCCAACCTATCGTATCGGGCGTTTTCGCAACTGATCCAGCAAGTAATGAACCGTTCTGGTCGAACAGCGCGACTACGTGAAGCCCAGTTCGAATGGGACTATTCAAATGTTCAATTGCTCGCTGAACTGGTTCTGAGCCGCCGTCCAGTAAAATCTCATGAAGCAGGAGCTCTTCATCGAGGATTTGTTGCTGGAGATCACTGCGAAGCCTGTCTGCAAGCGCTAAGTAGACAGCAGAGCCAAACACTGTAGTTATGATCCAGACTATCAATGCCGCGAAACAAGCCGATCGGAACGGAGCACCTGAGAGAATGCTAGAGCGGCCCATGAATGCTGTATCCAACGTTTCGAGACGTGTGCAAAAGTGGCGTCTCGAAGGGTTTGTCGATCTTCGACCTAAGGCGACTTATATACGTTTCAATCACGGTCGAATTTGGATCAAAGTTGTAGTCCCAGACTTGCTCCAAAAGCATGTTGCGTGTCACGATCCGACCGGCATTCCGCATCAAAACTTCCAACAGCGCAAATTCACGGGGCAATAAGTCTATTGTAACGTCTTGCCTTTTCACCACCCTGCTGAGCAGATCCATCGAAAGATCGTGGACTTGAAGCCCAGTTGAGGCAATGCCGGTCGGCTGTCGTCTGATAATGCTGTTTAGGCGCGCCAGAAGTTCTGAAAAATGAAAAGGCTTAACCAGGTAGTCATCCGCACCTTCGGTCAAACCCTCAACTCTGTCCTGAACGTCGCCTATTGATGTGAGGAACAAAACTGGGGTCTGTTTCTTCGCGGCCCTCAAGGCCTTGAGAACAGAGAGACCATCCATTCCGGGCAACATACGGTCTAAGACTATGGCGTCACATTCGTTGTACAAACAATATGAGAGAGCATCTCGACCATCATCATACCACTCCACACTGAAACCGTTCGATCTCAGCCCGGAATTGACAAATTCGGCGGTCTTTTTGTCGTCTTCTGCGACGAGTACTTTCATTTTAAGACCTCCGACATTACCGTTGGATCCGTTTATCGCAGTTACCAATGCGGGGTTAAGTGAACTCAGCCATAACGGGATGGCTAAGTCCATTTGGCATTTCGTTGCAGGCTAGAGGCTGAGCGTTTCTTCAACAGCTTTTACTTGCAATCGGGCGAGCCCCAGATTGGCGGTCTTCTTATCCAACGCGACATACACAAAAATGTTTGGGTTTTTGTCTAGTGGACGAACCAGATGAAACTGTTTGCCAAGCGTGATCAGAATGTCTTCGATGGTATCGTTAAGTTTCAAAGCTTCAATTGCCTGAAGTTTGGCACGGACGACTTCAACATTCGCTGCCCCGGCGGTATCAAGATCAAACTTGGAACCGCCTTCTGTGCCTAAAGTAAGGCCTGTATCGCTGTCGACGAGGCACGCCCCCAGAAGACCTTTGATTTCACTTAGTTTAGAAATGTCCAACGACATGTTTGGCTCCTTTTTGGCCTTAGAATTGTTGATCTGACCCGCACCGCGCATTTGATTGATTGGACGAGTCCTATTGTTTGCAGGTGGGATGGTAATGACGAGTTTTTGAACCAAGCCAAACCTTTCGCCAAATCTGGCCAGCACAGAGGTGGCATCACCTTTGTGTCTCGACATTTGCTATCCAATTCTCGCTGTGATCGTGGAAGTAGAATGTCGAACTGGGTGCCTGTTTCTTCGAACTGCTTGGGCGTGAAGAAACAGCTGATCAACCAATCTGTCATCCAAACAAGGAAGATCGCCTGTCCCTTGACGGGGAAGACACTTGGGTTCTGATGTCACTTTCAAAACTACTGCGCTAGGGTCTCGGGAGTTATTGTGCCCTCTGTGCAAAAAACTCAGTGCGACAACGCAGGCAAGGGCCAAATATTGGGCAGTGTTGGTTGTAAAAGCCAGTACACTTTCCGAACCAAGAAGGAATGCGGGCCACAAATGACCGAGCTCAAAAAGAACGCCAGCCAAAACGGATAAAACAGAACTCAGCATCAGACCTTCGCCTCGTTACCAAACGACTAAGTGGTCCGTAGAGTATTCAGAGTTTTAACCGACCTTTCATAAAGCTTAAACATTTGTAAGAATTTATTTTTTACGTTGACGAAAAATGGAAGCTTCGGAGCAAATGGTTGATCAACTGACCGTGCGAGCATTCAGACGTCGGCTGTGGCTTAACGTTGAATCTCTTGGTATGCCTTCTAACGGTGAGAGCAAGCAAGTTGTTGTTATATTAAAGAAAGTCGCCAGACTTCCTGACGAGTTATGCGATGGTACAACCAACTAAGAAGCTGTCACGAACTGGTCAAGCTCCATAAAAACAATTGACAAGCCTCTAGGTTTTTTCGGGTAGAAGCACTTAATACGAAAGTATTAAATACTCTCAGTCGGGAAGCGAACTGACTGAAGGTCTGTTGCAAGCTGACATTAAGTAAACATATCGGACCCGATAACTCACGCGGCTGCAAAGTATAGTTAATTTATCATCTGATAAATTTAGCCAGCGAAAACGCTAATTTAAATTCCACGCCAAACAATCTGCAAAGCACTCCATAGCGTCACCAAAATTCATCTGACGTTCATCAGCAGAATATCAGCGCTTCATCCGAGCGCGCTATCTTGTCCTACTGAGATAGAAATACTTGAATCTCAAGGAACAAACGTCGGTTAAAGGGATATCTTTGTTGTTAGATCGACGCGAGGCGACAAAGTGCAGAATAAGGACATCCGGCCATACGTTCTATTCGTTCATTTTCGCTCTTATCTTGATGATCGGGATTGGTCTATCGGGCAAAGCCACTGCACAGACAGCGAGCTTTCGCTCTGTCGATACAAACTCTGACGGCGTTCTTAGTTTCAATGAACTTGTGGCTGCATTCGGAGAAGCAGGTGCGCGCAGATTGATTGAGGATATCGACCAAAATGGTGACGGCCGCATTACGATCAGGGAATTACGGCAAAGCTCGGACAGGAAGAATGATGATCGAGACGAGCGTGAAGATCGGGGAAATCGGAACGGAGGAGAGCGAGATGACGGCAATGCCGGCTCTGGCAGAAAGGGTGGCGGTGACGACCGTGATGATGACGGTGGAGATGATAGCGGGGACGACAATGGGGATGATGACGGCGATGACGACTGATCGCCGGCCACCCGACGTTGGGTGTTTAGCTCAATCCGTCTTTCTCTGCCAACCCGGGATTTTGGGGCCGCTACGAATCTAAGCCCGCGCCCAATTCCCCCGCTCAAACATCGCGTTCATCTGCTGTTCATTCAATCGCACCACGTCCCTTCATGCACCTTTGCAACCTTTCTCACACGGTGCTGACAAGATGAAACCATGGACACGTCAGCCACGGAGCAAAACATGAAACAGTTTCCCCCAATCCCCCTCAGCGCTTGTGAAATCGCAAAATGGGCATTCACAACCCGCCGCGTTGATCGGTCGGATGTTCACGGGCTCAGCACTGAGATGAGCAACGCAAAAGCAGGTGATCTGATCCTCTGCGAGATCGTCGAGATCGGGCACCACAAGAAAATACAGCTAGCCGAACGGCGTGTTTCGACCAGCTATCCAGGCGATTTTGTTGTTTTGTGCCTGGGTGATCGCTATGCGCCAGACCAGTTTCTTGCCAGTGCCGTTGTCGACGATGATCTCATCGATCTGGTTGCGGGCGGCGGCGTAGCGGGCCGGGTGGATGCCGCGCATATCCGTATGGAGGACCCCACACGGCTGAAAACCCTAGGCCTTCTCACCGACGCTAAAAATCGGGTGATCAATATCGCGGACTATGCTCTGCCCCAATTGCCGGCCAATAACCAAGTGACTGTTATCGGCGTTTTTGGGGCATCGATGAATTCCGGCAAGACAACTGCTGCGTCAAGCCTGGGGCATGGCTTGACGCGTGCGGGGTATTCTGCGTCGGGTGTCAAAGCCACAGGCACCGGGGCCTTTGGCGATTTCAACAATTTTGAGGATGCAGGCGCGCCCGCGCTTGATTTTACGGATGTCGGGATGGCATCAACCTATCGGATGCCTCTGGAGAAGATCGAAACCGGCTTTGACACTCTGGTCGCGACAGCCGCATCGCGAGGGGCCGAGGTGGTGGTTGTAGAAATCGCAGATGGCGTATTCCAACAGGAAACCCGCGCAATACTCCGATCCTCACGCATTCGGGATCGTCTGGATGGCATCCTGTTTGCAGCACCAGATGCGCTGAGCGCATTAGGCGGCGTCACCGTGCTTAAACGGGTTGGGCTAAGCCCATTTGCGATTTCTGGGAAGGTAAGTTGCTCACCCCTCGCCTCGGCCGAAGCGCTTGAAGCCACCGGGTGCCCGATCCTGTCGCGTGAAGACCTTTGGTCGCCTGCAATGATCGCCCAACATGTTGCCCCCCTGATGCGGCATGAACCAGAGAACGTGGCCGCATGACCCCCCTCCCCAGGTTGGCCACACGGGATCGCATCATCGATGCGGTCCTCGTGGTATCAAGCAGTGTCTTTCAAGCGGTTGCACTAGCCTTTGCTGCTTTCGCGACACGGGACGCGTTTGGGGCGATACACGCGGGACATGCGCTTGCCATAGAGACCGTATTGCAATTGGCCGGTTCCGGTGTAGGCACTGCCGCCTGTCTGTTCCTGTGCCGATATCGTGCGGAAGCGCTCGGCCAAAGCTATGCGATCTCATTGCGGCGTGCGCTCTATCAGCAGATCGCAAAACTTCCCAAATCGCGCCATGAGAGACGCCGAGTCGGCGCGCTGTCCTTAAGGTTTGTTGGTGATTTGTCAGCAGCCCGCATTTGGTTTGGACGCGGTTTACCAAGCGTCTGTTCTGCGGCAGTAATAATCCCAGGCGCCGCAGCCATTCTATTTTATCTAAATCCCGTACTTGCGGTCAGTGGAATGGCAGCACTTGGTCTGACTCTGCTGCTAGCAGCGGCAATGGCCTGGCATCTTGAGCATAGGCACCGAAGACTGCGCCGGCGCCGGGCCAGCATTGCGATCTCCATGATCGAGCGGATTGCGATTGCCCCTGAACTCGACCTAATGGGCAGGACAGACCGCGAATTACAGAAGCTAGACACGCAAGGTGCAACGCTGCGCCATGATGCGCTGGCACGCCGTGGCCGCGTGGTTGGCCTTCAGGCGATCCTGCGATTGGGTGTAGCATTCGTGAGTCTCTTGATGCTTTGGCAAGCTGGCCAAACAGGCATCGCCCCTGCGACCGTTGCGGCCTGCCTTGCTGTGATGGCATTGATCGCGCTTCCGTTACAAAATCTCGCGAGTGCTTGGGATCTTCACTGTGCCTGGCGCGTTGCGCGCGAGAAAGCTCAACGGCTTCTTTCGGAGCCAACGGTCAATCGAAACGTCGCACAACAAACCGATGCCATAGTCATTAACGTCACCGGAAAACTTGACGAAGCACCTTTCACATTTGTTGCCAAACCGAACAGGACCTCAGAGTTGACGGGACCGTACGCCAGTAAGCTCGCGCGATGTATCGCGGGCTTTGACACTTATGACGGCATTGAAGTGCGCTATGGTGAGCATCAAATTCCACCAAAACTCGCGTTCATCGGAGACGCCCATATCGGGCTTCAGGGCAGTTTGCGCCGATCCGCAACCTTGATGTGCCGGAAACGGCCCAGCGACCGCAGGATCGCGAAAGTGCTGAGGCAATTAGGTCTATCCGACTTGCTCATGGCCCCCGAAGGTCTTGACCAACGTATCGCTGAAAACGGCCACGGGCTGTCATCTGATCAAACTTTGCGGCTAGATCTTGCGCGCGCTGTACTGTGCGAGGCCGAAGTTGTTGTAATCTCCTCAATCAGGTGGGCTGCCTGCCGACATCAACAAGCTGAACTGCTCGCGGCGTTTCAAGAGCTTTCGTCGGCAACGATAATATTGGCCGATGATCACGTCACCTCTAATCTGAATGAGAATTCAAAGGTCATTTGATATGCGCTCATCCACCCTGTTTGGAGTATACGCCGCTGTTCTCGTCGGGTTTCTGTGCGGGCTTGCGGGATTGACCCTCTACAGTCTGGAAAAAACCCGTTGGTGGGACGCCCGGATATTGCTGGCCCAAGAATCTTATGGGCTCCATCTCCGGCTTGAGGCAGACCTTTACCGCCTGTTCAAACAACATGGCGACGCGCTTCTGATCGGGGATCGGGATGACGGTGCCCGGGAAGCAGAGCTGCAAGTTAAAATCGCGAAAACTCTTGAAGACATTCGAAATGTCATCGCGCGCGAAATCCAAATGGTTGGCGACGAGGAAATCGAAGAGCTGGAACTGCTCGATCAGATTGAGGACGACATTGAATCCGTGAATGCAGCCATTGCCAGCCTCACAGCAGAAGGCAGCCCGGTTGAAACCTTTGTTCGCATCGAACGTCTGGCAGCCCTTCTGGACGGAGACATCGATGACGAACTTGACCGAAAAATCAAATCCGCGCTTGATGAAGAGATCGAGGAAGTCGAAGACGTTCTGACAGAGGCCACGGTTTTCAGGGAATGGAACAAACGATTGGTCTACATGATTGTGGCAGCTGCCATTGGAGTGCTTCTGGTGGCCCTCGTGTCATTCAATCGTCAGATCAGGAAGCCTTTGATCCGACTTGCCGAAGGTATCGGCCATCTGCGCAGGGCCGACTACTCTGAGCCTGTGAGGCTTGGTGGCAGTCGCGAGTTCAGGGAACTCGGTACCGTTCTGAATAGCATGGCCGAAGGTTTGGCCGCACGTGAAGCCGGCCGCGCGGAACAAAAAAGACAACTTGAACAAACCGTCGCGGCAAGAACGTCCGAGCTCCAGCAACTCATCGACAAACTTGAGACCGGGGAAGAAAACCGCAAACAGCTGATGGCCGACATAAGCCACGAATTGCGCACGCCACTGGCGATCATACTTGGCGAGGCCGATGTCACATTAAGGACATCTGACAAGCTGTCCGAAGAAGTCTCAGATTCCCTGGCCCGTATCCGGGATTCTGCCAAGCACACCAATCAGATCGTCGACGATATGTTGACGGTGGCAAGGTTCGAGGCGGGTCAGCTTCGGCTTGATCGCAGGAAGACCGACTTGCGAAAGATATTGCACGATGCCATCGCCATGTTCCCTGAGCCGGTTCAGGTTGAAACGCCCAAGGACAAAGTTGTCGCTTCGGTCGACGAAGTTCGCCTGCGCCAGTCCCTTTTGGCATTGCTGCAAAACGCCCGGCGCTATGGCGGTCCTACGATCGAGGCCAAGCTGGAAGAGGGCCTCGCCTCATGCTCAATTACAATCGAAGACAACGGGCCCGGTTTAAGCGCTGCAGAAAAGTCCCAGGCGTTCAACCGCTTCTATAGGGGTTCGAACGCCTCGGGTCAGGGAATCGAGGGCAGCGGTCTTGGCCTTCCAGTCGTCAAATCAATTGTCGAGGCCCATGGTGGAACCGTTGACCTTCAGGACCGTCGAAAGGGTGGTTTGAAAATTGTCTTAACACTGCCCAAAGGGCCACGGATGAAAGTTGTGCAATCAGATACGTGGCGAGAGATGGGCTGATGTTTTTTTGTATATCTGAATTTCTGTTTCCAGAACCGAAGCGGCCATACTCCTTTTGGCATTGTGATGGATTGAAGCACCGAGCGAATTGAGGCTGACATGAATATTCTACTTGTGGAAGACGAGGTACGCGTTGCCGATTTCATCCGTCGTGGTTTGTCCGCAGAAGGCTGGACCGTCGATCATGCCTCAAGCGGGGAAGAAGCTCTAGAGCACGTGACCACAGGCGAATACGATGTCATCCTTTTGGATCTGATGCTGCCGGGAATTCAAGGGCAGGATGTCTGCCGCAAGTTGCGCGCCCGTAAATCCAAAATCCCCATCCTGATGCTAACCGCATTGGACAGCCCCGAAGAACGGGTCGAAGGATTGAAAATTGGCGCTGACGACTATCTTCCGAAACCGTTTGACTTCGACGAACTCATCGCGCGCATTGAAGCCCTGCACCGGCGCGCCAACAATTATGCCAGCGATCTCGGAGACACCGTCATCAAATGCGGAACCCTGAGCTTTGACAGACGCTCCCTTCACGTGACCGTGGCTGGCAAGGAGGTTCAGTTATCTAAAAAAGAACGCGATCTTCTTCTACTATTTCTAACAAATGTGGGTCGGGTTCTGTCCCGAGAGCGCATCCTAAACTCCGTATGGGGCATGAACGAAGATCCATTAACCAACGTCGTCGATGTTTACGTTGGTCGCCTACGGCGCAAAATTGGAAGCGAGGGTCAGCGGATCGTTACGCTTAGAAATGTTGGGTATAGGATGAGTTGACCAGCACACTGAGAACTTAGTCTGTAGGTTAGTTGGCCGCGACAAGTTCAGTATTCTAGAAGATGGTCACGTTTGTTCATAGCCGACATTCCCGGCATTCAGACAGGTTAAGACATTGCCCTCCCACGATTGGACCCACCGCCGCCTCGCCAGAAGAAAGCGCGACATGTGGCGAGTCAGACTACTTTCGTTGGCGCTGCTTAATACTTTCTTGCCCTCCCCAAAGGCTGCCGTGACAGCTCTGTTCAGCATCAGTACCTGATGCAGCGTTTATTGACCGATCTCACCATCTTCCGCCAGCAGACCGTTCATTTGGATGACATACGTGATGGCATAGAGAATTTTGTGAAGCGATCTTTGGTTGAGTGGTCAGCTAATCATCGCGCCCAACGTCCATTGCTTCAATTCACCTGCAAGCGGCCATTGATCCTTCATGCAAAGAAGGTTGGAAAAGGGCTAGAACGGCCCATCATGCTCTGGACAAGTATGCCGTTCGAATAGCAGCTTTCATTGCGTCCTGCGGCCCATGCCCTTTCGGTCTGCCTGAAGTCATCACAAGTTTGGAGGCAGGTGTGCTACCAAATCCCAATGTCTCGTTGACCACGGATAGCCCGATGTGAAGCGACGACCGGCCCAACAATCCAACCGCGATCCCTGCCTCTACCGCTGCAATCACGCCAGAAACGCTTTGGCTCGAATAGACGATACGGTATGGCTTTCTGCGGGCTTGTAACGAACTGATTGCAGCGTCGCGCCACCAACACGCTTCATCGAAAAGGGCCACTGGTAGGACTTCATCGGCTGAAAAATCCCGATGTGCCGAAGACACCCAACAAGTCGGGTCTTCATAAAGGAGTTCCTCAAAACCAGATGGAGTTTCAACCTCGTAAACCGCAAGGTCCAACAGCTCTTTGTCGAGCGCATCAGGAAAATGTGCGCTCAAGGCGCAGGTGACCTCCAGTTCGACTTTAGGATGATGACTGGTAAACGCCGCAATAATCGTCGCGAGTTTGGCGCGCCCGTGATCGTCGGGTATGCCCAAGCGTAGTTTTCCGCTCACAGAATTGTGTGAAATCTCCCGCTGTACCGCGTCGAGGCGGGCCGTCACGTCTTTCGCAACGAACAGCAACGTCTGCCCCGCATCGCTCAACACAACCCCGCGACCATGCCGATCAAAAACAGGGCGGCCCAGAATGGATTCCAGGCGTTTGATCTGAAGGCTCGTTGCAGATTGGGACCGGTGGATACGAGCTGCACCATCCGTGACACTGCCAGCCTCAGCCACGGCGACGAAGGTTCGCAAAAGATCGCTATCCAGATTCTCCATCTGTTTTTCCAATATCTGAAATTGAAACTATTCGTTTCAAAGATGGCTCGTGCCACTCTAATTTTCAAGTTCAAAGGAGTAGGTAATGTCCGATCAAACCGCTGCCCATCGACCATCTACCCGGAAAAATCTGATGTGGGGCGTTTCTCTGGTGCTGTTGTCGGGTGTCTGTCTTGTTTGGCCGGAACACGCGGCAAACGCTGTAAAGTTTGTCGTCTTGGGCTTGATTGTCGTCGCCCCAATCGTCATTCCGGGTATCATCCTTGCGGCCTGGATCATTGCCAGCAGCGCGGACACTCATATTGCTGCTGCCTTTGAGGGCAGGACATTTCGATCGGTGTTGGCCGCGTCGCTGATCGGAGCTGTTACGCCCGTCTGCGGTGTTACAGTGTTGCCGTTAATGGCTGGGTTGCTGGCTGCAGGTGTACCGCTTGCACCGATCATGGCATTCTGGCTGTCCTCTCCGATAACGGACCCGGCGATGCTCGCGACCACCGCCGCAACATTGGGTCTGAGCTTTGCGATTGGCAAAACTCTTGCAGCTTTCGGATTGGGTGTATTCGGGGGGGCGATTACCGGGCTATTTTCCAGGGCGCCTTGGGCAATGAATGCGCTTCGCGATAATGATCTCGCTCGCCAACTAAGTGCTGCGCGATGCGGCGAAGGTCAGCCCTTTGATCCTTGGGTATGGAGGTCCGAGGCGAGACGACGTTCCTTTGGCAAACAGTTCTCGGCAACCAGTCGGCTTATCCTAATTTGCCTGATACCGGCGTTTGCAGCCGAGTACGCCCTGAACACGGCACTGACGCCCGGATCGCTAGCAGTATATGTCGGGGAAGACAAATGGTGGGCCATACCCGCCGCTGTCTTCATTGGTGCCCCAGCCTATATCGACGGGTACGCGGCACTCCCACTGACGCGAGGGCTGATCGACAACGGCATGTCCGAAGGCGCAGCGATGGCTTTCCTTGTATCGGGTGGCGTAGTCAGCATCTGGGGTGCAATGGCCATCGCACCGGTGCTCAAACTGAAGCCATTCATGTTATATCTGTTGCTTGCTGTCTTCGGGTCGATTGGAGCCGGGTATGCCTTTGAGTGGATCGTCTAAGAGCCAACGCCAATTAAATGCACGCGGTCAAAGAATGGCTATTCTGCCCGCCAACACGGAAATCTCAAAACTCGAGTTGAACGTCCGGGGTAGGTCGTCCTTAACATAATCAAACGCCTCTATCAGAAGGTAACTGCCTGCCCCCAATGGTCGCGAGAGTCGCAAAACCGCCCAATCCAGCATTTTGAAAAAACGCCCACAACCTCAAACCCTACCGCCAAAATGGTATTAGGGTCATCACGTACAACGCACCGTGGCTCCGGGTTACTGGCCTCAGAAATCCTTCCGACGGAAACCACCCATGATAGCACCACCCATCAGGCATGTTAGGTTTCGCCAGGATGGCTCAACCGCATAATTGGCCATTTCCGTAGCCAGCGTGTCAAAGGCGCCCTTGTTGGTTTTTATCATGTGACCAGGCGACATGAAGCCAGCAGTCAAGATCGATTTCTCGACATTCTCGAAGCACATGGCGTTGCCGAAATTGCTGACTCCCGAGACGAACTCCTTGCCTTCTTCGTTGCCGCCCCATGTCAACCAGGGTGAAAGGAAGATGAATGGTGGCATGGCGTTTACGGCAATTGCGCCGTATTCCATATCAGTTATCGCTCGGTCCAGAGCAGCCTGATGCGTTTTCTTGGTGTCCTCGTCGATCAGGATTGCGCTGCCCAACGTGCCAAGCAGCTTTTCATTGCAGAAGGCAACTGCAGCGGGCAGGAATTCGGTAGCGTTGGCAGGCACGTCCAACGGCACCTCACCTGTGATCTGGCAGAAAGCCTCGTTGCGTGTGCCATAACTGTCCACTTCGATCCCGGTGATCAGCAGGTTTTCAGCCGCCTTGAACAGACCGCCCTCCGGTGACAGCCGCTCAGCTTGCGGATAGGCGTTGAGGAACCCGTCTTTCACCTCGCCAGCCCCCGGATAATAGGTGCCCTCGGCGGGCGTGTCTTCGACGATCGCCTTGCGAATGGCATCCAGGAACTGATCCCGCTGGGCCCAGTGTTTCGAGGTTACCAATGTTTGAACCCGACCGCAGACAGCTCCACCGTTGAGCTTGTTAATCGTGACTATCTGGTGTGCTTGATGAGCGATTTCCTTATCGGTCCAAGGGCGGTCGCCCGGCACGATGATCACCGGGTTGTTGCCTCCGCATTCGGAGATCAATTCGGCCTGGGTGGCACTTTGAATTGCTTTGGCGGTACCCGCACCGCCCGTGAAGTAGATCTTGTCGATCCTGGTATCAGTCGTCAGCACACGGCCTTGGTCGTGATCAGCGAAAGCCAGGGCTTGATGATCGATCAGCGGGGCCATGACCTTTTCCCAAACCTTATCGCTATCGGCATTCAGGTGGTGTGGTTTGTGCACCACGACCTTGTTGTCGAAGAAGATTGCCTTGAGCATCTCCAAAGACGACGAATAGTTCCCTGCGCCCAATACGGCGGTGATCCCGGCAGATTTGTCCATCGGATTCACTTGCTTCGGTTCGCCCTTGACCCGAATGAAATCCTTCCGGTCGCCGTTCATCAGCTTGTCCTTGGTGTCGATTGGGAAGACCGCAATGTCATAGCGATCATTACCAACTTTGGTGATGCTGATCGGTTCCGGCATCTTTCCATGCACGATGCCTTCATAAACGTCGATTGCAGCAGAAACGGTATTGGCCATCGGAACAATCGTGGCGATCATTGATAACGGGTCAGTATAAATCTCTTCACCCATCTGATCATTCTTCATGGCCGTGTCCGAGGCAGCGAGTTCACCGCCAAATTTCTTTAGGTTTTCGCGTACAGCTTCCAGTAGGGCTAACCTCTCGGCGGGAGAGGTGTCGGCCCATTTCTGCGGGTTCAAGTGAGTAATGGCGTTGTTGGTTTTCATCTGATTGTCCTTAAGTGTTCGGTCGGAGCGAGTTGGGGAAAGCAGGATCAGCGAGCGATCGACATGACCATGCGGTCGAAAGCACGGTCGCCCAACCATTTGCGGACGCCCATCATCAAGCTTGCGTATTTTCCGGCGGCGTAGCGGGTCTTGGGTCTGCGAGCCTTCACCGCCCGGGACACAACATCTGCAATCACTTGTGGAGACGAGCCGCCACCATCCTTGTAGTTTTCGGCGGTTGCCTTGGCGACGGTTTTGGCCATCGGTCCATAGGCCGTATTGCCCGAAAACTTCAGCATCGGGCCTTCGACAACATTTCCGAAAGAGGTCTGAATGATGCCGGGTTGGACCACAACCACGTCAATACCAAACTGTTTCAGCTCAAGCCGCAGGCAGTCAGACAAACCTTCGAGAGCGTGTTTCGAGGCATGATACCAAGCACCCAAGGGCGTATAGATCTTGCCACCCATCGACGTTATGTTGATGATCTTGCCCGCACGTTTCTCGCGCATGTCGGGAAGCAGTTCCTGTATCAACGCGGCAGCACCGAACAGATTCACGTCCATCTGATAGCGTGCTTCCTCGATCGGCACGTCTTCGACCGCACCATAAAGTCCGAAACCCGCATTGTTCACCATCACATCCGCGCCCCCGAACTTGTTGGTGATCTCAGCGACAGCGGATTTGCGACTGGCCTCATCCGAGACATCCATGGCAACAGGATGCGCGCCGAGCGCTTTCAGATCGTCCATTTGCTCCACCCGTCGGGCGGCGGCGACGACAGTCAATCCATCCTTGATCAGTTGCTGAGCAATCACTTTACCCATGCCCGACGATGCACCGGTAACGAGCGCAACTTGCTGTGTGTTTGCCATTATTTTCTCCAATTGTTTTGGACAACTTGTCTTGTACCGGATCATTTGCTCCGTTTGGCCCAAGTCGATGCGATCGGAATCTCCGGATACAAACGCAGATTGGAGCGTACGATAGCGCGGCAGTTCACTTGCGTTGTGGGCGCGGACTAAGTTCCGACATATCCCTCACCTCGGCCGGGGTCATGCCGGTCCAGCTTTGGAACGCGCGATAGAATGAGTTCGGCTCGCGGTATGCCAGCAAATAAGAGATTTCCTCGACGTTTAGCCCCTCCTCACTCAGATAGTGCATCGCCAGTTCTAAACGGGTTGATTCCAGCAGAGTTTGGAAGGTCTCACCTTGCTCCTTCAGTTGGCGTTGCAACGTGCGCTTGGACATGGCCATCCTCTTGCACATCGCCTCAATATTTGCCTCACCGGAAGGCAACATGTCATGTAGAGCCCGCTTGGCGCGCATCACGATGGGCGTGTCTGTTTCATAAGACTCCATCTTGCGACGAAGTTGCTTTTCAAATTCCGGCCAGGCTTCCTCGTTTTCAGTGATCAGGGGCAGGTCCGCGTCTTCGCGACGAAGGGAAATGCTTGCGCCAGGCGTTGGGTGGCGTCCCAGATACGAAAGTAATTCCTCACCCGGATGTTCAATGACTGGAAGCTTCACGTGTGCTGGCACGATATGCTCGGCAGTGTGGCAACGGGCGCACTCCAGCAGGTAAAGTGCTTCGAACCAGAGCATTCGCGGTGGGATTTGAATGGTGGGATCGACTGAACCGATTGCAACATGAAGGCAATCATCGTCCTCGGACAGGTCCAGAGTGATCGGCGCCATCAGCGGTTTGAACACCGACAGTCGTTGAAGCCCGGTACGTACATCGGGCGAGCAGGAGAAAGAGAATATCGCGGGCGTGAATGGCGCATGAGCAAAGAGTTTGCCCAAGACGAGCGGCAATTCTGGGCGCTTGGCTTCTTCTTCAACTGCCTGCCACAGATCGAAAACTTGCGCGGGCGTGATCCCCTTGCCCTCGTTGCGCAGGAAATCACGTGGAAACCCGGCTCGGAGAAACACCTTCTCGGGCGAGATTCTCAACAACTTGGCCAACTGTGTAATAGACTTGGCCATTGGGTAAAGACGGTTTGGCGATTTCGCCTCCTGAAGCGAGTGTATTAGCGCATCCTATATTCGCATGTGATTTCCACCGCGCCAGAGGCTTGAAACCCTTTGGCGTGTTCTGATGGTCCTTTGGCGCAATATGATAGAGCAACAGCGAAGCCCCAGCATCGTGTTCCTCTCGAACCCGACGTTGACCATTTTGGTTACACTTATTGCTGGATTGCCTCAGAGGTCGGTTCCGAGCCCAGAATAACCGATGCTGCACTCTGGATAAGCGTCAGCTCTGATTTGGGGTCTGAACCTCTCGTATTGAGGCTTCTTCAAGGCGTGTTTTGAGACGGTCAACAACATTTTGCGCTGTCGCAATATCATCGGGCGGCAGACCTTCCGAGAGTTCATTCACCCATGGGATTTGCTTCGCAATCGCGGCTTCGTATAACTCCTGCCCCTTTGGGGTCAGTACGACCAATTGCGCCCGCTTGTGGTGTGGGTTCGGCTGAAACTCCACCATGCCTTCTTTGCTCAATTCATTGATGATCCGTTGTACGCCCTGCCGGTGAACGCCCATCGTCCGTGCATGCCAGGCAACGGATTCCGGTCGATCAGAATAGGCAATGGCACCAAGGATCTGCCATCGGGCACTTGTTAGACCCAGTTCTGATACGAGCCGATCACCGGCAAGCTGCAATCGACCGTTCAGCCGAAACACATCCAGTATCAAGGCTGTGACGGCTTCTCCTGCTTCGGTCCTTCGCTCGTTAGGCATATCGACTCCTCATTTTATTTGACAACATATTGTCATTGTGTTTAGTGCTTCCTAAATATGACAACATGACACCAAAATGAAGTTGCTTTCAAGGAGTACTGCAATGGTAAGTTTCAAACCCCTAGACCCGGAGTTTCCCATTGAACGGCAATTGGGCGTCGACGCTGGACCCGTCGTTCTCGTCAATCTCTTCACAGTCGATCCTGTTGACCAAATCGCCTTGGTTGAAGCTTGGAAGAGCGATGCCGAATGGATGAAAAAGCAGCCAAGTTACATCAGCACCCAGCTGCATAAAGCCATTGGTGACGGCAGCATGTATATGAACTACGCGGTCTGGGAGGCTGTGGCGGACTTTCGCGCCGCGTTTTCAAACCCCGAGTTTCAGCAGCAGCTCAGCCACTATCCCTCAAGCGCTGTAACCGCCCCCCATCTGTTCGAGAAGGTTGCGGTGCCAAATTGCTGCACGGCCTGACGAAGCCCTTTCCAGAAGCCAATTTGAGGGAACCGCAATGAAAACCAAGATTCACGCCATCGCAGGCGGCATCGGCTTTGTGATGATCCTCCTTTTCTGGACATCAACGGCCACCAGCGAGCTCTTTGCGAGCCATGAAACAGTCGCAACCGTCAAGGCAATGATCCTAAAAGGCATGTTCATCCTCATACCGGCAATGGCGATTGCTGGCGGATCGGGCATGGTAATGGGCCGGAAACGCAAGGATGCGCTTACGAAAGCCAAGAAGGCCCGAATGCCGATAATCGCGCTAAACGGCTTGCTGATTCTCGTACCCGCAGCCTGGTTTCTGGCTGGCAAAGCTGCCGCTGGCGAGTTCGACAGTACATTTTACACGGTTCAGGTGGTTGAGCTGATCGCCGGGGCGGCCAACCTCACAATGATGGGACTGAACATTCGTGATGGCTTGCGAATGACCGGCAAAATTAAGCGCCTACGCTGAAAGCTCGATTCTAATCCAAGTGCTAGCGAAATTGCCGACATTCGAGCGAAGGCGACGAATTGGTGCATTGTTGCGCCAAGAGGATATCAAGATACATCCAACACAATGTCGGCCTACTGGTCGCTTAGAACAACCAAAACTTGAAAGTGCTAACCATAACAAACCGCGAACATCGCTGAAGCGGTTTTATGTGAAGCGATCTCTGGTTGAGTGATGGCCGTTCAGTGGAACAAGTGCGAAAGGCTGCCTCGCGGACAGAGCCGGTATTGGCAATTCCGCCTTGGCTGACGCAGCATCGCTTTGCAATTGCAGCGAGTCTTTTACCGCGACGCAAACCAGGCTTAGTAAGCTGTCATTGGTCCAGTTCGTATTCGGAACGCCAACTGCTAGCATGGCCATTTTCGGATGCAAGAGAGTTCGAACCTATCAATCGCCGTTGGACCCATCGGAAAACCACTTCAAACCTGTCCGGGAAGCCACAGAACGATAGCAGGGAAAGCAACGAGCATCGCTATGGTTGCAGCATCCGCCAGAAAGAAGGGCGTTACACCTTTAAAAACATCCTGAACGCTTAAGTCATCACGAACGCCGGCCACGACAAAGCAATTCAGCCCAATAGGTGGCGTGATCAGGCAAAACTCAGCCATTTTGACAACTAAAATGCCAAACCAGATGGCACACATCGGCCCGGACATGCCGAAGGTACTTTCGGCTGCACTTACGGCTTCACCACCGTTTAACGCCATGACGGCAGGGTAAACTACCGGCAGCGTCAGGAGCAGCATACCTATCGCATCCATGAACATTCCCAGTACAGCGTAAGCCAGAAGAATACAGATCAGGATTAGCATCGGAGACATCTCAAGCGAGGTAATCCAGTCGGAGAATGCGCTCGGCAGTTCGGCGAAACCAAGAAAACGAACGTAGACCAAAACGCCCCAAATGATCGTGAAAATCATGACGCTCAGCTTGGCGGTTTCCAAAAGCGCGTCTTTGAGTTCGGCCCAGCGCATACCCTGATACAGTGCCATCAGGAACACCACGAAGGCACCGATTGCGCCACCCTCGGTTGGCGTGCCCCAAGCATCGCCGCCGAATGGGTTGTAGACAAAGAAGATGATGGTAACGACGACAAACAAGATAGGCAGTGCGGGCGGAAGAGACATGAAACGCTCTTTCCATGTAAAGCCTGAGACTGCGGGACCAAATCCTTTGATCACGACGGCCATGCCAATGATCAGCAAGCCATAAATTACCGCCGAGAACATGCCCGGGATGAATCCGGCCAACAGCAGTTTGCCAACGTCCTGCTCGACAATAATCGCGTAGATGACCAGAATGGCCGAAGGCGGAATGAGCGAGGCAAGCGTACCGCCTGCAGCGACGACACCTGCAGCAAAACGCTTGTCGTAGCCGATCCTTAGCATCTCGGGGATGGCGATACGGGCGAACACAGCGGATGTGGCGACCGAGGCCCCGGATACCGCCGCAAACCCAGCGGTTGCGAAAACGGTCGAAACCGCCAGCCCACCGGGGACCCATGCCAGCCAACGCTTTGCGGCTTCGAACAGTGCTTTGGTCAGGCCCGCGTAATAGGCGAGGTAGCCAATCAGGATGAAAGTCGGGATAAGGCTCAACGCTTGGCTTGAAATCTTGGAGTGCGGCACCTGCCCTGCTGTTTTGACGGCCACAGTCACAGCCTTGCCGAACCGCGCCGGGTCATAACCAAACTTGGCCCAGAAGATCCAGATCAGACCAACCATGCCTGCTGTCGCGGCGGCGAAGGCCACGCGCATCCCTAACACCACAAGAACAAGCATACCGCCCGAGACGATCAGACCAATATCAATGGGTTCCATCAGTTTTAACCTCAGTTGTCGTGGCCGGAGACGTGCTCGGCTTCCATTGCAGCTTGAGTGGCTGCATCGGCTATTAGTGGGACGGCAATAGGTGCTTGATCGGGGTGTCGGATCGCGCGACCGTAGGCCCAGAGCTGTAGAACAAGCCTTAGGCAAAGCACGCTAAAGGCGACGGGGGCCAACAGCTTTGCGGGCCACAACGGGATACCTATGTCGATAGAGCTGTCGCGGCTCCAGAGTGGCGCACCAAAGTCAAAGCTGCGTGCGAAATGCGCCCAACTCCCCCAGATCAGCAAGACGATCAGCGCCAGAATGACAGCGGTTGTAATGAACTCAACGATATAGAGCGTCCGGCCTCTAAGCGCTCCAACAACCATGTCCATTCGTATGTGGCCGCCATCACGCTGCGCATAGGAAATCCCCATGAAGGCGATTAACGGCATGGCCTGCTCGATCCAGTCCACGTAACCGGGAAGTGGTGCGTTGGCGAAGTTCCGACCACCAACGGAGACTACGGCCATGACCATCAGCGAAAAGACTGCAAGACCGCTGATCAAGGCCAGAAAGCTTTCCAGTTTGTAGAGGTGTTGATCGAGAATGCTGAGACGGCTGTCGTTGGACAGCACCAGGGATGACCCGGCCATCGTTTTGCTCCGCTGTCAGGGAAAAAGGTACCCGACGCCAGCTTGACCGACGCCGGGTTGTGAGTGGATTAGCTGCCGTTTGCGATCTTCCCAGTCACAAGATCATAGAGCTCTTGTGCTGGTAGGCCACGCTCGGTGTTTTCTGCAATCCAGGCCTCGGCCGCGGGGGCGGCAGCGGCTTCTTTAAACGCTGCGATTTCTTCATCGCTGAAAGTGACTCGTTCGATGCCGCGTTGATCCAGCTCAGGGCCCCACGCTTCCATCGTTTTGGTTTGGTAGTGGCTCACGTAGTGATCCAATGCCTCCTCCACCGATCCCAGCAGAGCTTCGCGGTGTTCGTCAGACAGATCTTCCAGCGCCAGCGTGTTCACCACGACAGGGCAGTTGACGGTGCCGGGATTGAGGTTCGTCGTCCACCACTTGCCATTTTCAATGGTGCCAAAGGACATATGCGCGTGTGGCGCAAAGCTGACCGCTTTGACGATGCCGCTGTCCATTGCCTGACGCACTTCGGATGCAGACATCGATGTCGGAACTGCCCCAACCGTCTCCATCGCTTTACCGATGCCGCCAGTCGCCCGAACGCTCAGACCTTCGAAATCAGTTAAGGAATTGGGCGCTTCACCGACGCCAACAAGGTTGTACTGCGGCAGCGGCGAAGGCATCAGCAAGGTTGCGTCCCAGCGGGCCAGATCCTCGACAACGGCCGGGTGTTGATAGACTGCCATCGACAGGTCCACCTCTTGGTCCAGCGATGTCACACCCAGAAACGGCAGTTCCAGAACCGTGATCGAGGGGTTTTTGTCGCGATGATAGCCAGCGCAGAACTGGGCCATTTCAAACGCGCCAATTGAAATCCCATCGAGGTTTTCTTTGTTCTTCGACAGGCCGCCATAGCTGATGTTGAGTGTGAACTCACCGCCCGTCTTATCGCTCACCAGTTCGGCAAGTTTCTCGACGTGTTCAGTAAAGGCACGACGCTTGCCCCACAGGGAAACATTCCATTCGACAGCCAGTGCTTCGGATGCAACGGTCAGCGACAGGGCGGCAATGGCCGCCCGGTTAAGATGTTTGCGCATAATGGCTCCTCCCAGATCACGCAATGTGTTTGGGCAGAGTATTCAGGATGCGCAGCAGCCTGCCTATGAAGGAAAACGCGCGAGGAATTTCTGTTTCCCTGCGGATATCCGCAGAGTGGTTTCGCTTACAACAGCGTCTCTTTATCGAGACCGAGTTTGACGATCTTTTCGTTGAGCGTTCGGCGGCCAATCCCGAGCGCTTCGGCGGCGGCATCCATGCGGCCTTTATGCGCCTTTATGGCCTTGCCGATGAGCTCGCGTTCAAAAGCTGCAACCGCTTCGCGCAGCGTATCTGGCACTTCGTCAAATTGCTGATCGCTTTGGATAGCCTGCGCCACCGACCCTCCTCCGCGTCGGGCCGCCAAAATACGCCGTTCGCAAACATGGCGCAATTCACGCACATTGCCGGGCCAGTCATGGGCAAGCAGAGCAGCCAAATCGTCCTGATCAAGCTCCGGCGCGTCTATCTCGTAAACCTGCGCGTATTCGCTCAAAAAATGCGTTGCTAGCAGAACCAGATCATCTCGTCTTTGCCGTAACGGAGGTAAGGACAGGACGACGGTATTCAATCGAAACAAAAGGTCCTGACGCAGGCGGCCTTCCTCGGCTGCCAGTACAACGTCTTCGTTGGTTGCTGACACGACCCTGAAGCTCACCGGCAGCGGCGACACAGCCCCCACTGGTAAGACCTGCTGATCTTCGATGACCCTTAGTAACTTGGCCTGCGCCAAAGGTGGGCACGAGCAGATTTCATCCAAAAACAAGGTTCCACCTGATGCCGCCACAAGCCTTCCGTCGGATTCACCCGCGACGCCGAACATTTCCGCTTCAAACGTATCGGCCGACAATGCGGCGCAATTCAGCGCCAGAAACGGTGCCTCCGGCGAGCGGCTCAAATCATGTAAAGCATGGGCAACCAGCTCTTTCCCGGTGCCCGTATCTCCCTGCAACAAAACCGCAACCGATGTATCGGCAAGATCAAGTACTTCTTCTCGCAAGTCTGTAATGGCGTCTGTTTGACCCAGCAGGATGCGGTCAAGGCCTGACAGTTTAAACAGCCTGTCTTTTAGGCGAGCATTGCTTTTCCGCATTCGGTTTTGTTCAGCCGCGTGCCTCAGCACCGTCAGCAATCGCCGTGGTTCATATGGCTTTTCGATGAACCCATACGCCCCATCCTGTATGGCCTGAACGGCCATCGGGATGTCACCATGTGCCGAAATCAATACCACCGGAGGCGCCACATTCCTGTCCAGGCTGGCCAGCAATTCAAGCCCCGACATGCCGGGCATACGCACATCAGACAAAATGACATCGGGCGAGGCGTTGGCCAGATGTTCCGTCACGTGGGTCGCGCGCGACAGGGCGCTAACAGTCCAGCCGGCGGCTTCGAGCAACTCGACTAGCGATTGTCGCATCGATTTGTCATCATCAACGACCAGAACCTTGAAGGCTTGCTGCTGGGTCATTCGTCCGTTTCTTCAGTATTTGAGGCTATCGGGAAGGTGACGCGAAAAACTGTTCCGTCGCCATCACGATTTCGGGCCGCCATTGTGCCATCGTGATCTTTGACAATGCTGGTGGAAATGGCCAGCCCCAAGCCCATGCCTCTCCCGCTCTCTCTTGTGGTTACAAATGGCTCTTGCAACTCAGCCAGCGTTGCCTCGCCCAACCCGTGACCGTTGTCCTGAATTTCCAACACCGCTTCATCATCAGTAGCTACGACAGCGATATGGATTTCAGGTGCATCCACTTCGTCCATCGCGTCAATCGCATTGCGCAAAAGATTGGTGATGACCTGCTCGATCCGCAGTGCACTGCCCCGGATAAAGACCGGACCGGTCGGCGCATCAACTGAGATTTTCACCTTACCCTGCTCGATGTTTGGCGCAACCAGAGCCAAAGCGGCATTGACCGAAGTGCATAAGTCTACGTCGTCAAACGCCTCACTCTCTGAACGCGCAAAGAACCGCAATTGGCGCGTGATCCCTTCCATCCTGTCGACCAGACTTCCAATTTTTTGCGGCAGCTTGGACTCACCGGAAGATGAGATCTCTTCTGCCACCAGGTGATTGCGCATCGCAGCGATGGGCTGGCCCAGTTCATGCGTGACCGACGCGGATAATTGCCCCAGAGCCGCCAATCGGCTTGCGCGCTCCAACTCGCCTTGGGTGCGTTTCAGGCTCCGCTCGGCTGTCGTGCGGTCGTCGATTTCGATAGCGAGCCTTTCATTTGCCTCCCGCAGCTTTGCTTCTTCTTCTTCGGACCGCACTAAGGCCGCGCCTACTCGCCTTGCGCGTTGTATCTGGAAAAAGATAAATGCGAGCCCCGCCAAAAGGACAAAGACTGCAGTTACAAGCCAACTACGTGCTACGGCCTGATCGTCACTTGCAAAATAGTGAAGCGACCAGCCATGGGGTAAATCCGTAGCTGCAAGGTGCAGGCGCTTCGTACCAGCAATTCTGGCCTGGTCTCCCGGCAATTCAACCCAATCCAACGCATCTAAGTCTTGCCCCGGAAATTGCCTGGCAGCTCGAATCCGTTCTTGCTGAGTTTCTGACAATGGCTTCAACGCGCGATATTGCCAATCCGAGTTCGAAGAAAGCAAAACGATGCCGTCTTCATTAGCCAAAAGAACCTGCTCGCCCGAGTGTTTCCAGCTTTCCTGAAGGTTGGAAAAATCAATCTTAATAGCAACGACACCGGCTGGTTTTCCTGCTTCGCCATGCACCGCATTGGCAATGAAATAACCCGGCAATCCTGTTGTTGTCCCGATCGCGTAAAACCGCCCCTGGTCGCCGGAAAGAGCCATTTGGAAATATGGGCGGAACGCGTAATTCTGTCCTACAAAACTTCCGGCCTCACGGTAGTTGGAAGCCGATATCGTTACACCATTCCGATCCATTAGATAAATCGCGTCCAGGCCTGCTTGTGTTGCAAAATCCTCGAATCTCTGATTGAGAATTCCGGTACTGTCACCTTGCGCAGTTCCGATTACAAATGGGTCTTGCGCCATTACGTATGTGAGATGCGAAAAGCGCTCCAACTCAGCGGTGACCGAACTTTGATAAAGAGAAAGCCGTCCCTGTGCTTTCGAAAGCTCTTCCGAAAGGAAATACCTGTAAGATGACAGGTAAAGGCCGGTGCTGGCGACAACTGCAGTAACCAGGATCGCAATATGTGACGATGACCGCATTAAGCACCCTTTGATCCCATAAGATAGGAGCATAGTAGCTTGGGATAGTCTATCCCACACGCTGGGCGTGAGCGTAAGACACTGCTGCGTTGTGAATGAACGGCCAGTTTTCAGCTGCGTTACGGAGTTTGATTTTCTGCGCCAGCAACATCTGTCGTACTTCGCGCGCGCGCAGCATGAAACCAATATGACTGAAATGGGCTTCCTTTGGAATATTCGCCGCACGCTGCACTAGGGTCCGGTTTTGATTTCTTGGAAAAAAGACAATAGCAGAAAGCCTCTGCACATCGCAGTTCGGGTGTTATATGCACCGGTCTCTCGTTGAACGCCCGATCTGCTGTCACATGCCTTCGATATTGGCATTTCAGGCCGTGACATTTTCCTTAACGATGTGCCGTAGCAAGCAATTACCCTCGGCCATGAGGTCGTGGCGATCTTCGTTCTTTTTCATCACGGCTGCCCACGCCATTTGATCTTGTATGAAATCGTCAACGATCGCTATGCGCTGCCCACGGCCCATTTCCTTGGTTTTGCTTTTTGACACCAAAAGCCTGTTAATATGCCCGAGTAGGTTAGGAGATAGGTCCTGATCTTTAATGAGATCATGCAGGTTCATTGGGGGTGGCGTATCGGGTATCTGCCGGATCCAGGAGATCGCCAAGGCGGGTCTCAGGATGTAGAAATACGTTTTGAAGCTCACATCCTGGCTCTCACCAACATGCTTGTCCCACTGTTTCTGTGCCAGGTTGCGATAGTGGTGCAGACAGGATTCGCCGAAGGTCGTCTTGGCTGCGAAGGCAATCAGCCGTTCACATATCGCATCATTCCATCTGTACCTGATAGGACTGGATAACCATTCCAACATCACGGGGTTAGGTTTGATCAACAAACCAAGCGCTTTACGAATATCCCACCCGTTTACGTCCCAATCGCCCTCAATGGGCAGTTCGATGACATCGCGACCGGGCTCAATGCTCAGATACCAGTCTGGCCGGTGTACTTAGATGAAGCGTACATCGTAGTCACTGTCGGGAGACGGGAAACCCCATGCGCGGCTGCCGCTTTCAATGGCGAACAGCACTCGGACATCATGATCTGCTTCTAAAGCGGTGAGCTTAGATTGGATGACCTGCTCGATCTCAGGCGAAACGCTAGAGGTGAAAGTTGGACGGGTCATCGTGTTTCTCGCAGTGTCAAGACAGCCATCTGGGAAGGTACAACACAGTTTTTGTCAACAGGAACTAGGCGAGCAACCGCGGAACTATGGCCATCGGAGGCGGCATTATCATGTCCCAAACCTTGCTATTATTGGTGAGCATGCGCGGTAGAGTATCTGGCCAACTCCGCAGCGCACTGGTTCAAATATCCGTCGAGACTATCAAGTCAGATTAACTCGTTACTCTGGTCGCCAGTTCCCGAACCACGTCTCGTGTCTCGTTCGGGTAGGCACGAACAAATCCAGCCTCGCAGGGGATTGTCTCAACTTCTCTGCGATCCAGTGCCGGAGCCAAATGGATCGCGGCGATCTCAAACTGCTCTGCCATTTGGCCCAGCGTTACATAGTGTTTTTCAAAAGCCTGAATACTCTCTTCAGTGATGTAGCAACGATAATGCTGCGTGTCCGGGTTTCGCAGCTTTACCTGCTTAAGGTATCCACAATCCCGCAAGAGCCGGATTGACCCGATACTAATTCTCAAGCGCGCCGCTGCATCCAGAAGCGACAGATCACCAGAAAACACGCGCTCCGATTTTTCCAAGATCTCAGCGCAGTCTATAAGAATTCCAGCCAACCCCTCTACGTCCGGATCTCTCCAAACGCCGCTCAGTCGGCCTGCTACCCAATCGGCGACAACGCGAGCCAGGGCCACCCTGCTCTGTCGGCTGTACTCCGAGAGGGGCAATCTATGACGTGCCCGAGAGGCAATGCGCAGGCCTTCAAGCCTAGTCAGCAAGGTCTGTACCGTGGACGATGGAACATAGCGCAGAGACGTTCCAAAACGATAGGCTTCCAGAACATTATGCCGGATCAGTGCCTTAACATGGACCGGATGGATATTCAGCTGGACCGCGGTGGATTTGGTATTCTGCAGCCCAGACCAGAAGTCGAGCACGGCACGCGCCCCCGCAAACGCGGTAAACCCTAACTTCCGGACAAAACCTTCCGTTAAATGAACTGGCATCAAGGTCTGCTTTGTTAGGTTCGCGGCTGTAGCGGAATTTACCAATGGTGGTGAAGCAAGATCATACGTTAGATTCATCCTGATCCAGCGCAGTGCGCTTGATCTCTGTATGCCGCAAAATTACCATCTCTTTGGACTTTGCAATGAACGTTTTTATTTTGTCGAAAGAAGGAATGATGACGAAACAGCGTGTTGGCACGGTCTTAGGCGGACTGGTATTTCTTTCGGGCTTGATGGCATTTTTCGGTATCCCGGGTGTCATCCCCGCAGTATCAGAGTTCCTGAAACCAAAACTCGAAGATGTCGTCTACTGTAATGTCGGAGATCAGGAGCGCTGTGGTGATGTCCTTTTAGATGACGTGCCAAAAACGACTGTTCTTACCGCAAACCGGCTCACCCTAGGTGACGACATCAGGTTGCCAGCCGGGACCGTCATCATCGCAAACGAGATTGAGCTTGGAGGTCGAGTCTTAAACGCCGACAGTCATTTGGCCCTCTTTGCTCGCGAAATCCGAAATGGACGGATCCGCGTGTCGATGTCACCTTCGACACGTCCCATAGGGCCGATCGATGGCGGAGACGGAGCAAATGGTGGTGTTGTTCTGGCGGCCTTCGGGACCTTCGCCTCAACACTGCGATTTGAACTTGGCGGAGGTGACGGTGCATCTGGAGGCCAAGGCCCTGCGGGCACGGATGGTCGTGACGGCAACTGTGGCGGTTTCGGGGCCTATCGAGGAGCGCATGCGGGAGGTGATGGCGGAAACGGCGGTTCCGGCGGCAACGCAGGCGACGGCGGCACGATAGACCTCCTGTTTGGCGAAGGACTAGTCAGCGGCGATCAACTGATCGTTGCGGCCGGAAGCCCTGGGGGGGGCGGCGCAGGCGGCAGGCAAGGTCGAGGTGGCACCGGTTGCACCGGTCTAGGTGGATCGCAAGAGAATGAGAGTGACGGAAGGCCGGGTGCAACAGGGAAGCAAGGCAGCACCGGTGCGATTGGAACAAAAAACGTTGTCGGTCCTGATCTCGCGGCAGTAATCCGCCTTTCGGCGGTGATAGTTGACACCCCTCCTGCTAATTTTGAAGACGCGCGTCAGATCGCTGGTCCGTTCTTCACTCAATAGCGGTCGTACTTGAACCGAAAGATCAACTTTCGGCACCGCATGAATCGCGAGAGCATTAAGTTGTGCAAAAAATATCAATTTGAGGCACAAATTCCGGTTGCTTCTTGATCGAGGAGATGACAGCTGCACGAGTCGACAGTGACCTTGCGGCAGAGCAATCACGTTAGGCGCTTATAAAAGTTTGAAATGCCAAACAGGTTAAACCTTGAGCGTGATCATGCCGAAATCAAATGCTCAAAGTGGTGTTACCGCATCCGCTACCGTGGCGACCATCGGCTGTGAAAAGCAACTTCAGACAGGTTGCTTTTTCGAAGTGTAGCTGAGCCTGACGTCGCCCAACAAATCCAGTGGCGGAGTGGAAAAGCTCGGTGAGATCGCAAAGATGGGCGCTTGATATCTGGAGGCTCCCGGTCATCAGCACGACTTTCCATGAGCAGGGGTCAGGCTTGAATTGGACATCAAAACTTAATTGGGCGGGATATGGGAAGACAAGTAAAAACTGATGATTGGTTATTGAAAGTAGTGATTAACGCCTTGAACATCTTTAAATGCAACTTAACCAAACTGTCCTCATCAACTTCAGACTAGTGAAATCAATTTCCTACAGGTGTTCGTGATTCAATTGACTTACTTGGTGATCTAAATTGAACACGAAACATTTCAGAATGTTGAGTGTCACGCACGTATCCGCCGCGAATTCGAGTTCGTCTTGGAGGAACCGAAGTTCGATTCCGCGGATCGAAAAACAGCAAAAAAAGGTGCTAGAGTGCAAATTTACTTAATATAATCAATAACTTAATTGGCTTCCGAGTTTTAGATTAAAAATTTTTCTTGCCAAAATCACGAATCAGTTGGAGCATCTTCAGACAGAATCGTTTCTTTTGTCTCCCTCGATGAGGAGAAGTAAATTGAGATTAATTAGATTGGTTTTGGTGCTTATTGAAGTGCCACTAATAAGGTTTGTCTGAAGGCTTTCCAAAGCTTCCGATTACCCGACGGACATTTCTAGTCGGTGCCGCTACAAGTGCGGCGACTTTGCCGGGCGGGGCGCGTGCAGCAGAAGCGTTTACAGACCTTCACGTCGAAACAAAGTATGAAAAAAACAAACTAGTATTAGTCCAATTGCGCCTTAGCCAGGAGGAAAAGCAAAACTCATCTGCTAACCCAACGCTCACCTTTCGTCCCGAGACGTTCGCGCCATTGGGTTTGCCTGGTGATGATCGGCTCGAACTTCGGCTAGACGGTCTATCAGTAGTTGATCGAAACCAGGGAGAAGCAGTTGCCGCAGATACCGAACTAACAATCACAGTCCTAGGAGCAGATCATTTTCTGCATCGTGATCTTGGCGGCGATGGTCGCAGACTTTTCCATCAGTTCATTGTATTTAATGATCCGATCAGATCCGCAGACGGGACTTCGAAGAATCTGTGGCGAATTCGGCTACTGACCAACACCTGGGTTCATCGGTCTCGACGAACCGCCTTAGAATTCCCGGCATCACCATTTGATGGAGAACGCGTCTCTCCGCTTTACGATGTTATGAAAGGTGAGAAGGGGTTTTCTCTGATTATCGGTCCTGGCTGGGTAAGTGAAACTTTCAGCCGGATCAGCGGCGGACCATTGGGCACATCAAAGCGGTTTGTCGCCTCGTTGTATGCCGAAGGCTTCAGTACAGCGCTCTCTCTTCAAAGACAGATTGACAAGCAAACAGAATGGTTCTGGCAAGTACGGCCTTTAAATGAAGGGCTTGGCCAGATGACATTGGCCGACCAGGCAATCAGATTTCAATCGCTTCAATTTGGCTGGAAGCGTGGAAAGATTATTGAGGATCAGCAGAAGGCTGCAGATTCCTATTTCGAAATCCTGTCTGACCGAGGTGGTGCCGTGCGAGGGCCGCGCGCACTAGTCGGGCTTGAGCCGCGAAAGCGATGGGATGGAGAGGCTGACTTTTCCGCGCAGAGGTTTGAAACACCGTCGGATCTGGAAACTACTCTAACTGTCTCTGCTTTGAGAGGCCAAAACGAAAACCCACCTCGTCCGACGGTCAGGCTGCGGTTCAACACCGTTCGCAAGACCTCTGAATTAGATCAACCGGAACGTAGGAGCGTCACTATTGATCTGGAAAGTGAGTGGCGATTGTCTGTTCAAAGCAGGGAACAGCTTTTGGCGGATCTGAATTTGAACACCACCCTGCTTCAGAAGAACCCTGGTCCCGCACAGGCATTAGATGATGAGGCCACGGCAACCACACCATCCCTCAAACTTCTGAGGCTTCCCCCAAACCGGGGATGGGTACTTGAGTTCCACGCGGATAATGATGAAGCCCGACCTCTTCCACTATACGAGGAATATGGGGTCGAAGTGGATGGGCCAGAACAGCTTCCGAAGACAAGCCTTAAAGTATTACCGCCCACCTCAGCCAACCGTGTGCCACAGCTCTCAACTGTCAGCTTCGGCCCTATCCACTTTCAAGCCGGTGTTTCCGTTCGAACCCAACTGACGAACGGTCAGGTTCGGATGTTTCGTTTGCAGGGAACGACGACCGGGTTGCCTGTTCAACTGCGGGACGCCGAGGTTTTCAGTAAAGCTGAAGCTCACGGGGAAGGACCCCGACCCTATCTTCTTCTTCAAGACGTCTTATCCGGCATTTACGACCCGAGAGGGGACGCAGATAAAAATCCAACCGACCCAAATCGTTTGTCGCTGCGTAGTGCCGGCCATATCATTGCAGATATTCCCCGAGATCGGCTTGCTACCGTGGCAGCAGCTCGGCCGGGCCTTGATGTGCCTCTCGGCAATGTGAACCTGAGGGTCAGCCGACCGCGTGATTTTCTTTCACTGAACTTTCGCTTCAGCAATATGCGCCTCTCGGCAACTGGAGAGAACGCCGAACTAGAGCTAAGCTCAGATATCTTCCGTGAAAATCGCTCAGCCACTTCTATAGATTCTTCGATGCGGCCGGTCATCAGGGCCGAATTCGCGGCTCAACACATGGCGGAAGAAGCCTATTTCAGGCAGGAGAACTTCGCCAAAGGATTACCCAGAGTCAATTTTTTCGACCTCGTCGAATATCTTCCTATCGAAGAACGCGCAGCAGAGATCGCCAGTCTTCATGGTCATTTCAATACCCTTCGCAAGGGCGATCGACAGAGTAAGATAGAGGCCAGGAAGGCGCTAAGAAAACATGCCGAGGCGATCTTGCTGATCATTGCTGATCTTCCGGAGAAGAGCACCAAACATCTGAGTGACGAAAAGAGTATACGCGCTTTACTGGAATTTAATTCGAAGCTTGTGAACCAGGCGGCGAAGGAAAACTATGCCCCAACCGGACGTTTGCCCGATGATCAACTCATCTATGTGGGGCCCGAAGACCTTGATCCTGATGTTGCTAAAACCGCGTGGGACATCGTCATCCCGGAATTGCTAACTGAAACTGCAAACCGGTTGATCAATCGACTTCTAAATGTAGAGGCGGACGTAGAGTTCGAAAGCCTGAAAGCTGCTATCGACAACCTCCCGCCTATTTCGATCAGCAACGTCAATGGCATCGACAAACTGAGTATTGAAATAGAGAAATTCACGGTCGACCCCGAAACGAAGGTCGGAGCTGCGATCAGCAATGATCTGGACGAATTGCCAAACGGCTTCGCCAACCCCGCTGTACAGAGTTTTGCGCTTCAGCAAAAATATGCAGAGCTCAAAGATGAAGTTGCGTCAGATTATGCTGCGTTCCGCGAGTTCTGGCGAAGCCACATCTTTCGACAGGAGGGATTGCCGAAAGATACTCTTGATAATTTTTCCGAATTTCACGCGGTGCGTGAGACAATTAATCATCCTCGCGCAAGGCAACTCTTCGTGGATGCTGTTTTCCTTTATTCAGATCCAGCCGGTGGTGCACTTGAGCCCTTCAAGGAGCGAACACGCGCACGCTGCTCAGGTCCGTCGCGTTTGGCTTTCGAATGGGACCCTCCTGGCCAACCCGGCGTGCAAGGTCCAAAGGTATTCAAATTGGACACATTGCTCGATTGGACAGATCGAACTGCGGCGGTACCCCGCCGCGCCGAAGTCAAGCACAAACGCGAGCCCGATGGCACCTTAGTTCGGGAAACGAATATTGCTGAGATTCTGCACCACCAAGGTATCGGGCGAGACGAGCACGGTCAGAGTACATCGGCCACACGGATGGCAGAAATATGGAGCGCCAGTTCAACACCGCCACACGACTTTGAAACCTCCATCGAGTTGCCGTTCCGACTAAATCTATCGCCAGCGCAAGATGCAATCTGGGTTTTGCCCCGTCCAGTTGAACCCGAGATTTATGAAGATGCCCCGGAAACTGAAGATTTTAATGAGCTGGAAGAGGCACCGCTTTGGACTGCTTCTTTGTCATCAGTCCAACCAAATCCGCTTCTGCGTGCGGTTTGGTCTGACGACTTTCGCCCCGAAACCTATCTAGCCCGCGCGGCCGTAGATGGCATTAGCGGCGACAACGACCCCTTGGCTAGATTGTATGAACCACCACCGCGAGGGCCGCTGGCGCCGTGGTCGCTGCCTCGGGTTAGGCGAAGGAATGGTGAAATCGAAGAGGCCGTCATTGTTGAGGAAACAGGACCTGAAAGTAATGGTCCTGATCTCTTTCGTGCAAGTCTGGACGCCCGTGATCGCGACGAACTGGTCAAAATTACTTCCGTTCCGGGTCAACCTGTTATGGGCAAGATCGACCCTACAACGCTGGAAATTCGAAACGATGCTGATGCGGTGGTGCCGCCAGATGGTTATGAACTGATTGACTTGCGTGTCGACACAGTAACCAATGCAGAAGGCAAGGAGTTGGAAGCGCTTGATAGCCATGCGATTTATCGCCCGAAGGCACTGAGGTTTAGTGAGCTAAGACTGTCTGCTTTGGGCGGCACACTAGATTTAGACACGAGTTTTGAACCAGCTGCTCCTGCGCAAACCCGCGACCGGCGACCTTTGTTTCCAGCCCCAACCATTAAGCGTTGGCGCCATCGCGCGGTTCTTGGACGTGATATCAAGGTTGAGGTTGTTTACAAAGGCTATCTGTTCCCGCTCGGAAACCACGCGGTTTTGGTCAAAGTAACCGAACGCAAATACATTCAACCACCGGCGAGCAGTAAAAGGGGACCGACCGCCTATCTGGTTCAACGTTTTTTTATTCGAGTTGCGCAGCCTGACAAAACGGTCTGGTACGACCAACCGGATGGTGGGCGCGGCTGGCCGGTCGAGAAGCTTACGCTGCTGACCCGTGAGACGCCGGATATTGTTGATCCTGACGAGCCTGTGCCGCTACCCAGCGACGGCGAGATCAAAGAAACTGCAAATGGTCGCATTCTGTTTGGACCGAAACGAAAAGGGCGAGTCTTCTGGCCACGCACTGCCCCTATCCAGACAGCTAACGTGCGCTTTGAACTACAGATCGATGATGTGCCCGATCGCATGGAGATGCCACTGATCTTCGTTGACGCCGAGGCTGCTCGCGACCCGGAAACCATTGCCAACCTTGTCGAATATTATAATGGCCTTGACGATCAGCCCCGTAACGAAGACGATTCGGACTGGGTTGCGAAGCTGTCGTCGACCAGCCGGCGAACCATTCGACAGGGTGGGACTGCACGCCGCTATGGCCCGGAAATCGAAGATGGAGACAGCCGATACGAAACTCTGGGCTGGATCATAGGCGCGCAAGGACGACCTGGTCGCTTTGTGGTACCACCTGGGGATTTCGCAGGTGAAAATGATGCTTTCAAACAGGGTAAGCGTGTCCGTGAAGAGCGGTTGAAATCTCTGGGTAGTCCGCGTCAAAATTACGATTTTGGACCACTCTTGACAGCCGGCGATCAGCCGCCCTTCTACCCATTCATCCAATTTACCCTACTTCGTCTCGACAGAATCGCGCGCCTAACCGGCGGTCGACGAGGACAGATTTGTATCGCAGCCTTCGACAAGGCGTTTCTTCTTAGAGGTTTGCCTGACCCAAACCCTGAAAAATTGTCGGGCGCCCAGGGGAACAGGCCCGAAATCGAGGCCATACTAGATATTCTAAGCGTAATATCGTTGGATGTCGGCCGGAAGGGCGACCGCATTGGTGCGATTGGCCGTCCTTCCGGATTCCTTGCCGTTTTGGCCCGCAAAGAGGGTCCGGTCACGTCGCGTTCACGCCTGACTGTTAACTCTGGCGAAGTTTATGGAGTGCCAGCGTTTGGCCAGGTACTGTCTCCAGCAAATTCTACCGGTGATGAGGCTAGCCTTTTGGTGCCTGGTGTCGGGCGCATAAACAACATTCGTTTCGTGCAGGCCCCGACCTCTGTATCGACAGTGCTTGAGCAGATCCTAGGCGACAATAACGCCAAGATTCTAGGCGTTTTCAAAATTACGGAGCTTCTGGATGTTCTTCTGGCCACACTTGCCGACAACGTTCCGCAAATCAGCGAAAGCCTTGATCAAGCTGGACAGAACCTTACTGAGCTCGTTCAATTCCTCAGGGGCACTGTGTTGCCAGAGTTGCTGGAGGGTATCGAGACCGTAGAAGAGACCTTCTTGAGCGCTGCGCTTGATCTAGGGATAGAACGACTTGAGATCAGGCGTGTTTATCCAGGTGTAGCAAGCGGTTTGACACGGCTTCGAGTGGCTGTCGAAAACGTTGCAAAGGAAGATAACGATGCCAAGGCTGCGAGCCTTAGCATGGCAATTCCGACTGCTGGTAAGGCACTTCTTGTGGCAATAGATCAGGTCGCGCACGATCCTATTTCCCCTCTCAAGTTGGAGTTACGAAATCTCTTCCTTGATGAACTTCGGCAAATTGAGGACCTACGCTCAATGGTCGAGCGACTCTCTGAACTTACCATAAATTTTGATGAATTTCTCACAGAGCAGAATATCGAGAAAGTAGTATTAGATGAGATAAGCTCAGCGATTGTCCAAAATCGTGAGATTATAGTTGTTGAAATTCAAAAGCTTCTTCCATTCTCAAGCCGCAGTGGTGCGGACGCAATAGATGAGAAATTCGATCGCATTACCGAAGAAATAATTACCATCCTCCTCGAGCAAGTAATCGACGAGGCATTTGAAACCAAAGTTAGTTTCGATGAGGTTTTTGAGGCGATACAGGAACTTGATCTACGCATACTACTTTTGAACTCCATCGAACAATCATCAGCACTTGCACAAATCGCAGCTGATTTTGAGGATGAAGCTGCTAATCTGGAAGGAGAAGCCTTACAGTATTGGGAAGCGTTGGTCGAGCTTCAGATTGCCGCCATACGTCTGGCCGAGCTAAAGCAAGGTGCGTCGACCGTGCTTGCTGCCCAAGTTGCCATCGAGCTTGCCAGACTACAAAACGAAGCGATTAAAACAGTCTTTGGCATTACACCTGAGGCTTTTAGTGCGCGAATAACCAACACCAAGATCAACTTTAATAAGATCCAAACTGAAACGAGCATCGAGGGAAAGATCGTCGCCATTGTCGACACATTTGCCGAAATTGATGCTCTGTTTGTGGCGGGCAGTTTTTCGACCGAAATCACCAACACTCTTGGCAATCTTGTCGATGAGGACGGGGTTCTGAGCGTAACCCGTCCGATACTAAATGCTTATAGCTGTGTCCTTGCGACGGCTAGTAGCATGGCCGGCGTTACACAACCTGTCGTCCCGATTACTGACCCTGCTTATCTCAAAACCACCGCAGAACCGATTGCCGAGTTCGAATCTTTGTTGAAAGAAACGGAAAGCACCGTTGAAGATATCAACGAAGCTCTTCAATTAGTCGATGCCGCACTGGCTCAAGGCCAATCCGATCTGCGACGCGAGATCGGTTTTAGTCCACTAAGAAGGTTTTTGCTGGGCGATGGCTCGGTGATTGGTGGGTTTCTTGCAGCTGAGCGCAGGTTTGTTGGTGAGTTTTTGGCCCTCGGGCTTGAGACGGAAGACGAACTAGCACAGATTCGCGATGCCGCCGAAAACATGCGGATCATTGCAGGAACACTGTTCGCCGACTTTGCACGGCAACAAGCCCGCGCAAACCGGGCTTACCAATCGTTCCTTGATGCCAAGCAAACCGCGCAAAATGCTATCGATACTGCAGAGGCCAACCCAAGTATCGAGACCTACGAAGCTCTGGTCGTTACATTCCCTAAAACGGAGCTTCTGGCCATGCTGCGCGCCTGGCCCGAATTGATCGAAGGTATGTTCGCGGCCTTGGAAAGGGCTGCGAATGCCTACAAAGTGACTTTTGATCAACTGAGCTTGGATGATTTCCAGAACGCGCAAGCCAAGATCAACGAACTGCTGAATGACGCCGCCCCAGCGAAGGTCCAATCGCTGGTCAATCTGAGGCGAGCGCTGATTGATTTGGCTGGCGAAGTTGAGGCCAATTTGGCTGGGCTGGCGCAGAGTTTGATCGAAATGGTGTTGATCGAGATTGACCGCCTTCCGAATATTGCCGCTCAAGCGGACGATGAAATCACCAAAGCGAGGATCGAAGTCCTTGAGCTTGTCAGTGCAGCCGCAGCCGAACTCAATAGTTTGGCAGCCAACTACTCCATTCTTCACCCCATAGCAGAAGAGTTTTCAGCACTGCGGGTTGAACTTTCGGAGATCAAGCAGCCTGAAACGATTAGGACGAGACTGGGTGAGATCTCCTCGGCCTTAAAAGCGTTCGAAACTGCACGTGGTGGTAGCCTTGAAGACCGCTTTGAAGCGGTAGACGCAATCAAAAAGGCGCTCAGATTCGATGCCAAAAATGCCGTCAAAAGTCTTCTAGATGAAATCAAGGACACCGCTGGTTCTGCCGCAGAGAATGTGCGCGATGTCGTCATTGCAGATGCCGCTCACACTCTCGCGTCACTACAGACCAGTCTTGATTCGCAGGTCGGCCAAGCCATCGACTTTGTAGTAGGAACGGTTTTCCAGGCAGGTAGATTGGATGCGGGAGAGGCGTTTTTTGATGCTCTTGCTAAGACACGGTTTACGATCCTTTCCACTATGACGAGTGAAACAGAAAGCTTTTTGAATCAGGCGCTAGAGTTCCTAGGCATCCCGCTTGCTCCCGGATCACAGCCGATCGATGCACGTCATCTGTTCGTCGCTGTTAGCGATCCCGATCTGCCTCTGGAAAATGTCTACAGTCAGAAGGTCGGGTTTCTGAAAGTGTCCCAAACACAGCCAGCAGATTTGTTGGCGGAAGAGCAGAGCTGGATTTCCACGCTAAATTCCGATGATCCTGGTTCAGAGAAGACACGTGCGCTTCGCACCATAGTCGCGCGCTGGTCCGCCGACGCCAGCACAATTTCCTTGTTTCAGATCGTGGAAAGCATTGACACGACTCTCAATCAGATAATTCGCTCGGATATTTCTACCCTGATCGACTTGGGCAATGTGCGTCAACTCATCGAGACCCAGATACGCAAAATCGTTCCGACTAGGCTGACCACTACCATGCGCTTCAACGCGCCAATCCGTGGTTTCGGTGGCATTTTTGAACCAACTCCGGGTGAGCCTGGTTCATTCGGGGTTGTTTCAAAGACCACAATTGATGTCGGTGACGCGATCTTTGGTGACGGCTCGTCGAACCTCCCAGTTGAGGCAAACGCCGAAGCCATCCTCTCGCCATTCAAAATTAAGCTACTTGGCGGGTTCGATGCCATCACACTCTATTTCTCCGAAGCGCGTATGGGATGGCAACTTGGGCGCGATCCGACTTTTTCCATCGATTTTGTTCGCTACGAAATCGGTAAGGAGCTGGAGTTTGTCCAAGAGTTGGCAAAATCACTCTCGGCAAGCTCCGGCGGTGCCTATGTGAAACCTGCAACCAGTGTTTTGGGGATCGAGGCGGGTTATAGGCTCAACATTGCTGCCATCAATTTGGGCGGTGTGACATTCATGAATATTGGCCTATCGGCACTGGCCATTTTACCCTTCGAAAACCGAAAGGCGCTGTTTGGTGCCGCTTTGTCATCAAGGGATGATCCTTTTGTTATCATTGCAGGAATTTGGGGTGGAGGTGGGCACTTTCAGCTTACTTCTGACGGGCGGCGCATCACGGGCTTCGATGCGAGCTTTGTTTTTGGTGGCGGCGGGGCCATAGCCTATGGCCCGCTAACGCTGGAAGGGCGCGTGACCGTTGGCGTCTTCATTCGCAAGATGGGCAGCTTCACCGAAATGTCGGGTGATTTTTTTGCGGGTGGGTCCGGTCGGGTCGCGATATTCGGAATTTCAGCTAGCCTGCTCGTTACGATGGGGATGGATGGTTCAGGCTCAATGACAGGATCAGCCGTCTTCACATTCTCGTTCTCTGTCGGAATCGCTAAAGTCGAATTCTCGATCACGCTCTTCAAAAAAGAGGGCAAGGGTTTCTCCTCTGCCGGTGCCGAACAATCGGCGAGTCTATGGGGGCCAAACCCAGTGCGTTACGCCAGTCTGAATGGGCCCGACAAACCGTCTTCCACCGCTGCCATACGCGTTAATACGCGCAGACAAGACCAAGACTACCAGGTCTGGAAAAGCTATTTCGCCAGCCATCGTGCAAGGAGCTACGCAATTGATCCCAGCAAACGGTAATATCACCGAACCAGACGCAAAGGTCGACGTACTAGCCCGAACGGTGCCAAGTGGAGTATTCGGCGACGACGTCAAAATCACCTTGGCATTGCGTCCTCTCAAAGACAGCGGGGACGGTGTGCTGCCCGTCTCAATCTGGCCACAGAAAATTGACCAAATTGTGGATCGCGCGCTTGGAACAGCCTTCGAAATAGCTGTGATCCCCTCTGACGCGAATGCAAAACTCCTGCCTCCTCCAAAACAGTCGGATCGCAGGATTGGTGCCGCGCTCTGGAACAGACGCTCCGACGCATCGGATGCGTGTTTGCTGTGGGATAAACTGATCCCTGAAACGAATGACGGCAAAGGCAATTGGGCTTCCTTGATCAAGGGATTGAACACTTTCGACGAGGCGATGAAAAAGGGCCCTCCTGTTTCGATGGTTTGCATGTCGGGTAAAGAAGGCGACATCGCATTGCTGACCAAGATGGCACGCGCGATAGAAGCACTTTATCTTGCGCTCTCGAATGATCCTGTTGCAGCACGCGCGACTTTATCCGAAATCGCCCGGTCAAGTGCAGAAACCGCCCTCAGCAGCTGGACAGAATACAAAGAACTACTTGCCGAACTTGACGCAAAAGAAAGCGACGAACAGGCGATTGGCACAGATATCCAGGTCAAGGGCAGCGACGTAACCCAAATTGACACCCTTGCTAAGAAACGCAAGATGGCGGTGGCCGCACTTGATGAGGCGCGTGCCGCATGTGCGGTGACGCAAGGCGAAGGGGCTGGTACCTGCGGCTCCGAGGTGATCGCGGAAATTGCGAAGAAAATCACCGAACAGCTTGATACTGAAAGCTGCGCCTGCTCGCATCTGAACGGAAATATTGCTTCGATTTACAAAGAACTACTTTCATTGCGGAAGCAATTTCTGCTGGCGAACGCGATTGGTGAGATCGAATTCGCAGAGCTGCAGCGCTCGGTAAAAGCGCGCGACAGCAGCGACGAAGAATCAAAGCAATACAAAAAACCTGACGAAGATTTAGCGACTGAAGGAAAGCTCAAAAAACCTAACTTGGCAGCCAAGCGGTTGTTCAATCTTGACGAAACGCCAGACCTCGGTCGCTTGTTTCGAACCTTTGTAGATCTCAAGATTGATGCCACTGAACTCGCGTTGGAATTGGGAGGTCAGGATGGTGAGGTTTTTTGCTTCATACGTTTCGCATCTAATGAGTTAGCGGTCAGCCAGCAAAACCGCTGCATTTGGACCTTGGCGAAAGCGCGGATCAATGGGGGTAAGGTCGTGCAGTTTCTGCCAACAACTCGCGAAGAAGTCATCCTGCGCATTGCAGGTGTTGATTCAGATGAGATTTCTCGCGCCCTCACCCAAAGTAATGGGGTGTTTTTGTTAGGAGCCCGAACAAAAAAGGGGCGCCCGAGGTTTGAGACCGTTTCCATAGATGTACAGTCGGCTGCTCAGGATGCAGGCAGCCGGGCCGATCGGTTGATGGGACTCGTGGGCGATACGATGAGACGTAGTGAAGCAGACCCAACCGAAGAGTGGAACGAAGCCGTTGACACTGAATACATCGAACCTTCTTGTTTACGCTCCGGCGGACTATCAGTTCTGAACTTCGCTTGCTCTTCGGAGTTGTCCCGCCAGGTTGGCGCATCTCGTGCGGCATGCACGCAGAACTCCGAAGCACGATATGTCGATGCGACCGATTTGACGGTAGGTCGATTGCCGACCTATGGCTTGTTGCATCGCGACGAGAACGACAATGACATCACAACTTGGCACCTTCTAACCGCTCGGCGAATTCACTACGGCCAAACCAAGCTTGCTGGTATTGACGATGTTGACGCTTTGATTGCCCCTTTTTATCGACCGGGTGAACGCAAATTTGCACAAGCCGCGGTTGATCGATCAGTGCCGCAGGCGAAGCTTTTGGGCGAAGGAGCCCAACGCAGTTTAATCGCAAAAGTTAGTGAGGCGGAGCTGTCCTACCTCGGTGATCCGATGGGAATTGAGACGGGGTTGTCGGAACGCGATTGTCCAATTGACCCCGAGCAAGACATCTCGATGAATCGTGAAATAGACCTGCTCAGCGCTGCGGATGAAGATGTCTCGGAATCCGATTTGGTCGCGCCTTTGCGTTTCGGCCAACCCGGGCGTCTTGGTTTTCGCGCCGTATATCTTGGAGGCGGCACATTAGACGCTGAAAGTGCGCGCCAAGCGTTTCTCGATACTCCCAATGCCGCGCTTCCGCCCCAGGATGATCCGAATGTGCCGGTGGAAGGGCGCCGCTTCCTTCGCAGTGAAGCAATCGCACCGGTTAGTGTGGCGATACCCAAATCCGAAGCTGATGAAGAAATTCGGCGTTACCGGGTTGATAATCCTTCGGACTACCTGCCCCAAACATCTGGTACCGTGATCCTGCGATCGCGCGTAAACGACGACGCCACCTTTGATCTTATTGGATCCGACACAATAACCAGGATCGTCTTGCCGTCGTTCTTGAATTTGGAAGCTGCAGAACAACACGGATTGTTTGATGAGGTCGGCCCCTATTGGTTCAACGTTGTGAACCCTCGTATCGAATCTGTATCAGACCTGCCCCCCTGGCGTACGGCCTATCATCGGCGTGTCACAGTAGATCGCCCGCGCGATGGTCTTCGTGATATTCATATGGACGCAGGCTGGGGCGGTGCCCCGATCTTGCGCCATGATCTGGGCGCGGCGGCGGACCGAAACGCGATTGTCAGCGCTGCTTTTGATGACGGGGCAGATTGGCTGAAAGCGATGCGCGAATGGTCGCGCGATCTAGAACGCTGGCAGAAAGCTGGCGCGCCGGCTGGGAAACAGCCGCCGCTACCAGAAACACCAACAGGCGATACTGTTTTTGCTTCCAGAAGGACGAAAACACTGCGCCTTGGTCGGACGGTTCCTTGTTACCCGGATCCGATGGCCTCCGAACTGGTGATCCGCCTGCGCAAGCCTGAGACCGCTGTCGGTGAAGACGGCGACGTCGCGCTTTGTGTAGCTTTCGTAGAAGTTGCCAGATACCCGGAGGTCCAACCCATCGCCCTGCGTTTGAAGCGGGAGACAAAACTCAAGGCTCCTGAAATAGAAAAATCAAAAACACTTGCTTTGGTGGAAGGCGTCACTTGCTGCGAGGTGATATTGAAGATTCCGGCCGGGAGTACTTACATGCTCGATCTTTGGTGCCGACCTTCCGTTGATGCCCTGACCGGATGGTCTGAGCTGGTAGATACAGCTGCAACTCTTCGAGAAACGGGTGCCTTTTGTGAGACGTTGGGGGATATTGGGGAGCTGTTCGGCTCGTGTGAAAACAACGAGCAAGGCGAACAGAATTGCGGCCTGCTTGGTCAGCGAGCTCCGAGTCATGCAGCCTTAACAGAACTGGCGAAACAACTTTATTCAGCGCTTGCGACGCGACCCATTCCCGAACTCTCCCGTGTGCGTTCAATTGATGTCCGCCACGCAATAACGCGACCCGCGCGTGTGCCGATCGACGTTCCGGCTTTAGAGCAGACTTCGCTGAACCTCCGGCGAGTGACTGAGGACCTTCCGGATATGATGCGAGCATTGGGACCCGCCGTAACCGATACTATCGAACGGCTACCCTCGGGTTGGTTTGCTTCGTCTGACCACCAAGACGCCAATGTAATAACAGGCGGAACCGAGGTCGATCTGGGCGGGTATCTAGAGCTAGATTTAAGTTCAACTAGCGCGTTCGAGATTTTGGCAGAGGCGATAGCCATCAAAGGTGGTGCTTTCGATGATACTGGCCGAACTCGTGGTATTGCCAGCATCCAGCGCGGTGAGTATCCTAAGTCCGAAAAGGCAGAGTCTACGCAGTTCCAGAAAACTGGCGAAATTTATGGCTTTAAGATAGACCGGAAAGGCCGGCCCAGTTTCCGGTCTGATGTCGCATCCTGGGCGCAATTCACCAACCTGCCCAAATCAGTTCCCATGCCAGATGACAAGGTTGGGGGACGTGAGTTGGTTTCCCTGCATTCGCTTTTTGGTCGTGAGGTTGAGGGCAACGCACCCGGCGATATCGATGCGCGAATAACTCCTCTGTTTGCAGATACACGCGCGCGTCACGTCAAGCTGCAATTCCGCGCGATCAGTCGGTTTGAGGCAGATTTTACGTCGCGCCCAACGATTGCCGGCAGTACGTTTGTGCCCGGTGAACCGCTGGAAGATGTCCTTCCCCTAGATGGAATTAAGACCGTTTCGGTTTGGCTTCCTGCATCTGAGAGACCGGCCAAACCTGTTCCGGCGGCAGAAGCGCATCCAAAAATCGCCGAAGTTCTTTCTAAAGAGGCCAAACCGTTTCCGCATATGACCAGCAAGCGGGTCTCGCGTGTCCGCTTGTGGCTCAAGAGACCATGGTTTAGCTCCGGTGAAGGCGAAAAACTTGGAATCGTCATTTGGCCACCGATGGATAGAAAAGCCGAAACCGTGGCCTTGGGGTTGAAAAAAACCGGGCGGGAATTATTCGTGCGACCCTCGGTCGCTGATAGTCCGGAGCCACGTCGGGAAATCGACTGGATGGCCCTTGACGCATTCGAAGAGCGGCATATGACCGGCGCCGGTCAATTTGTTTCCCGCTGGGGCTCTGACCCGGCGGAAGAGTTCCCGAGCCGAGGTTGGCGGAATTGGATCATTCCAAAATCGGTCTTCGCGGATTTTCTGTTTCCCAGTACAATAGAAGATACTGTCGCGCGTCGACCGGATGCTACTTTTGTTCCCAACGTCGCAATGCCAATTCCTGAAACGAAAGAAGCTGATGACGAAGCGCAGAAGGAAACTGACGACGAGAAAGAAGAGCAAGGCAAATACGACGCGCCAGAACCACGTCGTCAGCGCTATCTCAATGTAGATTTGCTTACCTACGAACCGCGCTTTGATATAGACCGAGAGCAGTGGTATGTCGATGTGACCCTTGATCCCGGGCCGATGATTGCCCCCTTCATTCGTCTGGGCGTTGTCCGCTACCAGGAACACGCGCCGCGCGATCTGCAAGTTTCGGAACCCGCTGAACCCTATCATTTCCAACTTCTTACCAACCGCGAAGCGCGTGCTGAGCGTCTTCCTCCGATGCCAGACCAGACGGGCACTACCGAATGGGTACCGATCCCAGTCAAAGTCACTGGTCCGGCAACTTTCGACCTGTCATTTGAGGCCGGCGAACGCCTGGATGAAAAGGTGTTTACACAAATGCACTTCCAACTCATTGGGCGAGATCGAGAATCGGGAATAACAAAGATCTCGGCGGAAACATCTGCCTTGCCCAAACAATCGCATAACGGGCTGGCAAAGTGGTCGACTGAGTTTCGGTTGCGAAAAAGTGTGGTTGATGATGCCGGTCTGGATTTTAGCATTTTGATCGAAGAACGCGCATATCGTCCGCCGACGACCTATGACACCGAGAATCCCGAACCAAGGATCGCCTCGGCTAACAGCCGTAGGTATATGGCCAAATTGCCAGTCCCAATGCTTGAAGACAACCGACGCCATCCCACGATACAGTAACCATGGAGAATATTATGCCGATTGCTAAAGCACTTTTGACAACCTTCGTGATTTCCTTGTTCGGTGTTCAAGTTGCGGCAAAGGATTCCGGGGATAAACGTGATGTCATAGACAAGGTGATCATTCATACAATCGGTGGACCAATAGCCGATTGCCCCAATGGAGTATTAGAATTCTCTGGAGCCGGAAACGATGCTGCGTTCTGGAAGGAATGGTTTGAAAAACAGCCTGTAGTCGGCATCCATTTCATAATCGACCAGAGCGGAACTCAGGTAGAATCGATATCGACTGATGAGGTTGCTAACCATGCGATCGGGCACAATCAATCCTCGATCGGAATCGAGTTGGTGCACCGCGGTAATGGGAAAGACGAGTTTCCGGATGCGATGATGAGCGCGTTGAACAGTCTGTTGACCGAGCTTGCAGTGCGCCATGATCTGAAGCGAAATCAGTTTATGGCACACAGCGCCGTAGATGATCGAACCTTCGACTGCGGTGGCAATACGTACAAAGTAAAAATGGATCCGGGCGAAAACTTCCCTTGGGATGCAGCCCTTTCCGGCATCGATTGATACCCTACAGATTCATAGTCCGCAGCCCTAGTGTTGGTGTTAATTTGAAGTCACCGTACAGGATTGTCACGTGATTTTCAGCCGGGGACATAAAACATTTTCCCTAATCAATAAGGGCTTCGCGGAAGCAAGCCCCAACAGAATGCGTTGATCGAAAGCTTAAACGGCAAGCTGCGTGATGAATGCCCGAACGAGACGCTCTTCAACTCGTCAGCTGATGGATCGGAATTGTATCTTCCCATCAATAGATTTGGTCGGTGCGTATGGTCAGTCCATCACTTAGTGGCACGCGACTGCATTGTCCGGTTGTTTCCAGTAGCAGAATGCCAATTGGGTGCGCTCAAAAACAAGCAAGAGCGTCAGGACAAGCCCTATAACCAAGGTGAGATAGATGAGCATCTGAAATGCTCTAAAGCGGATGCGAGTCTCCAAACTCTTTTCGAAATACTGGAGCCTCGGAAAATTGTTCTGCTCTACCCATTGTGTCTCAGAGAATTCTTGAACTCTGCCTGGACAAGTCAATCGATAAAGGGAAGATGCGATGGTCAAAAACACTGTCGTGATCAACACATTAATCAGACCGTACGGCACTTCTATCGGCTCGACCAAAAAGCTCAACTCGTTATAGTATATGTTTGCGAAACCAATGGCATTTATGAGCGACAACGAACTCAAAAATCCAATCCACGACACTCCAAACAGTGGAATAGCGCTAATAAAGCGGATCAGTGACCAATCGAAGAATCGATCTACTGTGCTCTTACGAACTGTGTCTGTACCGTCGTTAAGCTGTTTGTGAACTCCTGCTTGATATCTATTCCTATGGAGCCTGATACCCGCGAAATTCGCCTCGCTAAAGTTTGCGTTGTCTAACTCGCTTTCGTCTATTGTTGCCCCGTTTAGCTCTGCCAGAATGAACCACGAATTCGAAAGGTCGCACTTTGCAAAGCGAGCGGACGATAACCGACATCCACAAAAGTTCGAATCCACAAGGGAGCAATCTGCAAAAAACGCTCCGCTCAGGTCGGTTGGTTGATCAAGGGTTCCATGGGAAAACACAACTCCATCAAGGTTCAAACCCAAAATTAGACAATTCCTCAAGTCTAAAGCGCCCAAAATTTCCGACTTCAGTTCTGCAGTCTCCGCTCGCTCAATGCGTTCATAAACTTCTTCTAATAGGATGTCTTTGCCGACTAGCGTTTCAGAAGGCGCACGGTATTCGGATATGTCGTCGTAAGTTACTTCGCTAGCTTCGATCATGCATGCATTCTAGTAGTCAAGGAGCCTAGTCAGTGCAATTGACTGTAGCCACGCAGCGTGGGACCGTCTATGCTTTTCGCAGCGATGCAAGCTGAGAACCTTCCATTCCAGCAACTCATAAATGCCGTGTTCGCCTGACTGTGTCCGCGCTTCAGACACGCAGAGAGGACAAAACCGAGAAGCCGTCCTGCGAAACACGCCAGTTGAGGAATGCGTGCGCCCAACGCGGTATCGGCCAGCTGCGAGCTTTGTCGCTGACCACATTTTCAGCACCGAACAATCCTGCCCAGTTAACCATGCGAGACGCTCCAATTGATCCTCATGCCCGGAGCAGAGAAATGGCCATCGCATTCCAAGATCCGAACAGAGATCGCGCGGTGTGGTCCGATAGAGCCGCGCCACTCGACTTACGTAACCTGAGGGTGTCTCCCCCTTGATAAGGGGGAGAATAGGGTTAAGGGGGGACCTCATCCTGAAGCTTCTGCTTCACGCGCTCATGCAGCTTCGGCAGAAACTCAAACCACCGTTTTGAAGATCGGTTGAACCACCCTTCCTCTTCCCCTTCGCGCATCGCGTCACACCAGGCCTCACCTTGGAACGCCAAGAGCTGGGTTTTGAGAGACAAGCGCGAGAGCAATGCCCGACCAGCCCGCGCGCGACGCGCGGCCTGGCGATCGGAGAAATAACCATACTCGATCGAGAAATGCCCATCTTCGAGCAGCCTGGCGAGTTCCTCATGGGTAAACGTTAGTGGAACAGCGCCCGCCTGATTTGCGAGCAGTGCAACCGTGTCTTCCGTAACCTTTTGAACAAAGTGTAGTTCACCTTTTCCGACGACCGCATCTTCGAGGCTGATGTTGAGCTGATATTGGATATCTTTCATGGCCTGTCCTTTCCCGGGGCGACGATTGTATTGGTGGAAATGAGTTCACGCGTGTTGGCTTGCAGAAGCCCCGCGTAAATAGCTCTGAAGGCGGCGCGGAAGCCGCGCGCACCCAATCCCAGAGGTATGATGAGATCACCGATGGAAAGCTCGTCTGTGAGACCCGCGATAGTCTCAGTAACGAGAAGATCGGCTTCTTCATCCGGACAACGTCGAAAGAAGTTCAAAAGCTCCGCGTTTTTCACTTCTTTTGGATGGTGATTGTGCTCTGTGATAAGGCAAACTTTGTCAGCAAACCCCTTTGGCAGATCACGTCGGATCGCGGCGAGCGTGCTTCTGAAACTCAGCTTTTCGACGCGTTCGCTAGGTTTGACGGCCATCGCCACACGTGATCCATCCCGGTACTCCGCCAGCCAATCAAAGCGATGCATTCGTTGACGCCCCGAGGCATCAATATAGCTGACAGGACGCGGCTGATCGTGCAGGTTCCAAAGATTTGGATCCGCGAGAGCGAGTAGGCAGGTTACCCGTTCAAGTTGACTGGCTGAAATAAACTGCCGCCAGTACATTTCGGCAGGTGTCATGGCCAAGGTAAACCCGCGCACGGTGAATTTTGAGCGTGCAGGAAACATCAGCCCCGCCGTGGTGGGTGCGGGGGGACGATAGAAATCGTCGTCGTCATCATCTTTAGACATATCTCTAGCCGTGGCTGCGGTTGAGCATTGCGAATGGGCACTCAGTTCCGCAGTTCTTCGGATACGCTTTGAAAGTACGCTGGAAAGGCATCAAGAACCGCATTCAACTCGTCGCGCTGCGTGCGGCAGACGCGCCTGACTCCCGCGCGATCGTTCACGCCACCAAAGGCCGCTGCGAGAGCCTGGGCGACTACGCGGTCCTTGAAACCAGCTTCGCTAAAGGCGAGCGCGGCAGCGCTACTGAGACCATTCTTTATATGCCGTTGGAGTAGAGCCAACTCGTTGTAGAGATTTTCATCCATGGGTTGTACGAGATCAGCCATTGATGCCACGACCATAGCGAGTTCAAACGCGAAAGCACCCTCGCAGATGGCAACCACGTGGTTTGCGCTAATGTGACGATTGCTGCTCCGAACATTGGCCGCACGAAGCACCTGTCCAATGGCGTCGAATGATTGTCCTTCTATCCATGCCTTCAAAGTTGGGAGGATTTGGTTCTGGTCGGTGAGCTTGGATAACGCTTTCGAGGTCACATATTGGCGGGCCTCCACATAAATTGCCTCGACAAGCTCCCCTCGCTCGGCGGCATCTACAAGCGTTTGAGTTTGTGCGTTTGTCCAATCTTTGAGGGCAAAAACGTCCGCAGGTGGCAGAGGTGATTTTCTGATCAAAGCACGTAGTTCATCGTCGCCTGCCTCCTCGATAGCCTTCGCAGTCATTCGGAACACTTCGAGGAGTTTGTCACGCATAGCGTCGTCAGCCAGGTGCCAAGCCAAAGTGTTGCGGGCTAGTTCGTCGACCCTCTCCGCTGCCAAGTCACCATTGAAATCCACGTAGGCCGCGAGATAAGCAGCAATCCGCTGAATAGCGCGTGCACGATCGGCCACAAAAGCCTTCAACATATCGACGTCGACCCAGTCAAAACGCTCCTTGATCGTGTCCACTGCAGTGTCGACTTCCGCGTGGGTTGCAAAAGCTAGGTTGAGCCAACCAGCCGGAAACGTGAGCTTGCGCCTACGGGTCTGTTCGTACTCATCAAACAAATCCAAGATGCTGCTGCGAGATGGCTCGGCTTGTGCGGGATCAAGTAGGTTCTTGGTGGCATTCCAACGCCAGCGTCCGTCTTGACTGCGTCGCTGATCGAAGATCGATGGCGCCGAAAAGATTACACTGCCTTCTGTGTGCATGCCGGCGCGTCCCGCTCTGCCCATCAGGTTGTGGAAGTCGCGTACCTTAATCTTCTCCTTACCCTGCTGGGTTGTCGTAACGATAAGGTACCGAATTGGGAAATTGACACCTTGCGCCAAGGTCGATGTGCAGATCACGAACTTTGCATGCCCTTCCTTCATGGCATGTTCGACGGAAAGGCGTAGCCCCTGAGGCGTATTGCCGTGATGAGCAAGAATCCCGAGTGCTGAGGCTTTGGTTTCGTCCTGATCAGAACCAAGGTTCAATTTTGCCAAATTCGTGAGTCGTGAGATCTCAGCCGCGTTCGAGAAATCGATCGGTCGCGGCAGTGCAACCATGCGATCGAAGATATCTGCAACTCGTCGACAGAGTGTAGTTACATTTCCCGGGGTTCCGCGGAACAGCGCGACGCTTCCTCGCTCGACCATGTGAAGCCCAAGATATAGCCCGACTTCCGCGCTCTCATTGGTGCCACCGCGTTCCGGGAAGATGCGCTCTGCACGCTCACGAGGCTTCAAGGAGAGATTGGATTGCGTGACAATACGGGGAACAAAAAACTCCTGTTCCTCAGGATCATCCGGACTGACGTACTGTAGTTGTCCGCGCTCATATTCCCAACTTGCAAACGCGATGCTCTTGGTGGTCGGAAGCATGCCTTCTCCGCTGATCACAGCAGTTGCGTCTCCGACAAGCCATTCCGCGATCACTGGCGCATTCCCGATGACCGCAGAGATCAGGACCACTTGTGCTTCCTGTGCCAAGGTCATCCGCAACGATGAAAGTAGCAGTTCGTATGTTGGGCCGCGTGCGAACCCTTCGAACTGATGCCCTTCATCGTAGATGACGAGTCCGATCCGCGCCGCAAGCTCGGGCGCCCGCCTTAACATATAAAGCATCTTCTCTGGCGTAACGATCAGAACCGATCGTTGCGCTAACATACCTTCGATATCGACATCGAGCAGGAACGAGTCGGAGGCTTCGTCCAGCGCAACATCCTCACCCGCAAACGCGCTCACTAGATCGGAACGGATGTCATGACAAAGCGAGCGGAACGGAGCAACGATCACAGCTAGGTTGGAGCGCCCCGACAAAAACACTGACCTGATGATCAGCTCGGTTGCGCGGGTCTTGCCTGCACTGGTGGGCATCTGCACAACGCCGGAGCTACCCCTGAAAAGGCCCGCCTCGGCAATCCTGCGCTGTGCAGGCCATAACTCCATCGGGAAGCGCGGTTTGCGCAAAGCTTCGGCCCATGAGGCAAGCGGCAGACCCGATGACGGCGGTAGGATGGTGCGTGCTGCATTTTCCAGTTTGCGAGCACAGAGCGCGGATACGATATCCGCGTAAACAACCTCACGGGCCGATCCGTTTTCGTAGACGCCAGCTCGCAATTCAGCGCACATAGCACGAAGCTCTTCTTCCGCATCCGCCTCAAGGCTAAAATGCCTCATCAGAGCATCCAGCAGCCGATTGCCGAAATCTGTATGCTTAGATGTGCCGTCGATGGGGCCGGCATCACTCCGGAGGATGTGCCAGGCCACACGCGAGAGACCATGTCCTAGTTCTAGCGGCGGTTCATCGGACCTTCCGGCAACGACCACGGCACTGCCCACGCTATCTGCCAGGTAGTAGGACGCCGCACAGAGCAAAGAGAATTCCGTCGTGAGTTCGGCATTGAGATGTGACTCTAAGAAGGCGTCGAAAAACGTTGCCGAGAACCGCACCATCTGTCCTATCGAACCATCGTCGTCTTCCCAGGCAGAGGGAGCGACGGGACCTTCCGCCTGTTCGATGAAACGCTCGGCGATGGAGCTGGCTGCGTCGTGGAGAATACCCACCGCCAACGGGAAGAGCGTCTCAGGCGAACGCCTGAACGGGACATGGTCTTCTTGGGCTGCACGAAACTCGTGCATCTTTGCGCGCGCTTGAACTGCTGCAAGGATCAGTCGGGACTCCCGTTCAGGCCTCATTCGCAGCCCTCGCGTAGAGTGCGTGAACGAGGTCCATCATCGATGTTCCTCGAATGATGATCAGCCTGAGATTGTCGCCGTTCGGATGCTCCGATGCGTCTGACTCCTCAAGCGCCATGTCGTTGAATACTTCATTATCCAGCACAGCGACTGCGGCATTGGTGCGCTTGAACGGTTTATCGTTCTGATTCTGAAAACGCCCAACCTTCAGTGCATCGTCTCGGTTAACCTTGAGAAGTCGCTGTTTGATGGCGCTCAAAGACATCGCTTCGCGGACCAAGTCCTTTCCAGAATCATTGATCGCCTGTTGCAGGCGATTTGTTGTCGTTGGCCGAAATCCAGCTTTCGATTCGAGGACGAGCAATTCGTCATGAGGATTTGGTTCGTCATCTGCAAAGCTGAACCCGATAACGTCGGTACCGTTCGAGGGTACATTGCGGTTCTCACGATCCTCAAATCGGCCTAGCCGTGGGCACCAGTACCCAAATACATATTCGATGAAATCCGCCACCAAGATCTCACCAAAGTCGCCTGCGCGCGTACTAGGACCAGGGGCAGCTACCGCATCTGGGAATTTGATGTTCGTCAGAAAATCGGCGTTCGACAGCCCCGTGTCAGCAACCAGATCTGGCAGGTCTTCATCACGACAGTAGTGCTGTCGGTAATGGGTTGCCCAAGCCGAGAGGATCGCAGGATCATCGGTGTGCTGTAGTACCCATATTTTCGCCTCGCGGCCGTCTGCCGTTTCGATGACCTCATCGGTAGTTTCGAGCCATGGAATGTGATCAGGCGTCGCCAAAATATATGAGTCCCCTCAAGAAAATGAAATAACGTACAGCGTTGAAAATAGGCAAAATTCAGATTTTCAACAAGGTACTTTGACTGTTGCAGGACAGTAATTGGATAGGAAGCGGACCGCGCGTCAATTGCGGTCAAAAGACAGCTATGGGCCGCTAGTGGCAGCACCCCACGTAGTTTTCTCCGAAGCGTTTAAAGGCAGCTTCCGCGAGCTTGTCATCTACTTCGTCGTCGATATACAATCCCCAAGGAAATACATCCACCAGGGCAGGATCATAATTCGCGTCCTGTTCCGGTTTATTCATCGATAGAAATGAATAGCGTATGTATGCCCACAGCTCAAATTCCAGCGGAACTTCTAGCCCGTGGTATGTCATGTCTGCAGGGTCATCCCAAACGATTGTCTTTGGTTGAGGAAGCAACGACTCGCGCAGCATAGTCGCGCAGGTATGTGCGACCAGATCAGCCAATTGGACTCCCACTACAAGCTTAGAGTCCTGCTCAAAAGCGAAGTTGCATCTACTTAGAGAGGGCATTTTTGATGCTAACCTCTGCCCTGCACCCGCTGAGGAAAACAAACCTTCATCGAATGCAACATCGTGATTTTGGTCCTTCAGCGTGGGATGATCAAGGGCCGCGCTCAAGAGTTTAAGGGATGCCGGGCCGAGCCGTTTATCGTCTTCAACAACACAAACAGCGGTTTTGCAGTTGCGTTGGATAAAATGTTTGAGCTCTGCGCGGAGATCTTGGAGCGCTTGGTTACCGTTCATCTTCATCGATGCTTTGAACTCAAAAGCACCTGGGTCGTATCCATATCTCAGGTAGATCTGAGAAACCTCTTTGGCCGGATCGTTCTGGCAAATGACAAAGGTTGCGAGCGAGAAACTGTGTCCATGGTGCTTGCTGTCGTCGAGGTAGAAGTACGCCATGACACAGAGATAGGAACGCGATGCCCATTACGAAAGTAAACATTCAACATGTTTTCGCGGGAGAGCTACTTACTTGCAGTGAATGGCGGCCATCCGTGTTGAAGGCACAGCGAACCGATAGTTTATCCAACGTCTGCAAAGGGCCGCGAGAAACAGCAAACCGACGCCCACAAAGTTGGAACTAAGTTCTAGCTCTAGCAACTGATCTGCAGCTCAGGATCTAATTTCGTTTCTAATAGAAGAAACTTTTGGGGCGCCTTCCAGTGTCGAACGTTCACCGCTTTTTTGGTCCAACTATGACGGTTGGATCAGGTTCGTGTGACGTTCAACAGGAAACCAGTGGCGGACCGAGGAGGATTCGAACCCCCGACCCCTTGATTCGTAGTCAAGTACTCTATCCAGCTGAGCTATCGGTCCGCGTTGGTGAAGCGGTATTTAGACCTGAGGTCGAGGGCGCGCAAGTCGATTCTTCAAAAAAACTTCAAAAAGTCATATCACCGCGTGGAAGCCTTATTTCAAAGGTGGTTCCATCTGGCCCTGTGTCTTTCAGAAACAGATCTCCGCCGTGGCCCCGCACCAGTTCTTGCGAAATCGCCAACCCAAGTCCCGAGCCCCCTTTGCGAACACCGCCTTGAAATGGAGTAAACAGATTCTCTCGTGCCTTTGGGGGCAGGCCTGGACCTGTGTCGCTGATTTCGATGCACCAGTCGGTATCAAATTCGGATGCCGACACGGTTACACGACCCGCCTTGCCCGACGTCAGAAGCGCCTGCCGGGCATTGCGCACGAGGTTCATGATAACCCTGAAAATCTGTTCCGGGTCGGCACGGATAACAAGATCTTCGGGTACGTCGTTCACAATCTCAACGCAGGCATCGGCAATGGCGAGTTGCTCGCTGGCGACAACATCTGCGGTAACGTCCCGCAAGCGCACCATGGTCAGGGTTGGGGCTGGTTCTTCGGCGCGTCCGAACGCCAAGGTGCTTTCGCACAAGGAAACCGCCCGCGTGATCGAATTGACAAGTTTCGGTGCCATTCGCGCCACCAGGGGGTCATTGCTTGCCTCAATTCGATCGGTAAACAGCTGAGCAGACGTCAGAATGTTGCGCAGATCGTGGCTGACCTTGGCCACCGCCCCGCCCAACTGGGCCAGACGTTCACGTTGTTTCAGGGCCTGGGTCAGATCGGTTTGAAGCATCTGCAGGGCCTCTTCGGCCTCGCGCAGTTCGGTCACCTTTGAATTGGGGGAGATGATGCCGCGCGCATCCTCAGGTGCGCTGGCATAGCGCTGCATGTAGCCAACAACGCTTTTGATCGGACGCACCAGTACCACGCGCACAGCCAGAAACAAGAACGAGGCCGTTATGATTGAGATCACAAAGGACAGCCCAAGGATGCGGAGACCATAATCCGTCATGGCCATACGCAAGGGCTCACTGTCCATTGTCACCTCGATCAACAGCCCTGCGTCTTTGACCGGCGCGCCGATCACACGAATGACCTCGTTTTCGGGGGTAAACAGCCTCGAGACAGCATCACGGATCAGCACCCAAGCGCTGGCATTACGCAAATCAAAGGTCTTGGTGATCTGGGTCGGGATCGGTGAAGACAGCATTAGCTGACGCACCTCGTCGCGGCGCAATACGACGTTATAGACCCCCGCATTTGACAGCAATTCCGCTTCAAGCTCATCAGCCAGCATATCGTCGGCCAACAAAGCAAGCGAGGCGATCTGGGCGCGTTCCAGCCGGTTCAGCAGAAAATCTTCACGGAAACGCGCGATCGAGGGCACAAAGATCAGCACTTCGGCCAACATGACGAAGACCGTCGTCAGGATCAGAAATCGGCCCGACAGCGAGTTCACTTTGCGCTCCTCCTTGGGTCAGGGAATCCAGCGCTGGACGAACCTGACCACTCGTTTAACCATTTGATTCTCAAACAGCCTTGGAGAGAAATAGGCTCCTGCCACACGTTTGTTAAGCTCTCCGACCGTTGGGTAAGGCGAAACCATCGCTGCGATCTGACCCATCTTGAGATTATTGGCCAGCGCCAGCGACCACAAGTTGATCAATTCTCCGGCCTGATATCCGACGATTGTCGCGCCCACAGGTCGGCCCTTTACGACCATCACCTTGATGAACCCCTTGGTCTTGCGCTCGGAAACTGCACGGTCATTGTGGTGATAGTCGAACCGGGCAACCTCCACCGCGTCGCCATGCTGTTCACGGGCTTGTGCCTCGGTCAGGCCGACCTGTGCCAGTTCGGGATCTGTATAGGTGGCCCATGGGATATGAGCTGTCTTCGCTTTCGACGGAAGCCCAAATAAGGCAGAGCGGATGATGATCCCCGCATGATATCCGGCGACATGGGTAAATTGCAGCCCACCTGCAACATCACCAATGGCATAGACCTTGCGATTGCTCGTGCGCAAAGAGTCGTCCACTTTGATGCCTGCCCGCGTGCTGTCGATCCCGGCAGCGTCGAGGTTCAGACGGTCGATATTGGTCTTGCGCCCGACGGCCAGCAACAGATGAGAGCCCGCGTAGACCTCATCATTCTCAGTGACCACCTCAATGGTGCCTGCATTTTCTCGGATCTGGGACACCATGGCGTTTTCATGGATTTCGACACCTTCCGTCCGAAGACTATCCAGCACGACGGCTGCAGCTTCGGGGTCATCTTTGCCTAGCGCTTTCAGACCTTCGATCACAGTCACTTTGCAGCCCAGCCGGATATGCGCCTGCGCCATTTCCATGCCGATGGGACCTCCGCCGATGATCAGCAGGTGCTCGGGCTTATCGCGCAGGTCGAATATGGTCTCGTTGGTGTAATACGGCACTTGATCCAGCCCGGGCAGCGGCGGCACCAAGGGCGATGAACCTGTGGCCACCACGACGCGACGGGCGGTGATCAGGTGATCTCCGGCCTGTACCTGCGTGGGTGAGATGAATCGGCCGTACTCCCGGATTACCTTGACGCCAAAGCCTTCAAAACGCTCCTGACTGTCCATGGGTTCGATCTGGGCGATGACGTTTTGCACGTGTTCTTTGGCAGCTGCGTAATCCACCCGTGGCGTCACATCCGCGACACCAAAAGCCGACGCGTGGGCCTGAGCATATGCAGCCTTGCCGCTGGCGATCAGAGCCTTGGATGGGACACAGCCGAAGTTTAGGCAATCCCCACCCATCTTGTGGCCTTCCAGCAGGATGACATCCGCACCCATCTGGCTGGCCCCGGCGGCTACAGACAACCCGCCTGACCCGGCCCCGATCACCAGGATATCGGTTTTCAACTCTTGCATGGATCAGGAGCCCTTTCGACCACGGAGGGATTTGATGACAATCGGCAGCGCTGCCAGCGCGCACAAGCCAATAATTGGCCCGATCACGAAGGGTTCCCATAACAGCGAGACATCAGGGGTCTCGCCGCGATCAAAGACACCACCCAGCCCAACACCGATCCAGGTATAGACAATCCCACCAGGGATGATGCCCAGCGCCGTCGTGATCAGGAAGTTTCGGAACTTTACCCCAACCAATGCGGGCACCAGATTGGCAACGAAGAAGGGCACCACAGGTACAAGACGCAGCAGGAACAAAACCGAGATTTCATTCTCACGCAGCCCGTCCTTCAGTTTCTTGACCGTCCCTTCCGAGGCTTCAAGCTTGGCGGTCAGAGATTCACCCAAACCCCAGCGTGCGGCCAGAAAGATCGTCGAAGCGCCTATGGTTGCGGCAAAAACATTAAAAACCGTTCCTGCAAGCAACCCGAACAGGAACCCACCGGTCATCGAAGCAACCGCAGCACCGGGTAACGAGAAGGCAACAATAATGATGTAAATCCCCACGAAAGCCGCAGCCATCGCCCAGTAGTTTGAATCGCGCCAGGCCAGCAAAGCCTCGCGATTGTCGCGCAGGGTTTCAAAGGTCAGATAGTCGCCCAGCGCAAAGAACCCCACGGCGGCAACGGCGAGAATCACCGCCAAAGGGATATGACGTGCCAGCCCGTTGCGCGGGATCTTGGTGGTTTCGTTCATCTGGGTAGCAGGTTCTTGTTCATTCATCTTACCCACAACATGCGCCGTCCGCGCGCGCTGCAACAGAGGCCTCACGGGGCCTTGATGTTTATGGCACTTAATGTGAGGGATACGCGCTCTGAACCCGGTTTTTGAAATCTTTTGCCCGGGCAGATTACAGATTTGTTGCAAAACGCACCAAAACCCCCACCTAGGGGTTTGACTTACCCCCCGCTACCCAGTAGAGGACGGGCTTCGAACACTAGGGCCAGGCGAATCCGCGCCGCACCCACCGCTATAGATTGGAGACGGAGCGATGAAACGCACCTATCAGCCTTCGAACCTGGTTCGCAAACGCCGCCACGGTTTCCGCGCGCGCATGGCCACCAAAGCCGGCCGCAAAATCCTGAACGCACGTCGCGCACGCGGCCGTAAGTCGCTGAGCGCATAAACCGCTCGACCTTTCAGGTTATGAACATGACGCCGCCGGAGGCCCCTGAGGATGGTAACAACCAGCCGAGGGTGACGCCCCCGGCGGCGTCCGTTTGCGCATCTGAATCATTGACCGTACTGCAGAATCGCTCGGACTTTCTGAAAGCCGCGCGGGCCAAACGGCAAGGCACTGCATCGATGATGGTGCAGGCGCGTAAACGTGGCGCTGATGAGGCTGCGGGCATTCGCATCGGGTTCACCTGCTCAAAGAAGGTCGGCAATGCCGTCGCCCGCAACCGCGCCAAACGCCGCTTGCGCGAAGCCGCGCGGGCCGTATTACCTATTCATGGGCATGCGGGCTGGGACTACGTGTTGATCGGCCGCGCCGAGGTAACCGCTGCACGGCCCTTTGATGCACTGAAAGACGATCTGCGCTATGCGCTGCGCAAAATACACGGAGGTGGCAAATGACCCTCTTTGCCCATCTCCTCGCCTTACCCGTCCGGGCCTACCGGTTGATCTTCAGCCCCTGGGTTGGATTCAACTGCCGCTATCAGCCGACTTGTTCCGCCTATGCACTGGAGGCGCTTGAAAAACACGGCGCCATCAAGGGCGCATGGCTGGCCGCGCACCGAATTGGGCGCTGCCATCCATGGGGTGGTGACGGCTATGACCCTGTGCCAGAAGACGAACGACCCTGACCCTTGCCCGGTTCGCCCAACTGCGATAGGCCCCGCCCATGTTTGATGAAGCCGACGATATCCATCCGCTTTTTGCCGGTGCGCCTTCAACCACCGAGTTCAAGAAGCTGCGCAAGCGCATCGTGCGCCAGACGCGCGAGGCCATTGAGCAGTACGGCATGGTGGACCGCACCGCCGAAGGTAAAACACCCCGCTGGTTGGTCTGCCTATCGGGCGGCAAGGACAGCTATACCCTTCTGGCGGTGCTCTACGAACTGAAATGGCGCGGTCTGCTGCCCGTGGATCTTCTGGCCTGCAATCTGGATCAGGGGCAACCGGGGTTCCCGGCAACAGTCCTGCCAGAATTCCTAGACCGTATGGGGGTGCCACATCGGATTGAGTATCAGGACACCTATTCCGTTGTGATGAACAAAGTTCCGCAGGGCCGCACCTATTGTGCGCTGTGTTCACGCCTGCGTCGTGGCAACCTCTATCGTATCGCGCGCGAGGAAGGCTGTTCCGCAGTTGTGCTTGGCCATCACCGCGATGACATCCTTGAAACCTTTTTCATGAACCTGTTCCATGGCGGTCGTCTTGCAACCATGCCACCAAAACTGGTGAATGAAGAAGGTGATCTGTTCGTCTATCGCCCGCTGGCCCATGTGGCCGAGGCGGATTGCGAGAAATTCGCCAAGGCGATGAACTATCCCATCATACCCTGCGATCTGTGTGGCAGTCAGGACGGGCTGCAGCGTCAGCAGGTCAAGCAGATCCTCGATCAGTGGGAAAAGAACAGCCCCGGTCGGCGGCAAGTGATGTTTCGGGCATTGACCAATGCGCGGCCTTCGCATCTTCTGGACCCAAAACTGTTTGATTTCGCAAATCTTTCGATCGATCCGATTCAAAAAGACGAAAATTCAGACGATATTCCCCAGTTACGTTAACGCCTGACTCAGATTGATTTCCTACGGTTGGCTTGCGCGATCCTAGCCCAAGCTGAAGGCCGTAAAACCTATGCGGAAATTCCTCTTTGTCGACCGTTGTTCCGAAACGCTGCAGATATTTCTCACCGGACCGCAGGTTCTGGCATTTATTCCCGCGGCGTGTTTAGCCGCCTTCTGGTTGGGCGGTGAACGTGCGCTTGTTACCACGGCGTTGGGTTTGCCCCTTGCTTTTGCCGTCATCGGAAATTGGGGAAGCCGTTCTTATACAGCCCGCAGTTCAGGTATGCGCCCCAGCGGCCTGGTTCCATATGGCGTATTCCAATCAGAGTTGGAGGCGTTGAGTGAATCGGTCAGCAAATCAGGTGAGAATGCCGCCTGTATCGCAATTGCTTTGGACGGCTATGCCGAGCTTCAGGATCTGCACGGTCAGGCTGCCGCCACTCATATAAAGCAGCAATTCAGTGATCGCATCCTGTCGATCATCCGAAATCAGGACATCTTTTCGCAGATCGATCAGAACCGGTTTCTCATTGGCCTGCATCCCTCCCCACATCTTGATCTGGAAGCTTGCATTCAAATGTCCGGCCGCATCCAAAGCGCAGTCGAAGAGCCGCTTTTGTTGAATGGCACAGGAGTTTACCAATCCTGCTCGATCGGGTTTTGCCTGCATTCAGACCTGCGACAGGCCGAGGCTGATGAGTGGATTGGCGCCGCCACCGCTGCACTGTCCGAGGCGCAAAGAAGCGGTCCCTCGACCATACGCGCCTATTCAACCGCGACCCGTCGGCGATCCCTGGTCCGAGCCAATTTGAGAAAAGAGTTCGAGGCGGCATTGGACAATGGAGAGATTCGGCCCTGGTTTCAGCCTCAGGTTTCAACGGATAATGGGAACATCACAGGGTTCGAGGCTTTGGCAAGGTGGGAGCATCCAATAAAAGGTGTTCTCAGCCCGCAGGTATTCCTGCCCTTCGCCGAGCAAGCCGAACTGATGGAGCGGCTAGGCCAAATCATGCGTCACCATGCTTTTAAAGCGATGCAAGCTTGGGATCGTGCAGCATGCGTTGTGCCCCGGATCGGTATCAATTTCTCATCCGATGAGTTGCGCAATCCCGGCTTGATCGACCGCCTGAAATGGGAGTTGGATCAGTTTGATTTGACACCGGATCGGCTGGCGGTTGAGATTCTGGAAACCGTGTTCTCTCGCAGGCCGGATGACGTGATCACCCGGAATGTAACCGGCATGGCTGCGCTTGGATGTTGTATCGACCTGGATGACTTTGGCACCGGACATGCTTCAATCGCCTCTATCAAGCGGTTTGACGTCTCGCGGATTAAAATTGATCGGACGTTTGTCACCAAATCCGATCAGGATCCCAGCCAGCAGCAACTGGTCAGCGCCATTCTGACCATGGCTGAACGCCTGAACCTCGAGACGCTCGCCGAAGGCGTGGAAACGCCCGGTGAGCACGCGTTGATGGCGCAATTGGGCAGTAACCACGTTCAGGGGTTCGGAATTGCAAAGCCAATGCCATTTGAGCAGACCCTGGATTGGATCGCGGCGCATCGTGCCAAGATCAGGGGTGCATCCAAGATCGGTCGCAAAATGGGATGAAATCTGCAATTACGGTGCGCCAAATCCAGCGTCTGGGCGATTCAACGGGCGATTCCGCTTGACCTTTGGGGCTGCACTCTGTTGAACCCACCGGGTGTGTTTCACTGCTCAAGGTGGCTGTCCCCGATGGACGATCAGAACAAAAATCTCATCCTTGCAACCGCGCTCAGCTTTCTGGTGATCCTTGTCTGGTTCGTGCTGTTCCCACCGCCGGAATCAACCACGACGCAGGACGCTGCAGAAATTGCAGCTCTGGAAGGCGACGAGGTGCAAACACCCAGCGCGACCAGCACCGTGGGTGAAGCCACAGCGACCGCCGAGGAAACACTGCCAGAGGAACAAGCCCCTCGCGTCAACATTGACACCCCCCGTCTGAAAGGCAGCCTGTCCCTGTCCGGCGGGCGGATCGATGAGCTGTTTCTGAAAGATTATAAAGTCTCGATCGAAGAAGGCGCGCCTATTGTTGAGCTGCTGTCTCCGGTTGGTTCGGAATCGGCTTATTATGCCCTTTACGGCTGGGCACCGGGTACAGGAGTTGCAGGTGCGGATGTCCCGGGCCCCAACACGCTCTGGACATTGGAAGAGGGTGAGACGCTTGGCGTAGACAGCCCCATCACGCTGGCCTGGGACAATGGCAATGGCCTGACTTTCCGCCGCACCATCGCGGTCGATCAGGACTACATGTTCACAGTTACCCAATCGGTTGAAAACGCAACCCAAACCGAGGTGGGCATGGCCCCCTATGGCATTCTTGCGCGCCACGGTATTGGTGAAGATGGCGACCTTCCGGGCCTGAAAAACTTCTTCATCCTGCATGAGGGTGTGATCGGCATGGCGGACGGCACGCTGTCCGAAGTTGACTATGGTGATGTCCGCGATTTTGACATCGACCCGAACGAACGGGCGCAGGCCGAGGTCTATCAGGTCAAGGAAGATGGCTGGATCGGCTTCACGGATCACTACTGGATGACCACGCTGATCCCAGAGCCGGGCTCGACCTTCAAAGCAGCCGCAAAATATGACTCGCGCCGCAAAATCTATCAAACCGAAACGGTACTGCCGACGCTGACCGTAGCGCCGGGTGAGACTGCCGAAGTGACCACACGCCTGTTCGCTGGTGCCAAGGAATGGGAAGCCATTCGGGAATACCAGGCGGAAGGCGTCCAGAAATTCATCGACAGCATCGACTGGGGCTGGTTCTTCTTCCTGACCAAGCCGATCTTCTGGCTGCTGCACAACATCAATCTGCTGATCGGCAATATGGGCTGGTCGATCATCGGCCTGACCCTGATCATCAAGGCGATTCTGTTCCCGCTGGCTTTCAAATCCTACGTCTCGATGGCCAAGATGAAGGAACTGCAGCCCCAGATGGAAGCCTTGAAAGAGGCCGCAGGGGATGACCGCCAGAAGATGCAGCAAGGCATGATGGAGCTGTACAAGAAGGAAAAGGTTAACCCGGCCGCAGGCTGTTTGCCGATCCTGATGCAGATCCCCATCTTCTTCTCGCTGTACAAGGTGATTTTTGTCACCATCGAACTGCGTCAAGCCCCATGGTTTGGCCCGTTCCAGGACCTCAGCGCTCCGGATCCTACCTCAATCTTCAACTTCTTTGGTTGGCTGCCTTGGGCGGCACCGCAGCCTGAAAGCTTCATGGCGCTGATCTTTATCGGTATCCTGCCACTGCTGCTGGGTATCTCGATGTGGCTGCAGCAGAAACTGAACCCGGCACCGACCGATGCAACACAGGCGATGATCTTTGCCTGGATGCCATGGGTGTTCATGTTCATGCTGGGCGGATTTGCCAGCGGTTTGGTGGTCTACTGGATCGCGAACAACACGATCACATTTACCCAGCAATACCTGATCATGCGGAGCCAGGGCTATACGCCCGATGTATTCGGCAACATCAAATCAGGCTTCAAACGCACGCCAAAGACGGACGACAAATGAGCGGTTCGGTCACCAGCATTTGGCGGCACCCGATCAAAAGTCACGGGCGTGAACGCCTTGATCACGTTACCATGATCCCCGGGCATACCATGCCCGGGGATCGTGTTTGGGCGGTTGCACATGAGGCGTCGAAAGCGGATGGATCGGAATGGGCACCCTGCGCCAATTTCAGCCGAGGCGCGAAGGCCCCTCAGTTGATGGCAATCTCGGCGCAGCTGCAAGGCGACTCGGTCACGCTGAGCCATCCCAATCGCCCCGATCTAAGCTTTGAGCCCGACACGCATCAGGATACCTTTCTGGGCTGGGTCAAACCGCTGATGCCTGCAGATCGCGCTGCGTCTGCCCGCATTGTCCGCGCCGCTAATCGCGGCATGACGGACAGCGATTTTCCTTCGATCAGTTTGTGCAACATGTCGTCGCATCGGGCGGTCGAACAGAAGCTAGGCAGGGATCTTTCTATCGCTCGCTGGCGCGGAAATATCTGGTTCGATGGCCTGCCGCTGTGGAATGAGTTCGACTGGATTGGCCGCGACATCCGGATCGGCGAGGCCGTTTTTCATGTGCGCGAACGCATCACGCGGTGTTTGGCGACAACCGCCAACCCTGAAACGGGTGAGCGGGATGCCGACACACTGGGTGCGCTGAGCAGCTGGGATCATCAGGATTTTGGCGTTTATGCCGAAGTTCTGGAAGGGGCCACCATTCACACCGGTGACGAGGTACAGGTTCTATGACTACACTTCCCTTTCCACTAGCTGAAACTCCAGATGAATTCGCAACGGAAACCGGTCGAAAGCTGTTTGCCGGGCCATCCGAATTCGTCAAAGGCGTCGTTGCCATGGATGGCCTGCCTGCCCCCGATCGGCTGGAGGTATGTTTCGCCGGGCGTTCGAATGTCGGTAAATCCAGCTTGATCAACGCGCTAACGGGCACCAAGGGGTTAGCACGTGCCTCGAACACGCCGGGGCGTACACAAGAGATCAACTTTTTCACGCAAGGGCCTGAACTCTATTTGGTCGACCTGCCAGGGTACGGCTATGCGAACGCGCCGGTGAAGGTCGTGGAAAAATGGCAACGTCTGCTGAAACAGTATCTGAGTGGACGTCAGACCCTGCGCCGTGCCTTCGTCCTGATCGACTCGCGCCACGGGGTGAAACCTGTGGACGCCGAGATCATGAAGCTGCTGGATGCCAGCGCAGTGACCTTTCAATGCGTTCTGACAAAGGCCGACAAGGTCAAAGCAAAAGACCGGGAAAAGGTGCTGGACCAGGTACGCGCCGCGCTTTCGAAACATCCTGCGGCCTTCCCCGAGATCGTGTTGACCTCATCCGAGAAGGGCGACGGCATTCCGACCCTGCGTTCGATCATTGCGCATCTGGAGTGACGCTGTTCAGCAATATCCAAGTCATGAGCTAAGGAAGCCGGGCTGCGCCCATCGGGTACGGCCCGTTCAGATTGGCTGTTTCCGCGATCCGGTCTTGGCACCATCCTCCAAACGCCCTAACACAGGGTCCCAGAGGGACACTCAGCCATGAAGACACGAGATATGAACCGGGATTGGATCGCCACCGCCGCCACATTGAACAGCGCCCTGCCCTATCTGCAGCGATACGACGGTGCGATTGTCGTCATCAAGCTAGGTGGCCACGCCATGGGCAGCGACGAAGCCATGGAAAGCTTTGCGCGCGATGTGGTGCTTATGCGTCAGGTTGGCGTAAACCCGGTCGTCGTGCACGGCGGTGGCCCAATGATCAATGCGATGCTCGACAAACTGGATATCCAGTCCGAGTTTGTGGGTGGTAAACGCGTGACGGACAAAGCCACAGTCGAAGTGGTCGAAATGGTCCTGTCGGGCCTTGTGAACAAGCGGATCGTGCAGGCGATCAATGCGCAGGGTGGCATGGCTGTGGGTCTGTCGGGCAAGGATGCCCATTTGATGATGTGCGAACAGACCGACGCCTCGCTCGGGTTTGTCGGCACACCGTCCGAGATGAACCCCAAAATCCTGCATGACCTGTTTGCGCATGATGTTATCCCTGTGATCGCGCCGCTGGGCGCAGGTCGGAATGGCGAAACCTTCAATGTGAATGGCGACACTGCAGCCGGGGCGATCGCCTCAGCTCTTAAGGCAGACCGCCTGCTGCTGCTGACCGATGTAGCGGGCGTCAAGAACGCAGCGGGCGATGTCGTGACCGAGCTCAAAGCCGGCCAGATTCGTGAGATGACGCGTGAAGGCACTATTGCGGGTGGGATGATTCCAAAAACCGAAACTGCGCTGGACGCGCTGCATAATGGCGTTCGGGCGGTCGTTATTCTGGACGGGCGCGCGCCAAATGCGGTGTTGCTCGAACTGTTTACGGAACACGGTGCCGGATCCTTGATCCGTCCTGATTAACGCCATAGTGATCTTCAACATCTTGCACCGGGCATTAACATGCTCGATTGTGAATGTATGGAGAACGAGCCCCTATTTCGCCTAAGCGTGTTTTTGATCCTGTTTGTTGTGTTTGCGGCGGCAGAGACAATTGCGCCAAAACGCTTACGAACCTGTCCGCGAAAAAATCGGTGGCTAACCAATCTATCAATCACTGTTTTGAACACACTGATGCTCAGGACTATGGCGATTGGGTTGCCCTTATTTGCAGTTGGCGCTGCCATTGATGCCGGGAAAAATGGATTGGGCGTTTTTAATTGGCTCGCCTGGCCAGGGTGGGTTGAGCTTATTCTATGTGTGCTGATTCTGGACTTTGCAATCTGGCTACAGCATCTGATTACCCACAAGGTGCCAATCCTTTGGCGGCTACATCGTGTGCATCACGCCGACCGAGACATGGACGTCACTACTGCAGTCCGCTTTCACCCTGTTGAAATCGCGTTGTCCATGATCCTGAAAATCGGGCTAATCTATCTGCTCGGCGCCAGCGCCCTGGCTGTGATCCTGTTCGAGATCCTTCTTAATGGCACAGCGTTGTTCAATCATTCAAACTTGAAGCTCCCCCTTGCCGTTGACGCTGTGGTACGTAGGATTCTTGTGACACCCGATATGCATCGCGTACATCATTCGGTATTCCGAACAGAGCATGACAGCAATTATGGCTTTGCACTGTCTATCTGGGACCGAATGCTGGGGACTTACATTGCACAACCTCGGGACGGGCACGAACAAATGAGCGTGGGATTGGAATGGCAGGACGATCGACCAACAAAACTGGGCTGGAGCCTGGCTCTGCCCTTCCGCCGTTGATGACCTACGCCAATGTCGAACGAGCAGCCACTCAGGTTGGGCTGATAGTTATGGGTGCACTTCATCCAAGGCCCAGTGAAGCAAAGCAACTTAATGACGGAACCCTGATCCTTCTGGGGGCTGCGGGGGCATTCTGGCCTGCTCTGAAGGCCTCGGCTGAGTGGCAGGATGGCCAACCCGACCCGGTTGATCGCTGGTCCAGACGGGTGATCGGCCAGCTTGCGCAGGACATGAGGGGCACCGCCTACTATCCGTTCGGCGGCCCACCATACGCACCCTTCATTGACTGGGCACTTAAGTCCGGTCGCACCTTCAGCAGTCCAGTCGGGGCCCTGGTGCACGATACGGTAGGGATGATGATATCATTCCGTGGTGCGTTGCATTTTGCGGATGAGTTCTCAATTCCATCCGTGTCTCAATCGTCACCCTGCACAGAATGCCCCGCGCCTTGTGCAACAACCTGTCCGGTTGGGGCATTGAACACCCACAGCTTCTATGACGTGGCAGCCTGTCATGATCATCTCGATACCAAGGCGGGACACAGCTGCATGAACAAAGGCTGCCTCGCCCGGCTCGCCTGCCCTCTCAGCGCCGGCGCAGAGCGCCAGCCAGAGCAATCTGCGCATCACATGAAAGCATTTCACCGATCATGACCCGCACACTGATCCTAATGCGCCATGCCAAGTCCAGTTGGGGCGATCCCTTTGCCGAAGATCACGACCGCCCGTTGAACAATCGAGGACGCAAATCGGCCCCCGCGATTGGGGCGTGGCTGCAAAGCAATGGCTGGCTACCGGATGACGTTATCTGCTCAAGCGCCAAGCGCACGCGGGAAACGTGGGACAGATTGGGGCTGAGCACCCCGAAAATCCGCTTTACCCCCGCCTTGTATCTGACAGGCCCCGATGAGATGTTCGCCGAATTGGCCACAGCCACCGGCGATACCGTACTAATGCTGGGGCATAATCCCGACATCGCTGCATTTGCAAATCGGCTGGTACGCAACCAGCCCGATCATTCGAGATTCTACGACTATCCGACTTGTGCAACGACTGTAATCCGGTTCGATATCCCCGACTGGAATGCGCTCGAATGGCATCAGGGTGAGGTTCTGGGCTTCACGATCCCACGCGAGCTGCTGGAATAGAAAAAGGCGAGGTCGACACCCCGCCTTCTTAGTTTTCTGATCCGAATTTAGTGTCCCAGAATCTGGCTGAGGAACAACTTGGTCCGTTCGCTCTGCGGGTTGTTGAAGAACTCTTCCGGTTCGTTCTGCTCCACAATCTGACCGGCATCCATAAAGATCACGCGGTTGGCGACCTGGCGGGCAAAGCCCATCTCGTGGGTCACACACAGCATGGTCATGCCTTCCTCGGCCAGTTCGATCATGGTGTCGAGCACCTCTTTGATCATCTCAGGGTCCAGCGCCGATGTAGGTTCATCGAACAACATGATCCGCGGCATCATGCACAGCGAGCGGGCAATCGCCACACGCTGCTGCTGACCACCCGATAGCTGACCGGGATACTTGTCGGCCTGCTCAGGGATCTTCACCTTTTCCAGGAAATGCATCGCGCGCTCTTCGGCCTCTTTCTTGGGCGTCTTGCGCACCCAGATCGGGGCCAGCGTGCAGTTTTCCAGAATGGTCAGGTGCGGGAACAGGTTGAAGTGCTGGAACACCATGCCAACCTCGGACCGGATTTTGTCGATGTTTTTCAGGTCATTCGACAACTCGGTCCCATCCACAATGATCGTGCCCTGCTGGTGTTCCTCCAGCGCGTTCAGGCAGCGGATCAGGGTAGACTTGCCCGACCCCGACGGCCCCGCGATCACGATCCGCTCGCCCTGATTGACGGTCAGATTGATATCGCGCAGCACGTGGAAGGCCCCGTACCACTTGTTCATGTTGGTGATTTCGATGGCGATTTCGTCGCTCACCTGCATTTTGGAGCGGTCGATTTCGCGTTCAATTGCAAGTTCAGACATGTGTTGAACTCCTTAACGGTGGCCAGTCTGAAGCTTGCGCTCCAGGTACATGGAATAACGGGACATGGAGAAGCAAACCACGAAGAACAGAACGCCGATAAAGGCAAACAGTTCCCAGTAGACGCCGTTCCAGGCGGTATCGGCGCGGATGCCGTTGGTCAGGCCAATCACGTCGAACAGACCGATGATCGAGACCAAAGTCGTATCCTTGAAGATACCGATGAACGTGCTCACGATGCCCGGGATCGAGATTTTCAGCGCCTGTGGCATGATGATCAGCCGCTGCGCCTGCCAGTAGTTCAGGCCCAGACTGTCTGCGCCTTCGTACTGACCACGCGGCAGGGCGGCCAGACCACCCCGGATCACCTCGGCCATATAGGCGGCCGAGAACAGGGTCATCATGATCATCACCCGCAGGATGATGTCAAAATTAGTGCCCGGCGGCAGGAACAGGTTCAGCAACAGCGATGCCACAAACAGCAGGGTAATCAGCGGCACGCCCCGAATGAACTCGATAAAGCCCACGCACAGGTATTTGACGATCATCAGATCGGACTGACGACCCAGCGCCAGCACGATACCGATAGGCAGCGAAACACCAATGGCCACGACACCCAACAGGATCGCTAGCATAAAGCCACCAAAGTCGCGGCTTTCCACCGGCGCGATACCGATCGGAATGATTGCATTGATTGCGTCAGCCACGGAACCGGCAGCAAACAGCCACCATAGTATGGGCAGCGCAATCGCAAGGATAATCGCGGCAAGAGACCCGGCAACCGGAAGCGCAAACTTGTACGCGAAATACCCGATGGCAAATCCGGCGGCGACCATGAGCGGCCCCCAGATCGAGCCACCCCACATCAGCCAAGGCAGCAGGAACGGATAAGCCGCCGTTACAATCAACAGCTTACGCGGCACCTTGGTGAACAACACCGGCGCAATAGCAACCAACAACAGGATGAAGGTCAGGTTCGGACGGAAATAGGCCGGCCATGCCCCTGTTTCAGGCGGATTCGACCATGTGGCATCCGGATGCGCCGGATACGGCGGATAGAACCCATATAGCAGCTGTAGCCAACGATCCTTGATCACACCCCAGCAGGCATGACCATGCGTATCGCCCCACGTAGCCATCATGATCTCACGACATTCCGACAGGGAATTGGCGTTCCAAACGGATTCGAACGTCCAGGACAGGATGTTGGAGAGCACATAGTAGATGAAGACCAGCGAGACGATTGTCAGGATGGCGTTCAGCCAGCTTGAAAACAGGTTATGCTTGATCCAGCCCAGTACACCGACCTCGGAGGCGGGTGGTGCCTGTTCCGGCAACATTTCCGTGCGGACAAATGAAACATCACTCATATTACCGCTCCACCAGTTTGACACGGTTGTTGTACCAGTTCATCACCGCCGAAATGCTCAGCGAGATGGACAGGTAGACCAGCATCAGCAGCAGAACGCATTCCAGCTCGCGACCGGTCTGGTTCATTGTGATGCCACCCAGCGTACCCGTGATGTCCATATATCCGACCGCGATCGCCAGCGACGAGTTCTTGGTCAGGTTCAGATAGTTCGAGATCATTGGCGGGATGATCACCCGCAACGCCTGCGGCAAGATCACCAGACGCATGGTCCGGCCCGGGCGCAGGCCCAGTGCGGATGCAGCCTCGGTCTGACCCTTGGAAATAGCCAGAATACCAGCGCGCACGATCTCGGCGATGAATGCCGCAGTGTACAGCGACAGGGCCAGCCACAAGGCAATCAGCGAGTTACGAAGGTGGGTACCGCCGCTGAAGTTGAAGCCTTTCAGCTCAGGGTAGCCCAGGTGAAAACCCAGAACGCCCAGCAGGATAGCTGACGGCACGAACAAAAGGCCCAGTTGGATGTGCCAGATGGTCGGGCGATCGCCGGTCTTTTCTTGCGTTGAATTGGCCCAGGCCGAAACCTTGCGCATCGCAAAGATGCTGCCGCCAAACACGATCAGGAAGGCGATCAGGTCAAGCGAAACATCAAAGCGCAGGCTTGAGGTACCGAAAAGGTGGATATCGCCCAATCCGCGCGAGAACAGAAACTCGGGGATATAGACCCCGCGATTTGTGACCGCGACCGTGCCAAAAAGATCCATCGTGGCTTCTGGGTTTTCACCTCGGAAGGCGCGCGGTGCTGGCAGGCTTTCAATCAGGATCGCCATGGCGAACACGATCCAAAGCAGCACTGGAACGTTACGGAACATCTCGACATAGACTGTCATGATCCGCGCGATCAGCCAGTTATTCGACAGGCGCAAAACACCGACCATGACACCGATGATCGTTGCTGTGATACAGCCCAGAACTGCAACAACCAGAGTGTTTAGCAGGCCTATAAACGCCGCGCGCAGATGTGTATCGCGCGAGTCGTATTCCAGCAGGCGTTGGTTGATGTCATAGCTGGCCGGTTCGGCAAAAAAGTCGAACCCGACTGTTCTGCCCAGCGTTTCAAGGTTCTGAATGGTGTTGTTGATAATCCAGGCTGCCAGAAGCATGAAACCGATCATCGCTATAACCTGAATGGTCGCAGATCGGTACCGCGTATCATAAAGGAGCATGGACAGCCGGAAGTGCTCCTTCGGCGGGTCAGTGAGTGTCGTCATGACCTATGTATATCCCCGTGCATCCCGGATGTTGGCAGAGTTTGCCTCTGCTCAGATCGTTCCGGGCGTGTTTCTTATGGAAGGAAAAAGGGCGCGGGTTCCCCCGCGCCCTTTTCCGTGGATCTTAGCGGAAAGGCGGTGCGTACAGCAGGCCACCATCGGTCCACTGTGCGTTCAGGCCGCGTGCCAGACCGATCGGGGTTTCCTCGCCGATGTTCTTGGCAAACACTTCGCCGTAGTTACCGCCGACTTTGATCGCGCGCTGTGCCCAGTTCGCGTCCAGACCCAGCATCTCACCCAGCGTACCTTCGGTACCCAACAGGCGGTTTACCTCTGGGTTGTCGGTGGCACCGCTGGACATCTCGTCGATGTTCGCCGAGGTTACACCCAGCTCTTCCGCTGCGATCAGTGCGTTCAGGGTCCAGCGGACCACATCGCCCCACTCGTGATCGCCATGACGGACAAGCGGGCCCAGCGGCTCTTTCGAGATGATTTCGGGCAGGATCACGTGGTCGCCTGCGTTTTCAAAGGTGGCGCGCGTAGCAGCCAGACCCGATGCGTCGGTGGTGTAAACGTCACAGGCACCAGCCAGATACTGCTGCTGCGCTTCGGCGTTGGTTTCGATCGGAACCGGCTCGTAGCTCATGTTGTTGATGCGGAAGAAATCCGCCAGGTTAAGCTCAGTTGTGGTGCCGGTCTGGATGCAAACGGTTGCACCGTCCAGTTCCTTGGCCGAGCTGACGCCCAGTGCCTTGGGAACCATGAAGCCCTGACCATCGTAGTAGTTGATGCCGACGAATTCGAACTTCAGGTCGACGTCGCGGCTGAAGGTCCACGTGGTGTTACGGGCCAGCATGTCAATCTCGCCCGAAGCCAGCGCGGTGAAACGTGTTTTACCGGTGGTCGGGATGAACTCAACGGCGCTTGGGTCGTCCAGAACGGCGGCGGCTACCGCGCGGCATACGGCCACGTCAAAACCCTGCCACTCACCATTGGCATCGGGGCTGGCAAAGCCGGGTACGCCGGTTGCGACGCCGCAGTTCAGCTTGCCGCGGGCTTTTACGTCGTCAACGGTACCCGCTGCAGCTGCGCCAGCAGCCAGGCCGGCAATGGTTGCCACGCCCAAAATTACGGATTTTTTCATTTTTACCTCTTCCTGATTTTCCATCCCTGAATGGAACGGTTCGATCCGGCGCATAGGCGCCAGAAAGGTTACCCAAAAGGTGTCTCCCCTTTAGTGGCCCGAGTTTGGGCGTATTCATCAACAAACGTCAAGGGCTGGATCAGGGAAAACGATAGGTCTTTTCTGCCAGAATCGGACACAAATTCACGATTTGACGAGAATCCGTCTCAGAACGAGAGGTCAAAGAACTGCTTTGCGTGCAGAAAGGCGGCCCGTTTCACTTCGGCGGCAGCATGTGCCTCATCGTCGTGGCCCCATTGTTCGATCTGCCAAAGCTCGTCCAGCCGAGAAATGCGCCATATCTCGTCCGGTTTGCGCCAATTCTGCGCAGCGGCAAAACCAAGAATCAATGACCCCGACAGGCTGACGAGGTCATGAAACGCCGCCAGCTGGAACGCATTCAGTCCATGCACCCGGTCACGCAGGCCTTGCAGCACCTCGGCAGCTTGCGGTTGATGCACCACCCCTCCACGCGGGATCAACCGCGCGCCCAGCGCGTCCGCAGCCCAATCCAATGCAGGATCCCAGGCCTCGGACTGCCGCTGCTGCAACGTTTCGGGATGGGTCGCCCGATAACACAGCAGATCCGAGTCGCCGTAATCGGCCAGCATATCGGCAACCTCACCATGCTGGTGCCGCACCTTGTCGATCGCCGCATTGGCCGAACGGGTGAATGGCATCGTGGTCGGATCGATTTCCTTTTCCTGTGCATCCCATTCCCGTGCAACGGCCTCGGCCATGGCACGCGTGGGCAGGTCCAGCGCAGCCTTGGCGGGCGTTTTGACCCGTCGACCATCCAGTTCAACCGTATAGCCCACGTCGGTCTCAACGACCGTGCTTGTCGTCCAGAAGCGTTTGGGTTTCCAGTCGCTCATCTCTTTAGCCCCAGATCTTGGCCAGTGCGCCTGGCAATTCTTCGAATGTTTCGATCACATGTGTCGCGGCCGTAAGTGCCCGGCGATCGTGATAACCCCAGCTGACACCGATCCCGGCAACTTGCGCGGCTGCGGCCATATCCATGTCAAAGCTGGTGTCGCCCACCATGACGGCTTGCGCAGCCGGCACGCCCGTTTCAGCCAAAGCTGTTTCTATCATCGACGGGTGCGGCTTGGACGGATGGTGATCTGCTACCTGACAAGTAATAAAATGCTGCTGCAACCCATGCCCTTCAAGCAGCGCATCAAGCCCGCGCTGAGACTTGCCTGTGGCCACTCCCAAAAGTACCTCGGGCTGAGCGTGAAGTGCCTCAATCACTTGGCGCGCACCGGGATAAAGCGGCGAGCTTGCGGCGCCCTGCTCCAACCTTTGCGCGTGATAGGCCTGCTTATATCCGTCAACCAATGCGCTTTGTATCCGTTCGGACTGATCTGCTGCCAGACGCGCCATTGCATGGGGCAGAGATAAACCGACGATGGACAGGATGGCGTCACGATCCGGGACCGGCAGTGACTGCGCCTGAAAACAGGCGGTCATTGCCGAAACAATGGCACCCTGACTATCGACCAGAGTGCCATCCACATCAAACAGGACCAGCCGCAATGGAGCGTTCATCGCAACTCCTCAAACGGATCATCTGCAGCGAGGTCTTCGGTCCAGCCCAGCGTATCCCAGCTGTGTTTCATATGATCCGGTAAAGGCGCCTTAAGCGAGATAGGTTTGCGGGTCATCGGGTGTTCAAAGGACAGGCTGCGGGCGTGGAGGTGCAGCTTTTTGCTGATGATACCTCCCAACTGCGCGCCCCAGCCATCGCCGAGGTTTTCCTGCCCCGAGCCGCCATATTTCCCATCGCCAATGATCGGGTGGCCGATCGCCGCCATATGTGCGCGCAGCTGATGGGTCCGCCCCGTCACCGGCTCCATCGCGACCCAGGCTGCCCGCCCTGCAACGCGATACAGCGTTGCATAGAGCGTATGCGCGCGTTTTGCGCCGGGCGTATCGTTCACTTCGCTCGGATGAACAGCGATCATCTTCTCGCCTTCGCCATGCTTACCATGCCCCGGTGCCTTGACCAGCCCGGTCTTGATTTCGCCCAGGTACGGAGTTGGAACACCAGCTACCAGCGCCCAATAGATTTTCTGGGTGCTGCGATGCCGGAACGCAGCGGTCAGCCCCTTGGCAGCCTCGCGCGTGCGGGCCAACAGCAGTACGCCCGAGGTGTCCTTATCCAAACGATGCACAAGGCGCGGGTTCTCGTCATACCCAAAACGCAACGCTTCGGACAGGCTGTCCACATGGCGGGTTTGACCGCTGCCACCCTGAACTGGCAAGCCATGCGGCTTGTTCAGCGCCAGCACGTGATCGTCTTTATAAATCACGCAAGACTGGATCATCTTTGCGTCAGCGTCCGAAACACTATGCTTTACGACAGCGGGCTTATGGTCGGCGTCTGGCAGCGGCGGCACGCGCACAGACTGCCCGGCCTCTAGCCGCGTCGAAGCTTTGACCCGACTGCCATCTACGCGCAGTTCACCCTTGCGGCACATCTTCTCGATCCGGCCCTGGCTGACATGAGGAAACAGGCGGCGCAGCCAACGATCCAGCCTCTGGTCGCCATCGCCCTCTGCTACGGTGATCACCTGTACGCCGCTCATGCCATTGCCCCTTGTTCCGCACGGCTGATCCGCCCGGATTGTGCTTGTTTCAGTGCCTTAGAAATCATGCGCGTCTGTCGCGCGCATCGGGTGCAGAGTCAAGTCTAGCCCTGATTGCGTTGCGTTCTCAGCTTGGCGAAGTATTCCAGCCGTTTTTTCAGCTCGCGCTCAAAACCACGCTCTACCGGCTGATAGAGAACCGGGCGCTTCATATCATCCGGGAAATAGTTCTGACCCGAGAACCCATCTTCGGCATCGTGGTCATAGGCATACCCTGCACCATATCCCTGATCCTTCATCAGCGATGTCGGAGCGTTCAGGATATGTTTGGGTGGCGGTTCACTGCCCGATTGCTTGGCCAGCCGCATCGCCGCCTTATACCCCACATAGGCCCCGTTCGATTTCGGAGCGAGCGCCAGATACACCAACGCCTGCGCCAGTGCCAACTCGCCCTCGGGCGAGCCCAGCCGTTCATAGGTTTCCCAACTGTGCAGGCAGATCGATTGCGCCTGAGGATCGGCCAAACCGATATCTTCAACCGCCATCCGCGTGATCCTCCGCGCCAGATAGCGCGGGTCTTCGCCGCCGGTCAGCATCCGCGCAAACCAATACAGCGCCGCGTCAGGGTCCGATCCACGCACCGATTTGTGCAGGGCTGAGATCAGATTATAATGCTCATCCCCCGATTTGTCGTATTTTGCGGCCCGCCGCATCAGGCGCGTCGACAATGCATCCGGGTCCAGATCGGCGTCCACTTTCCAAGCAGCAACCTGTTCAATCAGGTTCAGTAGTGCGCGACCGTCGCCATCCGCCATCTCCTGCAGCGCCTCGCGGGCGGCAGACGTTAGCGGCAAGGCGCGGTCAAGCTCTTTCTCGGCGCGTTGTGTCAAACGCTCAAGATCAGCAAGGCTAAGGCGTTCCAGAACCAGCACCTGAGACCGGCTGAGTACCGCCGCGTTCAACTCGAAGGAAGGGTTTTCGGTCGTCGCGCCAACCAGGAGGATCGTGCCGTCCTCCATATGCGGCAGAAACCCGTCCTGTTGCGCTTTATTGAAACGATGGATTTCGTCAACAAATAATAAGGTGCCCTGCCCGTTCTGACGACGGATTTTAGCAGCCTCAAATACCTTCTTCAGATCCGGCACACCGGTAAAAATCGCGCTGATCTGTACGAAATGCAGATCGGTCTCCTGCGCCAGCAACCGGGCGATGGTTGTCTTTCCTACACCCGGCGGGCCCCAGAAGATCAGGCTGGACAGGCTACCTGACGCGAGCATCACCCCCAATGGCGCATCTGGTCCCAAAACCTGCTCTTGCCCGATCACCTCAGACAGGGATTGTGGGCGCAAGCGATCCGCAAGCGGCCTGTGCGGCGAAGCGGTTGGTTCCGCAGAACCGGTATCGAACAAGTCACTCACGGATCACAACCGAAACCGCAATGAGATTAACCGGCTTCCCCGCTCAATCTCCATCTGTACCCGGCGACCTGGATCGGTCAGGGCCTGAACGATATCCTCCGGTGTCTCGGTTCTGGTTCCGTTGATACCTTTTACGACATCGCCCACACGCAATCCTGCGCGGCCGCCATAGCGGTTCGGATCAACCACTACGACGCCGGTCTGAGACAGCGACAAGCCAAGCTTTACGATCACCGCCGGATTTACACCCGAAACGATCAGACCTGGCATGACCGTATCCTCGTCCAGCGTAGTCTCATCCGCCGCAGGCGTTTCAGGCGGTTTGATCAGCGCCACTTCAATATCCGAGCGGTCTTCGCCCCGCAGCCGAGTCAGGACCGACTTTCCACCCACCCCGGCAACAGCCATGCGAAATTTCATCTCGGCCGGAGAATTCACCTCGTCCCCGTCGACATGAGTGACAACGTCCCCGACCCGCAGACCCGCTTCTGCCAGCGGACTCAGTTCATGTAAGTCAGAAATCACCACCCCGAGAGGGATGGCCATACCCAGAGACTCGGCTATATCCGCGCTCATGTGTTGACCGGCCATTCCTGCCCAAGGACTTACGAAGCTTTCGTTGCCAGACTGCGCCTGCCGCAGGAATTCGGCCACCAAATTGGCCGGAATGGCAAAGCCGATACCGTTCGACCCGCCCGAGCGGGTCAGGATTGAAGTATTGATACCAATCAGATCACCATTCACGTCGATCAGTGCGCCACCGGAATTGCCCGGGTTGATCGCCGCATCGGTTTGAATGAAGTACCCTCTTGCGTTTCCGGTTGCAGTTCCGGTGCGCGCCAGACCTGAAATAATACCTGACGAAACAGTTTGGCCGACGCCGAACGGATTGCCGATCGCCAGCGTCAATTCTCCGACCTCGACCTGATCGGAATCGCGCATCTGCAGGAACGGCAGATCGCTTGCCTCATTCAGCCGCAAGATTGCAATGTCGCTTTCTTTGTCACCCAGAACGACTTCGGCAGTGAATTCACGACGGTCGGTAGTCACGACCTGAATTTCCGATGCCATCCCCACAACGTGGTAGTTTGACACCACATACCCATCACCAGTGAGGATCACGCCAGAGCCGAGCGAATTCTGCACACGGGGGCGTGGCGTCCCGAATCCACGGCCAAAGAAGTCCTGAAAGAACGGGTCAGAAAACAGCGGATTTGCCCGCCCTTCGCGCACAATCTTGGCGTAGATGTTCACAACCGCCGGGGCAGCCTGCTTTACGACAGGGGCGAACCCGAGGCTGATTTCGGTCTGGTTTTTTGGTACCTGCGTCTCTGCGGCTGCCGGTATTGCGCCCATCAGCAATACCAGGGAACACAATAGTCTTAGCATCATCGGCCCTCCGGCAATATCGCCAACCGGATATGCGGGGCCGATGCAAAGATTGCAAGCGACATAACCCGCTGCCTTCGACAATGCCGAGGACCTACCGCTTTCTTTTGAGCTATTCGCACGAATACCCAGCTTCAACATTATGGCTTCGCAAAGCGTTGCAAAAAGTTTCACAGGGAATTGTGCTATGTGTTGGACTTGGCGCTGAATCCAATCAGAGGGAACGACCATGCACAAAGACCGGGAATTGACCTTTGCAACGGCCCTTGCCTCTCATCATCAAAATAAGAGCTTTGTGCGGGAAGAGCACGCCCACGAGTATTACCAGGCCTCACTACTGAGCGCCGTCATGCAGGGCGTCTATGACGGGACTGTTTCCATAAGTCAGCTGCTGGAACACGGAGATTTCGGTCTCGGTACTTTCAACGCCCTGGACGGAGAAATGGTGGTGCTGGATGGTGTCGCTTATCGCCTGGATGGGGAAGGCAAAGCGACAATTGCGGATAACGGCGCGCTGACACCATACGCAGCCGTCATTGACTTTGAACCGACGATTTCGCTTGCGTTGGATTCTCCGGTTAACAAATCCGATTTCGAGGAGGGTTTGGATGACATCGCCGATGCAAAGAACCTGTTTTACGCGGTTCGTTTCACCGGATTGATCAAACACATTAGGTATCGAAACGTGTTGAAACAGGAACGGCCATACAAACCTTTGCTGGAAGTGGTCAAAACGCAGGCCGAGTTTGAATTGGAAAACGTGGAGGGAACTATTCTCGGGTTCCGCTGCCCTGACTACGCAGTCGGGATTGGCGTGCCGGGTTACCACTTGCATTTCATCTCTGACGACCGGACCACCGGTGGGCACGTACTTGATTATACATTGACCCGGGGAAAGATCGAAATCGATCACACCTCGTCTCTTCATCTGGAACTGCCAGAGACAGAGGATTTCTCTGACGCCAATTTGTCCGCGGGAGCGTCAGCGGATGGTATTCTGAAAGCCGAAAGCAATTAAATTTTGGCCGACTTGAATTTTCACACAGAGCAAAAGAAAACCCCCGCGTCTGCGACGCGGGGGCTGAAACTCAGATATAGCCAAGGCTTATTCTTCGTCTGCGGCCTCTTCGGCGGCAACACGAGCTTTGTCGGCCGCGCCTTTGGCGTCGATGTCGCGGTCAACGAATTCGATGATCGCCATCGGTGCCATGTCACCATAGCGGAAGCCAGCTTTTAGGATACGGACATAACCGCCCTGACGCTCGGCGTAACGAGGGCCCAGAACTTCGAACAGCTTGGCGACGTCTTTGTCTTCTTTCAGCTGTGCTGCGGCCTGACGGCGGGCGTGCAGGTCGCCGCGCTTGCCCAGAGTGATCAGTTTTTCAACGATCGGGCGCAGTTCTTTTGCCTTGGGCAGAGTTGTTTTGATTTGCTCATGCTCGATGAGCGAGCCAGCCATGTTTGCAAACAGAGCTTTGCGGTGCTCATGAGTACGGTTCAGGCGGCGATAACCACGTGCGTGACGCATTTTCTAGTTCCTTCTTTCGCGTTTTGCTTTGTCTGGCCGGCGATGCGTGTCACCGGCTCTCCTTGGGGCGGAAGTGCCCATATGGTCCCCGGCAGCCCGGGCATTTGTGAAGACGCGCTTAGAACGCATCTTCGAATTTCTTGGCCAGATCTTCGATGTTGTCAGGCGGCCAGTCCTCGACATCCATGCCGAGGTGCAGACCCATGCCGGATAGCACTTCCTTGATCTCGTTCAGCGACTTGCGGCCGAAGTTCGGAGTGCGCAGCATCTCGGCTTCGGTCTTCTGGATCAGATCGCCGATGTAAACGATGTTGTCGTTCTTCAGGCAGTTTGCCGAACGGACCGACAGTTCTAGCTCGTCCACTTTCTTCAGCAGCAGCGGGTTGAACTCCAGACCATCGTCCTCGTCCTGGCGGCCAGCCGATTCCGGCTCGTCGAAATTGACGAAGATTGACAGCTGATCCTGCAGGATGCGTGCGGCAAATGCCAGCGCGTCTTCCGGCGTGATCGAACCGTCGGTGTCGATCTTCAGGGTCAGCTTGTCATAGTCCAGAACCTGACCTTCACGGGTCGGCTGAACGTCATAGGCAACCTTTTTGACCGGCGAATAGATCGCGTCGATCGGGATCAGGCCGATGGGTGCGTCTTCGGGCTTGTTCTTCTCAGCCGAAACGTAACCTTTGCCGGTGTTGACGGTCAGTTCCATGAACAGGTCAGCGCCATCATCCAGGTGGCAGATGACGTGATCGCGGTTCAGAACCTCGATGCCAGCGCTTTCGCTGATGTCGCCAGCGGTGACAACTGCGGGGCCTTTGGCATTGATCGACAGGCGCTTGGGCCCTTCGACTTCCATGCGCAGTGAAACGCCTTTGAGGTTCAGGATGATGTCGGTGACGTCTTCACGTACGCCCGCGACCGAGGAGAACTCGTGCAGGACGTTATCGATCTGAACGCTGGTGATGGCCGCGCCTTGCAGCGAGCTCATCAGAACGCGGCGCAGCGCGTTGCCCAGGGTCAGACCAAAGCCACGTTCCAGCGGTTCTGCAACCAGGGTTGCCTGACGTGCGGGATCGTTGCCCGGCTTGCCGTCAAGCTGGGTCGGCTTGATCAATTCTGCCCAATTCTTATGGATCATGTAATCCCTCCATTCCTGTCCGCGCCCCATGACCAACAAGGTGCAGACGCCCGAGGTTCAAAATGACGTGCTGGGGCCGTGCAAAAACACAGCCCCAGCCTAATTCAAAATCGCTTAGACGCGACGACGCTTCGGCGGACGGCAGCCGTTGTGAGCAATCGGGGTCACGTCGCGGATCGACGTGATGTTGAAGCCCACTGCAGCCAGCGCACGCAGAGCCGATTCACGACCCGAACCGGGGCCCTGAACTTCGACTTCCAGCGTCTTGACGCCATGTTCCTGCGCCTTCTTGCCTGCATCTTCTGCAGCCATCTGTGCGGCGTAGGGTGTCGATTTCCGCGATCCTTTGAAGCCCATGGTACCGGCAGACGACCACGAAATGGCGTTGCCCTGTACGTCCGAGATCAGGATCTTGGTGTTGTTGAAGGTCGAGTTCACATGGGCAACGCCCGATGCGATGTTCTTACGCTCTTTGCGCTTAACGCGAGTCTTATCACGTGCCATCGGTCAGACCCTCCCTTATTTCTTCTTACCGGCAATGGCCTTTGCGGGGCCTTTGCGGGTACGAGCATTGGTGTGGGTACGCTGACCGCGAACCGGCAGGTTGCGGCGGTGACGCAGACCGCGATAGCAGCCCAGGTCCATCAGGCGCTTGACGTTCATCTGAACTTCACGACGCAGGTCACCTTCGACGGTGAAGTTTGCATCGATGTGCTCGCGGATGGCCAGAACTTCGGCGTCGGACAGTTCATTGACGCGACGGTGCGCTTCAATGCCTACGGCTTCGCAGATCGCTTTGGCCGAGGTGTTTCCGATACCGGTGATATATGTGAGGGCGATTGGTACCCGCTTTGCAGTCGGGATGTTTACGCCGGCAATACGTGCCACGTGTCACTTTCCTTTTTGTTGCGGTTCCGTAACTCCGGAACCTTTTTTCACAACACTTGACCGTGGCAGTGACGCCAGAGGGTCCAGTATTATTCGAGGTGGTCGGGGCAATTGGGACGAATCCCGCATGCGGTTTTGATTCCCTTTAGGGATGGGGGTCGATATGGGCTTTTGGCGGTGCCGTCAAGCCCATATTGATATCAGCCAAGAACCGCCTCAATCGACGCGGTGACTTCCTTGATATCCGCCAGCCCGTTCACCGGACGCAGATCGCCTTTGGCGTAGTAGTAACCAATCAGCGGAGAGGTCTTCTTGTAGTATTCCATCAAGCGCGTACGCAGGCTGTCTTCGTTGTCGTCGGCACGACGGACGAAGTCATTTTCCTTACCGCAATTGGTGCATTTGCGATCCGCAGGAATCGGTTTGGTGTTGTCGTTATAGACCTCCCCACATCCGCCGCAGGTTGACCGCGCCGTAATCCGGTCCACCAGCGCGTCATCATCCACACGCATCTCGATCACCGTATGCAGCGACTGGCCCAGCTTGGTCAGCAGAGCCGACAGCGCGTCGGCCTGTGCCAACGTCCGGGGGAAGCCGTCAAAGATGAAACCGGCGCCTTTTTCGGTGGTCAGTTTCTCTTCAATCAGGCCGATCACGATCTCATCGGTGACCAGCTTACCCGCGTCCATTATCGCAGCAACCTTCTGGCCCATCTCCGTGCCCGAGGTTTTGGCCTCGCGCAGCATGTCTCCGGTGCTGAGTTGCACCATACCGCGGGTTTCAACCAGGTGACGCGCCTGCGTTCCTTTGCCTGCCCCCGGGGGGCCGAGAAGAATGATGTTCATCGACGAGCAGCTCCCTTTCTGCCGCGTTTCTTGCCTTTGCCGCGCAGCTGGGACTTTTCAATCAGCCCTTCGTATTGATGCGCCAGCAGGTGGCTCTGGACTTGTTGGATCGTGTCCATGGTCACAGAGACGATAATCAGAACCGAGGTGCCGCCGAAATAGAACGGGATAGCAAACTGGCCCCGCAGGATTTCAGGCAGCAGACAAACGGCCGCCAGATAGGCCGAACCCAGAACCAGCACGCGGTTGACGACGTATTCCAGATACTCGGCGGTCTTCTTGCCGGGACGGATACCCGGCACAAAACCGTTCTGCTTTTTCAGGTTGTCCGCCACATCGTCCGGCTTGAACGAAACGTTGAACGTGTAAAAATAGGCGAAGAACACGATCATCGAAGCGAAGAACAGCAGATAAAGCGGCTGTCCGGGGCCGAAGTTGGCCAGCAGCCACGACATCACCGGGCCATTTGTGGCGCCCGACGAGAAGGTCGAGATCGTTACCGGCAGCAACAGCAGCGAGCTTGCAAAGATCGCAGGGATCACACCCGCCGGGTTCACTTTGACCGGCAGGTGGCTGGAGCCGCCTTCGTAGACTTTCATACCAGCCTGACGGCGCGGGTATTGGATATGGATCTTGCGCAGGGCCCGCTCCATGAACACCACAAAGGTGATCACGGCGATGACCATGATGATCACACCCACGATCACGGCGGGGCTGATCGCACCGCTGCGGCCCGAAGCGAAGAACTGCGCCAGAGCTGCGGGAACCTCGGCGATGATGCCGACGAAGATGATCAGAGAGATACCGTTGCCGATGCCGCGTGCGGTGATCTGCTCGCCCAGCCACATCAAGAACATGGTGCCGCCGACCAAAGTGATCATGGTCGACATACGGAAGAACATGCCCGGATCGGTCGCAAGATCGCCCGATTCCAACGAAACCGCCAGACCATAAGCCTGAACGGTAGCCAGAGCCACGGTACCGAAACGGGTGTATTGGTTGATCTTCTTGCGCCCTTGCTCGCCCTCTTTCTTAAGCTGTTCGAGCGCGGGAACCATCGATGTCAGCAGCTGCACGATGATCGAGGCCGAGATATAGGGCATGATGCCGAGGGCAAAGATACCCATCCGCCCCAGCGCCCCGCCGGTGAACATCGAAACCATGCCGCCGATGCCCTGCCCCGCTTGCTCCATGAACTCACGCAGGGCTTGCCCGTCGATACCTGGGACCGGAATGAAGGTGCCCAGACGATAGACGATCAACAAACCCAGCGTGAACAGGATGCGGTTGCGCAGATCGGTGGCTTTGCCCAAAGCAGCCCAGCTTGTGTTGGCTGCCATTTGTTCTGCTGCTGATACCATAAATCGGTCTCTCTTATGAAAACACCGCCCGGAACCGTTTTCCGGCTCGGGCGGCGTCTTGGAAAACTCTGAGGTCTATGTAAGCGGGTCTGCGCCCGCTCACAAGCGCTTACTCTGCCGCAGCAGCTTTTGTGACCGTCAGTGAGCCGCCCGCTTTCTCAACCGCTTCAACAGCAGATTTCGAAGCACCGGTGACTTCCAGGTTCACTTTGGCGGTGATTTCACCTTTAGCCAGAACGCGGACACCGTCCAGCTTGCGACGGACCAGACCGGACGCAACCAGCGCGTCCTCGGTGATCGCAGCTTTGGCATCCAGCTTGCCGGCGTCGACAAATTTCTGGATCAGACCCAGATTGATAACGGCGAATGCCTTGCGGTTCGGCTTGTTGAAGCCACGCTTGGGCAGGCGCTGGTACAGCGGCATCTGGCCGCCTTCGTAGCCATTGATGGCCACACCCGAACGGGATTTCTGGCCTTTGATACCACGGCCACCCATTTTACCTTTGCCAGAACCGGGACCACGGCCAACGCGGGTGCGTTTAGGTGCGGCGCCAGGATTGTCGCGCAATTCGTTCAGTTTCATTTCGCTTCTCCTAAGCCGGATGTGACCCCCGAAGCGTGATGGGCCAAACACGGCATTTCTTGATTTTGATTCTTGTGGACGGAAATCCACCGGAGCGCTCTACAGCGTTGTGCCCTGCGTTGCAAGGTTTGATCCATCACAATTGCCAAAACCAAAAGAGGCGCCAGATTGGCGCCTCTTCAACGGTGAGTGGTTCAGGTGTTACGCGCAATATGCGTGGTCGCGTGCAATATCTGCGATATCACAACGGCGAACGCCGATATCGTCCAGCTCGCGATTGCTCAGGCTTTGCAGTTCGCGATAGGTGCGGCTGTATTCTGCAGCCCGAGCGCGGTTTTCTTTTACGCGCTCAACAAAGCTCGCAATACGATCGCTCAGGTTGAATCCGCCATGTGTCAGTGTTGCTGTATGTGCCATATCTAATTTCCTTTCTGTTCCGAGGCGTATTCCCCGGGCGTTTCCATTTGTTCCTTTGTGGACAAGGCTCAGATAGGAGTGTTCGATATCGCTAACAACGCGCGTTTTGGTCTAGCCGATATGCGGTGGGGGAATGGCAAGCGGGAGTACGCAGGCTACTCTGAATGCAACGTGTGTCCACTTTGCGGACAAAACCGACCTTGACTCCGTCGGATTTCACACGTCTTGATTTTTTAGGCACCTAATCACTGAGGCTTCAAGTAGTTCGCGATTCAACGGCATACTTTCGGCAGATGTGCCTAAGAGGACAAAAGCCGTCTTCCAAGTCGCATCGCAAAACCCGGATGCATTCATCCATGCAACAAAGGCAGCGAACCGCATTCCATTGAGTTGTATCTCGTCAGGTTCATAGCTCGTTTCAATCGGAAACAATTCCAAGTTCGGCGGTTGGCCTTGGGCGACGTCCAGAGCAAGCTGTAACCCAACGCCATCAATCGTATCGTTGATATCACCATCTTTCGTTTCCGAAATCAGATATTCCAAAAACTCTTGAAGTGTTTCCTCTTTGGATTCTGGGCTCTCAAGCAGCTTTGCAAAAGTAAGCAGTCTTCTTTGTTGGTATCCGTCCGGCTCAAGACGTTGTGCGAAGGTGCGAAGTAGTTCGGAATCTCCGACTGCAATCGGCATATAGTATTGGCTTATTAGTGAGTTAGGTGTTGCGGCAAGTAATTCCAGCGCTTTCTCGACGCACCCGTTCAGCCAGTAAGCTGCGATGATCCTGCTTTGGTCTCTGGGGTTTGAGCGGGAAAAATCAATGAGTTGAATGACATCGTAAAGCGACCCGTCTTGTAGTTTCTTTCTTAGTGCCCCTTTATCGCCATCGAACTGCAATAAAGCCGTACGCATCAAAAGACGCTGTAACTCATCCCGCTGTTCGTGGGCGGGTTCTTTAGACATAAGCAACATATTCAAGCTGGCCCGCCTAACGTCTTGCTCCGTGCCATCGCCCAAACCGTCCAAAAATGACTGTGTAAGAGGTTCGTCATGCCATGTTGGCGTATCAAAGCATTCCGCAAACGCGGGCATGGTGGAGCACGTTGTTCCTAGAGCCACCAATAGGGTTCGAAAATTCATAGCGATATCATCCCGAATAAGTTTACCCCTATTACTAATGCGGAGGTTGGTACGCTATGGGCTCAAAGCGGACAAACACAATCGCAAACACGAAAAAAGCCCCCGAATCTTCGGGGGCCTTTCAATTCGCGAAAGAGACTGCGCTTAGCCGCGCTCTTCGATGATCTCAACCAGATGCGGGATCTTGTTGACCATGCCGCGGACCGAAGGAGTGTCCTCCAGCTCGCGGGTGCGGTTCATCTTGTTCAGGCCCAGGCCGATCAGGGTTGCGCGCTGTTCGGCGGGGCGGCGGATCGGGGAACCGATCTGCTTGACGACGATGGTTTTTGCCATTGTTCGCTCTCCTTACGCTTCTGCTTCGGCAGCAGCCGGTGCTTCGTCCCGCTTGGGCAGGATGTCGGCGACCTTTTTACCGCGACGTGCGGCAACCGAACGCGGGCTCTGCTCTTTTTGCAGGCCGTTGATGGTGGCACGGATCATGTTGTACGGGTTCTGCGAGCCCAGCGACTTGGAAACAACGTCCTTAACGCCCAGCATTTCGAAGACAGCACGCATCGGACCACCGGCGATGATACCAGTCCCTTCAGGCGCGGTACGCATAACCACTTTACCGGCACCGTGACGGCCCTCGATGTCGTGGTGCAGCGTACGACCTTCGCGCAGTTGCACGCGGATCATCTGACGCTTGGCTTGTTCGGTTGCCTTACGAATGGCCTCAGGTACTTCTTTTGCTTTACCCTTGCCAAAGCCGACGCGGCCTTTCTGATCGCCGACAACCACCAGAGCGGCGAAGCCAAAGCGCTTACCACCTTTTACGGTTTTCGACACGCGGTTGATTGCGACCAGACGATCTGCAAATTCCGGCGCTTCTTCACGATCGCGGCCACGGCCCCGACGGTTTTCACGTTCTGCCATTTGGCATCCCTTTTCTCATGTGGCGCATGCGGCGCCGTTTAGTTCAATCCAAGTGAGCCCCGACTGTCGCCGAGGCCCCCGGATCATCGGGGCAGCCGCAAAGCTGCCCGCAAGTCTTAGATCTTCAGACCACCTTCACGCGCGGCGTCGGCCAGGGCCTTCACCTTGCCGTGGAACAGGAAGCCGCCACGATCGAAATAAGCCTCTTCGACGCCTGCCTTCTTGGCACGCTCGGCGATGGCCGCGCCCACTTTGGTGGCCGCTTCGACGTTGTTCTTGCCTACAACGCCCAGATCCTTTTCCAGGGTCGAGGCTGCGGCCAGGGTCACGCCACGCACGTCGTCGATCAGCTGAACAGAGATGTTCTTGTTCGAACGGTGTACGGACAGACGCGGACGACCCGCGTTGACCTTGCGAAGTTTGTTCCGAACGCGCAGGCGGCGCTTCAGAAACAGGGTTCTTTTGCTGTTTGCCATTGTCTGCGTCCTTACTTCTTCTTGCCTTCCTTGCGGAAGATGAACTCGCCCTTGTAGCGGATGCCCTTGCCTTTGTACGGCTCGGGACGGCGCCATTCGCGGATTTTCGCCGCGACTTCGCCCACCTGCTGCTGGTCGATACCTTCCACAACGATCTCGGTCTGCTTCGGCGCGGTGATGGTGACACCTTCCGGAGCAGTGAAATCAACATCGTGGCTGTAACCCAGGTTCAGCTTCAGGGTATTGCCCTGCATCTGAGCCCGGTAACCAACACCCTGGATCTCCAGCTCTTTTTTGAAGCCTTCGGTCACACCGGTTACCAGATTGGCAACCATGGTGCGGCTCATGCCCCACTGCTGGCGGGCACGCTTGGACATGCCACGAGGGTCGATCTTGACCACGTTGTCTTCAACCGACAGCGTAACGTCGTCGGTGGCGGTGAAGCTGCGGGTGCCTTTCGGACCCTTCACTTCGATGGTCTGGCCGGACACAGAGGCGGAAACGCCGCTGGGCAGCTCGACCGGTTTTTTACCAATACGAGACATTGCAGACCTCCTTAGAAGACGGTGCAGAGCACTTCGCCGCCAACATTGTTGGAGCGAGCGTTTGCGTCCGACATCACACCTTTCGGAGTGCTGACAATCGACACGCCCAGACCCTGACGGACCTGCGGGATGTCATTGACGCCCATGTATACGCGACGACCGGGCTTCGAGACCCGCTTCAATTCGCGAATAACAGGGGTGCCTTCGTAGTATTTCAGGCTGATTTCGATGGCCGGATGACCGTTTTCACCGGTCGTCGCTTCGTAGCCACGGATGTAACCTTCGTCCGCCAGCACGTCCAGAACCCAACCGCGCAGCTTGGAAGCCGGGGTGGAAACGGTGGACTTGCCGCGCATTTGCGCGTTGCGGATACGGGTGAGCATATCGCCGATAGGATCGTTCATATCTATGTCTCCCTTACCAGCTCGATTTCACCATGCCGGGGATCTGACCAGCAGAACCCAGCTCGCGCAGCGCGATACGGCTGACCTTCAGCTTACGGTAGTAAGCGTGGGGACGACCGGTCAGCTGACATCGGTTGTGCAGACGGGTAGCCGAGCTGTTGCGCGGCAGTTTCGCCAGTTTCAGACGCGCTTTGAAACGCTCTTCCATCGGCTTGCTCTCGTCATTCGCGATTTCCTTCAGCTCGGCACGCTTTGCGGCATATTTGGCCACCAGGCGTTCGCGCTTCTTCTCGCGTTCGATCATTGCTTTTTTAGCCATGTCTCAATCCTCCCGGCGCTTACGCGTTGAACGGCATGTTGAATGCTTTCAACAATGCCTTTGCTTCAGCGTCGGTTTTCGCTGTGGTGGCAATTACGATATCCAGGCCCCAGACCTCGTCGACCTTGTCGAAGTCGATTTCCGGGAACACGATGTGCTCTTTCATGCCCATGGCGAAGTTGCCACGACCATCGAAAGACGGCTTCACACCGCGGAAGTCACGAACGCGAGGCATCGCGATGGTGATCAGACGATCCAGGAATTCGTACATCCGGTCACCGCGCAGGGTCACTTTCGCACCCAGCGGCATGTCTTCACGGACGCGGAAACCCGCGATCGACTTCTTCGCCTTGGTTGCAACGGCCTTCTGGCCAGCAATCGCAGTCAGATCTTCGACAGCAGCTTTCGCTTTCTTCGAGTCTTTGACGGCCTCAGCACCACAACCGATGTTCAGAACGATTTTTTCCAGCTTGGGCAGCTGCATGTCGTTCTTGTAGCCGAACTCTTCTTTCAGAGCGGCACGGATGGTTTCGGCGTACTGAGCTTTCAGACGCGGGGTGTAGGTTGCGTTATCAAGCATCGATCACGTCCCCTGTGGTCTTGGCGAAGCGCACCTTCTTGTCGCCTTCCATGCGGAAGCCAACGCGGGTTGCTTTGCCGTTTTTGTCCAGCAGTGCCAGGTTCGACAGCTCGATCGGGTTTGCCTGAGGCAGGCGACCACCTTGCGAGGTTTGCGACTGACGGGTGTGGCGGATGGCGATGTTGATGCCATCGACAACAGCTTTACCGGCTTTCGGGTCAACCGAGGTGATAGTTCCCTCTTTGCCCTTGTCCTTGCCGGCCAGCACGACGACCTTGTCGCCTTTGCGGAGTTTAGCAGCCATGATTACAGCACCTCCGGAGCCAGCGAGATGATTTTCATGAAGTTCTTGCCGCGCAGTTCACGAACAACGGGGCCAAAGATACGGGTACCTACGGGCTCGTTGTTGTTGTTCAGGATGACGGCGGCGTTGCGATCGAAACGGATCGCGGTGCCGTCTTCGCGACGGACTTCCTTGGCGGTGCGTACGACGACGGCCTTCCGGACGTCACCTTTCTTTACGCGGCCGCGCGGGATGGCTTCCTTCACCGAGACGACAATGATGTCGCCTACGGAGGCGTATTTACGCTTGGAACCACCCAGGACCTTGATGCACTGAACTCGGCGTGCGCCGGAGTTGTCAGCGACATCCAGATTGGTCTGCATCTGGATCATGCGGTTTCTCCCGACCTGTGGGGGCTGGTCTCGTTAAATCCCCCAGGGTTTCGACAAATGAAAAGTCCTGGGGGCTTACGCCTCCAGAACCTCCCAACGTTTCGTCTTCGATTTCGGCGCGCATTCGATGATGCGTACGGTGTCACCGACCTTGAAGGCGTTCTTTTCATCGTGAGCCCGGTATTTCTTGGACTTACGGATGGTTTTCTTCAGAACCGGATGCGTAAAGCGGCGCTCGACGGATACGGTTACGGTCTGTTCGTTGGCGTCGCTGGTCACGGTGCCTTGCAGGATACGCTTGGGCATCTGATTACTCCTCGGATGCCGCAGCAGCGGCCTTTTCGTTCAGAATGGTTTTGACACGGGCAGCATTGCGGCGGGCCGCTTTGATGCCGGCTGTGTTTTCCAGCTGACCGGTTGCCTGTTGAAAGCGCAGGTTAAAGCTTTCTTTCTTCAGGTTGGCCAGTTCCTCGCGGAGCTGGTCCGGGGTCTTGTCACGCAGTTCTTGGGCGTTCATCGCCTTTTTCCTTTGCTCAAAACACCAGAAGGCCCCCTTACAGGGTCACCTTTGACCTGGTGGATGAATGATAGACATACGAATCGCCCGGCAACGCCGGGAGATCGCAGGATGCCGCCGTATAAGGGTTTAGAGGGTGGGTGGCAAGGGAAAGTTTCAAACCGTTTTCGAGCAGATGAAACTACTTGTTTCCAAATTACCGCCGCCCTCTGAAACCGGGCAGCAGATCACTACCGCGACCTTTCTGGATCCCGACAAACGCGGCCAAGTGCTCAGGCACCCTTCTCCTGCATTTTCCGAACCATTTTCAGGCGCGCGCGTCGCGGCAGCAACGGCATGACCCAACCCAGCACAAACGCGAGCGACTTATCGTTGATCACCGTGAGCTTCCCATCGATCATGGCGTCATAGCCGACTTTGGCCACGGCCTCAGCGGTCGCCCCTTTTTGGGCAACAAGCTTCGTGCCCTCAAGATTTGCCGCAGCAGCAAATTCGGTCACGACATAGCCCGGCTCCAGCGCCGTCACAGTGACGCCCTTACCTTTCAGCTCCTCCGCGAGCGCCTGACTGAAACTCGAAACATAGGCCTTGGTGGCAAAATAGGTCGCCTGCAATGGACCCGGCATATGCGCCGCAGTCGAACTGACATTCAGTATCTTTCCGCCACCGCCACTGATCATATCCCTGCCGAACAGATGACACAGAGAGACAAGGGCTTCGACGTTAAGCCGGATCATATCCAGATCGTCCGAAAGGCGGCGATCCAAAAAAGCCCCATGCCCTCCGAATCCAGCATTGTTGATCAGGTAGTCGACCGTCAGGTCTTTGCACTTGACGGCCTCATAAAGTTTTTCCGCGCCTCCAACAGCACCCAGATCAAGCGGAATGGCAGTGACAGTAACATCGTGGGCTGCCTCAAGCTCTGATCTGAGGGCATCTAACGCATCTCCGCGTCGCGCACTGATGATCAGATTGCCGCCTCGCGACGCATGATAACGTGCCAATTCCCGACCAATTCCGGCTGATGCGCCTGTGACGAGAGCTGTTTTGGTCATAGTATCCTCCGACGAAGTAGCTGGAGCGCTTTCACCTTGACGCTTTAAGACGCTTCACTCCCATTTATAGTTGAAGCTAACAGAAATCCGCTCGTCCTCGGCCATATTCATCGGCACCTCGTGGCGCAGCCAGCTTTCCCACAGCAGGACGTCGCCCACCTGTGGCTTCATGTAGATGAAAGGCTGTAATTCCCGACGCCCGCCTTTCAGCCTCGTCGGGGCGGCCATCATACGGCCCGAACGTGGGTCTTCCAGTTTCAGTGCACTGGCCCCTTCCGGCATGGACACATAGGTCGTGCCCGAAATGACACTGTGAGGGTGCAGGTGACTGGCATGCATTCCGCCCTCGGGCAGGATATTGATCCACAGATCCTCAAGCTTCAACGCGCGGTCGTCCAGATCAAACTCCAAATCCTTGGCGAAAGCCGCGACGTGCTGATCCAGCACTTTGACAAGATCGGCAAATATCGGAAATCGCCAAGGCAAATCGGTCAGCGAAGCATAACTGGTGTAGCCGGGATACGCGTTCGCTTCACACCAGTCCTGCCCGGCCTCATCATCTTCAGCAATAACAAGGCATGAACTCTCCAATTCCTCCACGTCGATCCTGGGATCGAATTCGGACAAGTTTGCGCGATAGAGACGGGTGACGAAGAGTGATTCAATCTGTGCCATGGGCTGGGCATACCCCAGCCCTCTCGGCAAGACCAGCCGCTTAGGTCTTGATGGGCCCTTTGCCACAGCGTGGTATCGGGCGACCTCCGTCGGCATAGGCGAGGCACAGCACGATCTCATCCGGTTTCGGCGCATCTGGGATGTTCAGCGTCATCGTGTCGAAATGATCGAACGACCACGGATTGTCCTTGTGCCCCAGCGGAAGATCAATCGCGCAACCCGGCGCGCCCAGCTTGGCGTTGGACGGTATCACCGCCTCACCTCCGCCCACCGCAGCGCGCATGGGCGCACCGAGTTTGGGGTGGATCACCGCCCCGCCCTGCTCAAGATCGCCGTTCATGCCGACAATCGCGGCTTTGCCGTACGAAACCGGCGGCCCATCAAGCTGAGAAACTGCCTCAGCGGCGAGTTCCGAACCCAGAATGGCGCCGATCTCGAACAACTCTGAAAGATCGTCCGAGAAGTGCCCGGCCAGAGGGTTCTGCATCACCGCCAGCGCTGCAACCCGACTGATCGGATCACAAGGCTGGCCCAACTGGTCGGTGGTTATGACTTCCTTAATGAGCATCTTTTTGCGCAGCTGAACCATAGGGCCCTCCCATTCCTGCAAGTTAGCCTAGAGGCGGGGTGGCTGGAGGTCGACGTTTTTCAGGACCCACGAAATCACGGGCTGCCGAGCCAAAAGAAAACCCCCGCCGGTTTCCCGACGAGGGTAAATCTTGTGACTAGCGAGGCCATAGCCCCAATCGCTTACCAGTCTTCGCGGACCACAACGCGGGTCTTGATCGGCAGCTTCATCGCGGCCAGGCGCAGGGCCTCGCGGGCGATGTCGTCATTGACGCCATCGATCTCGAACATCACACGACCGGGCTTTACTTTCGCTGCCCAGAAGTCAACGGAGCCTTTACCTTTACCCATACGGACTTCGGTTGGCTTCGAGGTCACGGGGGTATCCGGGAAGATCCGGATCCAGACGCGGCCTTGACGTTTCATGTGACGGGTCATGGCACGACGTGCAGCTTCGATCTGACGCGCGGTGACGCGCTCGGGCTGCAGTGCTTTCAGACCATAGGTGCCAAAGTTCAGATCGGAACCGCCTTTGGCGAGCCCCTTGATCCGGCCTTTGTGCATCTTGCGGAATTTAGTACGCTTTGGTTGAAGCATATCTTTCCCTCCTTAGCGACGACCGCCACCAGCACCACGAGGTGCAGGGCCGTCCTGGAGTTCCTGTGCTTTACGGTCACGTGCCTGCGGATCGTGCTCCATGATCTCACCTTTGAAGATCCAGACCTTGATCCCGATGATCCCGTAAGGAGTCATCGCTTCGGCATGTGCGTAATCGATGTCGGCACGCAGGGTGTGCAGAGGCACGCGGCCTTCGCGGTACCACTCGGTCCGTGCGATTTCGGCGCCGCCCAGACGACCAGCGACGTTCACCCGGATACCCAGGGCGCCCATGCGCATGGCGTTCTGAACCGACCGCTTCATCGCGCGACGGAACGAGACGCGGCGCTCCAGCTGCTGAGCGATGGACTCGGCAACCAGCTGCGCGTCAAGCTCGGGCTTGCGAACTTCGACGATGTTCAGGTGCAGTTCGCTGTCGGTCATGCGAGCAAGCTTTTTGCGCAGAACTTCAATGTCTGCACCTTTCTTGCCGATGATGACACCGGGACGTGCAGTGTGGATCGTAACGCGGCACTTCTTGTGCGGACGTTCGATGATCACACGGGCAACACCGGCCTGCTTGCACTCTTTGTTGATGAACTCACGGATTTTGAGGTCTTCCAGCAGAAGATCACCGTAGTCCTTGGTGTCGGCGTACCAGCGGCTGTCCCAGGTGCGGTTGACCTGAAGGCGCATGCCGATCGGATTGACTTTATGTCCCATTAGGCTTGCTCCTCAACTTGACGCACCTTGATGGTGATCTCCGAGAACGGCTTCATGATCTTGCCGAAACGGCCACGGGCACGCGGACGACCGCGCTTCATGACCAGGTTCTTGCCAACCCAGGCTTCGGCGACGATCAGTTCGTCGACATCCAGGTTGTGGTTGTTCTCGGCGTTGGCGATTGCAGACTGCAGGCACTTCTTGACGTCCTGCGCGACACGCTTGTTCGAGAAAGTCAGGTCAGTCAGAGCCTTCTCAACTTTCTTGCCGCGGATCATCTGCGCAACCAGGTTCAGTTTCTGCGGGCTAGTACGGAGCATGCGCGTTTTCGCCATTGCTTCGTTTTCAGCCACGCGGCGGGGGTTCTTTTCCTTGCCCATGACTTACTTCCGCTTCGCTTTTTTGTCAGCGGCGTGACCGTAATAGGTACGAGTCGGCGAGTATTCACCGAACTTCTGACCGATCATGTCTTCCGAGACGTTGACGGGGATATGCTTATGGCCGTTGTACACACCAAAGGTCAGACCCACGAACTGGGGCAGAATGGTGGAACGACGCGACCAAATCTTGATGACTTCGTTGCGGCCCGACTCGCGCGCTGCTTCGGCTTTTTTCAGCACGTAAGCATCGACGAAAGGACCCTTCCAAACAGAGCGAGACATAGATTAACGTCCCTTCTTCTTGGCGTGCCGTGAGCGGATGATCAGCTTCTGGGACGCTTTGTTCTTGTTGCGGGTACGCTTACCCTTGGTGTCCTTACCCCACGGAGTAACCGGCGTACGGCCACCCGAGGTACGACCTTCACCACCACCGTGCGGGTGGTCGATCGGGTTCATTGCAACACCACGAACCGACGGACGAACGCCCTTGTGGCGCATACGACCGGCTTTACCGAGGTTTTGGTTGCTGTTGTCGGGGTTGGACACGGCACCAACGGTGGCCATGCATTCCTGACGGACCATGCGCAGCTCGCCCGAGCTCAGACGGATCTGAGCGTAGCCGCCATCGCGACCAACGAACTGAGCATAAGTACCGGCCGCACGTGCGATCTGACCGCCTTTGCCAGGCTTCATCTCGATGTTGTGGACGATGGTACCAATGGGCATGCCCGAGAACGGCATTGCGTTGCCCGGCTTGATGTCGGCCTTGGCGGATGCCACGACTTTGTCACCAACAGCCAGACGCTGCGGAGCCAGGATATATGCCTGCTCGCCGTCTTCGTATTTTACCAGTGCGATGAATGCGGTCCGGTTCGGGTCATATTCGATCCGCTCGACGGTTGCCGCGACATCAAATTTGTTCCGTTTGAAGTCAACGATCCGGTAGAGACGCTTTGCGCCACCGCCGCGGCGGCGTGAAGTGATCCGTCCGGTGTTGTTCCGGCCGCCCGATTTGGTCAAACCCTCAGTGAGAGACTTGACCGGACGTCCTTTCCAAAGCTCCGAACGGTCGATCAGCACCAGCCCGCGCTGGCCCGGCGTCGTCGGCTTGTACGACTTGAGTGCCATGCTTTCTGTCTTCCGTTTAGCAAGTGCAGGGATTTCCCCGCTATGTGATAGGCCCCCGTAGGTGCCAAGGGTATAGGGCCCCGAAGGTCCCCGGTTACAAATATCAGAGGCCCCGGAACGAATCCGAGGCCGCAAGATTGGGAGCGTGTAGCAGTGTTGGGGATGGGTGTCTATAGGGTGCGGCCCAAGATTCTTATGGAAACCAAAGAAAAAGTCACCGCAACATTTGCCCCAGGTTTCAATTTCGCAAGTCGCGCGATCAGTGGGTATTACTTATTCGGCCGGAAGAACTCGGGTAACTTGCCACTCACTGATACAATGCGCGAACCTCGGCGAAGGACAACAGGCGGCGGTGTTTTTCGTCCCACAGGTGCAACCGCGCGTTGGCAATGCTCTCACGAATGGTCATCCTGTTGCTGTTTGCCAACTCGTCGTGATCGCGCAGCACTTCGGTCAGGCGGTAGAACGGAATGCGGCTGTACAGATGGTGCACGTGGTGGATGCCGATATTGGCACTGAACCACTGTAGCACCGGCGGCAGAACATAATGCGAGCTTCCGTGCAGGGCCGCCTCGTGCAACTGCCAATCCTTGTCCGATTCCCAATGCGTTTCTTCGAATTGGTGCTGAACATAAAACAGCCATACTCCTGCAGTTGCCGCAATCAGGGTTGAGGGCAGAAAAATCAGTAGGACCGGCATCAAGCCGCCATAGTAGTAGACAGCAAAAAGTGCGGTCAGAATAGCTATATTGGTGCCCATCGCGCTGACCCAGAACCGAGCGCTACCAGTTAAACCCAAGGGCAGACGGTTTTGGAGCAGGAACAAATAGCCGGGACCAAGTACGAACAGTGTGACCGGATTGCGGTAAACGCGATACCAGAACCGGTTCATGGGAGACTTGGATTGGTACTCAGCCACTGTCAGCGTGTGGATATCCCCCATTCCCCGCTTGTCCAAGTTACCCGAACTGTTGTGATGGTAAGAATGAGTGCGGCGCCAGACATCATAAGGTGTAAGGGTCAGCACCCCGATCACCCGTCCAACCCAGTCGCTGACTGTCCGGTTCTTGAAGAACGCCCCGTGCCCGCAATCGTGTTGGATCGCAAACAGGCGCAGCAGGAAGGCCGCATTCAAGACCGCAATGGCAAATGCCAGCCAGTAGCTGATGGATAATGCCATCCAGGACAGCGCCCAAAGCACAAAGAATGGGATAATGCTGACACCCAGCTCAAAGGAACTGCGCCATTGATTAGGTTCGCGGTATTTGGCAAGCGTCGAAACCCAATCCCGCGCGGCAGTTCTATCCGGGTTTTCCCGGGTCGAGAGAGAGGTTTCGGTCATGCGCCTGCCATGTCTTTTGTTTGTTGGAAGCCGGATAGACTACCCGCGCGACATAGCAAGCGAATTGTGCAAATTATGAGAGTTTAGCGCTCAAATTTTTGTGTCGCCGCGTAAGAACAACCCCCATGAGCACGCCACTTACCTCTCCCCAAAGACGCGTCCAATCACGGACCGCCGGATATATCGATGTGTGGTCTCTCTTCCAGGGTTGCACGTGCTTCTGAAGCGTTTCTGATGAGTCAACGCAACTCTTACCCCAACGACCGCCTTCTGCAGAGCGGCTCAGACTCTACCGCGATACGTTGCTTGAGTTTGATATGACCCAAAACCTCGCGAAATGCGCGGTGCTTGGGTTTGCCTTCCAGATAATCCGCCAGTTTGAGCAGGTTGATCGGGTGCTTCGTAATTAACGTCTCGATCCGCTGCACCGCTTCGTCCAGCACGTAGTGATCCACGTACTGGCAGGCCACCTGTGTGGGCGTAAGGAGACAGTAATCCTGCGGGCGTTTCTCAGTATAGCGCGTGATGTCGAAGGGCGACGCACCGAGGGCGTGGAACTTGGGGATGTGCACACGCATCTCGGCCTCGACGTGTTCCAACACCGTACCCGAGGTCTGGCGAAACCCCAGCGGACCAAGCTTACCGACCACATGATTGCGCATCGCCGGAGAGATCATGTCCACATCCGCGCGGTCGTATTTCAGATCGTCGAAAACCGACAAAAGCCCCAGCTTTTCATCGGCGATCTGAAAATAGGGCTCGGCGCTGAAAGCCCGCATCTTCTCCAACACCTGCTGACGCGCAGTTTCAAGGTCTGAAACGAAATCGGCCCCGGCGGGTTGAACCGCCGGGGCCGTGAATAGTCGCAGTAAGCGTCGGATCAAAGACCGGTGCTCACGTCGATGGTGTTCCCCTCTTCCAGGGTCACATATGCTTTTTTGACGTCTTTGCGACGGCCCAGCTGGCCGCGGAACCGCTTGACCTTGCCTTTGGTCACGGTGGTGTTCACCGCTTTGACCTTCACACCAAACAGAGCCTCAACGGCCTCTTTGATTTGCGGCTTGTTGCTATCGATCGCCACTTCAAAGACAACCGCGCCGTTTTCGGACGCCATGGTCGACTTTTCGGTGATGACCGGCTTGCGGATCACGTCGTAGTGTTCTGCCTTCGCGCTCATTTCAGACGAGCCTCCAGTGCTTCGACAGCCGCTTTGGTGAGCACCAGAGTGTCACGCTTGAGGATGTCATAGACGTTTGCGCCCATCGACGGCAGGATATCCAGACCTTCGATGTTCTTGGACGCTTTCAGGAACCCTTCGTTCACGGTCGCGCCGTCGATGACCAGAGCACGTTTCCAGCCCAGGTTTGCAACCTGTTTGGCCAGAGCGGCGGTCTTGCCTTCGGCTTCGGCACTCTCGATCACAACCAGCTCACCTGCCTTGGCTTTTGCCGACAGAGCGTGGCGCAGGCCAAGCTTGCGGAACTTCTTAGGCAGGTCGTGGCCGTGCGAACGCACGACGGGGCCTTTGTAGATGCCACCACCACGGAAGATCGGCGCGTTACGGTCACCATGGCGTGCGCCACCGGTGCCCTTCTGGCGATAGATCTTCTTGGTCGAGTAGCTGGTTTCCGAGCGGGTCTTGACCTTGTGGGTGCCAGCTTGCGCGTTGTTGCGCTGCCAACGGACCACACGGTGCAGGATGTCCGCGCGCGGCTCGAGACCGAACAGGTCTGCATCCAGCTCGATGTTGCCGGCCTTGCCGCCGTCCAGTTTGATTACATCAAGTTTCATGCTTCACCACCTTCCGCGGGAGCTTCTTCCGCAGGTGCTTCGGTTGCAGCCGATTTCACAGCAGCCGGGAAAGGCAGGCCTTCCGGTGCTTTCTTCTTGACGGCGTCCTTGACGGTGACCCAGCCCGATTTCGGTCCGGGAACGGCGCCTTTGATGAAGACCAGACCACGGTCGGCGTCGGTTTTGACGACTTCCAGGTTCTGGGTGGTTACACGGGCAGCGCCCATGTGACCGGCCATCTTCTTGCCTTTGAACACCTTGCCCGGATCCTGACACTGACCGGTCGAACCGTGCGAACGGTGGCTGATCGAAACACCGTGCGAGGCGCGCAGACCACCAAAGTTCCAACGCTTCATCGCACCGGCGAAGCCTTTACCGATCGAGGTGCCCGAAACGTCAACCTTCTGACCTTCCAGGAAGTGTTCCGCCGAAATCTCGGCGCCCACATCGATCAGGCCATCTTCGGAGACGCGGAACTCGGCCAGCTTACGCTTGGGCTCGACCTTGGCAGCGGCATAGTGACCGCGCATGGCCTTCGAGGTGCGTTTTGCTTTGGCAGCACCGGCGCCCAGCTGAACGGCAGTGTAGCCGTCTTTGTCAGCGGTGCGCTGTGCAACGACCTGCAGGTTGTCCAGGTGGAGAACGGTCACAGGGATCTGCTTGCCATCTTCCATGAACAGGCGGGTCATGCCAACTTTTTTTGCGATAATACCAGAGCGCATAATCTATACCCTCCGATCTTACGACTGCAGCTTGATCTCGACGTCCACACCAGCAGCGAGGTCGAGCTTCATCAGCGCGTCAACGGTCTGGGGGGTCGGATCAACGATGTCCAAGAGACGCTTGTGCGTACGGATCTCGAACTGGTCGCGGGATTTCTTGTCAACGTGAGGGCCACGGAGAACCGTGAACTTCTCAATCTTGTTCGGCAGCGGGATCGGGCCGCGCACGTTCGCGCCGGTCCGCTTGGCAGTGTTGACGATCTCTTGCGTGCTGGCATCCAGAACGCGATAGTCAAATGCCTTCAGCCGAATACGGATGTTTTGGCTTTGCATAGATACAGCCTTTTATCAGGCGTTGAGGTTGAGAGGAGGACAGACGCGCATCGCCAACCCTCATCGAACCCAAAAGGCGGGAATCACCCCGCCTTGATGTTCTTGATGAGAACTCGCGCGTATTAGTGGGGTTGTTGGGGTTTGGCAAGGGGGAAATCAGATATCGTCAGTCTGACAGAATAGAGTTCAACGAGACGGATCAACGAAGTCTCGATTTGCTAGCTGAGCGAAAGAGACTCACCCACATACGCTCTGCCTATGCGTCGCCCTCGTCATCAAGGTTAGAGCAATGATAGTATTTTGCTTGTTCAACAATTGCATCCATGAACTCAACTACGTTGTTGCGTTCAAAATAAGTCATCCGAAATTCAGGCGGAAGTAATGTCAATGAACCCTTCGCACTATGCTTAGTCCATCGATTCAAGAGCTTAACCTGAGGCAGTATGTTCCATAATTTGGCTTCAATTTTTGCAGCTGATTGAATTTCAATTCCTGTGTCAGTGTATGGCCAATTCGAGTTTGGATAATTGCGTATTACCCAACTTCTGAAGTTAAGTATTTGAGTTTCGTGCTGATAATAGTTTTTGTTAAGAGGCACCACGGCGATGTGCAGATATCCGTTGTCAGTTTCCCTAACGCTAATTTCATACGCATCACTGAAATCAAGTGTGCGAAGGTTAACGTATCGATCATACTTGATTAGGTAGTCGTTGCTTTTGGTTGGCACAATCATTCTCGAAAACGAAACACTACATCCTTCAATGAGAATGTTTGAGTAACCCATGCTTTTTAAGGCGCTATATACCTGCGCATCACTGGATGGCGCGGACACCAAAACGTTCGGGGCTAAAGTTCCAATCCAAAATACTAAACTTGAAAAAATTGACATCGCAAAGCGCGGCTTTTTGGACATGTCCAAATCATCTTCTCTCAAAGGATTGGTCGGTTAAAAAAGAGACTGCCAGATTGTGGTTTCAATAGTGACTGTGTTCAATCTCTAAAAGTAATAAAGGCCGCCCCTTTTGGAGCGGCCTACTTAGGCTCACCGATGTGCCGGGCTGAACCCCGACCTACCGTGATTACTCGATGACTTTCGACACAACACCGGCGCCGACAGTGCGACCGCCTTCGCGGATCGCGAAGCGCAGACCGTCTTCCATCGCGATCGGCGCGATCAGCTCAACGGTGAAGCCAAAGCTGTCGCCGGATAAAACCAATTCGGTGACGTCTCAGTTCCCAAAACCCACAGGCTAGTTCCTAACAAGCCACGGGGCTTCAACCTTCATGCCTTGATAGACCGCGTGCATGAAAAGGTGTGCAATCACAGGGTCATTTGAAAATGGCGAGAATTGCAGATTTCCCTCTCTGACATCGCCTTCCGCTTCATAGACCACCTCGTCGCCTTTAATCGTTACACGCACTTCAAGCTCCGCCAGTGTTTCCGGATCGACGGCAGTAGGATCGTCCGACAAAATCACAAAGTCCGCGACTTTTCCAACTTCGATAGACCCCTTCTCGTCTTCTTCAAAATGCTGCCAGGCGGGCCAGATTGTCATGGCTTTCAAGGCGGTCATAACGTCGACTCTTTGATGGGGACCCAAAATGTCACCAGACCGTGTGCGGCGGGTTACCGTCGCGGCGAGAACACGCATGCTGTTCGGAAAGGCGACCGGCGCATCGTGATGCGTGCCGAACTTCATGCCACGCTCGTGCAGCCATCCTGTAGGCGAAATATTTTCTGCGTTTATCGGCCCGACCGTATGATCCCGGTGCCAATCGCCCCAATAGAACGTATGCATCGGAAAGAGCGACGGAAACACACCAAGGCGCTTAAGGCTTGCGACTTGATCCTCGCGAAGAAACTGACCGTGAATCAGAACTGGGCGGTTGCCAGGATCGCCATACTTGATCTGTGCCTCTTCGAGTGCAGCAATCAGCATGTCAGATGCCCCTTCACCGTTGGAATGCACGAGGATTTGGAAATCGTTGTCGTAACACCAATTCACCGCGTCCTGGAGTTGCTCCATCGTGATGGCTGCGTATCCTGCGTAGCCGGCAGCATAGTTCCCAACCGGATCATAATAGGGTCGATCCCTTAAAGCGGTGAAACCTTGCGGCGAGCCATCAATTGTAAGTTTACAGCCCCCGACCCGAACCCTGTTTTCGTAGCTTTTCGAAGTGTTCGCACCAATAAACTCTTTCGACTCAAGAACATCCGGGAAGGCTACTACATCGATTGGAAGAGCTTCTTCCGCAGCAACTTTCCTGAGAACCTCGACAATCTGACCTGATGATCGGCCTTCCTGCCCGGTCGTATATCCAAACTTTGCCCAAAGGTCGGTTCCAGCTCGGGCAAATGCTGCCAGACCCTCTTCACCCAGATTTCCCACCAAGGGAACGAGAACAGAAAAGAACGCGTACTCCTCCAGAACACCGTTTGGCTCTCCGGCCTCATCGCGTTGGATCACCCCGCCCGGAGGTGCTTCGGAAGCCGCCGTTATACCAGCTAATTCCAAAGCTTTCGAGTTTGCGACACCTATATGCCCAGACTGATGAATAATGACGACCGGCAAGTCCTCAGACACAATGTCCAGCTCTTGTCGTGTTGGGTGACGGAGTTCCTTTAATTGAGCATTATCGTAACCAAAACCGATGATCATTTTGACCTGCTCAACGGCTTGCGCATTCTCCTCGGCCCAGTCAGTCAGCGTGGATTGCAGACTGGCGATATCAATGACATCCCCGTCCGGTGGCGCAAGAAGGTTAGCGGACAGGGCTTGCAGGCCGCCCATGACGACATGTCCGTGGCTATCAACGAAACCCGGAAGCATCGCGCGCCCTTCCAGATCATAGGTTTCGGTTTCCTCACCCTGATGCACCGACAAGTCAGATAGCGACCCGACCGCAAGAATGCGCCCGTCTTTGACTGCGACAGCTTCGGCGGACGGAGCCGTATCGTTCATCGTTACAATTGGCCCGCCCAAATAGATCCGATCCGCAATCTGTTGTGAGGACGCAGAGGTAGATGAGAAAGCAACCGCTGCGACAAGACAAACTGAACGCGCCCAAAAGTGCATCTTATGACCTCTTTCTAATTGCAATGTCTCAATACGAAAGAAGTTAGCATTACTGTTGGCTTAGGCAAAAACGAAAAAGGGCGCCCCGAGGGACGCCCTTTCTTTGTATATTCGCTTACGCGAATTACTCGATGATTTTCGAGACGACGCCGGCGCCGACGGTGCGGCCGCCTTCGCGGATCGCAAAGCGCAGGCCGTCTTCCATCGCGATCGGGGCGATCAGCTCGACGGTGAAGCCGACGTTGTCGCCGGGCATAACCATCTCGGTGCCAGCCGCCAGGGTCACGGTGCCGGTCACGTCAGTTGTACGGAAGTAGA
>NZ_JBQFRU010000007.1:0-265004 GCF_056537585.1 Ruegeria sp. C9
CCCTAGATATTTTTAGCCAGATGAAGGGGAACCCCCGGACTCTCGCGAGGAGTAATAAGATGAACAAACTGGCGGATTATGACGGGCCAATCCTGGAGATCGACAAGCTTTCGATTTCCTTCTTTACCCGCCTTCGTGAGATCCCTGCCGTGATGGATTTCTCGGTCAGTGTGCAACCCGGCGAAGCCGTCGGTCTGGTGGGTGAATCAGGTTGTGGGAAATCTACCGTGGCGTTGGGTGTCATGCAGGATTTGGGCAAGAATGGCCGCATCGTCGGTGGCTCGATCAAGTTCAAGGGGCGTGATCTGGGTGAAATGACCACTGAGGAGCTGCGCGACATTCGTGGCAATGAAATCGCGATGATCTATCAGGAGCCGATGGCATCGCTGAATCCGGCGATGAAGATCGGCAAACAGCTGATGGAAGTGCCAATGATTCATGAGGGTGTTGGTGCAGAAGAGGCCTTTGCTCGTGCGTTGGAAGTGGTCACCGATGTACGCCTGCCCGACCCTGAGCGGATGCTGAACTCGTTCCCACATCAGCTGTCAGGCGGTCAGCAGCAGCGGATCGTGATTGCGATGGCGCTGATGTCGAAACCTGCCTTGTTGATCTTGGATGAGCCAACAACCGCTCTGGACGTGACGGTCGAGGCCGCCGTGGTCGAGTTGGTCAAGGATCTGGGCAAGAAATACGGCACCTCGATGCTGTTCATTTCGCACAATCTGGGTCTGGTGCTGGAAACCTGCGACCGGCTGTGCGTGATGTATTCAGGTGAGGCCGTCGAGCGCGGCTCGATCAAGGATGTATTCGACGAGATGCAGCACCCGTATACGCAGGCGCTGTTCCGCTCGATCCCGCTGCCGGGCGCTGACAAGAACTCGCGCCCACTGGTCGCCATACCTGGGAACTTTCCCCTGCCCCATGAGCGGCCTCCGGGCTGTAACTTTGGTCCGCGCTGCGACTATTTCGAAGAAGGTCGCTGTGACGCTAAGGATATCCTGATGGAGGCGGTACCGGGCAACGACCGACACCATACGCGATGCTTGAAATTTCAGGAAATCGACTGGAACGCGCCAATCACCGTTGGTGAGCAGAAAGAGAAAGGCGAGATTGGCCGGACTGTTCTAAAAATGGACAACCTCAAGAAATACTATGAGGTGGCTGCGAATGCATTGTTCGGCGGTGGTGAGACCAAAGTGGTCAAGGCCAATGAGACGCTAAGCTTTGAAGCGCATGAATCCGAGACGCTTGCCATTGTCGGCGAATCCGGTTGCGGCAAATCCACTTTTGCGAAGGTCTTGATGGGGCTGGAAACGGCCACCGACGGGCAGATCCTGCTGGACAACCGCAATATCGAGGACGTGCCCATCGAAGAACGCGACGCCAAGACCGTTGGCGAAGTGCAGATGGTGTTTCAGAACCCGTTCGACACGCTGAACCCGTCGATGACCGTAGGCCGTCAAATCATCCGGGCGCTGGAAATCTTTGGCGTCGGTGACTCCGAGGCCGATCGCAAGAAGCGGATGCTGGAACTGCTGGATCTCGTGAAATTGCCCCGCGCCTTCGCGGACAGGATGCCACGCCAGCTATCAGGCGGTCAGAAGCAGCGCGTCGGTATCGCCCGCGCCTTTGCCGGTGATGCACGGATCGTGGTTGCGGATGAACCGGTTTCGGCGCTGGACGTATCCGTACAAGCTGCCGTTACGGACCTGTTGATGGAGATTCAGCGCGAGCACAAAACCACGCTGCTGTTCATCAGTCACGACCTTTCAATCGTACGCTATCTCAGTGACCGTGTGATGGTGATGTATCTGGGGCATGTGGTTGAACTGGGCACCACCGATCAGGTCTTTAGCCCACCCTATCATCCCTACACTGAGGCATTGCTAAGTGCGGTTCCAATCGCGGACACATCGATCGAAAAACAGCACATCGTGCTTGAGGGCGATATCCCCTCGGCCATGAACCCGCCGCCGGGTTGCCCGTTCCAAACACGCTGTCGCTGGAAATCAGAAGTGCCGGATGGGCGATGCGAATCCCATGTGCCTCCGGTGCAAACACTTGCGGATGGTCATCAGGTGAAATGTCACCTTGCCGAAGACATTCTGTCCAAAATGGAGCCGGTTATCAAAATTGCGGCCGAATAGATCCGCGCAAACGAAAGAAAAGGGCCGGTCAAAGACCGGCCCTTTCAATTTGCGTCACGTTTAGTGGGGAGACAGGCGACGCAGGTCGTGGGTGAGTGGCAGTTTCTGATCGTAATCAGCCCGTCATCACGTTGTTGCCGAAGTGCATGAACTCCTGATTCATACCCGCCACATCTCCGGCTTCCAGTTTTAGACTGGCGCTGTCGAGCATCTTGTAACTCTGCTGGCTTTTGACCCAATCGTCTGCGGCCTGCAGCGTCGTAAGCGTGTATGACGTAACCTCATTGAGGTAGTGCGTCGGGATGATGATCTTGGGCTTGAGCTTGGCGACAATATCGTTGCCCTGATCGAAGCTAAGGATGTGTTCCGATCCGTCGACGGGCAAAGTCAGCACGTCTACCTGTCCTATAGCATCCCAGAACTCCTGAGGCGGATTGTGGCGGTTGTCGCCCCAGATCAAGGTGCGAATGCCTCCGGTTTCGACAAGGTAGACCACCATATCCATATGTCCGACGTTGTTGGGCGGACAAGCTTCCGCGCCAAACTCGGCCAAGGCGTTGGTCCATTCGTACCAACCCGGCGCAACGCAGGCATGTTTGTCAGCAAAACCTGTGATCTTAAGATCAGCAAATTCAAAATTGCCCGCCATCCTGTCTAAAACCATTGTGGAACTTGGCCGCTCGATAGCGTCATGGTCAAAATGAGCATGAGTGGACATAGTGATATCAACTGGGATCTGCGGGAACTCGTTGCGGAACCACAGGCCCCATGCGCCGGAGGGATCATCGCGCCAAGGATCAAACAACACGGTCGCTCCGTTTGGAGAGGTGATTTTAATCGCGCAGTGACCGTAATAATCGATTCCAACCGCTCCCGTGCTTGCCTGACCAGTCGAGCCCTGTAGATCGATTACGTGGTTATTATTGCCAGGCTGCAGCCAGGCCTGCGATTGCGCCTCGGCCGGTTTGCTACCCAACAGTGAGGCCCCTGCACCGACACCGGCGGCCCCGGCAGCCATAAAGAACGATCGACGCGACAGACCACTTGCCAATGTGTCGCGTTCTCCGTTTAGAATTGTGGGTTTCAGATCTTTGCGATCCATTTTTTATCCTCCCGAGTTGAAAAGGCCCGGCTTGGTCCGCACCCTTGCGACCAGCCTAGCGCGCGTGGCACAGGTTGCTCAGATCAGAAAAATCGGGGGGGAATATGGGGGAAATCCCCATATTCAGAAATCACGAAATCGACAAAAGATGGCTTCGCAAGTTCTGGTCACGGCCTTCGAGGCCAAGTTTTCGACGAATATTGTTACGATGAAAATCAATTGTAGAAGTTTCGCGCGACATCACCCGGGCGATATCTTTCGTGGTTTTGCCCGACATGACCAGCTGAGCAATTTCGATCTCGGTCGGCGTCATGACCGAAAACGCATCCGAAAGCTTGTCGGAAATCATTGAAGTAATCTCTTGCAGATTACGCTCGGCCAATTCCAGATAAACTTGCGAGGCGTCGCCTTCGGTCAATAGCCCGCGCAACTTGTCCAGATATGGCAACACCATCGTGCGAACCTGATCTACGATATCCTGATCCCGGTCTTTCCGATCGTCGTCCAAACTGGTCAACAGCACCCGTAGCGCCGTGTTTGTTTCCTGCAGCTCCCGCGTCCTCGCCGCAACGCGGTGCTCCAGTTGCGCCAGAGTTTCATTCAACTTCACTTCCAGCGCTCGGCGCAGGTAAACCTCTTGGATCAAAGCCAAATCCGATTCAACCATGCGCGCAAACTGTGCCAAACCTTCACGAAACAACAAGGCTCGGCGATTGCGGTGACGGTCCAAGACGCAGATTGTTCCGAATACCGAACCATCCGGCCACTTCAGCGGAAAACCGATATAGAAGGACATTCCATGCTCCATGTCCTCATTGTCGCTCCAAGCCGGGTCACAGGTTGCGTCCTCGACAACAAATTCGCCGTCGCGTTCCAGAACGCCCTGACAATAGAGCTTCGGGTTCAGTCGAAAATTCATGCCGACCGGGTATGGGTTTTCTGGATGATCCGATGTGATCAGAACCGCATGATCCGGCGCTTCGGTCTTCATGATCAAAGTGGCGGGCACATCGGCCAGCTGCGAAACAAGGTCGACCAAACGCTGCCAGTTCGCCATTGTTTCGGGTGGTATGTTGGGTCGATCTTGGATCATCGTAATTCGCACAAGTCCGAAAGGTTATCCAATCAGACTAGGACAGCGTTTGGCGGTAGATCAAGAAACAGACACGCTGCGGCGCAGCTAGCCCCCCCAGATCACTTTTACGTAGTTCTGGGTTTCCTTGTAGGGTGGAATTCCGCCGTGCTTTTCAACTGCTTTGGGCCCTGCATTGTAAGCTGCCAGTGCAAGGCGCCAGGACTTGAACTTGCGGTATTGCCAGGAAAGATAACGCGCACCACCCTCCAGATTCTGGATCGGATCGTGCGGATTGACGCCAAGCAGCCGCGCGGTCTGGGGCATCAGTTGCGCAAGACCCAAGGCCCCTTTGTGGGATTTGGCATTCGGGTTCCACCCGCTTTCTTGTTGAACAAGTCGCAGGAAAAGTTCTTCCGGCACATTATGTTGCCGCGCTGCTTTTCTGGCATGATCGAGATACTGGCCCCGATAGTTACCAGTGTAACGCTTGACGAATTTCCCACGCTCGGTCTTGGGTTTAAGCCGTTCAGAGCCGCGATATTGCGTAGCGGCCCGATTATCCAAAACCTTGGATTGTTTGAGGAATATCGCCTTGCGATTCTTGGTGGACAGCGTTTCTGCCTGCGTCGCGAACGACGTCAGACAAAGACCCAATACCGAGATACCACCGACCAGAAAACGCATTAATGCCAATCCTGCACCCTCAACAACCAATCAGATTATAGTTAAATCAGCCGGAAATGAAAGCTTGGTTAAGACAGTCCTAATGTTTTCCTGCTCACCGTTGCACGATCAATCATGTTTCAACCAAGTCGTAGCCCGTATAGGGTCGGCAGCAGAATACAGCGCCAGATTCGGGCGCCATCCAGTCAGAGTAAAACGAGGGAATATATGGCGGGTTCAGTCAACAAGGTCATTCTGATCGGTAATCTCGGTGCCGACCCCGAGGTGCGGTCGTTCCAGAACGGTGGTAAGGTGTGCAACCTGCGCATCGCAACGTCAGAGACATGGAAAGACCGCAACACTGGTGAGCGTCGGGATCGAACCCAATGGCACACGGTCGCCATCTTCTCGGAACCTCTGGTTCGCGTTGCCGAGCAGTATTTGCGTAAAGGCAGCAAAGTCTATGTCGAGGGCCAGTTAGAGACCCGCAAGTGGCAGGATCAGTCGGGGCAGGATCGCTATTCGACTGAGGTTGTCCTGCGCCCTTACCGCAGCGAGCTGACTATGCTGGATGCCCGCGGTGAAGGCGGTGGCGGCGGTGGTGGCTATGGCGGTGGTCAGGCCGGAGGAGGCTATGGTGATCCCTATGGCGGTCAGTCCAGCGCCCCTGCCCCTGCATCCGGCGGCATCGATGACGACGAGATTCCGTTCTAAACCAAACGGAGAAACAACATGGCATGGTCCTTCTCACTTGGCCGATTGCTCGGCTCGGAACTGAGGGTCCATGTCACCTTCTTCCTGCTGCTCGCCTGGGTTGGTTTTGCGGCGTATTCCAGCGGCGGTTGGCCCGCTGCGCTCAACAACATCCTGTTCGTTCTGGCTTTGTTTGCCTGTGTCGTCGCGCATGAATTCGGTCACGCGCTCATGGCAAGGCGATACGGCATTCGCACCCCTGATATCACTTTGCTGCCAATCGGTGGACTGGCACGTCTTGAGCGGATGCCAGAAAAACCGATGCAGGAGGTTTGGGTCGCCTTAGCAGGCCCGGCCGTAAACGTCGTCATCTGGGCCATCCTTGTGGTTTTAGGCGCGGGGATACAACTTGGATCGCTGGCCCAGATCGACTCGGCAGGCACGAACCTATTGAGCCGTCTGGCCTATGTGAATCTGCTGCTGGCGGCCTTCAACATGATCCCGGCATTTCCGATGGACGGCGGGCGTGTATTCCGCGCCTTGCTATGTATGAAGATGGAACGTGCCAAGGCCACGCGGATCGCCGCCCTTGGCGGTCAGATCGTAGCGGTCGGGCTTGGCTTTCTGGGGCTGACCTCTGGCAACCCGATACTGGTTCTGATCGCCGTCTTTGTCTTCATTGCCGCGAATTCCGAAAACCAGGACGTTGCGCTACGTTCGGTTGCGCGGCGTGTTAAGGCCCGGGATGCGATGATCACCGAGTTCAAGGCGTTGTCGCCCGATGATACGTTGGCGACGGCGGCTCAAGCGGTCATTCATACGACCCAGCACGAGTTTCCCGTCTTGGCCGAGGATGGCAGCCTTTTGGGTTTTGTCACCCGTGACCGACTGTTCGCAGCGTTAGCAAGCGACCATCCCCGATCCGAGCCTGCAGCGTCGATTATGGATAAGAACATACCACAAGTCGCGCTCACCAGCGGGTTGGACCAAGTTCTGAATGGCCTGCATAAAGGTGCACCCGCAATTGCTGTTTGTACCAAATCGGGACACATGGTTGGCTATATCACCCGCGAAAACATCGGCGAGCTGATGGTAATCCAGGGGCGCTGAATCTCAGCAGGCGGCCAGCGCATCATCAAGCACCGAGACCACTGTCTCGCGCGGCACTTCTGAAGTGACGAATGCCTGCCCGATGCCTCGTGCCATAATGAAACGCAACTGGCCATCCACGACCTTTTTGTCCTGCGCCATCAGATCGACCAGTGTTTCTGCATCCGGCAATTCACCCGGAATATCGGCCAGATCAGTCTTCATGCCCATGGCGCGCAAATGCGCCCTGACACGGCTTGGATCTTCTTGCGGGCAAAGCCCCAACCGAGAAGAAGTTTCAAACGCCAGCGCACAGCCGATGGCGACACCTTCACCGTGCAGCAATCGATCAGAATAATCGGTTGCAGCCTCAAGTGCGTGGCAGAAAGTATGACCCAGATTGAGCAGCGCCCGGTCGCCCTGCTCGGTCTCGTCGCGTGCCACGATATCGGCCTTCATCTGAACCGAGCGTGTGACGGCCTGCACGCGCGCCGCCATGTCGCCGGATGCTAACAGAGGCCCGTTGTCTTCAAGCCACTCAAAGAACTGGGCATCGCCCAACAGTCCATATTTGACGACTTCGCCGTATCCGGCGAGAAAGTCCCGCGCCTGTAACGTGCCCAGCACGTCCGTGTCGGCCAACACCAGTGACGGCTGGTGAAACGCTCCAATCAGGTTCTTGCCCTGTGGCGCATTGATCCCGGTCTTGCCCCCAACCGAGCTGTCGACCTGTGCCAGCAGCGAAGTCGGTATCTGAACAAAGCGTACCCCGCGCCGCATCACTGCTGCAGCAAATCCCACCAGATCACCGATCACACCCCCACCTAGCGCAACGACGATGTCGTTCCGTTCGACCTTCTCCGCCAGCAACCATTCTACCGCGCGCTCAAAATGCGGCCAGCTTTTGGTGGCCTCACCCGCTGGCAGTGCCAGAGCATTCATCCCGATCCCGGCTGAGGCCAGGCCTTCACGCAGTGCATCCAGATGCAGGCCCGCGACAGTCTCATCCGTCAGAACCGCGACACGCTTACGCTTTATCAGTGGAGCAATCCGTTCCCCAGATTGCGCCAAAAGGCCGGGACCGATCTCAACATCATATGAACGCTCGGCCAGATCAACATGTACGGTTTGATGCATTAAATTCGTTCCAAAATATCAGGGCGCGTCACCAATGCAGCGATCACCCGATCCACCATATCTTCGATTGCGGTTTCGCCATCTGAGTCAGCCACCAGATCGGCCTGTTCATAGATCGGCACGCGCGCCTCGTACAAACCGCGCAACGTTGCATACGGGTCTGCCGTACGCAGCAATGGGCGCGTGTCTTTATGTTTGACGCGATTCCACAACACGTTCAGATCGGCCCGCAACCAAACAGATGCACCGCGATCTGAGATCATTTTTCGATTGCCCTCTGCCAGAAACGCGCCGCCCCCAGTCGACAGGATGCCTTTTTCCTCGTCCAGAAGCCGCCCGATGATCTGACTTTCCTTGCTGCGAAAGAACGCCTCACCATCGCGGGCAAAGATCTCGGGGATGGTCATGTTGGCCGCCGATTCGATCTCGGAATCGCTATCGAGAAAGGGAACACCGAGTCGAGCCGCCAGAGCCCGGCCCACCGCAGTCTTTCCAGCCCCCATCATTCCGACCAAAACGACGGTTTTGTGCAGTTGAAACTGCGCCGCTGTGTCGGAACGCACCGTGTTATGCTTAATTTCGCTCATTTCGTCGTGAATGACGTGATCTTAAGAAAAATGCTAGTTATAACTTGGGCAAAAGCAAAAATTGAGGCAGCGTTCACCCATGGGCCGTTTAATCAAGTTCCTGATTTACCTCATCTGCCTGTGTTTCATCGGGCTGGTTGGGTATGCCTATGTCGGGCCGTTTTTTGGTGCGGACTTTTCCGCTCCTCAAAGTGAAGTCCGCGAACCGGTCATCTTGAATGCCGACTAGAACCACTCTTCTGGCGGTTTTTCTAGCCGGAACTGCGCACGCACAATCGACGGAGCCCTTGTCGATCATTGACTGGCTGACCGACCCCCCAGAAAATCTACCGGGCACAGTGCTGATGGAACCGCCTGTGACCCAGACAGGGTTGCAGCCGGATATTCAGGTCACCCCGCTTGAGGCGCTGTCGCCACCGCTGGGTTTGGTGGCCTCTTCCGTCACAGGTCTGCCGGTCAACTTGTGGCAGAACAGCGATGCGGATCGGTTGGCGGAACTGATCGCGCAGGTGCGGGTCAAGTCCAACCCCGCAATGCAGCGGCTGCTGTTCACCCTGCTCCTTTCCGAGGCACGTCCCCCGAGCGGAGGACAGGCAGAAGACAAATTGCTGATGGCGCGACTGGACCGCCTTATGCAATTGGGCGCATCCGATCCGGTACAATCTCTGGTTCAGCTGGCCGGTCCGACCGATACGCAAGCTCGTTTCAAACGCTGGTTCGATGCAACTTTGCTGACGGGTGACGAAGACCGGAGTTGCACCGCGCTGATCGCGCAGCCGAATTTGTCTCGGGATTACGCGGCGCAGATATTCTGCAAGGCCCGTCGTGGAGATTGGGCCTCAGCCGCGCTGACGCTCGAAGCCGCTCATGCGCTGCAGGTGCTTCCCGAAGACCAGCTTGCCTTGCTCGATCGCTTTCTCAGCCCGGAATTGTTCGAAGGGGCTGAGTATCTTCCTCAGCCCGACGACCCGAATCCGCTTACGTTCCGTCTGTTCGAAGCCATTGGTGAACGTTTGCCCACGGCTTCACTGCCACGGGCGTTCGCCAATGCCGATCTGCGCGATGTGGCGGGCTGGAAAGCTCAGGTCGAAGCTGCTGAACGATTGACGCGGATTGGCGCGCTGACACCCAATCAGTTGCTTGGCCTATATACCGAACGTTCGCCGGCTGCTTCGGGTGCTGTCTGGGACCGCGTGGCTGCCATCCAACGGTTCGAAACCGCATTGGAAACCGGAAATCCCGAGGCAGTTTCCAAAACTCTTGTTGAGGTCTGGGCTCAGATGAAAACCGTCGGGCTTGAGGTTCCGTTTGCCGAACTTTTTGCCCCGCGTCTGGCAGCAATGAAACTATCAGGTTCGGCCGCCAAGAATCTGCGGTGGCGTATTCTGCTGTTGTCCGAGCTTTATGAAGACGCAGCGCAAGATGTGCCCGAAGGTTCCGATGCGAATATGTTTCTGGCCGCCCTGGCACAGGGCGATCCGCAACGCGCGCCGTCGCCAACCCCTCTGGCGGATGCCATTTCGCAGGGCTTTGCCTGGTCCGCGCCCATCCCTTCGGATATCGACGGGCTGCTGAGTAACGATCAATTGGGCGAAGCCATTCTGGAAACGATGCAATTGTTCGCCCATGGCGCGCGCGGCAATCTGGTCGACCTGACCGCTGCAATCGCTGCGTTCCGCCGCGTGGGTCTTGAAGACACCGCACGTCGGGCCGCGTTGCAGTTGATGATCTTGAACGGGGCTTGAGCATGACCGCGCCCGCGTCTCAGGAGCTGTGGATTTCCACCTTCCTCGAAGCGCAAGCTGCCGAGCTTGGCGCTGCCACCAACACCCTGCTCGCCTATGGCCGGGATCTGAAAGATTTCTCTGATTGGTTGACGCGTCGGAAATCGGGCTTTTCCGAAGCGGATCGCGATCGGATTGAAGGTTACCTGATCGATTGCGATGCGCAGGGCCTGTCGCGCTCGACAAGGGCACGGCGGTTGTCGGCGATCAAACAATTGTATCGATTTGCTTTCGAAGAAGGCTGGCGCGAAAGCAACCCGGCCATCCAGATCAAGGGACCTGGGCGCCCCAAGCGATTGCCTAAGACACTGGACGTGCCCGAAGTTGACCGCCTGCTTGCAGCAGCGCGGCGCACGGGTCGTTCCGACGCAGACAAAATTCGCAACACGTGCCTGATGGAACTGCTCTATGCGACGGGGATGCGGGTGACAGAACTGGTGTCGCTGCCGGTCAGTTCAGCCAGAGGTGATCCCCGCATGCTGCTGGTCCTCGGCAAAGGTGGGAAAGAACGGATGGTTCCGCTGTCCCCCCCTGCCCGCGAGGCGTTGGCAGACTGGCTGCAAGCCCGCGATACGGCCGAGGAAAAAGCCATTTCCAAAGGGGGGCAAGCGTCGCGTTTCCTGTTCCCGTCGCGCGGGAAGTCCGGGCACTTGACGCGGCATCGCTTCTTTCTGCTGGTCAAGGAACTGGCGATCGAAGGCGGTGTTTCGCCTGAAAAAGTCACACCTCACACGCTACGCCATGCGTTTGCGACGCACCTGCTTGCCAATGGCGCGGATCTGCGATCGATCCAGACGCTGTTGGGCCATGCCGATGTGGCGACGACCGAGATCTATACGCATGTTCTGGATGAGCGATTGTCGGAACTGGTGTTGGAACACCACCCGCTGGCCAAAGACGACACCACAGATCAGGGCTAACCCCTTGATTGGCCGGGCCCGCACCCCCATAACGAATGCAGCAACACGAACAACCTAGGACCAATGGAACCCACTCCTTCTCTGCTTGATGGCGCATTCTGGATCACGACAGGATCCATTCTTCTTCTCCTTGTCCTATCGGGCTTTTTCTCGGGCTCCGAAACTGCGCTGACCGCATCATCGCGTGGCAAGCTGAGAGCGCAGGCTGACAAAGGCTCGCGCGGGGCGAAAAAAGCGCTGGAAATCACCGATGATAACGAACGTCTGATCGGCTCGGTCCTTCTCGGCAACAACCTTGTCAACATCCTTGCCGCTTCGTTGGCAACCGCCCTGTTTACCCGCCTGTTCGGCGAAAGCGGTGTGGCGCTGGCGACGCTCGTGATGACCCTTCTGGTGCTGATCTTTGCCGAGGTGCTGCCCAAGACCTACGCGATTACCAACGCCGAAAAAGCCGCCGCCTTGGTGGCACCCGTTATCAGCGTCGTCGTAACGGTGTTCTCGCCGGTGGTGGCTGCCGTCCGACTGCTGGTGCGCGGTGTATTGCGCCTGTTCGGCGTACAGATCGACCCTGATAGCAACATCCTTGCGGTCCGTGAAGAAATCGCTGGCGCATTGCAACTGGGCCATTCCGAAGGTGTGGTCGAAAAAGAAGATCGCGACCGTATTCTGGGCGCGCTCGATCTTGGCGACCGCGCGGTGGAAGAGATCATGCTTCACCGCTCGAATATCGAGATGATCGATGCGGATGACGAACCCGAGGCGATCCTGAAACAGTGTCTGGAAAGCCCACACACCCGCCTGCCTGTGTTCCGTGAAGAACAGGAAAACATCGTGGGTGTCGTGCACGCCAAAGACTTGTTCCGCGCAATGTATGCGCAGGTAGGTGGCGCCGATGGTGATCCAGAGCGGCTTAAGAATTTCGACATCGCGAAGGTTGCCAACGATCCTTATTTCGTGCCCGAAACCACCACTCTGGACGACCAAATGCGTGAGTTTCTTCGCATGCACAGCCATTTCGCGCTTGTTGTTGACGAATATGGATCGCTGCGCGGGCTGATCACGCTGGAAGATATTCTGGAAGAGATCGTGGGCGAGATCGCAGACGAGTTCGACATCGACGAAGATGTCCCAGTTACCCGATCTGACGACGGCCAGTATCTGGTCGAAGGCGCGATGACCATCCGCGACGCCAACCGCGCGCTAGACTGGTCGCTGCCGGATGAAGAAGCCAACACGCTGGCCGGGTTGGTGATCCACGAGGCTCAGATGATCCCCATTGTGGGCCAAGTATTCTCGTTCCACGGTTTCCGGTTTGAGGTCACGGCCCGCGAAGGCAACAGGATCACCGCCCTCAAGGTTCGTCCTCTCTAAGCCCTACAGCATGCGTATTCAGCAAACGACGCGCGGTGTCGCGAACGGAACAGTAATACGCCAGAGCCCTCGGCAGGCTCGGCCAAAAGCCGAGGGAGAAACATCGTGAAAACCACCACCCGTGTCGCAGTTATCGGAGGCGGCGTTGTCGGATGCTCGGTCCTCTATCACCTGACCAAGCTCGGTTGGTCGGATGTGATGCTGCTGGAACGGTCTGAGCTGACCAGCGGTTCGACCTGGCATGCGGCGGGCGGGTTTCACACCCTGAACGGTGACACAAACATGGCCGCCCTGCAGGGTTATACCATCCGGCTGTACAAAGAGCTGGAAGAGATCACGGGCATGTCGTGTGGCCTGCACCACGTCGGCGGCGTCACGCTGGCCGACAATCAAGACCGGTTCGACATGTTACTCGCCGAACGCGCCAAGCACCGATTTATGGGTCTTGAGACCGAGATTGTCGGGCCAGAGGAGATCAAAAAAATTGCTCCGATCACCAACACCGATGGCATCCTTGGTGCACTGTATGATCCGCTGGACGGGCATCTTGATCCGTCGGGTACAACACACGCATACGCCAAGGCCGCGCGTATGGGCGGGGCTACGATCGAAACACATTGCATGGTGCGCGAGACCAACCAGCGCCCGGACGGAACTTGGGACGTGGTGACCGACAAGGGTACAATTCACGCCGAACATATCGTCAATGCGGGCGGATTGTGGGCGCGCGAGGTCGGTGCGATGGCCGGGATCTATTTCCCGTTACATCCGATGGAGCATCAATATCTGGTCACCGATAACATACCCGAGATCGAGGCCATCATCGACGCAGGTGGCGAGCACCCGCATGTGATGGACCCCGCTGGTGAAAGCTACCTGCGGCAAGAAGGGCGTGGACTGTGCATCGGATTTTACGAACAGCCCTGCAAGCCCTGGGCGGTCGACGGCACCCCGTGGGAGTTTGGCCATGAACTGCTGCCCGATGACTTCGACAAGATCACCGATAGCATCGAATTCGCCTACAAACGCTTCCCTGTTCTCGCTGAGGCGGGTGTCAAATCCGTCATCCATGGGCCGTTTACCTTTGCCCCGGATGGCAACCCTCTGGTCGGTCCGGTGCCTGGAGTGCGGAACTACTGGTCAGCCTGCGGTGTCATGGCCGGTTTCAGCCAAGGCGGTGGTGTTGGCTTGACCCTTGCTCAATGGATGATCGAAGGCGAACCCGAACGCGATGTGTTTGCCATGGATGTGGCGCGGTTTGGCGATTGGATCGGCCCGGGCTATACGCGCCCCAAGGTGATCGAGAACTATCAGAAGCGGTTCAGCGTCGCTTATCCGAACGAGGAACTGCCTGCAGCGCGTCCCAACCGAACCACACCAATGTACGACATCTTCAGCGATCTCGGTGCCGTTTGGGGGCAGCAATACGGGCTGGAAGTACCAAACTACTTTGCCCAGGGCGATGAACCGGATTTCGAGACACCCTCGTTCCGCCGTTCCAACGCCTTTGAGGCCACCGGCCGCGAAGTTCGTGCCGTGCGTGGAGGTGTTGGGATCAACGAAGTCCACAATTTCGGAAAATACCGTATTACCGGTGCCGGTGCTCGTGCATGGCTGGATCGCATCATGGCGGGCCGCATACCCAAACCAGGCCGCGTTTCACTGACGCCAATGTTGTCGCATAAAGGTAAGCTGATCGGGGATTTCACCGTCTCCTGCTTGGGCGACGACCTTTTTCACCTGACCGCCTCCTACGGCAGTCAGGCATTTCATATGCGTTGGTTCCTGCAAAACCAGGACCATGGCGTGGGCATCGAGAACATCAGCGACCGGTTGAATGGGTTTCAGATCGCAGGCCCCAAGGCCACCGAGGTTTTGTCGGCCTGCACCCGAGAAGCAGTCAACTCGCTCAGGTTCCTCGACGTGCGCAAGATGACAATTGGCATGACGGACTGCATCGTTCAGCGTGTCAGCTATACCGGCGATCTGGGTTATGAGATTTATTGCGACCCAATGGCCCAACGGCAACTCTGGTGGAGTTTGTGGCAAGCGGGTCAAGCTCATGACATGACCCCATTTGGCATGCGCGCAATGATGAGTCTGCGTCTGGACAAGTTCTTTGGCTCGTGGATGCGAGAATTTTCACCCGACTATACAGCGGCAGAAACCGGGTTGGATCGGTTTATCTCATTCTCCAAGAGCAGCGATTTCATAGGCCGAGCAGCGGCCGAGGCCGAGCGCGCATCTGGCGCTGATCGCCGCTTGGTGGCTTTTGAGGTCGACGCGGCAGATGCAGATGTAAACGCGTACGAACCGATCTGGTTAGACGGCGTTGTTGTCGGCTTCTGTACATCTGGTGGGTATTCGCACTTTGCGGGCAAGTCGATTGCCATGGGGTTCCTCCCGACTGAACAGGCCACCGAGGGACGTGCGGTTGAAATTGAAATTCTAGGTCAGATGCACAATGCGCGTGTCATCACGACCCTACTTTTCGATCCCGATGGCGCAAGAATGCGGGGATGACTTATTAATCCACCGACGGCATGCTTGCGAAATGACCCAGATTCCCATCATCCTGCTCGCTGCCGGGCAATCCAGCCGCATGGGTGGTGCTGATAAGTTAATGCAACCGATTGAAGGCGTGCCGCTTCTGCGCCGAGTGGCTCAGCGGGCACTTGCCGCAGGTCACGTTATCATCGCCCTGCCCCCGGCCCCACATCCCCGATATACGGTGCTGGACGGCCTCGATGTGCAACTGGTCGAAATCCCAAATGCGCAAGAAGGCATGAATGCCAGTTTGAGAGGCGCAATGGCCTCCATTCCAGCAAATGCACCTGCGGTCATGATCCTGTTATCGGACCTTCCGGACCTCACAACCCAAGACCTGAACAGCGTTCTCCGATCAGTCAAAACCCACCCTGACAATCTGATATGGCGTGGGGCTACTGACGAAGGCGCTCCCGGCCATCCTGTCGTCTTTGATCGTTCTCTATTTTCAGAGCTTTCGGAACTGAACGGTGACAGCGGCGCGCAGATTGTCGTGCAACGCTACAAGGGCAAGGTTCATCTGCATCGCCTGCCCGCCCAGAATGCGCTGCTTGATTTGGATACACCCGCCGATTGGACCCGTTGGAATGCGGGCCGACCGCAAAAGCAGCCCCTCAAATAAACGCGACCCGGTCAATAATGACCGGGTCGCATGCCCAAAAACAGGACTACCACTTTCACCAATCTCTAAAGCGCGGTCAGATCGCCAATCAGGCTTCCCGACGTTGTGCTGCTGAACCTAAACAAGACCCCCTCGTTAACATGCCGCTCAGCGCTATGGAGACTGAGATGCGCCTTTGACACCCCCTAGTGCCTAAGGCCCCCCTCACTTGGGCAACTCCAATGTCGCTGATCCGATGCGTTCAAACAATGTAAAATTGGATGAAATGGTAAATTTCAGCGCAGGTGCACTGGCTTTTGAGCAACAATGCAACACTCTGGATTCTACCAATGGTTGCATCGTCTTATACTTTTTCCAGAAGTTTCCGTCAGTTGCGCACTTAGAATACTGCTAACTTACCTATTTCAAAGGCATCGACGGGCGTGTTCGAAATTTGAACACTCCATCTCACGCAACTTTTAGGAGAAGTATTTTTGAGACCGCAAAAGCGTCGTTTCTTTGTTAACAAAAATGAATCAATTCAATGCTTTTTCGAAATTATTGACTTTATCGGCAACAATCCACCGATTCGCCACATAGCACCCAAGCTGATTCTTGCTACCCGAGCACCTTGAACGGAGTCATTAAAGCGGCGAAACGTGGCGAAATTAAGGTTTCTTAATATTTCTCTCAGGATATCCCAAGGTTGCCAGTGCATCTCCTGTCTCAATGCGCGGGATCAACCGCCGAAATAGACAGGAGTCAAAATGAGCATCCGTAAATCCTCACTGCTTATTCCACGCACATCCAGCTGGATGGGAGCTACCGCACTGGGCGCGGCCATGATGGCCACGACCGCCCTGCCCGCAATGGCAGACGAGGCTCTGGCCGATCTGGTCGAAACCGTCTCGCCTTCGGTGGTCACGATCACCGCCAAGCAAGATGCCAAACCACGCCCTACACAAGGTCAGGAGTTCGACCTAGAAAACCATCCCTTTGGCGAGTTCTTTAAACGGTTCGGCGGTCCTGAAGGATTTGACATGCCGCAGCGAGGCCCCAGCCAGGGTTTGGGATCAGGCTTTGTACTTGATAAGGCGGGATACATCGTCACCAACCACCACGTTGTCGACAACGCCAGCGAAGTGACCGTACGTCTGAGCGATAACCGCACATTCGAAGCTGAAATCGTTGGTACAGATCCGCTTACGGACATCGCCGTGCTTAAAATCGACGCAGGAGAAGACCTGCAAGCCGTTCAAATGGGTGACAGCGACGTCATTCGCGTAGGCGAAGACGTCGTCGCCATCGGCAACCCGTTTGGCCTGAATGCAACCGTTACGACCGGTATTGTTTCCGCGAAGGGGCGCAATATTTCGGAAGGCCCCTACGCCGAATTCATCCAGACCGACGCTGCTATCAACAAAGGCAACTCGGGTGGTCCGCTATTCAACATGGATGGTGAGGTGATCGGTGTGAACTCGGCGATCTATTCGCCCAGCGGCGGCTCAGTCGGACTCGGCTTTGCGGTGACTTCGAATATTGTAGATCACATCACGGCTGATCTGCGCGATGACGGCGAGGTCAGCCGCGGTTGGTTGGGAGTGTCGATCCAGAATGTCAGCCCCGAACTGGCTGCTGCGATGGGTATCGATACGGCAACAGGTGCGCTGGTATCGGATGTTGTACCTGACAGCCCGGCCGATGGCGTACTGCAGCAAGGTGACGTGATCCTGACCTTCAATGACGAAGCCGTTGATTCCAGTAGCGATCTTCCGATCCTGGTTGGCACGACCAAGGTAGGTACTGATAGCACGCTGACTGTTCTTCGAAATGGCAAAGAAGAACAGATCGAACTGACAATCGGTCAGCATCAGTCAGCCTCGGCGGCTACCGATAGCGTGGTTGAAGACAAGTTCGAAGGTACGTCGCTGGGCGTAACCGTGGCACCGCTGACCGAAACCGCCCGCGCCGAGATTGGCGTGGCCGAGAACGTCGATGGTGTTGTTGTCACCGATCTGGAGCCCGAAAGCCCTGCGGCCAAGGCCGGATTGCAGCGTGGTGATGTGATCGTTCGACTGGGCAATCTGGATACCGTTACGCCAGACGCTTTGAAAGAAGCGCTGGAGAACGAAAAGACGGATCCAGCTCTGGTTTTGATCAATCGCGGTGGCAACCAGATCTTCGTCGCGGTCGAAATCGCCTAACCCTACACCTAAGCGCGCCACATGATGGGGAAATCTGGAGCGCTTATTCTGGCAGGCACGGATTGTCCACGTGCCGCCGGAACAGCCGGGTGCACCTTTGCACCCGGCATGTTTTTTTCAAAGAGTATGTGTGTTTAAATCCCATTGGGAAGGAGCCCTGACCATGAGCAGACGCTTGTTGATCGTTGAAGATGACCAAGACACACGGGACTTCATTGCCAAGGGATTTGGTGAAGAAGGCTATGTTGTCGAAGTCGCATCAGATGGCCGCGAAGGCCTGTACCACGCAACTGACGGCGGATTTGATGCGGTCGTACTGGACCGAATGCTTCCCGGGTTGGACGGGTTATCACTGATTAAGTCAATGCGTGCGGCTGGGTTGAAAACACCTGTTCTGATGTTAACCGCCATGAGTGCAGTGGACGAGCGAGTCAAAGGCCTCCGCGCGGGCGCAGACGATTATCTGGTCAAACCATTTTCATTCCAGGAACTTCATGCCCGGATCGAAGCCCTGTTGCGTCGACCGCAAGAAGCCGAAGAAACGCCGACCCTTGCCTGCCGCGATCTCGAAATGGATCTGTTGACCCGCAAGGTCACACGCAACGGTCGTGAAATCACCCTGACTCCGCGCGAATTTCAAATTCTGGAGTTCTTTCTGCGCCGAAAAAACCGCGTCGTCTCGCGCACGATGTTGCTTGAAGGTGTGTGGGATTACCACTTTGACCCGAACACCAACGTGGTCGACGTCCATATTTCGAAACTGCGCCGCCAACTTGATGAAGACGGAGCTGACCCGGTGATTGAAACAGTCCGAGGCGCCGGATACATGGTTTCGGATGGATAACCTGCGCCTGTCGCTGAAAAACTCTCGTACTCGGTTGGTTCTGGCCAGCATGGTGCTTAGCACTTTGCTGACGGCGACCGTTCTGACGATGGTGTATTTTACGGCCAATCGCACGATTTCAGGCGAGACGCGTTCGGTCGTTCAGGCCGAGCTTACGGGCCTCGCAGATGAATATGAACGGCGTGGCATGATCGGGTTGATCTCTGCCATCGACCGCCGTTTGCCGACAGCGGCTGAGCGGGATGCCTTGTACCTGCTGACAGGTCGGCAAGGCACGAAACTGGCGGGCAACCTGACGCATTGGCCGGAAGGGATAACTCCGGGCAGCGGCTGGGTCGATCTTCAGCTTCGCAAAGAAGATACGGATCAATATGTCCCGATCTCTGCCGCTTCAGTCCGGCTGCCGGGTGGTGAGAGGCTGCTTGTCGGGCGTGATTCATTGGCTAGACAGCAATTCGACCGGGTTCTGTTCCGGTCTGTCGCGCTGGCACTTGCCACGGCATTGGCGCTGAGTTTATTGACCGGCTGGCTGCTGACCCGGCTGGTGTTTTCACGACTGAAAGACATCGCCAATACAGCCGACAATATCGTTTCCGGAGATTTAGCTCTGCGCATGCCTCTACGAGGCACGGGCGATGAATTCGATCAGGTCGCGGCCACATTGAACAACATGCTGGATCGTATTGAAGAACTGATCAGCAACCTGCGCACAACGTCCAATTCTATTGCTCATGACCTGCGCTCTCCCCTGTCGCGACTGCGGCAACGGGTCGAATCCCTGGCTGAGCCCGGCAAAAGCGATCAAGATCGCGAGATCGACATGGCGCGCGCGTCTGGCGAGATTGATCACCTGCTGCGCGTTCTCAGCCAACTGACCGAGATTTCGCGCGCCGAGGCCGGTCTGGGCCGCGAACAATTTGAACCGGTAAAGCTTTTGCAACTGGTCGGTGACGTGGTTGAGTTATACGAACCTGTCGCGTCTGATCAGAACATCCGACTTGAGGTCGTTGGAAACGCGGACCCAATCCAAGGCCATCGCCCTCTGCTGTCTCAAGCACTGTCGAACCTTCTTGAAAACGCCATGCGCTACGCCCCGCCCGGCACAGCGATCACCATCGAAATTCAAGACAACGGCGACTATGCGTTACTCAGCGTTCGCGACCGGGGCCCTGGCGTACCCGAAAGCGATCTGCCCCGATTGCAGATGCCGTTTGTGACGCTTGATCCTGCAAGGACAGGCCGCAATGCCGGTCTTGGACTGGCGCTTGTGGCGGCAATTTCGCATATGCACGGCGGCACATTTCTTGCGCGTAACCGGAAGCCAGGGCTTGAGACAACTCTGAAGTTGTCACGCAATTCGTAATTACATGAAGAACATCTACTATAGCCTTGATAAAATTACATAACTGCAGGCAAGGAAGCGTATCCGTGAAAGCGAATGCGACCACCCTGCACCCGTTTTCCTTGAATCTGGTAATCGGGAAAACGATTCAACAACCGGCCCAATGCAACGCGACCTTCAAGACGCGCCAAGGTCAGGCCAACACAAACATGCGGCCCGCCCGCGAAGGCTAGGTGCCTGTTCGGTTTGCGTGTGATGTCAAACCGGGCCGGGTCGGCGAACACCTCGGGATCACGGTTCGCTGCCCCGATACAAAGATGCAGGTTCGTTCCCTTGGCGATCTGATGCCCTCGGATTTCAACATCTGCCGTAGTTTCCCGGTTGCCAAATTGGTTGGGCGACCGAAAGCGCAAGACCTCTTCAACCGCCGGAGCAATCAATTCGACATCTTCCAACAGCCTTTGGCGTTGTTCTGGATAGTCATGAAGCAGCGCCAGCCCATTGCCGATCAGATTGGTGGTCGTTTCGTGGCCCGCGTTCAGTATGAAGATGCAGTTTTGCAGAAGCTCAATCTCGCTCAGCATCTCATCCGCGCCTTCGCCACGGATCAGACGTGTCAGAACATCTGTTTCCGGATCTCCCGGTTTTGCGCGACGACGGGCAACAAGATCCTGAAGATAGGTTTTGAATTCGCGAACAGCAGTGTGGCCCTTTTCCAGCTGAGCTTCTGTCAAAGCGGGTTCCAAAGCACCAAGGATGGCCAACGACCAATCGCGCAGAGGCGCGCGTTCGTTCATCGGTACATCCAGCAGATTGCCGATGATCTGGATCGGAATGGTCGAAGCAAAATCCGCGATCAGGTCAACCTGCCCCCTGCCCGCCATATCATCCAGCAGCGTATCAACGGTTTCGATCAGACCCGGCTCCATCCGCGCGATTGCCCGGGGCGTCAGGGCTGAGGTCATGATCTTGCGCACACGCGCGTGCAAAGGCGGGTCGGAGAACACCAATGAAGTTGTATGATGTTCGAATAACGGCGAGCCAACACCGAATTTAGGGCCAAACGCCGCCTCCTTATCCGAGGAATAAAGCGTCGTGTTGCGATAAATGGCATCCAGATCCGCATGGCGCGACAACAACACGGAACCGTCCGGCTGTCGCAATACTGGCGCATGCTCAAGCAGTGCATCGTAAAAGGGGAACGGGTCGTTGACAAACCCCTCGTGCGGGTTCATCAGGTCCAGATTTTGCGCGACATTCTCTAGGCTTAGATCGTTCATTCTTGACCCCTCCAATGCTTGGGTAGCGGAAAGGGAAGCCGCAAACAACCTTGAGCGGGTGACAGGCCGCATCGGGCGGGATAAGACAAGGCATGTCTGATCCGATCTCCTCCATCCGCAATCTTGGCCCGGCATTCGAACAAGCCTGCGCACGAGCGGGCATTATGACAGCTCAGGAGTTGCGAGCGTTGGGAGCAGACGAGGCATATGCGCGCCTGTTACAGGCCGGAACGCGCCCTCATTTCATCGGCTATTATGTGCTGGTCATGGGCTTGCAAGGCCGCCCTTGGAACGACTGCAAGGGCGAGGAAAAGAAAGCCTTGCGCGAACGATTCGATGCGATCAAAGCCGGAGTCAGCATAGCGCCAAAGCATCAGATGATTGCCGATCTTGATGCTTTGGGCGTGCGAATTTCAGCCAAGGATTTGGCGGCAGACTAGGCTTCGAGCGCCCCGATCATATCGACCCGCGTTGCGTGGCGACCACCTTCGAATTCGGATGTCAGGAAAGCAGCCGTGATTTCCAGTGCTTGCTTTTCATCGATAATCCGCGCCCCCAGCGAGAGCATGTTTGCGTCATTGTGCTGACGGATCATCTGGGCCGAAAAGACATCACTGCAAACGCCACATCTGACGCCGTTGATTTTGTTCGCCGCCATCATGATACCCTGACCGGTGCCACACAAGATGATACCAAAGCGACAATCACCCGAAGCCACAAGGCGCGCTGCGGCAGCTCCGTGTTCGGGATAATGAGTGCTTTCCGATGTGGTCGGGCCGATATCTACGGCCTCCCAACCTTCGGCTTCAACGTAAGCAGAGATAGCCTGCCTGAGGTCGATTGCAGCGTGATCACTGGAAAGAACAATGCGTTTGTTTGTGCTCATGACGGCATTTCGCTCCTGTCAACAATAGCAATGCGGACAAACACTCTTGAGCCCTGCCCTCATAAGAAAGGCCGCACCCGATATGGGGTGCGGCCCAAAGCTAGGATCTGACGGCCGATTAGCCGACCAGTTCGATGCCCGAGAAGAAGTAGGCGATCTCAACCGCGGCAGTTTCCGGTGCGTCCGAACCGTGGACCGAGTTTTCGCCGACCGATTCAGCGAACTCGGCGCGGATGGTGCCAGGTGCTGCGTCTGCAGGGTTGGTTGCGCCCATGACTTCGCGGTTCTTTGCAATGGCACCTTCGCCTTCCAGAACCTGAACAACAACAGGGGCCGACGACATGAATTCGCACAGTTCGTCATAGAACGGACGCTCGGCGTGCACGTCATAGAACTTGCCAGCTTGGGCTTTGGTCATGTGGATGCGCTTTTGCGCGACGATGCGCAGGCCAGCTTCTTCGAACTTGGCATTGATCTTGCCAGTCAGGTTGCGGCGGGTTGCATCGGGTTTGATGATCGAGAATGTGCGTTCCAGTGCCATGTCGGCCTCTCCTTGACTTTAGGGCGCGACACCCGCGCCGAAATCCATCGCGCGCCGCCTAACATGGTATTTGCCTCATGAAAAGCGTTATGATCGTTTATCGCTCAGATCGCCTCAGGCAGTGGGTCGGTACGATCCAAACGACGGACATAGAGCACTGCTAAAAGACCAGCAAAGCTGCTGCCGCACATCATGCTCAGCACCAGATAAGGCCCGTTTTCGGGGCTTACGAACGTCCCGGTCATCATGGTCAAGACCGCCCCCAGCGCCACGATCAAAGCGCCTGATAAGCCGGCCGCGCTGCCAGCCAATTTCGGGCGTACCGACATCACCCCGGCCGAGGCATTTGCATTGGTAAGACCATTTCCGAAACCAACGCAGATGGCGGATCCAAAAAACACCCAGACCGAGCCCATATTGCCGATGAACAGCAGCAGCCCGCAAAATGGCCCAACCGAGGCCACGACCCGACCGAACAAGATCATTGTCGTCAGCTGGGTACGCTTTGCGATGCGCCCTGTAACAAAGTTGCCGACCATAAAACCGCCAGTAATGATCCCGATGCCCAGACCCAGCATTGCTGGGCTCAGATCGAACAAGGCTGCGGCGACCAGAGGCGCGCCGGTGATAAAACTAAAAAAACCGCCGATGGAGAACGCGGCGCATAAGGCGTAACCCCAGAACCTACGCGCGCGGAACAAATGCGGGTATTCCCGCATCTGCGCCGCGAAAGTCGACGAGCGGTTGGTGTTGGTTTCACCCATGTCAGCCCAAAGCAGCAACAGCACCCCTGCCCCAAGCAGCGAATACAGCACGAACCCGGCCCGCCAACCAAAAAGCATATCCAGCGCGCCACCTAGCATTGGCCCAAGCATCGGTGCCAGTGCCATGGCCATTGCGACATAGCCCAGCTTGCTCGCGGCCTCGTTTGGTGGATATCGGTCGCGGATCGAAGCACTCGACAGCACCGGCCCGGCCACCACCGCCGCCTGAATCAACCGAAACGAAAGGAAAACCCAGATTGACTCGGCTAAGACGCATCCAATTGAAGCGGCGACAAATATGACCATCGCGATCAACAAGACAGGTCTTCGCCCGTAGCGATCCGACAGCGGCCCGACGATCAACTGCAAGACCGCCGAGACAAATAGGTATCCTGCGACGGCCACGTTCATCAGGCCATAATCCACGCCGAAATCTTCGCTCATATGCGCCAGCGACGGCAGGAACATGTTCAGTGTCAGAACCGAGAGCGCCGTTGCAAAGATCAGCGTTATCAGGGTCGGAGGAGATTGAGCCGCACGCATATCGAAACCGTTTGGAAGACGAACCGGAACAGCGCTAACACATTGCTTCTGGCTTGAACATGGTGACCTCTGGCGGCGTCTTGGATGCTCTGATAAGAGCGCCTCATGCTACGGATCGAGAACATCACATACGCCGTTGAAGGCCGTCCTCTGTTCGACGGGGCCAGTGCGACCATTCCCGATGGCCACAAGGTCGGCCTTGTCGGGCGCAATGGTACCGGGAAAACGACGCTCTTTCGGTTGATCCGGGGCGAGCTGTCGCTTGAATCAGGCAATATATCCCTGCCAAAACGCGCGCGGATCGGCGGTGTGGCGCAAGAGGTGCCATCCTCGGATGTCTCGCTGATCAACACGGTTCTGGCCGCGGATGTGGAACGCAGCACATTGATGGCCGAAGCAGACAGCGCAATAGATCCGGACCGCATTGCTGAAATCCAGACACGGCTGGCTGATATTGATGCTTGGTCGGCTGAGGCTCGGGCAGCCTCGATCCTCAAAGGACTGGGCTTTGACGATGAGGATCAGCTGAAACCCTGTTCGGATTTCTCGGGCGGATGGCGCATGAGGGTAGCGCTGGCGGCCGTACTGTTTTCGCAGCCTGACCTGTTGCTGTTGGACGAACCGACCAACTATCTGGACCTTGAAGGTGCGTTGTGGCTTGAAAGCTATCTGGCCAAATACCCTCACACCGTCATCATCATCAGCCACGACCGGGGGTTGTTGAACCGCGCCGTGGGATCAATTCTGCATCTCGAAGACCGCAAGCTGACTTATTACGCGGTTCCCTACGACAAGTTTGCCGAACGTCGCGCTGAACGTCTGGCACAAGCGGAGTCGGAAAACGCCAAGGCCAAGGCCCGCATCGCACATCTGCAAAGTTTCGTGGATCGTTTCCGCTATAAGGCGTCAAAGGCCGTACAGGCCCAGTCTCGTTTGAAGATGATCGAGCGCATCCAACTGGTTTCAACTCCGCAAGAGGCGGCTTTGCGCGCCTTTTCATTCCCCGAGCCAGAAGAGCTGTCGCCACCGATCATTCAGCTTGAAGGAGGCGTGACCGGTTATGGTGAGACCGAGGTTCTGCGACGACTGAACCTGCGTATTGATCAGGATGATCGCATCGCTCTGCTAGGCAAGAATGGTCAGGGCAAGTCGACCCTTTCGAAACTGCTATCTGACCGCCTACCCCTGATGGCGGGTAAAATGACCCGAAGCTCCAAGCTGCGCATCGGCTATTTCGCGCAGCATCAAGTAGATGAGCTGCATGTTGACGAAACACCATTGGATCACCTGCGCCGCCTACGCCCCAATGAGGCGCCCGGCAAGTGGCGCTCGCGTCTGGCGGGGTTCGGATTGAACGCGGATCAGGCGGAAACGCTGGTCGGTCGCCTGTCGGGCGGACAAAAGGCGCGCTTGTCGCTACTGATCGCCACCATCGACGCGCCGCATATGCTGATCCTCGACGAACCGACGAACCATCTGGACATCGAAAGCCGCGAAGCGCTGGTCGAAGCGCTGACTGCCTATTCCGGCGCGGTCATCTTGGTCAGCCACGACATGCACCTACTGTCGCTTGTCGCTGATCGGCTATGGCTGGTCTCGGATGGCACCGTGAAGCCATTCGATGGCGATCTTGAGGCCTATCGCGCTCTTTTGCTGGCCCGCGAGAAACCGGTCAAAGATAAACTACAGGCGCCCAAACCCAAACGTGCGTCACGCGAGACCGTATTGGCGCTGCGTGCGGATCTGCGCAAATGCGAAGACCGGGTCGAGAAACTGACCAATATGCACGACAAGCTTTCTGCCAAGCTGGCGGATCCTGCGCTTTATGAAGATGACCGGATCAACGATCTGGAAACCTGGAACCGCAAATTCGCCGAGGTGGTCGAAGCCATGCAAAAGGCTGAAGCCCTATGGGTCGCCGCCGCAGAACGGTTGGAACAGGCAGAGAGCGCAGCATGATCGACATGGCCTTTTTCATAACGGCTTTCACCACGATGTTTGTGGTGATCGACCCTTTCGGAACCACGCCAATTTTCGTTGCCTTGACGCAGGACATGGATGCGGCCACACGCCGTAAGATTGCCATTCGCAGCTGCCTGACCGCGGTTTTCATCCTGATCGCCTTTGCCGCTTTTGGTGAAGCGGTTCTTGGATTCGTCGGCATCTCGATGGAAGCCTTCCGCGTTGCAGGTGGCGCGCTTTTGTTTCTGACTGCGCTGGACATGCTGTTCGACCGCCGTACCAAACGCCGCGAGGACCGCGCCGAGGAAGAAGATCATTCTGACCCTTCGGTTTTCCCCCTGGCCATACCCCTGATCGCGGGCCCTGGATCGATCGCAACAATCATTCTTTTGGCCGGACAAAACCCGGGCGTCCCTGGGATCGCAGCGGCCTGCGCTGTTATGCTTGCCGTCATGTTGGTTGTATTTGTGTTCTTTCTGGCCGGCGGCATGATCGCCCGTATTCTTGGTAAGACCGGGCTGAACGTGCTGACACGGCTGCTGGGTATGCTGCTGGCTGCACTGTCGGTTCAGTTCATTCTTGATGGCCTCAAAGCCTTTGGTTTCGCCTCGTGAAACACCATATTGGTATGAGAAAACTGATTTCGGGTGATTGAATGGACGGCTACGATATTGGGCGCTTGACCTATCTGGTTCTGCTGGGTGCGGCCCTGTTGATGTGGTTTATCACTCAGAACCGTCAGTCTTTGGGCAAAACCATGCAGCAGGTCGCGGCTTGGGTGTTTATCTTTATCGGTGTCATTGCCGTTGTCGGATTGTGGGATGACATCCGTTCAACCGTCAGCCCGACCCCGCAACTGACTGTGACCGATCAGCGGATTGAAGTGCCCCGCTCTTATGATGGACACTACTATTTACCAATGCTGGTGAATGGCACAGCGGTGACCTTTCTGGTCGATACCGGGGCCAGCAATATCGTCATCAGCCCGAAAGATGCCGAACGAATTGGAATCGATACGGATCAATTGAACTATCTCGGTCGCGCCTCGACGGCCAATGGCATTGTGCGTACAGCGCCGGTTCGGCTGGACAGCCTGTCTTTGGGCCCCATCACCGATCGCGATATCCTGGCCTCAGTCAATGAAGGCGATCTGGGTCAATCCTTGCTAGGGATGGCGTATCTGCACCGTTTTTCGAACATCCAGTTCGCAGATGGGCGTCTAATCCTGTCGCGTTGACCGCATTCCTCAATTGAGAACAAAATGAGAACATGCTAATTTGATCAGCATGTCCACCAATTTTCTTGGCCGCAAGCCCGCGCGCACCCCACCCGGGGTGGCCCTGCACCCACAGATCAGTCTGCAACTGGCCCGTGTACACGAAGCCTGCGGCCCTGCCCGGCGTAGCTTTGCTCTGTGGGTGGCGGGGCAGACTCAAGGGCCAGTGATGTGGATTGCCCCGGCTTGGGAGGTGGCGCAGCTGCATCCCGAGGGCATGCTGCCTTTTGCCGATCCGTCCCGGTTTCTGCTGATCCACCCTGACAAACCTGAAGACCTGTTGTGGTGCATGGAAGAAGCCTTGCGCAGCGGTGCCGCCCCGTTGGTCATTGGCGATTTGCCCGGCCCGCCGGGTCTGACCCCGGTCCGGCGGATGCATCTGGCTGCCGAACAGGGCGGCATATCGGGACAGGCTCCGCTGGGGCTATTGCTGACGCCTGACGATGGTGGCGCACAGGGGATTGAGACGCGCTGGCATATGGTGCCCACCTATCGGGACGAGGCCTGCAGTTGGTGTCTGACCCGCCGCCGCGCCCGCGCCCTGCCCCCGGCCAGTTGGCACGTGACGCGGGCCGCTCCTCATTCCGGACTGCAGCTAAAGCAGATCAAATCCGAAGACGCCCCGATGATCACATAACTTGTGACTGGCCAAAACCGGACTTGCCCCCTAGCGTGCCGGCATGACACACCCGATCCATGACAGCCGATATTCGTGGCTTCGCCTGCTGATCACCCTGGCCATCGCAACCGTGGTCAATGTGGGCATGTGGGCTGTGATCGTCGTCATGCCCGCCATCGAGGCCGAGTTTGGCGCGGACCGAGCCGCAGCGTCGATGCCCTATACGCTCGCCATGATCGGCTTTGCCTTCGGCAACATGTGGCTGGGCAAGCTGGTGGACCGACTGGGCGTGACAATGGCGTTGATCGGCGCCGCTGTGCTGAGTGCGGTAAGCTATCTGCTGGCAACCCTTGCGCCGAATATCGCGCTGCTGTCGGTTGCGCATCTTCTGCTGGGGCTCGGTACGTCAATCGGATTTGGACCACTGATCGCCGATATCTCGCATTGGTTCATGCGCAGGCGAGGGATTGCTGTGGCACTGGTGGCCAGTGGCAACTACCTGTCTGGCGCGATATGGCCCACGCTGCTGTCGGGCATTCTGCAGCGCGACGGGTGGCAGCAGGTTTATCTGAGTCTCGCCGTCATCACCCTGGTCGCCGTCATTCCTCTGTCCCTGCTTTTGCGCAGACAGGTCCCCGTCGAGGCGCACGGCACGGCAGCAGCGGCAGCACAGGTCAAAGCACAAAGCGTCGGCTTTTCACCCCGCGCCCTGCAGTACATCCTTGGGTTGGCTGGTATCGGCTGCTGCGTGGCCATGTCGATGCCCCAGGTCCATATTGTCTCCTATTGTGTGGGCTTGGGCTATGGCCCGGCCGTTGGGGCCGAGATGCTGTCTCTGATGCTGTTGGGCGGCGTGGTTAGCCGCATCATCTCGGGGCTTGTCGCGGACCGGTTGGGAGGGCTTTCAACACTGCTGATTGGCTCGGTCCTGCAATGTATCGCTCTGTTCCTGTTTCTCCCTTATGATGGGATGGTTTCGCTTTATGTCGTCAGCATGCTATTCGGGCTGGCCCAGGGTGGTATCGTCCCCAGCTACGCGCTGATTGTACGTGAATATATGCCCCCGCAAGAGGCCGGTGCGCGCGTGGGTTTTGTCATGATGATGACTATCCTCGGCATGGCTCTGGGTGGTTGGATGTCGGGCTGGATCTATGACGTGACTGGCAGTTATCAGCTTGCTTTCATCAATGGCATCCTTTGGAACGGGCTGAACATCGCAATCGTGCTGATGCTCATGAAACGCTCGCGCCCGCGCGGTCGCACGGCGATGGCATGAGGAACCTTACCCGACGCAGCCTGATTGCAAGCCTTTGCGCGTTACCAATGGCACGGGCAGCGATGGCCGCCCTCACCCCATATGCGCTGGCAGCATCGCGCAGTTCCGTTGGCTTCACCTATGATTTGTCCGGCGCGCTTCAGACGGGCACGATGCCAGTACAGTCGGCCCAAATTCTGATTGATACCAATCGCTTGCAAAACAGCCGGGTCGATGTCGTGCTGGACGTGGCCCGGGCGCGGACGAACCTACCATTTGCCCGAGGTCCGATGTTGGGAAAAAGTGTGTTGAACGCTGCCCAATACCCCACCATCCGTTTCATCACGACCAAGATTCAGTTGGGACCCACTGGCCGTATCTCTGAAGGTGCAACCGTGACCGGCGATCTCACAGTGCGCGGTATCACGCGTCCGGTGACTTTGAGCGCCAACCTGTATCGAAGACCGGGAAGCGCGGTGGATGATTTGGACACCCTGTCCATCCGGCTAGAGGGGGCGATCAATCGAAATGAGTTTGGCGCGTCTGGATATCCTGATCTTGTACAACCCACGATCGGCCTGGACATCCACGCCGAAATCATCCGGCAGGATTAACCACAAAAAGGCAAAAAACGACGTCAGGGCGTCGATTAGGCGCGCGCATTTCGTGGCGACAAGGTCAAGTTGCACCTATCATGCGTACGATCATTTCATTTGCCGCCCTCTTTCTTTCGGTCATTCTGCTGCAGCTCTCAACGGGTGGTGTTGGTCCGTTGGATGCAATCTCGGGGCTGACGCTTGATTTTTCGACCGAACAGATCGGTCTGCTGGGGTCATCGCACTTTATTGGGTTCTTTGTTGGTTGCTGGTGGGCTCCGCGGCTTATGGGCAGTGTCGGGCACTCGCGCGCATTTGCGGTCTGCACCGCTTTGGGCGCGATGGGGTTGCTGGGGCATACGCTGACTGAAAACCCTTATGTCTGGGCCGCGCTGCGTATCGCGTCGGGCACCTGTGTGGCCGGGTGTTACACCGTGATCGAGGCTTGGCTTAACGCCAAGGTCACCAACGAAACCCGTGGGCGCGCGATGGGTACGTATCGTATCGCCGATATGGGGGCCTCGCTTTGTGCACAGCTTATCATTGCTGTTCTGCCACCCGCCTCTTACGTTTCATACAACCTGCTAGCGATCCTGTGCTGTGCATCGATCTTGCCGCTGGCCCTAACTCGCGCCAGCCAACCCAAGACACCGGACACCCCGCGCCTGCGCCCCAAGCTGGCCTGGCACAGCTCACCACTGGCTGTGGCGGGCGTTATCGTGGCTGCGCTCAGTTCGGCATCATTGCGCATGGTCGGCCCGGTATACGGTCAGGAGGTCGGACTGGGCGTAGATCAGATTGCATTCTTTCTGGCCTCTTTCGTTCTGGGCGGCGCACTGGCCCAGTACCCCTTGGGTTGGCTCGCAGACAAGTATGATCGACGCTGGGTGCTGATCTGGCTATCCGTGGCAGCGGTGCTAAGCTGCGGTGTCACGATGTTGGCTAGCGGAACTGGAACGGTCGGCGTTATGCTGGCCGCCGGGTTCTTTGGCCTGACCACGTTTCCGATTTTCTCGGTTTCCTCGGCGCATGCGAATGATTTTGCCACGACCGAACAACGCGTTGAATTGGCAGCGGCCTTGATGTTCTGGTACGCGCTGGGGGCGATTGCATCGCCCTACATCTCATCCACGTTGATCCAGCAATTCGGCCCTGGAGCCCTGTTTGCTTTTGTTGCATTGGGTCATGTGTTTCTTATTGTTTTTGGCCTCGCCCGTATGCGCTCGCGCCCGACGCCCGAGAAACGGACGAATTATGTCTATGCTCCGCGCACATCCTTTACCATCGGCAGGCTGCTCAAGGGTTCTCGCGAAAAGCAATGAAAAAGGGCCGGGAAATCCCGACCCTTCTGTTTTACTGCTGGACCGCTGGCCCATGGCCCTCGACCACGTCGACCACCTCATCTGGATCCACGGTGCTCTCAAGCGCACCGTTCACCACGCCCCCGACGCCGTTCTCCATGGACAAGCCAAGCTCTTCGCCCAGTTTCTTGAGCGCTGGCATCTGCACGGCCATTCCCATGATCGAATCCAACGCCTGATTGACAACCGGCTTTTCACCGCTTGAAACACCACCACCATTGGCAGCTCCGATCCCACCAACCTGATGGATTTTGATCGAGTCGATTTTTTCGGCCGGTTTGACCATTTCCGAGATGATCGAGGGCATGGTTTCAATGCGGGTCAAGTCGACCTTCATCCGGATCTGCTCAGGTGACAGGGCATTGTCGGCCTCTACGATCGCACGCTTACCTTCCGCCTCGGCCAGCATGTCGTTCTTCTTGGCCTCGGCGCGAATGTTCAACGCGTCTGCTTCGGCCTGCGCTTCCTCGCGGCGGGCTTCGGCGCGATCTGCGGCGGCCTCTTTCTCGGCCTGCGCTGACAAACGGATCGCGGTGGCCTGACGTTCGGCCTCACGGGTGGCTTCAATCAGAACAATCTGCTTCTGGCGCTCGGCCTCGGCCACTTCGCGCGCCGTAGCCACGGCTTCGGTTGCTTTGGTCGCCTCGGCTCGAGCCAGATCGGCGGATGCGCGCGCGCGGCTTTCCTCTTCGGATTTCTGCGCGATGATGATCTGGCGTTCCTGTTCCGCGACTTCGATCTCACGCTCTTTGGCGATCTCGGCATCGCGGATCTTGCGCTCGCGCTCAATCTCGGCGGAACGAATGGCCTCTTCACGGGCAATCCGGGCGCGTTCGGTTTCGCGTACCGAGTCTTCAGTTCGCGCAGCGATCTCCGCCTCTTGCGCCACACGAAGAGTTTCCACCTTCTGCGCCTGCTCGATGCGCGCCTGCTGTTCGTCCTGTTCGATCAGCAACTTCTGACGCTCCGCTTCCATCGCCGCACGACGCACCTCAACCTCGGCCTCGGCGTCGATCTGCGCGCGTTCTTTCTTGGATATGGCAATCACCTCGGCCAGCTTGCGCATACCCACGGCGTTAAAGGCGTTGTTCTCGTCCAGCGCTTCAAACGGCGTCTGGTCGAGCGCAGTCAGCGAGACGGATTCCAGCGACAAACCGTTCTTCAGCAAGTCTTCGGACACCGCATTCTGCACCTCTTGCACAAAGTCGGCGCGGTTTTCATGAAGACCATCCATGGTCATCTGAGCGGCCACGGCACGCAGACCGTCGATCAGCTTGCCTTCGATCATCTCACGCAGTTGCTCGACGTCAAAGGTGCGATCACCCAGCGTTTGCGCGGCGCGTGCGATGCCCTCTTCAGTCGCCATCACCGAGACGTAGAATTCGACACCCACGTCGACACGCATCCGGTCTTTGGTGATGAGCGCGGCCTCACCGCTGCGCTGCACCTCAAGGCGCAGAGTCTTCATGTTGACCGGGCTGACTTCGTGCAGCAACGGTACGATGATGACGCCGCCATCCATGATGACCTTTTTGCCACCCGCGCCGGTTTTCACCAGGCTGATCTCGCGCGTGGCGCGTCGATAAAGGCGGCCAAGTACAAGGCCTATGAACAAGAGTACGGCTAAAATAGTCACAACTGTAACGGCCAGGAATGATAGTTCCATGCAATATCCTCCGGATTGGGGTTAAGATTTTTTGGTTAAACTGACATGCGAACCAGAACGAACCGGTCGCGCCGTCGATCACGCAGAACAAGGACTTCTGTTCCCTGCTCCAGCGCATCTTTGTCCTGCAACGGCTCTGCGCGCAGGTAGTGCGTGTTGCCAAAGCGATCCATGACGCGGACTTCGGCTGGACGGCCTCGCGATGCGATACCCTGAGTGATCACGCCACGGCGGCGGGCCAGCATCCGTTCCGACATCGCTTCGGTTTCGGTTTTGGGCAGGAGGCGAGCGAAGACACCACCAAAGCCACGTGCGAACCATAGGCCGAATACTCCGGCCGGAATCGCGGCCAACCATGCAGGTAAGTCAAAGCCCAGCAGATCACGCAGCGCCAGTTGCAGGCCTATGCCACTCAGGCCGAAACCAGCCAGCAGCACAACGAGCCAGATCATGAATGGCATCTTGCCAATGCCCAACCAGCCAAACGGGCCGACGGGCGTAGCCGCAGGCACATCGGTTTCAATTTCGGCCAGTTCCAAGTCACTCAGATCGATGTCGGCGCGATATCCAGATCAAAGTCGACGACGTCCAGATCGGGCGCGTCGACCATGTCCAGATCAACCTCGCCCTCGCCTGCCAGAAGACTTCCCCCGAAAACCAATGCGATCAGTTCAAGGCCCAGAAGACCGAACAGAAGCGCAAGCGCCAAGGTAAAGGGCACAAATGCGCCCTCTAGTAAAAAGTCAAACATCAGCAGATTGCCCTCGTTATTGTATACTTTTGTATACATTTTAAATGGGAAGTCATTGCTACAATTTCAAGAGGTTGTGATTCTGTGTTTCAACCTGAGGTTATTTACATCCAAATGTCAGGTACAATCTGCAACCATGACATTAAGCTCAATTTCTTTCGCCCGTGCGAAACGTATCACCTGTTCACACCTGCTGGAGTAATTCTCTAATCGGTGGGCTTTGGCGGTGGTGCCGGGATCATTTCATCCAGGATCGATCCCGCCTCATATCCCAGCAGGTCAACCCGCATCCGTTCAGGGTCCCCGAACACCCATGCACCAACATGCCTCTGCATTCGAACGTATCCGGCATATCCGGCCAACGCGTCGTTCCCGTGTGCGTTCTCAGCGAACAGAACCTGCCCGGCAGCAACCTTTTCCGGCATCACGCGCTGTAGGTACAGTAGCACGACATTGACGTCTTTGACGCTGGAGCCGCCGTGATGCACCACATACATCTTGGCCCACTCCTCTTCGCTTATGGCTGCGCGTGCATCGGACACGGCGGTATGAAGTGCGTTCAACTCCGCACGTGCAGATTTCTCCATATTCTCTGCCCAGATGGGCCGCATGTCGTTGATCACCTGCGAAACCGTTTCACGTGTGATCTGATCCTTGTCGAGTGCACCTTGAGCAAATGCCCGGGCTGTTTCGAGCATTTTGCGCTGGCTCGCCAAGTCGTCCTTGGCTATGTCCAGTTCGTCCAATGCCGCAAGAAATACATCTATCTCATTGATGATAATTGCAAACTCCGCCTTCCAGCGCTCATCATCGGTATTTTCATCAGGCCATGGAGTCACCGCCCCGATCAATCCCAACACAACATGCGACGTGGACTTCAGATGTTGATAGGTTGGCGCATCCCTTGGATAGCTCGCCTCTCCGTCTTCGGTCATGACTGTGACATCACGTGCGATAATCATGACGGGCCGGGTTTCAGCCGTCAGCGCATCCTGGCCACGGTGAAAGATCGAGAGCATAGCGTGGTCAAAAGCATGCACCGGATCATATGTGGCGCTCTGGTCGGCGATGGCGCTGGCGGTAAATACAATAGCTGCAACGGCGGCACAGCAGCCCATCCATAAACTCTGCAAAATGAAATTCCCCCTAAGCTGGGTTCTCCTGATCATCATACACCATTGGTACGCACGGTGCGAAATCGCTGACGAACGCGACACAAACTCGCGGGAATGCACGAAGTCGCGTAGTAATACCCGTTAAATTCAAGCGGGTATGAATGCGGGCTTTTGCTTACTGGCCACATAAGGTAGACGGGCGCGCAGACAGATACGTGGAAGCGCATTATGGCCCGAATTCTCATCACCTCGGCGATCCCTTACATCAACGGGATCAAACATCTCGGCAACCTGATCGGCTCGCAATTGCCTGCCGATCTGTACGCTCGCTATCAGCGCGGCCGGGGCAACGAGGTCATGTTCCTGTGTGCAACCGACGAGCACGGCACCCCGGCCGAGCTGGCCGCCGCCAAAGCGGGCAAACCTGTGGCTGAATATTGCGCTGACATGTACGCAGTACAGGCCGATATCGCCAAGCGCTTTGGCCTGAGCTTTGATCACTTTGGCCGCTCGTCCAGCGATCAGAACCGTAAACTGACCCAGCATTTCGCTGGCAAACTGGATGAGGCCGGGCTGATCCGGGAAGTCAGCGAAAAGCAGGTTTATTCCAACGCCGATGGCCGTTTTCTGCCCGACCGCTATATCGAAGGCACCTGCCCCAATTGCGGCTATGATCGCGCACGCGGCGACCAGTGCGAGAATTGCACCAAACAACTGGACCCGACCGACCTGATTGAGCCCCGCAGCGCGATCAGCGGCTCGACCGATCTTGAGGTGCGTGAGACCAAGCACCTGTATTTGCGTCAATCCGCAATGAAAGATCAGTTGGACGCGTGGATCGACAGCAAGACAGACTGGCCGATCCTGACAACCTCGATCGCCAAGAAATGGTTACATGATGGCGACGGCCTGCAGGATCGCGGCATTACCCGCGATCTGGATTGGGGTGTACCAGTCAAGAAAGGTGATCAAGATTGGCCCGGCATGGAAGGCAAAGTCTTCTATGTCTGGTTCGATGCCCCCATTGAATACATCGCCTGCGCCAAGGAATGGGCCGACGCCAATGGTAAGTCTGATGCCGATTGGGAACGTTGGTGGCGCACCGACAAAGGCGCAGAAGATGTGCGTTACGTTCAGTTCATGGGCAAGGACAATGTGCCCTTCCACACCCTGTCTTTCCCGGCCACCATTCTGGGATCGGGCGAGCCCTGGAAGATGGTCGACCACCTGAAATCATTCAACTACCTGAACTATGACGGTGGCCAATTCTCGACCTCACAGGGCCGTGGAGTGTTCATGGATCAGGCGCTGGACATTCTGCCCGCCGACTACTGGCGCTGGTGGCTGTTGAGCCATACGCCAGAAAGCAGCGACAGCGAGTTCACATGGGAGAACTTCCAGCAGTCGGTGAACAAAGATCTTGCGGATGTTCTGGGTAACTTTGTCAGCCGGATCACTAAGTTCTGCCGCTCGAAATTCGGTGAAGCAGTGCCCGAAGGTGGTGCGTATGGCGAACGTGAACAGACCCTGATTGCTGAGCTTACTAGACGAGTACGTGCCTACGAAGGCCACATGGAAGCGATGGAAGTGCGCAAATCCGCGCAAGAGCTGCGAGCGATCTGGGTCGCGGGCAACGAGTATCTGCAGGCTGCCGCACCATGGTCTACCTTTAAGGAAGATCCTGCACAGGCTGCGGCGCAGGTGCGGCTGGGGCTGAACCTGATCCGCCTCTATGCAGTTCTGAGCGCGCCGTTCATTCCCGATGCGTCTGCAAAAATGCTTAGTGCGATGAACACACTCGATACCAGCTGGCCCGAAGATATCGATGCCGCGCTGCGCGCCCTGCCCGCTGGCCATGAATTTTCGGTTCCCGACGTGCTGTTTGCCAAAATCACGGACGAACAGCGCGAAGACTGGCAGAATCGGTTTGCGGGAACGCGTGAATAACAACAAAATTCGATTTATGAATGCCGCAGCGGAGCCCTGAAGCCTCTCCGCTGCTGGTTTTTGGCAGAGAAAATTCGCCCGCCCCCTTTGTCATCGGGCAGGTAAACGCCTGCGGATGCAGGCTAAGTCTGCAGACTGGAAAGAAATTTCGGGTCGATTCTTGCCAACGCACTACCTCAACACGCTTGAGAAACTGCGTCAAACCCGCCATCCTGCCTATAAAATCAATCGACTCATCCGGGGGTTTCTGTTGCCCGGTTGTGCAATCTTTACTTTGAACGAGGCGCCAACATGTCCCTTGCATTTAAGAAGCCAGCACTCCGCCCACGCGGCTATTTCAGGGCACTCGGCGTTTCTGCCGCTTTGTTTGCATGTTCCAGCCTGCCCCAGATAGCGGTCGCGCAGGATCAGGGCGATGCCCCTGCGCCCAAGGTGTCGATCGCCGCAGCTTATACTGAAGAGATCACCGATCAGGCCACCTTCATTGGACGGGCCGAGGCAATCGACAAGGTCGATATCATCGCGCGCGTCAGTGGTTTCCTGGACAGCCAGAACGTCGACGATGGCTCTCCGGTGAATGAGGATGACCTGCTGTTCACGATCGAACCGGATCTTTACGAAGCCACGCTGGAGGCACGTAAAGCCGATCTGGATCGGGCGCAGGCAAACCTTGAACTGGCCAAAGTCGATCTCGCCCGCAAGGAAGAGCTGTACAAGCGCGACGCTACACCGGAATCAGAACGTGACATTGCCCGAGCCAATGAACTGGTCGCCGAGGCCGAGGTCAAAGCCGCCAATGCAGCGATCCAACAGGCCGAGCTTGATCTGAGCTACACACAGATCCACGCCCCGTTTTCGGGCCGCATCGGCCGCGTGGAAACCAGTGTCGGTGATGTTGTGGGCCCCAACAATCCGCCGCTTGTCACCCTGGTCAGCGAAGCCCCCATCTATGTGAATTTTTCGTTGAATGAAAAGCAGTTCACGTCGGTTCTTGAACAATTTGGTGAAGACCCGGCCACGCTAGCTGAAAGCAGCCAAAGCCCGAATGTTCATGTGACTCTGCCGAATGGTACTGAGCTGGATGAAACCGGCGAAATCATTTTTGTCGACAACCGCATTGATCCACTGACCGGCGCCATTACGATCACGGCTCAATTCGACAATGCCAAGCGTCTGCTCGTTGATGGTGCCTTCGTGAACGTTCAGATCGAAGCGCTTGAGCCGACGCTGCAGGTATTGATCCCTCAAGCAGCGCTGCAGCGTGATCAGCGCGGCGAATTCGTTCTGGTCGTCAATGACAAGCAGATGGTTGAACAGCGCTACATCACAACCGGAGATACCGTGGACTCGGCGATTATCGTCACAGATGGCCTGCGCGAAGGCGAAAGCGTCATCGTCGAAGGCCTGCAACGCGTGCGCCCCGGCGTCGCCGTTGATGCAGTCGTCGCGTCCGAGCAGCCGGAGAATAACTGATGTTCTCAGCCCTGTTTATCAGCCGGCCCAAGCTGGCGCTTGTCATTTCGCTGGTCCTGACCATTTTGGGCGGGATCGGTTATCTGGTTCTGCCGGTTGCGCAGTTTCCCGATATCACGCCGCCGGTGGTCAGCGTAACGGCCACCTATACAGGTGCAAATGCCGAAACCGTGGAAAACACCGTCGCCGCCCCGATCGAGGCGCAGGTCAACGGTGTGGACGACATGATCTACATGACGTCGACCTCATCGGATAACGGCTCGTATTCGTTGAACGTTACGTTCGAGGTGGGCACCGACCCCGATATCGCCTCGGTCAACGTACAGAACCGTGTGGCACAGGCGATGGCATCGCTGCCGTCCGAAGTGACTTCATCCGGTGTTGTCACGCAAAAAGCGTCAACCAACATGTTGTTGCTGGTCACGCTGACCTCGCCCAATGGCACATATGACAGTGTGTTCCTGTCGAACTATGCCTCAATCAACTTGAAAGACGCTCTGGCGCGGGTTCAGGGCGTGGGTAAAGCGGATGTTCTGACCAATCTGGAATACGCCATGCGGATCTGGATGGATCCGGACAAGATGGCCGCGCTGTCAATCACTCCGGGTGATGTGATCAATGCCATCCGCGAACAGAATATCGAAGTCTCTGCGGGCTCAATCGGGTCGCCTCCTGTGCCTGAAGGACAAACCTTTCAGTACACGATCAAGACCAAAGGCCGCCTGACCTCGGCCGATGAATTCGGAGATATTGTAATCCGTACAGGCGAAGCCGGTGCGATTGTGCGCGTCAAAGACATTGCGCGGGTTGAATTGGGGGCGCAGTTCTATTCCGCCTCGGGCTATTTCGAAAGCGTTCCTGCGACCGTTATCGGCATCTATCAGGCCCCCGGCGCAAACGCCCTTGCGGTGTCCGAACGTGTTGAGGCCGAACTTGAGCGCCTGTCACGATCCTTTCCCACGGATGTCGAATACGATGTTCCATTCAATACGACGGATTTCGTGGAACAGTCGCTCAATGACGTGGTCTCGACCCTCATCCTGACATTCATATTGGTGATCACAGTTGTGTTCATCTTCCTTGGCAGTTGGCGGGCGACGATCATTCCGGCGGTGGCAATTCCGGTCTCATTGATCGGGACATTTGCCTTCCTGCTGGCTTTTGGCATGTCGCTGAACACGATCTCGCTGTTCGCATTGGTGCTGGCCATCGGGATCGTTGTAGATGACGCCATCGTTGTGGTGGAAAACGTTGAGCGTATCATCGCCGACGAAGGCCTTTCCCCTGCCGAGGCGACCCGCAAGGCCATGGGTCAGATCACCGGCCCCGTGATCGCAACCACGTTGGTACTGCTGGCCGTGTTCGTGCCGGTGACGTTCATGCCCGGCATATCCGGGCGATTGTATTCGCAGTTTGCCGTCACGATCTCGACCGCTGTTGTGATCTCGTCGATCAACGCTCTGACGCTTTCACCGGCCCTTTGCGGGCTGGTGCTGCGGGCGCGTTCAGGACCGCCCAAGGGGCTGCTGGCCGTGTTCGAGGGATTTATCGGCGGAATGCGCAGCGGCTATGTCGCCATCGTGCGAAAGCTACTGATCCTGCCGGTCATTTCGCTGGGGATCATTGCAGCATTCGCAGCGGGTACTGGGACCATTATGGGCAACACGTCCAAAGGGTTCATTCCGCTGGAAGACAACGGATATCTGTTCGTCGATATCCAGCTTCCCGATGCGGCGACGCTTGAACGGACCGAGGCGGTTTCTGCGCGGATCGATGAACAGATTCAACAGATCTCCGGCGTATCCAGTACCGTTCTGGTCAATGGGTTCTCGCTGTTGAACGGGACCACTACCAATGGCGCAGCCATCTTTGTCAACCTGACCAACTGGGAAGAGCGGCAGGAACCCGAGCTCAGTGCGGATGCGATCCTGAACCAGGTTCTGGCGATTGCATATGGTGAGTCTGCCGCATCGATTGTTGCGTTCAACCCGCCACCCATTCAGGGCCTTGGTATGTCTGCAGGGGTTGAAATGGAAGTGCAGCAGACCGGTGGCGGCTCGCCGCAGGATCTGGCCTCGGCCGTTGGGTCGTATGTCTATGCCGCAAACCAGCGTCCTGAGATCGCGCAGGCCTACACCACCTTCCGCGCGAACGTGCCGCAATTGTTTGTCGATCTGGATCGGGAAAAGGCCAAAACCCTGCAAGTCTCGGTGGCCGAGATTTTCCAGACCATGCAGGCGCAGCTTGGCTCGTATTACGTGAATGACTTCAACCTGTTTGGTCGTGTCTATCGCGTAATGATCCAGGCCGAAGGGTCATACCGGAATAAGGTCGATGATATCTCAGAGCTTTATGCACGTTCCACCAAAGGTGAGATGGTACCGCTTGGCACGCTGATCGATATCGAGAACGTGCTGGGTCCGGTCCTGCTAAAGCGGCATAACCTGTTCCGCTCGGCCACTGTAACAGCGGTTCCGGCACCGGGGCTCTCGACCGGGGACGCCATCAATGTCATGACCGAGGAGTCGGCGACCGCCCTGCCCCCCGGCTATGCCTATGAATGGACCGGAACGGCGCAGCAGCAGCTGGCCTCGGGCGGCCTGGTCGTGGTGATCCTTGGGTTGGCGATCCTGTTTGGGTACCTGTTCCTTGTCGGCCAATATGAAAGTTGGACGATGCCCGTTTCGATCCTAATGTCGGTGACCGTGGCCTTGTTCGGTGCCGTCGCAGCGGTGGCAATCGTTGGCAGCGACATCAACCTCTACACGCAGATCGGGATGATCATGCTTGTCGGGCTTGCGTCAAAGAACGGGATTCTGATCGTCGAATTCGCGATGGAGCAAAGGGCCAAGGGGCTGTCAATCAAGGAGGCCGCGGCCGAAGCCGCATATCAGCGTTTCCGCGCTGTGATGATGACCGCCCTGTCCTTCCTTTTGGGCGTGGTTCCCCTGCTGGCCGCGAACGGGGCCGGAGCTGCCAGCCAGAAGGCCATCGGCGTTGCCGTGTTCGGCGGTATGCTGGCAGCCACTCTGTTCGGGGTCATTCTGGTTCCCGTCCTGTACGCTGTGATGCAGAGCCTGCGCGAATGGGTCAAAGGCAGCAAGAACGACCCGGAACCGTCAGAAGAAGCCGCGTAAGACCCGCATTGAAATCGAAATACGCCCCGCACATCTGCGGGGCGTTTCTTTTTTTTGCACGGATCAACCGATCCGCGCGCTAGTCAGTTAACCGTTTGGCCATCCAGTCGTCTATCCGGCCGATCTGCTCGAGGCTGAGCCTTAGACCCAGCTTATTGCGCCGCCACACGACATCCTGAGCGGTGCGCGCGTATTCCTTGTCCATCAGCCAAACCAGTTCGGCCTCGGTCAACGTCGCGCCAAAATCGTCACCCAGATCGCTCTGATCTTTTGCCGGACCCAGAAGGTCCCAGGTCTCGGTGCCATAGGCCCGGATCAATCGACGGGCCCAAAAATCGGTCAGGAACGGGTACTCCGCTATCAGTTCCCCGATCAAATCCTGCACGCCGTCGACCGGAAAATCCCCGCCGGGCAATGGGACGCCTGCGGTCCATGGTCCGCCAAGATCCGGGAAATGCTCTCCAATCTTCTCCAGCGCGCTTTCCGCGAGGCGTCTGTAGGTGGTGATTTTACCACCAAAGACATTCAACACCGGAGCCCCGCTCTCGGCATCAACTTTCAGCGTGTAATCGCGGGTAGCCGCCGTGGCACTGCTTGCGCCGTCATCATATAGCGGACGGACGCCTGAATAGGTCCAGACAATATCTTCACGGGTAACGGGCTTCGCGAAGTATTTCGATGCGAAAGCGCACAGATACTCCTGCTCGGCCTCCGTACAAATCGGAGGCTCGGAGAGGTCAGAATGATCCTGATCCGTGGTTCCGATCAAGGTAAAATCCTGCTCGTACGGGATCGCAAAGATTATGCGCCCGTCTTCGCCCTGACAGAAATAGCACTTGTCATGGTCAAACAGCTTGGGTGTCACGATATGGCTGCCACGCACCAGACGGACGCCTTCTCGGGAATTGACCCGGATCTTGGTCTGGATGATGTCACCTACCCAAGGTCCGCCCGCATTGATCAACATCTTCGCAAGGACGGTTTCTGTCTTGCCGCTATCCCGATCCCGGATCGTAACCTGCCACAGTTCATCGATCCGCTCAGCCGAAAGAACCTCGGTCCTGACCATGATCTTGGCACCACGTGCCTCGGCGTCACGGGCGTTCAAAACCACCAGCCGCGAATCCTCGACCCAGCAGTCCGAGTATTCATAGGCGGTTTCAAATTTGTCTTGCAGCGGACCCCCCTCGGGTGTCGCGCGCAGGTTCAGCGAACGTGTACCCGGCAGGATTTTGCGACCGCCCAGATTGTCATACAAAAACAGGCCAAGCCGTATTAGCCAGGCAGGACGACGCCCGCGCATCCATGGCATCACCGTACTGAGCAACCGTGAGGTCGGCGTTTCAGAGTCAAAACGCATATCGGCGTGATAGGGCAGCACGAAACGCATGGGCCAACTGATATGGGGCATAGCGCGCAGTAAGGTCTCGCGTTCGACCAGCGCTTCACGCACCAAACGAAATTCAAAAAATTCCAGGTACCGTAGCCCGCCATGAAACAGTTTGGTCGAGGCTGACGACGTCGCCGAGGCCAGATCGTTCATTTCAGCCAAGGTGACCGATAGGCCCCGACCTGCCGCATCACGTGCGATACCGCACCCATTTATACCCCCGCCGATCACAAAAAGATCGGTAACTTGGCTGCTGTCCGATGACATATCCAATTGATTCCCCAACGTGGCAGTTTCAAGCGCATTAGCAGCATGATGGTTCGTATCGTCAACTTTATTTTTCGATAATGTTCGCTTTTGCTGAAACAACGAATATTAATAAATGCAACTAACGAATTCCCTTGCTTAACCGCAAAATTAGAACAAAAACGAAAACTCCGGAACTCAGGACCGCCCATGTCACTATCATTTCGCCAATCGGACATTCTTTTAGTCGCCGAGCAAGAGGGCCGCGTTACTGTCGAAGGGCTGGCCGAGCGTTTTCACGTGACGGTCCAGACCATTCGCCGTGACCTGACTGAACTGTCAGAAGCTGGTAAGTTGGATCGGGTTCACGGGGGTGCCGTTCTGCGTTCTGGCGTTTCTAATATTGGATACGAAGACCGGCGCGCCCTGAACCATGAAGCCAAGACACGCATCGCTGAACGCTGCGCGGCCGACATCCCCGAGGGCAGCTCGATCTTTATGAACATAGGCACCTCGACCGAGGCCGTTGCCCGCCAATTGCTGAAACACAAAAACCTAATGGTCGTGACCAACAATATGAACGTCGCCAATATCCTGGCCGATAACCCCGATTGCCAGATCGTCGTTGCAGGCGGTGTGCTGCGCAGATCAGATAGTGGGTTGGTCGGGAATCTTGCGGTCTCGACCATCCGCCAGTTCAAATTCGATCACGCGATTATCGGCTGTTCCGCATTGGATGCGGATGGGGATCTAATGGATTTCGATCTCCAAGAAGTACTGGTCAGTCAAACTATCATTGAACAAGCCCGGCAGATCAGCCTAGTAGCGGATGCTTCAAAGTTTCAGCGCACCGCGCCCGCACGCATCGCCTCATTATCCGATGTTGATATGGTTTATACCGATCTACCGCTACCCGGCGACCTCCATCAGAAGTGCATAGACTGGAACACCAAAATTATTGAATGCTGATGCATCCTTCCGATCAGCCAGAAAGTGATTGATTAGCTGGACAACAGCGCCCGAGGATGGAACAGTTTCCAACAACAGGAGGCGCGAGCATGGGACTTTTGGGGCAGCCGCTGGGCTACTATGACTATCTGACATTTGTGGCACTTATCTTGCTGCTGGCAGCGGTGATGGCGTTGTTTCTATTCATAATGGGCTTGCCCGGACGTATCGCGATCAAACGCAATCACCCCCATGCCGAAGCGGTCAAGATCATGGGATGGATGGGATTTTTGGCGATTGTCCCTTGGGTGCATGCCTTTATCTGGGCGTTTCACGACGGCGTCACCGTCGACATGCGCCGCGGCCCTGATGAAGAACGCAAGGCCATAAGGGATGAAATCAAGCGTCTGGGCGGTACAGTCAAACCGGAATACCAGGACCCACTTGATACCGACGAAACAAAGCAAGCCTAAGGCCAAAGGAATTCAGCACTCATGTTCGTCGCCCTAGGCATCACGCTTTTCTACATTATTTTTGTCTGGTTCATCTTCTTCAAGGTGCAATGGCTGAAATTCAACATCATGTGGGGGATCGTCTCATTCTGGGTCGGCGCTCATCTGCTGCTGATCTTTTTGGTCGCGCTGCGCTTCTTTCAGCCCTTTTCCGTCGACAGCCACGTCGTGCGCTCCACCATCCAGATCGTCCCGCGTCTGACTCAGCCCACAATCCTGTCCGAGGTTTTGGTCGAGCCCAACACCTGGGTCACTAAGGGCGATCCGCTGTATAAGTTCGACGAGACGGTGTTTTCGCTGGCCGTGGACAAGGCGAATGCACAGCTGGTGGCGGCGCAGCAAAACGCAAAGATCCTTGAACAGGACGTTATCGCGGCGGGAGAAGCAGTCGAACGCGCGAACGCGCAGCTGGCCTATGCGCTGACCGAACAAGCGCGATACGAAAACCTCGTTCCCGCTGGGGGCGCCCGCCAGGATGAACTAGACCGCTGGAACGAACAGGTCGCGGAAGATCAGGCGAAGATTAAGGAAGCTCAGGCCAATCTTGAAAAGGCCAACCTTGCGCTGGATTCGCAGATCGACGGCGTGAATACCGGCATTATTGAGGCTGAGGCGCAGCTGGCCGAGGCCGAGTATTTTCTTGAGAACACCACCATCTACGCCCCCGAAAATGGCATGATCGTATCGCAACAGGCACGCCCCGGTATGGTTGTGGGGGAAATTCGTCTGGGTGCCATTGCCAGCTTTGTCACCGAAGAAGACCCCTATATTCTGGCCACATTCCGCCAGCAGAACCTGAAATTCGTCGAGGTCGGCCAACCGGTTGAAGTCGCGCTGGACCTCTATCCCGGTGAGATTCTTACCGGCAAAGTCGAAGCCGTCTGGTGGGCCACTCGTCAGGGCCAATACCTGCCCTCAGGCCGCCTGCCCGGCTTTGAGCTGCCAAAACTGCCCGGTCGGATCGCTGTTCAGATCTCGGTCGATGTGCCTGAGGGGCATACTTTTCCTGCAGGTGGCCACGCTGCGGTGGCGATTTACACCGGCATGGGAAAAAGCTTTGAGTTTCTGAGGCGCATCAACATTCGCCTCTATTCCTTCGCCAACTTCATCCGGCCACTGGATATCTGAGGATGCGTACGATGACACTCCGCCGGTTGTTAGGCACTGCCCTTTGCGCTGCCACCCTCACCGCCTGTACACCGGTGGGGCCTGATTTCGTGCGCCCAAACTCTCCGGTCGTGAAGCAATGGATGGAGGTCAACAACCCCAGCGCGGGCCAGAGCGGCCTGACCTCGCGCAGCGCTCCGGTTGTGCGCTGGTGGGAGACATTCAATGATCCGACGCTGAACAAGCTGATCGCCGAAGCCTATGCGCAGAACCTGACCTTACAGGTCGCAGGTGCCCGCGTACTTCAGGCCCGCGCGCAGCTTGGTATCGCATTCGGAGAGCTCTACCCGCAATCGCAGGCCGTGGGCGGTTCGCTCCAACGCCGACAGATCAGCGACAATCTTGGGCCGATTTCGGATATCCGGCGGATCATCCCTTTGGACACCGAATTCTCGACCTCGCAGGTTGGGTTTGATGCGCAATGGGAACTGGACGTATGGGGCCAGCAACGTCGCGGCGTACAGGCCGCGCGATCGAACCTGGCACTGCAGGTTGCTAATTATGACGACGCACTGGTCACGCTGACCGGGGACGTAGCGGCGCTTTATATCAACATCCGTTCGTTGCAAGAGGCTCTGCGCATCGCGCGGGAAAACATCACGATTCAGCAGGCATCGGCAGACCTCACTCAGCTGCGCTTCAACAACGGCGTTACAACCGAGTTGGATGTGCAGGAATCGACTGCCCTGCTCAACAACACCAAGGCACTCGTGCCCGAGTTGGAAAGCGATATCCAACAAGCCAAGAACGCACTGGCGGTTCTGTTGGGCAAAACCCCTTCCCAGATGACTGGCTTGATCGGCAATTCAGGCCGAATTCCAACAGGGCGCAGCAACGTGGCCGTTGGTGTGCCCGCCGAATTGCTGCGGCGACGACCTGACGTCCGCGCCGCCGAGTTGGCGGCAGCCACCCAATCGGCGCAGGTCGGGATCGCGTTAGCTGATCTCTATCCGCAGTTCATTCTGTCGGGCGCGATCGGTTTGCAGGCCTCGGGTGGGCGCGATCTGTTCAGCACCAACAGCGCCACAGGATTGGCTAGCGCAGGCGTTGTCTGGAACGTCCTGAATTATGGCCGCATCAAGAACAATGTCCGCGCGCAGGATGCCGCCTATCAAGCGTTGATCGCCAACTATCAGAATACCGTTCTGACCGCGTATTCCGAGGTCGAAAGCGCGATGGTTGCTTACGCACAGGCGCGCAAACAGGTCACCTTTTATCAGCGCAGCGTCGAAGCTTCGCGCAAGGCGGCTGAAATCGCGGTCGATCAGTACCGAGACGGCATCGCCAGCTATTCGCGTATCCTGAACACGCAGACCGCGCTATTACGATCGCAGGCGAACCTGATCGAGGCCCGGCAGGAGGTCTCTTCGAATCTGGTCGCGATCTACAAAGGTCTGGGTGGTGGTTGGCAGATTCGGCAGAATCAGGAATTCCTACCCGAGACGGTGCTGGCCGAGATGGCCTATCGCACCGATTGGGGTGATCTGTTGGAGAAAACGCCAACACGCGCCAGCTTGAACTGAGGCCTATTTCGTCAACCCGCGCAGGCCACCCGAGATCAGGATGTTAACTTCGTAGAGGATACGTGGCGCGGCCAACCCGCCGGGGCTGGCTAGATAGTTGGGGCTCCATTCCGGATCGAATTTCTGCTTGAAGGCGCGCAGGCCTTCGAAGTGGTAGAATTGTTCGCCATGTTCATAAACGAACCCACCGATCCGATTCCAAAGCGAGGCCAACTGCCGGTTTTCGATCCCTGAAAATGGCGCTGCGCCCAGTGAGAACCAGTGGAATCCCTGCTCGGACCCCCAGACCATCATCTCAGCAAACAGCGCATCCATGACAAAGCTGGGGCTGTCCGGTTCATAACGCATCAAATCCAGAGACAGTTCGGATTTATTTCCGCCTTGAAACAGGTTGGCGAAGGCCATGATCTTGCCCGTCTCATCCCGCAGAACCGCATGGTCGAAATAAGAAAGGTAGGCATCATCAAAGCCGCCCAAGGCAAAACCCTTTTCCTCACCTGCCTTTTGCGCCAACCAATCGTCCGAGATCTGACGAAGTTCGGGCAACACCGGTGCAAGCTGTTCCTTGGGGATAATTTCGAACTTGTACCCCTCACGCTCGGCCCTGTTCTTCGCCTGCCGGAACCGTTTGCGCGATTTTCCGTCCAGCGAAAAATTCTGCAGCGGTACGCGGGCCACTTCTCCGATCTTCAGGATCGATAGGCCGAGGTCCAGGAATGTCGGCAGATATTTGGTCGATACACTGTAAAACGCACAAAGCTTGCCTTCGCGATCGGCCATTTCTCGCAATTGCCAGATCAGTTGCTGCCCCGCTTGCTCATCACCCACAGGCTCTCCTTTGGTGATCAGCGCATTGCCAGTATCGGCATAGGCAAGGAATGCGGTTTCGTCAGGCGAGATCAGGAATTGCTTGTCACCGGTCAGCGAAATCTGGGATTCGGTGTCTTCGCTCTCCATCACGAGACGTTCGACAACTTCGGGGATTTCAGTCCTAACCGGCGCGGGGATTTCACGGCCGAACAGCGAGTTCACCGCCACGATGCCAACGATCACGGCCACCACGAGGCTGGACCGCAGGAATCGCGAGGCATCTCCACTCCAGGCAAAGTCCCACCACAGCGCGTTTTGATATTCGACATGGGAATAAGCGAACAATCCAATCCAGAAAATCACCGCCAGCAACGCGACGACGCTGACCAGCCAAGGGATATTTAACCGAAAGATAGATGCACCGCTTACCCGGTAAAACGCTCCCCGAAACATCGCCAAAAGGCCAATCGTGAACAGCAATGAAAGGGCTTCATGCGTATCAAGCCCTTTGGCGAGCGAGGCGAAGAAACCTGCCACCATCAAAAGCATGGCAACAACCCATGCCCGATAGAGCTTGCGGAATAGACCACGTGAGACAAGTAGCAGTAGGACACCCACGGCGCTGCCTGCAAGATGAGATGCCTCGACAAATGACAAAGGCAAAACCTCTCGCAGTACGCCAAGGTTCTGCGTACTGGAAGGCAAAGCCCCTGAAACCAACAGGATAACTCCTGCCACAGCCGCGACGCCGGCAGCCACCATCGGGACAATGGGGCGAATTGCGCGATAGACCCAAGTGACCGCGCCCCCGATGCGATGGCGCTGTGTCAGCACCGACGCGACCGCGATCGACAGGCTGGCGATGGCAAACGGAAGGAACGTATAGACCAGTCGGTAGAGCAGAAGCGCAGCGATCACATCAGACCGGCCCGACGCCCCTAGACCAGCGATCAGAGTGGCTTCGAACACACCGATTCCACCCGGTGCATGGCTAAGGATACCCACCGCTATTGCGCCTATATAGACCGCGAAGAAATACGGGTAGCCAACCCCCAGATCGTCCGGCATAAGCACATACAGCGCCATTGAAGCGCCGAACAGATCGCCTACCGCCGCGATTGTCAGCAGACTTGCCAGCTTGCCGCCCGGCAGGTTGAACCCAAACCCGCCATAGGCCAATCGCCGCCCTCCGCTTGAAAGCCAGACAAACAAGACCGCAAGCCCCGCCAACATGCTCAGACCGATCACAGTTTCCGTCGTTTCACTGATCGGCAGGACCTTGGAAATGCCATCCGGGTGTATTGTAAGCAACAGGCCCAAAAGCAGGATCAGTCCCATCCAGAACGCCACCCAAGAGGTCGCGATCACCCCGGCCACGCGGCCAAGATCAAGCCCCAGCGACGCATAGATACGGTATCGGATCGCGGTGCCGGTGATATAGGAGAATCCTAGGCAGTTCGATACCGCATAGCCGCTTGCTCCGGCCATCCCTGCGACGGGCAAAGGCACTTTTCCATCGGCGACGCTCTGCACGGCAAGCACATCGTAGAACGAAAGCGACAGAAAACTGAAAGCCGTCCAGCACATCGCAAAAAACATGAATTTCCATGGTTTCGCTGCGATATCGCTTTGGATATCTGACCATTTCACATGCGCAGAGAGGTCATGCAGAACCGCAAGCGCGATTCCTGTAATCAGCAACGGAACCGCAATCTTGACCAGCGGCTTTTCCAACAGCCCTGTCACATACTCGGCCAGACGTACGGCGCGTGTCTCTTCCGTTGTCGGCTGTGTCGTCATTCCGTTCGCCCCTGCCCCGCGATCCTCAGATCAGTGTCAATTCAAAGCTTTGCACGAATTTTCCATCCGGCAAAGGGCCTAGGCCAACGCGTCACGAGCGTCCCTTGCGTGTCGAGAGCAACAGATTGGTCTCAGATCGTGTAACGCCCTCCATCCGACGGATCTGGAACAGGACTTCATCAAGCTCATCCAGTGTATCGGTTCCGATCTCTGCGATCAGATCCCAACTTCCATTGGTTGAGTGCACCGCCCGAACCTGACGCATCGCAGCGATCCGCGATCTGATCCGCTCGGTCCCGCGGCCTGCGATCTCAAGCATCATCAATCCACGAACAGGGCTTTCCGATACGCCCTGCCGTGTCACAACGGTAAAGCCGACGATTTCGCCAGACTGCTGAAGCCGCTTTAGTCGGCTGCGCACGGTTGTTCGGGTCACCCCGAGCAGTTCAGCCAGTTCCGACAACGATGCCCGAGCGTCCCTGTGCAGTGCGTTCAATAAGCGATTGTCCAGTTCGTCCATGCGTGATTACCAAATCGGAATTAGCCAATTCACTTTGACCAATTTGATCTCTTTTCTCAACTCATATCGTATCGATAGATAGACTTATGAGCAAAATGAACATCATTCTCGCCGGAGCGCCTATGGATGCCGGCAAACACCGCCAAGGCTGTCGGATGGGTCCAGATGCCTATCGGGTCGCGGGTCTCGCCCAAGCGCTGTCAGATCTCGGGCATTCTGTGTCGGACATCGGTGACACGCGACCAGATGCCGTCGACATTTCGGAAGACACCCATCTGTTCTCTTTACCGGAATGCGTGGGCTGGACACAGGCGCTAAGCCGCACGGCACAAGAGGCCGCGCTTGAAGGCCTTCCTATTTTCATGGGCGGTGATCACGCCCTGTCGATGGGCACGGTGGCAGGAATGGCGGCACATGCAGACCGTATCGGGCGCCCTCTTTTCGTGCTCTGGCTGGATGCACATAGCGATTTTCATACGCCCAGCAGCACGGCCAGCGGCAATTTGCATGGAACGCCGGTCGCTTATTTCACTGGCCAGTCAGGCTTTGACGCCTTTCCACCGCTGATATCGCCGATCCCAACGGATCGCGTCGGTATGATCGGTCTGCGCTCGGTCGATCCCGCCGAACGTGCGGCGTTGGAAAAAGATCACGCGATGCTGGCCGATATGCGTAGCATCGACGAGCACGGGATCAAGGCACCCCTACTGGCCTTCCTTGATAAAGTACGCGCAGCAAACGGCATCCTGCATGTCTCGCTGGATGTAGATTTCCTTGACCCGTCGATCGCACCAGCCGTCGGCACCACTGTCCCCGGCGGTGCCACCGAACGTGAGGCCCATCTGGTCATGGAATTGCTGCATGAAAGCGGTCTCGTTTGTTCGCTGGATCTAGTTGAACTGAACCCATTCCTGGATGAGCGCGGCCGAACCGCAAAACTGATGGTCGATCTTGCAGCCTCGCTGATGGGTCGTCGCATCTTCGATCGCCCAACCCGGAGCTTCTGATGATTTCTCTTCAATCTCCTTCAGCTGTCGTGATGGTGCGCCCGCACGCATTTGCGTCGAATCCTGAAACCCGCGACGACAATGCATTTCAAACACTGGCAAATCGATCTGCTGCAGCGACGTCTGCTGCCGCGCGGGATGAGCATGACAAAGCAGTAGAACAGCTTCGCGCTGCTGGTGTGACCGTTCATGTGTTTGACGACGAAGGCGAACGTGACACCCCCGACAGCGTGTTCCCAAACAACTGGTTTTCGACCCATCCAGGCGGTCATGTCGCTGTTTATCCGATGTTCGTTCCATCGCGCAGACGCGAAAGACGCTCAGATGTAATTGAGTTACTGAAGAGGGAATATCGAGTGCAAGACGTCATCGACTATTCCGGCCTCGAACAGGACGACCTCGCGCTTGAGGGCACGGGCGCAATGGTTCTGGATCACGTGGGCCGTATTGCCTACACCGTTCGATCCAACCGCGCCGATCCGGTGTTGTTGGAGCGTTTCTGTACGCATTTCAACTATGAGCCGATTGCCTTTGATGCAAAGGACGCTGAAGGCCGTGATGTCTATCACACCAATGTCCTAATGGGGATCGGCACGCACTACGTCCTTATCTGTTTGGACATGATTTCCAACCCAGAACGTCGGGCAACAGTTCGGGCACGGCTTGAGGAATCTGGCCGTACTGTCATCGATCTGTCCCATGAGCAGATTGCAGATTTTGCAGGAAACGCGATTGAGCTTAGTGGCAATGATGGTCTTGTCCTGGCGTTGTCCAGCCGAGCGCTACAGGCTCTTACACCTGCTCAAGTCGCGATCATCGAAGCCAGTGCAACTCCGCTGCCGCTCTCGGTTCCCACAATTGAAACAGCCGGTGGATCCGTACGTTGTATGATCGCTGGTATCCATCTTTCCCGCCGATAGGAGTCTTTGATGCAACCTTCTGATAAGGCCCTCGTGCCATTTGTATCCGTCGACAACATGATGCGTCTGGTCCACCACATCGGGGTCGAACAGATGATCACGCAGATTGCCGCGCAGATCGAATCCGATTTTAAACGCTGGGAGAGCTTTGACAAAACGCCCCGCATCCCGGCCCACTCACCACATGGGGTGATCGAACTGATGCCAACCTCGGATGGTGAGGCATACGGGTTCAAATACGTCAACGGGCATCCCAAAAATACGTCTGAGGGCCTGCAGACCGTGACCGCGTTTGGCCTGCTGGCTGATGTCTATACCGGTTACCCGACATTGTTGACCGAAATGACGATGTTGACTGCTTTGCGGACAGCGGCAACCTCTGCTCTGGTCGGCAAATATCTCGCGCCCAAATCCGCAACGACGATGGCGATGATTGGAAACGGCGCGCAATCCGAGTTCCAGTGCCTCGCCTTCAAAGCCATGTGCGGGATCGACACGGTCAGGCTCTACGATACCGACCCGAACGCGACGGCGAAATGTGCAGCCAATCTGCAGGGCAAAGGGCTGACGGTCGTGCCCAGCAAAACGCCGGAGGACGCAATCGAAGGCGCTCAGATCATAACGACCTGCACCGCTGACAAGAAATACGCCACCATCCTGACCGACAACATGGTCGGCCACGGTGTGCACATCAACGCGATTGGCGGTGATTGCCCCGGCAAAACCGAACTGCACCGCGATATCCTTCTGCGCTCGAATATCTTTGTAGAATACCCCGAGCAAACGCGGATCGAAGGTGAAATTCAAGCTCTGGAGAATGATCACCCTGTCACCGAGATGTGGGAAGTGATGACCGGACAGGCCAAAGGGCGCACCGATGATCGACAGATCACGTTGTTCGACAGTGTCGGCTTCGCGATCGAGGACTTCTCGGCACTACGTTACATCAAAAGCGCGATTGAAGGCACTGATTTCTATGAGCCATTGGATATGCTGGCAGACCCTGACGACCCGCGGGATCTGTTCGGGATGTTGATGCGGGCAGGATAAAGAACCCGCACTTCTAAAACTGTGCTCCGGCCTTTGGCCGGGGCTTTTTCTTATCCCGCAAGCGATGGCAGGTATAGAACAATCCCTGGAAAGGCCACCAGCAGTGCGATGGTAAGTGCATCGGCAATGAAGAACGGCGTTACCCCTTTGAAGACATCCTGAACACTAAGATCAGGCCTCACGCCTGCGACAACAAAACAGTTTAGACCAATAGGAGGTGTGATCAGGCAAAACTCGGCCATTTTGACCACCAAGATTCCAAACCAGATCGCACACATCGGCCCGGACATACCAAAGGCGCTGTCTGCTGCGCTGACGGCCTCGCCTCCGTTCAGGGCCATAACGGCGGGATACACGACCGGAAGTGTCAAAAGCAGCATACCGATCGCATCCATGAACATGCCCAGCACTGCATAGGCCAGCAGTATGCAGATCAGGATCAACATAGGTGACATTTCGAGCGAAGTGATCCAGTCGGAAAACGCCCCCGGCAAATCAGCAAATCCTAGAAACCGCACATAGATCAGAACACCCCAGATGATTGCGAAGATCATGGCGGTCAGTTTGGCGGTTTCAAGCAAAGCCGATTTGAATTCAGGCCAGCGCATGCCGTGGATCAGGGCAAAGCAGAACACGATGAAGGCCCCGATGGCCCCGCCCTCGGTCGGGGTGCCCCAAGCCTTGTCGCCGAAGGGGTTATAGACAAAGCAGATTATGATGAGGATCACCGCCACAATGGGCAGTGCGCCCGGAAGAGCAGCAAATCGTTGTTTCCAGGTAAACCCGGTGACCGGCGGTCCGACGGACTTGAAGATCACGGCGATACCGACGATCAGCAAGCCATAGATCACCGCCGAAAACGCGCCAGGGATGAAGCCTGCGAGCAGCAGTTTTCCCACATCCTGCTCGACAATGATGGCGTAAATCACAAGGATCGCGGATGGGGGGATTAGCGAGGCCAAGGTCCCGCCAGCGGCAACCACACCGGCGGCGAAACGTTTATTATACCCGACGGCCAGCATTTCAGGGATGGCGATGCGCGCAAAGACGGCTGATGTGGCGACCGATGCACCTGATACGGCGGCGAAACCGGCGGTCGCAAAAATCGTTGAAACCGCCAACCCGCCAGGCACCCATGCCACCCAGCGTTTTGCCGCCTCAAACAAGGCGCGGGTCAGGCCAGCGTAGTAGGCTAGATAGCCGATCAGGATGAATGTTGGGATCAGGCTCAGCGTATGAGACGCCACCTTGGAATGTGGCACCTGGCCAGCCGTTTTGACGGCCACCGTCAGTGCCTTACCAAACCGCTCGGGATCATACCCAAACTTTGCCCAGAATATCCAAACAAGGCCAACCAACCCTGCCAGACCTGCAGCAAATGCCACCCGCATGCCAGTGACGACAAGAACCAACAGTCCGGCAGTGACCCAAAGGCCGATATCAATCGTGTCCATGGGTCAGTTACGTCCTTCGAATTGTTCGGCCTCGGCTGCAGCCTGTGCGGCGGCATCCTGTATCAGCGGTACGGCCACCGGGGTCTCGAGCCCAAGTATGAAGGCGCGTCCATAGCCCCAGACCTGCAAGATTAGCCGGGCGCACAGCACCGAAAAAGCAACGGGTGCCAGTAGCTTGGCTGGCCAAATAGGAATCCCGATATCAATCGAGCTGTCGCGACTCCACATCGGAGCGCCGAAGTCAAAGGACCGGTCAAAGTGGGACCAACTACCCCAAACCAGCGCCAGCATCAGCAGCAGTATCAACAGAACCGAGATCAGCTCGAACAACCACAGCGCCCGCCCTTTCAGACGCGAGATAACGATATCCATTCGGATGTGCCCGCCATCGCGCTGCACAAACGAAATACCCAGAAACGCGATCAGGGGCATCGCCTGTTCAATCCAGTCAACATATCCGGGCAAAGGCGCGTTTAATGCGTTTCGGCCGCTGACTGACACAACAGCCAGCACCATCAGCCCGAAAACCGCGAAGCCGCTGATCAGCGCCATAAAACGCTCTAGACGTAACAAACGGTGATCCAAACGACTTAGAAGACTGCCATCCTCAAGCACCGTGGCATGTCCTGCCATCTCAGCATTCCTTTGATTGAAGGAGATGCCGGGTGCCTAATGACACCCGGCTGTGGCGATCAGTTACCGCCGCGCTGCTGTTGCAGTGTCGATTGCACAAGATCATAAAGATCCTGCGCAGGTAGACCCTGAGCGGTCATGTCTTCGATCCACTTCGCGCGAATCGGATCAGCGGCTTTGGCGCGAAACTCCTCAAGCACGGCATCGTCAATCTCGACCTTTTCAACGCCTTTCTCTGCCAGCACGCCATCCCACTTTTCAAGCAGTCCACCGTAGTTGGCCAGATAGTGATCGATTGCCTCATCAATCGAGCTGTCCAGCGCTTCGCGATGTTCGGCTGGCAGCGCTTCATAAGCGTCGATATTCACCACCACCGGACAGTTTACCGTTCCAGGATTCAGATTGGCCGTCCACCAGTCAGCTTCGTTGATCGTCCCGAATGACAAATGCGCATGCTGAGCGAAGGCCACGGTATCGACCACGCCAGATTCCATCGCATTATAGGCTTCGGTCGCGGGCACGGACGTAGGTACGCCACCAACCGCTTCAAATGCTTGCCCCAAACCGCCAGTGGCGCGTACGCGCATACCGTCGAACTCGGCAAGCTCATCACGAGGGTCACCGGTACCAACAAGATTATATTGAGGCATCGGTGAAGTCATGATGATGCGCGCGTTCCACTGCGCCATCTCGTCCTTGACTGCTGGATGATCGTAGACTGCGTGGCTGACGGCCACCTCTTCATCCAATGTGTTTACGCCAAGGAAGGGCAGTTCCAAAACGGTGATCGCGCGGTTCTTATCGCGGTGATAGCCCGCACAGAACTGCGCCATCTCGAACGCGCCAATCTCGATTCCATCCAGGTTTTCCTTGGGCTTCGACAATCCGCCATAGCTAACATTGATGGTGAAATCGCCGCCGGTTTTTTCGTTCACCAGTTCAGCCAGTTTCTCAACATGCTCGGTAAATGCGCGGCGCTTACCCCAGACCGAGGCATTCCATTCGGTCGCGGCTGCTTCGGTGACAAACGCCACACTCAGGGCGGCAAAAGCCGCACCGCTCAACATCTTTTTCATAGTGGTATCTCCCTTAGTTGCGCCCCCTATCGGGATGCTTGTTTGTGAAGCTAGCGCCAAGTCTAGAAGCTGCCAACCCCTGCGAGGAGAAGTGGTGTTATCGCCACCAGACTTCGAGATTAAAGTGAAGCTATCGGCCAAAGCCCCAGACACATGCCAATGAGCACTTAGGTCATTACAGCTATCTTGCTGATTTAAGGTGTATATTACGCACAATTTCAGAATTATTTACAATGTTAGTGCCGAAAATGAAATTTCTTTACAAAGAAATCCAAGGATTATGGCAATTTATTTATTTCTTTTCTGATCCCCGTATTATTCAACTTGGGGAGGAACCGGATCGACATTGCCTAATCGGCTGGCAAAATCGGTCCCATGTAATCCAGTCCAGAGGGAGGAGCCTCAAAGATGACTACCGCTGCCCAGGCAGATGCCAAGACATATCCGCCATCCGCAGAAACTGTCGCCCGTGCGCATGTCGACGCCGACAAATACGCAGATATGTACGCTGCGTCGATCAACAACCCCGAAGCATTCTGGGATGAGCAAGGCAAGCGCGTTGACTGGATCAAGCCTTATACTCAGGTCAAAGACGTCAGCTATGATTTTGGTTCGGTTGGTATCAACTGGTATGCGGACGGCACGCTAAACGTCTCGGCCAACTGTCTTGACCGTCATTTGAATACGCGCAGCGATCAGACCGCGATCATCTGGGAACCGGATGATCCAAACGACGAAGCTCAGCACATTACCTACGCCGAATTGCACCGTCGCACCTGTCGCATGGCCAATATTCTCGAATCGATGGGCGTGCGCAAAGGTGACCGCGTTGTGATCTATCTGCCGATGATCCCAGAAGCAGCCTATGCGATGCTGGCTTGTGCACGGATCGGAGCAATCCATTCGATTGTATTTGCTGGGTTTTCACCCGATGCGTTGGCAGCCCGAGTCAACGGATGTGATGCCAAGGTCGTCATCACTGCCGATGAGGCACCACGTGGTGGCCGCAAGACTCCGCTGAAGTCCAACGCAGACGCGGCACTGCTGCACTGCAAAGACAGCGTGAAATGTCTGGTGGTCAAACGCACCGGTGGGCAGACCACTTGGATTGATGGCCGCGACTATGATTACAACGAAATGGCGCTTGAAGCGGATGACTATTGCGCACCCGCCGAGATGAATGCCGAAGATCCGCTGTTCATTCTCTATACTTCCGGTTCGACCGGTCAGCCCAAAGGTGTCGTCCATACGACCGGCGGTTATCTGGTCTATGCCGCGATGACACATGAGATCACATTCGACTACCATGAAGGCGACGTTTACTGGTGCACCGCCGATGTTGGCTGGGTCACCGGCCACAGCTATATCGTCTACGGTCCACTGGCCAACGGCGCGACCACACTGATGTTCGAAGGCGTGCCGACCTATCCGGATGCATCACGCTTCTGGCAGGTGTGCGAAAAGCACAAGGTGAACCAGTTCTACACCGCTCCGACGGCAATTCGCGCTCTGATGGGTCAGGGTACCGAGTTCGTCGAGAAATGCGACCTGAGCGATCTCCGGACGCTGGGCACAGTCGGCGAGCCGATCAACCCGGAAGCCTGGAACTGGTACAATGAAGTTGTTGGCAAAGGTAAATGCCCGATTGTTGACACCTGGTGGCAGACCGAAACCGGCGGTCACCTTATGACCCCCCTGCCCGGTGCGCATGCGATGAAGCCCGGCTCGGCGATGAAACCGTTCTTCGGCATCCAGCCGGTGGTTCTGGACCCGCAATCCGGTGTTGAGATCGAGGGAAATGGCGTTGAGGGTGTTCTGTGCATCAAAGACAGCTGGCCCGGTCAAATGCGCACTGTTTGGGGCGATCATGAGCGGTTCGAGAAGACCTATTTCTCGGACTACAAAGGCTACTACTTCACCGGCGATGGCTGCCGTCGCGATGAGGATGGCGATTACTGGATCACTGGCCGCGTCGATGATGTAATCAACGTCTCCGGCCACCGGATGGGCACGGCCGAGGTGGAAAGCGCGCTGGTCGCCCATGCCGCCGTCGCCGAGGCCGCTGTGGTTGGTTACCCCCATGAAATCAAAGGGCAAGGCATCTATTGCTATGTCACTTTGATGAATGACCGCGAGCCGTCGGATGAGTTGCTGAAAGAGCTGCGCACCTGGGTCCGGACCGAGATCGGCCCGATTGCCTCGCCTGATGTGATCCAGTGGGCCCCCGGCCTGCCCAAGACTCGCTCGGGCAAGATCATGCGCCGAATTCTGCGCAAGATTGCCGAGAACGACTTTGGTTCGCTTGGCGATACGTCGACCCTGGCCGATCCGTCAGTGGTCGAAGACCTGATCGAAAACCGGGCAAACAAGTGAGGATGTGATGGACGCTGCCACGACCATATCCCCCGCTGTTCTGATCCTTCTCGGCCCTCCGGGCGCCGGGAAGGGTACGCAGGCTCGTATGCTTGAAGAGAAGTTCGGGCTTGTACAACTCAGCACCGGTGATCTGCTGCGTGACGCGGTCGCCGCAGGTACCGAGGCTGGTAATGCTGCCAAAGCGGTTATGGAGGCAGGCGATCTTGTCAGCGACGGCATCGTCATCGCGATCCTGCGCGACCGCATGGCAGAACCGGACTGCGCCAAGGGCGTCATACTAGATGGTTTCCCCCGGACCACAGTCCAGGCCGAGGCTCTTGATGGTCTGCTCGCGTCTTCAGATCAGAAGATCAACGCGGCCATCAGCCTTGAAGTTGAAGACGCCGAGATGGTGACGCGGATTTCGGGTCGCTACACCTGCGCTGGATGCGGTGAGGGCTATCACGACACGTACAAGCTGCCCGTCGAAGACGGCAAATGCGACAAGTGCGGACACACAGAATTCAAACGCCGCGCCGACGACAATGCCGAGACGGTCGCGTCGCGTCTGGCGGCCTATCACGCGCAGACCGCACCGCTGATTGACTACTATCAAGCCCAAGGTGTGCTGAAAGGCATCGATGCCATGGGCCAGATCGACGACATCGCGCAAGACCTTCAAGGGATTGTCGGCGAGGTCATGAAATAAGGGGAGGAGATAAGCCCTAGGGCTTTGATCCTAAATCAGAATACTTCAATGGACCCGCCTTGGCGGACCAGAGAAGTTATGCCTGACGTCACGGGGCGTTTGGCACAACCGAGAAGCGGCCCACCGCACTGGAGGAGTTGGGCAATGGGCCGCCAATGAGGGAAGCGAAGGAGGAACCCGCGATGGCGGATCATTCAACAAACTCCGCGCAGACTGCTGAAGCCGACAAGGGCTATTGGCAGGCCAACCTGCGCCTCATCTACATCAGCCTCGCGATTTGGGCGCTGGTGTCGTTTGGATTCGGCATTCTGCTGCGTCCGCTGCTGTCCGGCATCGCCGTTGGCGGTACAGATCTGGGCTTTTGGTTCGCTCAGCAAGGATCGATCCTGGTCTTTCTGGTGCTGATCTTCAACTACGCCTGGCGCATGAACAAGCTCGACGCTGAACACGGCGTGGACGAGGAGTAATAGGCATGGATCAGTTTACCATCAACCTGCTGTTTGTGGGCGCGTCTTTTGCGCTTTACATCGGCATCGCGATCTGGGCCCGTGCGGGTTCCACATCGGAATTCTATGCCGCCGGTCGCGGCGTTCATCCGGTCACCAACGGTATGGCGACAGCGGCGGACTGGATGTCTGCGGCCTCGTTCATCTCGATGGCGGGCCTGATTGCCTTTACCGGCTACGACAACTCGACCTTCCTGATGGGTTGGACCGGTGGCTACGTGCTGCTGGCCCTGCTGCTTGCGCCCTACCTGCGTAAGTTCGGCAAGTTCACCGTGTCGGAATTCATCGGCGATCGTTTCTACAGCCAGACTGCACGTATCGTTGCGGTGATCTGTCTGATCGTTGCGTCGGTGACCTACGTGATCGGTCAGATGACCGGTGTTGGCGTGGCCTTTGGCCGCTTTCTCGAAGTGTCCAACACCACTGGTCTGCTGATCGGTGCGGGCGTTGTGTTTGCCTACGCGGTGTTTGGTGGGATGAAGGGCGTGACCTACACTCAGGTCGCTCAGTACTGCGTGCTGATCACCGCTTATACCATCCCGGCTATCTTTATCTCGCTGCAGCTGACCGGCACGCCTGTTCCGGCGCTGGGTCTGTTTGGTGACACAGCCAGCGGTGAACCCCTGCTGACTAAGCTGGACGCCATCGTGACCGAGTTGGGCTTCAACGACTACACGGCTCACCACTCGAACACGCTGAACATGGTGCTGTTCACCTTGTCGCTGATGATCGGTACAGCTGGTCTGCCGCACGTCATCATGCGCTTTTTCACCGTTCCCAAAGTGTCTGACGCACGTTGGTCGGCAGGCTGGGCGCTGGTCTTCATCGCTCTGCTGTATCTGACCGCCCCTGCGGTTGGCGCAATGGCGCGCCTGAACATCACCGACATGATGTGGCCCAATGGTGGCATCGAAGGTGGTGCTGTTTCGGTCGAGGAAATCGACAATGATCCGCGTTACGACTGGATGGCCACTTGGCAGAAAACCGGTCTGCTGGATTGGGAAGACAAGAACGGCGACGGCAAGATCCAGTACTACAACGACAAATCCGAGGCGATGACTGCAATCGCCGAAGAAAAAGGCTGGGTCGGTAACGAGCTGACCAAGTTCAACCGCGACATCCTGGTTCTGGCCAATCCTGAGATTGCCAACTTGCCAGGTTGGGTGATTGGTCTGGTCGCTGCTGGTGGTCTTGCGGCTGCTCTGTCAACCGCTGCGGGCCTGCTGCTGGCGATCTCGTCGGCTGTGTCCCATGACCTTGTCAAAGGTGCAATCAACCCGTCGATCTCTGAAAAGGGTGAACTTCTGGCGGCACGGATTGCAATGGCTGTAGCCATCGTTGTTGCAACCTACCTGGGTCTCAACCCTCCGGGCTTTGCGGCACAAACCGTGGCCTTGGCCTTCGGTCTGGCGGCTGCCTCGATCTTCCCGGCGCTGATGATGGGGATCTTCTCGACCCGCATCAACAACACCGGCGCGGTTGCAGGTATGCTGGCTGGTCTGACCGTAACCCTGGTCTACATCTTCCTGCATAAGGGCTGGCTGTTCATTCCGGGCACCAACTCGTTCACCGATGCTGATCCGCTTCTGGGTCCGATCAAGTCGACCTCGTTCGGCGCCATCGGTGCGATGATCAACTTCGGTGTCGCCTACGTCGTTGCCGGTATGACCAAAGAGACTCCGCAGGAGATCAAAGATATGGTCGAAAGCATTCGCATTCCCCGTGGTGCGGGCGCAGCTCAGGATCACTGAGTGTGATGCGGTCGGCGGCTCTTGTCTTCGATCGCATCTTTCGACTTACTGTTCCCGCCCGGCACACCACCGGGCGGGATTTTTGTTCGGAACTCCGGAGAGCGTAAATGCCCCTGTCCCATGACGAAATCACCCGGTTTCTGAAGTCTGTACACCCCTATGACTCGTTGCCCCATGATGCTTTGGACGATCTGGCCAAGCAGATCGAAGTGCGCGAAGTCGATGCCGATGGCAGCATTTACCAGTTGGGCAACGCTCTGCCCGGCGTCTTTGTGATCTATGAAGGACAGGTAGAAATTACCGATGAGAACGGCGCTGTCGTTTCGCATCTGGGATTGCGCAATTCTTTTGGTGAGCGCGGATTGCTGAAGGACGGCAAAGCCGCCACACATGCGCGCGCGCACACGCCGTCAGTGTTGATCATGTTGCCGCCAGACCTTGTGAAAAACCTGATCGAAGGTCACGATGTGGTGTCCAAGTTCTTTAACCGTTCACGCGGTGGGCGGAGCGGACCGCAAAGCCTGGCTACCAGTGCAATTGATGTGCTGATGGCTCGTGACCCTGCCACCTGCCCGCCCGATACTCCGGTTCAAAACGCCGCGCAGATCATGCGCGACCGCCATATCTCATCGCTTTGCGTGACCGAAGGGGACAGATTGTTGGGCATCGCAACCCTCCGCGATATTTCCGGCAAATACGTCGCCGAGGCGATGCCCGCTGACACCGCGGTTTCGGCGATCATGACCGCCGATCCAATCATTCTTGCCCCGACAGATATCGGCTCGGACGTATTACACGTGATGATGGAACGTGGCATCGGTCATATTCCAATTTCCGAGGCCGGTAAGCTGGTCGGAATCGTAACCCAAACCGACCTCACCCGCTATCAGGCGGTCAATTCTGCCGAGTTGGTAGGACGAATTGCCCGCGCCGACAGCCCGCAAGAGATGGCTCAAGTCACCGCTGAGATACCACAACTGCTGGTCCAACTCGTCGCGGGTGGCAACCGGCACGAGATCGTTACACGGCTGATCACCGACATCGCAGACACTGCGACGCGGCGGTTGCTGGCACTGGCTGAGGCTGAACTGGGTGCGCCGCCAGTGCCCTACTTGTGGCTTGCTTGCGGCTCGCAAGGACGGCAGGAACAGACCGGAGTTTCTGATCAGGATAATTGCCTGATGCTTGATGACAGTGTGGCAGACGGTGATATGGCCTACTTCGCTGCGCTGGCCAAATTCGTCTCAGACGGGCTGGATACCTGCGGTTATTTCTATTGCCCCGGTGACATGATGGCGACCAACCCTCGCTGGTGCCAGCCCGTGCGTGTCTGGCGCGAGTATTTCAATGGCTGGATCGCCAAACCCAACCCTGAGGCGCAAATGCTGGCCTCGGTGATGTTTGACCTGCGGCCTATCGGAGGGTCCTTCGATCTGTTCACAGACCTGCAGGCCGATACGCTGGCGGCAGCCAATGCGAATTCGATCTTTGTAGCGCATATGATCTCGAACTCGCTCAAGCACACCCCTCCTCTGGGCCTGCTGCGTGGATTCGCCACCATACGTTCGGGTGAGCATCGCAATACGCTCGACCTCAAGCATAATGGCGTGGTGCCTGTCGTGGATCTGGCACGCATCTACAGCCTGCAGGGACAATTAACCGAAGCGAACACCCGCGCCCGTCTTAGCGCCGCCGAGGCTGCGGGTGTGCTCAGCGCGTCTGGCGCACGCGATTTACTGGACGCATATGACCTGATCGCTGAGACCCGATTGGAACATCAAGTGCGTCTGGTTAAATCCGGGGATGCACCGGACAATTACCTGCCACCCGCTGAATTGTCGGACTTTGAGCGAAGTCATCTCCGCGATGCCTTTGTCGTGGTAAAAACCATGCAATCAGCGGTTGGCCATGGCAAAGGAATGCTGGGTTAAGAAACTGGAAATGAACGGAGAAATCACATGTTTCTGGAACTGATCGGCACGATTTTTGCAGGCTTTGCCTTTGCGGGTGTCGTGATGGTGGTGAACAAGCTGACCGGGGGCCGCTTGCCCAAATGGGCCGCGCCGGTTGCGGCAGGTGCGGGGATGATCGGTATGACGATTACCAGCGAGTATTCTTGGTATGACCGTACGCGCGACCAACTGCCCGACAGCCTCACCATCGTGCAGGAGGTGGAAAGCCGCGCCTTTTATCGCCCTTGGACGTACGCTGTGCCCTTTGTCGACCGCTTTGCTGCGATCGACGCCACATCGGTACGCACAAATGCCAATTTGCCGGACGAGCGTCTGGTCGATCTTTACTTCTTTGGACGCTGGGCACCGGTCTCGAAGATGCCGGTCGCTGTAAACTGCGCCGAAAACAGCCGCGCCAACCTGGCAGACGGGGCCGAATTCGCCGATGACGGACGTTTGCTGAACGCCAGCTGGATCAAGATCGACGCTGAAGATCCGGTGATCGAGGCAACCTGCGGGGTCTGACCATGTTGAACCATCTGAGCCTGCGCCTGAGGGTGTTCCTGTTCTTCCTATTACTTGCGGCAGGAGGGCTGATCATCAGCACCCTGGCTTTGTGGGTCGGTTATCAGAGGGCAAGTGATCCTGCCCTTATGGATGCGTTCATCTTCGCAGAGATACTGATCGCTTTTGGAATGTTGGCGCTAGTTGCCGGAGTCTGGCTTCTTTTTGATGACAACGTTGCAAAACCGATCGAGCGGCTCTCGGCCCAACTCCGGGCGCGCGCACACGCCGGGGTCAGCACGGATTTGGACCTTCAGGCGGCGCGTTATTTGGGCGATCTGGCCCCCGCCGCCGCTGGACTGGCCGAACAACTGGCTGCCAACGCCATGACCACGGCTGAGGCCGTGGCCGCGGAAACGGCCCATCTGGCCTCGGAAAAACAACGTCTAACGGCGCTGCTGACCGAGATTCCGGTTGCAATGCTTTTAGCCGGACCGAAGCATCAGATCGTTCTATATGACGCGCAGGCGGCTGAGGTTCTGGCACAGATCGCACATCCCCGGTTGAACGCGTCGCTGTTTGACTATCTCGAAGCGACGGGCCTGACGGATTCTTATGCGAAGCTGGTCAAGACCGGGAAAGACGTCCATTGCACGCTGACCAGTGTTGATGGGCGGCAATCCTATTCGGCCCGTATGAAACCATTGGGCGATGCCCCTGGTTACATGCTGGTTTTCGATGACAGTGCTGCGCAGATCGACCCCGACGCGGCCCGCCCGCTGGTTTACGATTTCGAACTTCTCGACACACCCGGTGACGACGCGTTTGAAGATAGACCCCTGTTGGACCTCTGCTTCGTAGTCTTTGACACCGAAACCACGGGCCTGCTCCCGCATAAGGATGAGATCGTACAGATCGGTGCGGTGCGCGTCGTAAAGGGTAAGATCGTCGAAGGCGAACGGCTTGATACCCTGGTCGATCCCGGCATCCCGATCCCCCCAGCTTCAACCAAAGTGCATAAGGTTAGCGACCGGATGGTTCAGGGTGCGCCTGATATTGCCGAGGCCGGTCGCAGCTTTCACCAATTTGCCCGGGATGCCGTCATTGTTGCCCATAACGCACCATTCGACATGGCTTTCCTGCGCCGCCATGCCGAGCGTATGGGGGTGGAATGGAGCCACCCCATTCTGGATACGGTCCTGTTGTCGGCGGTGCTGTTCGGGGCAAGCGAAACGCATACGCTGGACGCGGTCTGCGAACGGCTTGGCATAACAATTCCCGAAGCCCTGCGTCACACGGCTTTGGGTGATGCCGTCGCGACCGCCGAAGTGCTGGTTCGGATGCTACCGATGCTTACGGCCCGTAATTTGGTGACCTTTGGCGACGTCATCACCGAGACTCGCAAACACGGACGGTTGCTTGAAGACCTGAACTGACCAGAAATTCCTAAAATCACCGCAGCTTTCCGTGGACAATCCCGGCGTCGCGTGGCACCTGAGACAGGCCCATGTACGAGCGCGCGATGACGGAAAAAACTTTCATTCCCAGCCCCGAGCAAAGCCTTGCCTTTCGCGAGGCCCTGGGCTGTTTCGGCACCGGCGTCACCGTTGTGACCACAAATACTTCCGAGGGCCCCGCAGCAATAACGGTGAACTCATTTGCGTCTGTATCGCTGGACCCGCCGCTGGTCCTGTGGTGTCTTGATCGGGATTCGAACCGGTACGACGCGTTCCACAACTGCGAACATTACGCGATCCACGTAATGGCGCAGGACCAGCACGACCAAGCATTGCAATTCGCGCGAAACGGGTTCGATTTTTCCCATGCGGATTGGCAGGAGGATGACGCCGGACGCCCCCGACTTGCGGAATGCCTCGCCCGCTTCGATTGCCGCCTGTCGGCCCGTCATGAGGCAGGTGACCACCTGATCCTTGTTGGTCATGTTGAACAGGTCATGCATCGCCCAGGTCAGGGGCTGATCTTCAAGCGCGGACAATTCGGCGGCTTCGCCGATCTGATCTAATCGTCCAGCGAGCCGTGGACGGCCAACGCTTCAAGTTGCGTCTCTTGCGGGGTGATCACTCGGAATGCCTCGTGCACCCCTGCCCCCGTCAGCTCTCGGACGACGGTCAGCAATGTGTTCGGGGCATGATCTTCGCACAGCTCGGACATATGTGAGACTTCGGCCTGCGCCACTTCTAACGCGGCTTCAACCGAAGGCGCGCCGTAGAATTGCACGAAATGCTCGGCCAGATATTGCGTGATCTGGTCAATCTCGGCCTGCTCGACTTGTGTGACGGCAACAAGTGTAACGCGCCCGAAGGTTTCAAGCCCCAGCCATCCATTGGCAAAGGCCTGACGCGCCTTGCCTTCCAGATCAGCCTCACTCCAGTTCGAAAACTCGAATCCGCCCGAGATGCACCATTCACCGGTTCTTGCGGGTGAATGAAACACGTTCATATCGCTTTCATCAAAATGGATAGCACGGGCGAGTTTCATCTGGCGGTCTCCAATAATTCTGTCAGCGGGCGTATATGTGTGTTCGCGCCGTCGCGGATCAGCATACCGAAGCGCTCATCGGTGCCCAGAAAGACACCCCCTTCTCCAATAGGTTCTCCGACACCGCGCAGCAGCCCCATCCACTCAGCGTGAAGCGGCGCGTTACCGTCCTCGTTCCAGCGGTTCAACCAGGTTAACATGTGACGCGACCAGCTCTCGACCAACTGCGTCGCAGAAACCTCGGCGCATCCTTCATCATAGAGCGAGGTAACATCCGGTGTTTCCCCCGGTGCATCGCTGGTTTGAAGCAAGGCCAGTTCCCAACCAACGATCAGCCAATCGGGAACCTCATCCACCTCGGCAGACGAGGCTGAGACTTTTATTGTCCCACATTTTGCACCGTTTACACAGATCAGCCCATCCCAACCCAAGTGCACCGCGACCTCGGGCGGGGCCAGCGCTCCCAGCGCATTCTGGAACCCGACAGCACAAAGCGGCAGCATCGCCATAGCATCCTGCAACGGTACCTCGGGCGCGAATACAATCGCAACGCGCAGACGATCCGCCTGAATATTGTGGACCACAGTTCCCGCGTCACAGCCCAGCGCTGCCATCGCCTGGGCACGCTCGAACGGGTCTTCGCCAGCCTTGGCAGGTTGCCCTTTGAGCAATGGGGGAAAGACCGGCTGGGTCACGCTTTGCCCTTGGCAATCATGTCGCGGGCGATCTTGCGGAAGGCTTCGGCTTGCGGGCTGTCAGGTTTGCTGACCACGATGGGGGCACCCCCGTCGGCGGCAACTCGGATATCCAGATGCAGCGGAATTTCCCCTAGCAATGGCACGCCCAGCGCCTCGGCTTCTGAGGCAACACCGCCATGGCCAAAGACATGTTCTTCGTGTCCGCAATTCGAGCAAATATGCGTCGACATGTTTTCGATCATCCCAACAATGGGCGTCTTGAGCTGGTTGAACATATCGATCCCCTTGCGGGCGTCGATCAAAGCAACATCCTGTGGGGTTGAGACGACAATGGCTCCATCCACCTGAAACTTCTGGCTCAGCGTCAGTTGCACATCGCCGGTTCCGGGGGGCAGATCAACGATCAACACATCCAATGCGCCCCATTGCACCTGACTCATCATCTGCTGCAAGGCGCCCATCAGCATGGGGCCGCGCCAGACAACCGCCTGCCCTTCGTTGGTCATTAACCCCATCGACATCATGGTGACACCGTGATTGCGCAGCGGCAGGATCGTCTTGCCATCTGGGCTGGCCGGTCGCCCCGACACACCCAGCATCCGGGGTTGTGAAGGGCCATATACGTCTGCGTCCAACAGGCCTACGCGACGGCCTTCAGCAGCCAGCGCACAGGCAAGGTTGGCCGACACGGTGGACTTGCCCACGCCACCCTTGCCCGACGCAACCGCGATGATCCGGTCCACACCGGGAACGGCCTGCGGTCCGGTTTGTGAGGGCTTGGGCTTGGGCTTCAAATCAGGCGGTGCCTTGTCCGAATGCGCGGTCAACATTGCCGAGACCTTTGAAACACCATCAACCATCTGCGCCGCCTGTTCGGCTGTGGCGCGAACGGGCTCCATCTTCTCGGCCTGTTTGGGATCGATCTCCAGCACAAACCGAACGGTATCGCCTTCAACATTCAATGCACGCACGATACCCGCGCTCACAATATCCTGACCAGAAACCGGATCGGTAATCTTCTTCAAGTTCGCTAGAACTGCATCACGGATGCTCATGCCGTATTCCCCTTGATCCGCCCCACGCTGGGCGCCTTGCGTATCGACAGAATATAGTCGCCGCTCATTGCATGTGTCTCCGTCTCATTTTGTACATTTGACGCATCGGGTCAGCCGCCGTTAGGCTTAACCATGCGCTTTGTCCTGTTGTGCCTGAGCCTGACGCTCACCGCCACCCCCTCTTGGTCGCAAGAGGCATTGGGCCTTGCCGCCCCGGATGAGGTGACAAACTCAGGTCTTTTGCAACATATTCTTCCGCGCTTTTCTCTCAAGACCGGAATACGTGTTGTTGCGGATGAAAGCGGCGTCATGTCACTGGCCCCGAGTTCGCCCGGCGATCCGGTCTTTGCCCGTGACGGGGTGGTCTATCATCTACGAATCGACGACAGCGCCAAGCAGGTAAGGTTTCGTGAATGGCTACTTTCCGACATTGGCAGACGGACGGTTGAAAACTTCATCCCCGACGAGGGCACGCCCTTTAGCGCAAGTTTCGAAACTGCCACTGTTACCAAAGAGGTCGTGGTCGACGGAAACGCGCTGCTTGGCGAAGATCTGTCGATGACCCATTGTGGCCGGTGCCACGTAATCGGCCCAAAGAATCGGATGAACGGGCTGGGTTCGACCCCGTCTTTCGCAGTGCTGCGCGCAATGCCCGACTGGTCGGAACGGTTTCAGGCGTTCTTTGCCCTGAACCCACACCCAGCTTTCACGCAGATCGAGGGCGTCACCGAACCTTTCCCGCCCGAGCGCCCCTCGCCGATCCATCCGGTCGAGATGAGCCTGGATGACCTCGAAGCAATTCTGGCTTTCGTGACCGCCATGCGCGCCGCCGATCTGGGCGCGCCACTGCAACTTCAGTGATCCTTGCGCTTTGAAAGGTAATCATCCGTTGTGACAACCCGTGGTCTGGGGGCGGATTGAAATGGATTGTCAGCGCTATGGAACTGGGCGTTCACCCGGCAATTGTCGCACATCTGGATCATCCGCGCCTGATCCGAGGTCGCGAACATCGGATGTGTGCCCGACAACTTTTCCATGATCCGCTCAACCGTTGATTTAACGCCAAACGCTGCGCCGCATTCGACGCATTCAAAGGGTTCCTCTTCATTCAGCACCTGTTGTGACAGCGCTTGGTCGCTCAGATCAAGCTGGGGCACTAGTGTGATCGCCTGTTCTGGGCAGATCGTTCGGCAAATCCCGCATTGCAGGCAGGCGTCCTGCTGGAAATTCAACTGCGGCTTGTCCGGGTTATCGATCAGCGCCCCCGATGGGCAAAGGGACACGCAACTCAGGCACAATGTACAGGTGTCGGTATTCACTGCAATCGCGCCATAAGGCGCGCCCTCGGGCAAGGCCAGCGGCACCTCGACCTCCGGGTTCAAAGCTTGCCCCGCCAGACGCGCTATTTGACGACGATTACCCAGTGGAAGCACCGGATCAATCAATGGCTGCGGAACATCTTGCGCATAAAGCAGATCTGCCAGCGCATCCGGGTCGGTTTCATCGATCAGACTCAGTGCGTCTTGCACTGCGATAGCCCGAGCCAGCTCTAATTCACGATCAAGCGCGTCCCGTTCGGTCTTAGGGCTAATCAGGATATCGGCGCGCGCAAAGCCATGCGCCAGCGCTGCGAGCATCTCGGCATGTCCAAAGCCCGAAACCACGTTCAGCTCCAGCGGAATGACATCCGCTGGCAGTCCTCGTCCAAACCGGGCCGCCATCCGGATCATCTGCGCCCCATGGGCGTCGTGCACCAGCAGTCGCGGTGCAACGCCGCCCGCGCGCCGGAAGGTCCGGGCCAGTATGTGCATCCGCGACAATACCGCCGAGACCGGAGGATCTTCATATGTGATGGCAGTCGACGGGCACAACGCCGAACACTCACCGCACCCGGCGCAAATCATCGGATCAATGGCTACATGATCGCCAGCCGGTGTGATCGCACCGGTCGGGCAGACGTCCAGACAGTTTGAACACCCCGTTTGTTCCGCTCGCGAATGGGCGCAAAGCGTCTCATCCAATCGGACATAGAGCGGTTTTTCAAAGGTCCCGACCAGTTGCACCGCTTCAAAAGCAAGACGCGCGACGGCCACCGCATCGCGGGGATCAGCGCGCAAGTACCCCTCGCGCTTTTCGGGGGCATTAACCAAAGGTGCTGCTCCGATCAGATCAACAACAATGTCGCAGCGCGACGTTGCACCGTCACGGGGTGCGCTCCAACCAAATTCTCCGCGTCCACCGGGATCTAGTTGCTGCACTTCATCCAGATGCCAAACAAATCCGCCCAGCGCGCCGGTCAGTCTGCGTATTCGTGCGCGCGCAACGTCATAGTTGCGGCTTAGCGGTTCTGCATCGTCAACCAAAAGCACAGTCACGGCCAACACAGCGGACAGCTGTTCGGCCAACGGAAAGACAACCTCTCCGGGCCCCACAATACAGCAGGTACCTTCACTGATGACATCGAAACTTGGAGTCACTGGCTGCGGCAGTAATGCCTCAGCCGCGAGCGCAGCCATTTTGGGGGTTGCATCGGTCCCCTGTTCGGACCAGCCAGCTCGGTCGCGCAGATCGACAAATCCGGGGGCTTCAACACCCAGTTCCTCGGCAAGCTCGCTAAAAACTGCACTTTCCTGAGCGCAAGCAAACACCACCTGCTCATCGCCCGTCATCAACTCGGCGGCAGTTTGAATCTGGCGCGTACAAAGGGCGGTATGCACCTTCGAGCACTCCGTATCGCAGGCTGCAGAAATACCATCTGCGTTCAGGGACTGCGTCCCCTCGCAATCACACAATATGAGCTTGCTGGCCATTTCCCCTCCCGACGCTGCGTTCTGCCCCATCAGCAGCTTAGACCCAATCCGCGCCGAGGCAATGCGAAGCATCAGAGAAAATCCCGATATGTGCATTATTTTTCATCACAAATCGCCATCAAAACCTGAAGTTGGAAATAAACTCTAACTGAATGTCTCATATTAGGCGAAACTAGACTTGGCAGGTCGCCAATTTATGTAACATAGTACATCAATGGAAGGCAGGGGAGAGCCTTCCGGGGAGGAGCCAGTGGCCAAGGCCGCAAGCCGGACTGAAATGACAATTGGCGTCGTCGTGCGCAGAACACCCGGGGTGACACGCTGGGCGCGTTGGAACTGGCGCGCGGTCGCTGTTTTGCCAGGTGCAGGGCCTGCCGACTGGCAAGAGTTGCGACGTGAAGGTGAGGCCATCGAATACCATGCAGCCACCCTGCCCCTCACCCTCTGGGCCGATGAAACCGAAGCCTACATGGTCAACCTGTCGGACGGTCAACCTTCGCTGTACCTGGTTTTGCGGGATGAGCTGAAAGGCGAAACACCCCTGAATGCCGTATTGATCACCGCCTCACCGTTCGAGGGGCAGGATTATGCGGATACCGGCGAAGAGATCGTTGAGAAGATTCCGATGACCGAAGGGTTGATTGCATGGCTCCGCGATTTCACCTTGCAGCATCATCAGGACGAGGTGTTCATAAAACGTAAACGGGATAAGAAACGCACCGATCTGGTGGAAGACGGCAAGGGCGATGCACGAATCCGGCAGGATTCAGATGTCTACCGGGCTCCGCGTCGGGTGCTGCAATGACCCAGACCCGCGATTTCTGGTTCCGCCGCAAGGCCGCCGTTCAGGCCGAGACCGAAGCAGAAGCTCTGGCCGCAGAGGAACAGATCATCACAACGCGGCAAGCTGAGCTGGAGGAAAAAAGCGACGCTGAAATTCTGGCCGAGTTTGATCTGCCCGATCCCGATACACTGGAAGCCGGCGATGATGTCTCGGGCTTCATGGCCAAAGCTGTACCTGACCGTCTGCGCCGCCGCGCCTTGCGGCGCCTATGGCGGTTGAATCCTGTTCTGGCCAATGTCGACGGGCTGGTCGATTACGGCGAGGATTATACCGATGCGGCCTGCGTGATTGAGAACATCCAGACCGCGTATCAGGTTGGCAAGGGTATGTTGGCGCATGTCGAAGCGCTCGCTGCCGAGGCAGAAGTGTCCGAAGCAGAAACAGAAGCTGACATGCCCGAGGCGATCGAGTCAGGTGAAGAACCGATCAACGCCGTCGAACCAGAACCGGAAGCCCCACAGATGGTTGAAATGGAAGAGCCAGCGGAAATCGAACTCACCCCTGCTCCACGCCGTATGAAATTCGAATTCGAAGGATAACTCTATGACCGCAGACAACGCGCAAACATTGGATATCTCAACTGAGGATCGTCTGCGTGCGGATTTCTATAATTTTCTTGGCCTGCTATTGGCCGGTCCACCCGATCAGTTGCTTTTGGATCAGATGGCCGGGCTAAGCGGTGATGACTCGGATCTAGGTCAGGCCATTCAGGCAATGGCACGGGTGGCCAAGGTGACCAAGCCTGCCGCCGCAGAGCGCGAATTCAACGCACTTTTCATCGGATTGGGCCGAGGCGAACTGCTGCCTTATGCCTCTTTCTACCTGACGGGATTTCTGAACGAAAAACCCCTGGCGCAGCTGCGCAATGACATGGCCGCGCGGGGCATCACCCGGGCGCAGAATGTATATGAACCCGAAGACAACATCGCCTCGCTAATGGAAATGATGGCGGGCATGATCGTCGGTCGGTTCGGCGCGCCCGCCACGCTGGAAGATCAAAAGGCGTTCTGGAGCAAACATATTGGGCCCTGGGCCGCGCATTTCTATTCGGATTTGGAAGGTGCCGAGAACTCGGTTCTCTACGCCTCGGTCGGCACGGCTGGTCGGGTGTTCATGGAGATCGAACGTGAAGCCTTTCGAATGACGGCGGCCTAGCCCGCCACTCGCCGGTGCCTTTAGGCACCAAACCGCAATTGGGACAGGAGGAGCCCATGAGCAAGACCAAGGAAGAAGGCGCAACCCGCCGCGACTTCCTGAAACTGGCCGGAACCGCAGCGCCCGCTGCTGTAGCCGCCGCCAGCCTGTCTGGGAAAGCCGAAGCAGCCGAACTGCCGACGGACGAAACCCGGATGCAGGACACCGCGCACACGCGCGCATACCTCGACAGCGCCCGGTTCTGACCCGGACGTAGTCATACCCGACTGACGGTTGCGATTGGCCCTGAAGTCGGTTTCGCGAAGTACCAAGCCAGCCATGGGTTACATGGCCAGCAAGGGAGGAAAGAAATGCTTAGGAAAAAGACCAACGGGGTTGCGAGACGCCCCCAGCGGACAAGTATCCTGTCCCAGGTCGGCGAGAAAACCGTCGATCGCCGCGCATTCTTGCGTGGCTCGGGCCTGACGATCGGCGGCCTTGCCGCGATCAGCGCCACGGGTGGAACCGTGACGCCAGCCAGCGCCCAGACAGCGGCAAACACCGCCGTTGAGAATATCAAATCCGTATGCACTCACTGCTCGGTTGGCTGCACGGTCGTTGCCGAGGTACAGAACGGAGTCTGGATCGGGCAAGAACCCGGCTGGGATAGCCCATTCAACCTGGGTGCACACTGCGCCAAAGGGGCCTCGGTCCGCGAGCACGCCCATGGCGAGCGCCGCCTGAAATATCCGATGAAAAAGGAAGGTGGCGAGTGGAAGCGCATCAGCTGGGAAGAGGCGATCAACGAGATCGGCGATGGCATGATGAGCATCCGCGAAGAATCCGGGCCGGACAGCGTGTACTGGCTGGGGTCTGCGAAGCACAATAACGAACAGGCCTATCTGTTCCGCAAGTTCGCCGCCTATTGGGGCACGAACAACGTGGACCATCAGGCCCGTATCTGCCACTCGACCACTGTCGCGGGTGTTGCGAATACATGGGGCTACGGCGCCATGACCAATTCGTACAACGACATGCACAACAGCCGGGCCATCTTCATCATCGGTGGTAACCCGGCCGAGGCGCACCCCGTCTCGCTGCTGCATATCCTGCGTGCGAAAGAGCAGAACAATGCGCCTTTAATCGTCTGCGACCCGCGCTTTACGCGCACCGCGGCCCATGCGGATGAATATGTCCGCTTCCGCCCCGGCACAGACGTTGCGCTGATCTGGGGTATCCTGTGGCACATCTTCGACAACGGCTGGGAGGACAAAGAGTTCATCCGCACCCGTGTCTGGGGCATGGACCAGATCCGCGAAGAGGTTGCCAAGTGGAACCCGGATGAGGTTGAACGTGTCACCGGCACGCCCGGCTCGCAGCTGCGCCGCGTCGCACGGACCATGGTGAACAACCGCCCCGGTACCGTTGTATGGTGCATGGGTGGTACGCAGCACACCAACGGCAACAACAACACTCGCGCCTACTGCGTGCTTCAGCTTGCGCTTGGCAACATGGGCACCTCGGGTGGTGGCACCAACATCTTCCGCGGCCATGACAACGTGCAAGGCGCGACGGACCTTGGTGTTCTGTCCCACACCCTGCCCGGCTACTATGGCTTATCCAAAGGCGCATGGGGTCACTGGGCACGAGTCTGGGGTGAAGAGCCCGAGTGGCTTGCAGGCCAGTTCGCCACGATCAAGGATAAGGAAGGTAAGGATAAACCGCTGCAGAATGAGCGCGGCATCCCGGTTTCCCGCTGGATCGACGGTGTTCTCGAAGACCCAGCTAACATGGATCAGGACAACAACGTCCGCGCCATGGTTCTGTGGGGCCACGCGCCCAACTCGCAGACCCGGATGACGGAAATGAAGACGGCGATGGAGAAGCTGGACATGCTGGTCGTGATCGACCCGTATCCCACCGTCTCGGCCGTGCTGCATGACCGCACCGATGGCGTCTATCTGCTGCCCGCCTGTACGCAGTTCGAAACCCGTGGCTCGGTCACGGCCTCGAACCGATCGCTGCAGTGGCGGGACCGCGTGGTCGAACCTCTGTTCGAAAGCCTGCCGGACGAGGTCATCATGGCCAAGTTCGCCAACAAGTTCGGCTGGGCGGATCGGTTCTTCCGCAATATCGAGATGGAAGATCCCGAAACCCCGAATGTTGAAAGCATCACGCGTGAGTTCAACAGCGGCCTTTGGACAATTGGCTATACCGGTCAGTCGCCGGAACGTCTGAAAAGCCATATGGCCAACCAGCACACGTTCGACAGAACCACGCTGCAAGCCATTGGTGGCCCCAACGACGGCGAGTATTACGGTCTGCCCTGGCCCTGCTGGGGAACGGCTGAGATGGGTCATACGGGGACACCAAACCTGTATGATATGTCCAAACCGGTGGCCGAAGGTGGCCTGACCTTCCGCGCCCGTTTCGGCGTGGAACGGGATGGTGACAACCTGCTGGCCGAAGGGGTCTATAGCGTTGGGTCGGAAATCCAGGATGGTTATCCGGAATTCACGATGCAGATGCTGATGGACCTTGGCTGGGACGGTGACCTGACGGCTGAGGAACGTGCGGCCATCGACGCCGTTGCGGGACCAGAGACCAACTGGAAAACCGACCTTAGCGGCGGTATCCAACGGGTCGCGATTGCCCATGGCTGTGCGCCCTTCGGGAACGCAAAGGCACGCGCGGTCGTATGGACCTTCCCGGATCCGATCCCACTGCACCGCGAGCCGCTCTATACAAACCGGCGCGATCTGGTGGAGGACTATCCAACCTACGATGACCGTCAGGCCTATCGTCTACCTACCCTTTATGCGTCGATCCAAAAGAACGACTTTTCAAAGGATTACCCGATAATCCTCACGTCTGGTCGTCTGGTCGAGTATGAGGGTGGCGGCGATGAGACGCGGTCGAACCCGTGGCTGGCTGAGCTCCAGCAGGACATGTTCGTCGAGATCAATCCGCGCGATGCCAACAACCTTGGTATTCGGGACGGATCACAGGTCTGGGTCGAAGGTCCTGAGGGCGGCAAGGTCAAGGTGATGGCGATGCTGACTAACAGAGTCGGCGCCGGTGTCGCCTTCATGCCCTTCCACTTTGGCGGCCATTTCCAGGGCGAAGACCAGCGGCACAAGTATCCTGCCGGTGCAGACCCCTATGTGCTGGGTGAAAGTACCAACACCGCCCAGACCTATGGCTATGATTCAGTGACCCAGATGCAAGAGACCAAAGCGACTCTCTGCAAAATCTGGTCAGCGTAAGGAGGACGATAATGGCTAGAGCAAAGTTTCTCTGCGACGCTGAACGCTGCATCGAGTGTAATGCCTGCGTAACCGCGTGTAAGAACGAGCACGAGGTGCCGTGGGGCATCAACCGCCGCAGGGTGGTGACGATCAATGACGGCAATCCGGGTGAACGCTCGATCTCGGTGGCCTGTATGCATTGTTCGGATGCGCCCTGCATGGCGGTGTGCCCGGTCGACTGCTTCTATCAGAACGAAGAAGGGGTCGTCCTGCACTCCAAGGACCTGTGCATTGGCTGTGGCTATTGCTTCTATGCGTGCCCCTTCGGCGCGCCGCAATACCCGCAGGCGGGCAACTTCGGATCGCGAGGCAAGATGGACAAATGTACCTTCTGTGCTGGCGGCCCCGAGGAAACGCACTCGACCGCAGAGTTCGCCAAATACGGACGCAACCGGATCGCAGAGGGCAAATTGCCCATCTGCGCCGAGATGTGTTCTACCAAGGCCCTGCTCGCCGGCGATGGCGACGTGGTCTCGGCTATTTACCGTGAGCGTGTCGTCGCGCGCGGATTTGGTTCGGGCGCTTGGGGTTGGGGCACGGCCTACGATCAGAAAGACGGCTGACCCCGTCTACTAAAGCAAAACGGATGACCCGCAGATGTGGGTCATCCTGCATTGGATTTTTATTGAGGTTCCGATGTTGCGCTTATTCATCGCTTTCCTGCTTTCGCTAACGCTGACCCAAGTTGCGGGCGCTCAAACCAGTGAGGGGGCCGCCCCTGCGGATTCGACCGACCGGTCTACAACCGGCGGCGCGACCACGCTTGAGGACATTCTGGCCCGCCAGCGTGGCGAGAAGGTCGACAACAGCTACAGGTCTGAAAACACCGGTCAGGGCAATGTTGAAGGCCTGCTGGGACAGTTCGGCACCCGCGGTGTTGCCTCTGACAGTGACGTCTACCGCGCGCTGCGTTACGGATCTGCGGACGTCACCGTTTCATCCCAGGGACCTGCGGACAGCGTGCTGATTCAAGACGGCGGCATGTGGTGGTTGAACTTCCGAACTGGCCCGTTGCGTGAATATGGAACCTACATTCTGGGCGGAATGCTTGCGATCATTGTGCTTTTCTTTCTGATCCGAGGAAAAATCCGCATCGACGGAGAAAAAACCGGCCGCACGGTCCTTCGTTTCAATAGTTTCGAACGTTTCGGTCACTGGCTCTTTGCCGGGTCGTTCCTTGTGCTCGGCATCACAGGCCTACTGACCCTTTATGGCCGCGATTTCTTGATCCCGGTCTTTGGCAAAGAAGGGTTCGCCACTATCGCGCAAGGGTGCAAGTGGCTTCACAACAACCTCGCATGGGCCTTCATGTTGGGTCTGATAATCATCACCATAAACTGGATTGCCCATAACATCCCCAACAAGACCGACCTGAAATGGTTGGCCGCCGGAGGGGGCTTGTTCACCAAAGACAGCCATCCACCAGCCAAGAAATTCAATGCGGGTCAAAAGATAATCTTCTGGGCTTGCATTCTACTGGGTGTCTCTATCAGCCTGTCAGGCCTGTCGCTGCTATTCCCGTTCGAGCTGCCGATGTTCGCCAAAACCTTCTCAATCGCCAACTCGACAGGTATTCCGCAGGCGTTGGGTCTGAACCTGCCAGTGCAGATGTCACCGCAGGAAGAGATGCAATATGCCCAAGTCTGGCATGTCATGGTCGCCTACGTGTTCATCGCCATCATCATCGCCCATATCTACCTTGGCTCGGTTGGCATGGAGGGTGCGTTTGACGCCATGGGCACCGGTGAAGTCGAAGAACAATGGGCACGCGAGCACCACTCGCTGTGGCTGGAAGAGGTGCAAGAAAAAGAGGCGGGCAAGGCAGCGGCCTCACCTGCAGAATAGATGCGCTGGCTCGCTCTTGCGCTTGTTTTGACCCCCCTGCCCGCCTGGTCCGAGTTTTTCACGCTCAAAGGCCATGGCGGGCCGATCATGGGGATCGCTTCGGCGCCGGATGGGCGTATCGCAACGGCCAGTTTCGACAATTCGGTCGGTCTCTGGACCGGACAGACACCGGAATGGCTGGAGGGGCACGAAGCGGCAGTGAACTCGGTCGTTTTCAATGGCACTGCAATCTATTCTGCCGGGGATGACTTCACCCTCCGCCGCTGGCCCGGCGGGGATGTAGTCGGGCAGCACAAAGGCAAGATTATCGGCATTGCAGCGTCGAAAACTCATATCGCGACGGCCAGCTGGGATGGCACCATCGGCCTGTGGCCGGTGGACGGGTCCGAGCCGACCCTGCTTGGGCCAATCGGCAGCGGGGTGAATGCAGTTGTTTTTACGCCGGACGGAAAGCAGCTTTATTCGGCAGGTGTCGACGGAGCGTTGCGTATCTGGGATGTCGCCAGCGCTCAGGAAACAAATCGCCTGATTGAGCATGGTTTTGGCATCAATGAATTGGTCCTGAACGCACATGACAACTGGATCGGCTACGGTACCGTCGATGGAGTGACACGCATCCTGAGCCTCACCACCGAAGAAGAACATGACTTTACGTTGGATCGGCGCCCGATCCTCGCCATGGCATTGAGCCCCGATCGCAAGCTGTTGGCTGTCGGCGATGGTGAAGGCTTTATAATGGTCATCGACACTTTCGAATGGCGCATTGCACAAGATTTCCGTGCCACCCTGCGCGGTCCGGTTTGGGCGCTCGCTTTTTCTGCAGATGGTCAAAATCTTCACGCAGGCGGCATTGATGAGGCAATGTACAGCTGGCCCGTTTCAGCGCTGGGCGATAGCGAACAGATGGCCGCTGCCGAACCCAGCTTTCTGAAAGACCCAAGCGAGATGGGCAACGGAGAACGGCAATTTGCACGCAAGTGTTCGATCTGTCACAGCCTGACGCCGGATGGAGGTCGACGTGCGGGCCCTACCTTGCACGACATCTTTGGGCGGAAGGCGGGCACATTGCCCGATTATTTGTACTCGGATACGCTGCAAGACTCTGATATTATTTGGAATGAAGAGACAATAAATGCTCTTTTCGACGAAGGCCCGGACCACTACATTCCGGGGTCAAAGATGCCAATGCAGCGGATCACGCAAGCACAGGACCGGTTAGATCTGGTCGCGTTCCTGCGCAGCGCCACCGCACCGCAGGATTGAGCCGGAGGAGAACATGAAAGCCTTTCTGACCGCCGTCGCCGCGATGGTCGTGATCACTGTCGCCGCTCCTTACACGCTGGATCAATTCGGTTTCAGCGCCGCCGACAAGACGTCCGGTTCGGCTGTACGCCTCGACTGAATGCCGCAATACCTGACCACCCGCGAATTGGCGGATCTGCTGCGCATTGGTGAGCGGAAGGCCTATGATCTGGCATCCTCGGGCGAAATCCCGTGTGTACGCGCCATGGGCAAGCTGTTGTTCCCAAAAGCCGAGATCATAGCGTGGCTCAACGCCTCACGCTCTGGCCCCGATGTCGTCGAACCACCCCTGCCGCCGATCGTGGCAGGTAGCCACGATCCCCTGCTGGACTGGGCTTTGCGGGAAAGCGGCTCTGGGCTTGCGACTTATTATGATGGGTCTTTCGACGGGCTGAATCGTCTTGCGGAGCGCAGCGCACAGGCGGCGGCTTTGCATATCCACGAACCAGAAAGCTTCAACACTCAGACCCTGCGCGACACGATGGGCGAAGCACCTGTGATCCTCTATCAGATTGCCAACCGGCAGCGCGGCCTGTTGCTGGCACCCGGCACCTCGGACATCTCGGGGTTTCAGGATCTGAAAGGCAGACGGATCATTCTGCGGCAAGACAGCGCCGCCAGCCAGCGTCTGTTCGATGCACTGCTCGGCGCCCACGGTCTGGGTCGTGATGATCTGAACACCCTGCCTGTTTGCGCCCGCACAGAAGAAGAGCTGGCCACCGCCCTGCGTGACGGCAAGGCAGAGGTTGGTTTTGGCCTCGGTGCACTGGCGCGCCCGTACGGGCTAAGTTTCGTGCCCACCCATTCCGAGCGTCTGGACCTTGCAATCTGGCGCCGCGCCTTCTTCGAGGTCCCCATGCAGACGCTGACCCAGTTTTTGAAATCCGAGCGTTTTATCGAACGCGCTGATGAACTAGGCGGCTATGATCTCGCAAATCTGGGTCGGATCCACCACAACGGCGCCAGTGGCTGATCCGTCGTCCATTCCTTGTTGCGCCAACCCAAGGCGAACTTACTGTGCGTTTGGAAAAAACAACTGCTCACCATCCAGCGTGTAAGACGCAATCGCCGCCTGCCCATCAGGACCGGTCAGCCAGTCGATGAACCTCTGCCCGGCAGCGGCGCGGACGCCTGTGTGCTTTTCAGGGTTCACAAGGATTACACCATATTGGTTAAACAGGCGCGGATCGCCCTCGACCAAGACCTCCAGATTGCCCCGGTTTCCGAAAGACAACCAAGTCGCCCGGTCGGTCAGAGCATACGCGTCCATGCCGCTGGCCACGTTCAGCGTTGCCCCCATCCCCGATCCGGTCTCGCGATACCAAGTCCCCGAGGCCTCCGTCGGGTCAACGCCGTTCGCCTCCCAATAGCGCATCTCGGCTTTGTGAGTGCCGCTATCATCACCGCGCGAGGCAAACGGCAGTTTCGCTTCGGCCAAAGCGGTCAAAGCGGTTACAATGTCGTTGCCCCCGGCAATTCCGGCCGGATCAGATTTTGGGCCAACCAATACAAAATCATTGTACATGACATCGAACCGTTCGACACCCCAACCGTCCGCTACAAACTGCTCTTCAGCGGGCTTGGAGTGAACCAGAAGAACATCGCCATCGCCGTTGATTGCGTTCCGGATCGCCTGACCGGTCCCGACGGCCACAACCCGTACATCGATACCTGTTTCAGCCTCAAACCCTGGCAGAATATAGTCCAGCAGACCCGAGTTCTGCGTCGAGGTCGTGGATTGCACGACGATAAAGGGTTCTTCCGCCAAACCTGCGCCTGTGGTCAGTCCAAGCGCAACAATTGAAGCCCGAACAAAATCAGGGATCATTCGAAGTCTCCATCTCTGTTAATCAGGTTACCAGACCGCCAGCCAGATACCGGCGCGACTCGTTGCTTTTTGGGGTTTCCAGCACCTGCTGTGCCCCCCCATGTTCAACCACATGCCCTGCCTGCATCATCACGATGTCAGATGCCAGGCGCCGCGCCTGCCCGATGTCATGCGTCACCATCACGATGCGCACACCCCGGGCCGAGGCACGCAGGACCATCCGCTCGATCATCTGCATGGCGCTTGGATCCAATGCGCTGGTGGGTTCGTCCAGGAACAAGGTCTTGGGGTCTAAGGCCAACGCGCGCAGGATCGCCAACCTTTGCGCCTCGCCACCAGACAGCGAACGCGCGGACTGACGTGCCTTGCCATCCAGTCCACCTTCGGCCAGCAAAGCTTCGATACGTTGCTTGCGCAGGGCACGGGGCATCGATTTCCGCTTTAGCACAAAGTCCAGATTGGCCGCGACCGAGCGGCGCAGCAGCACGGGGCTTTGAAACACCATCGCCTGCCGCGCTTTGTGGGCTGCATTCAACACAACACCGTCCTGACAGACACGCCCGCTGTCGGGTTGAATCAGACCATGCAGACAACGCAGCAACAGACTTTTGCCAGCGCCGTTTGGGCCCAAGATCATGGTCGGACCCGGGCCATCCAAACACAAATGCGGGACATCGAGCAGCACCTTGCCTTCGCGTGCAATGTGCAACCCTTGGACCTCCAACATACCCGGCGCCTCGGTCACGACATCACGCATGGCGCAGCCCTTCCCGCTCGGCCCGCAGGGTCAACGCGCTGACCATCGCGTTTACCGCCACGGCCAAACCGATCAGGATCACACCCAAGGCCAGCGCCAGCGCCAAATTCCCCTTCGAAGTCTCAAGCGCAATCGTGGTCGTCATCACACGCGTCACGTGATTGATATTGCCGCCGACGATGATCACCGCCCCAACCTCGGCGATTGCCCGGCCAAACCCGGCCAGTAATGCGGTGACCAGTGCCAGACGCGCGTCCCACAACAGCACCGGGATCGAAGCCAACCGCGATACGCCGAGCGAGCGGAGCTGTTCAGAATACTCCTCGGCCAGCATCTCGACTACCTGCCGGGTAAGTGCGGCCATGATCGGCGTCACCAGCACCACCTGCGCTATGATCATTGCGGTGGGGGTGTAGAGAAGTTCCAGCACCCCCAGAGGACCGGATCGGGACAACATCAGGTAGACCAGCAAACCGACGACGACTGGTGGGAACCCCATCAGAGCGTTCACAAGGATAATCAACGCCCGCCGTCCCGGAAACCGCGCGACGGCCAAAGCTGCCCCAATAGGCATCCCGATGACCGCCGAAATCAGAACAGCAAAGATCGAAACACGCAGCGACAACAACACAATTGCCCACAGCTCTGCATCCCCTTCGAGGATCAGCGAGAGCGCCTGAGTGAATTCTGATGCAAATCCCTGCATATTCTACCATTCATGCCGTATGCTGTGACAAAATGCTATGAATTACAGAGAAATACTAAAGGTTCTGGCCAGCAAGTACAGGCACAAATTCGACATTCAAAACTAAGAACGCGGCCCTGACGGGGCCGCGTTTGATTGGCACGTCTTTTGCTGTAGCTGGTTCAGTTCAGCGCAGCGTCGGTGATCTGATGTGTCCATGCCCCTTCAGGCTTTTTGGTGATAACCGGATCAGATCCGCCCGCCAGCAGGGTATCAACCGTGCGGTCGAAATCGGCTGGGTCCAGCGCCCCGTTCGACCCTGCGGTCAGCTTGGCAATCTCGCCCATCATGCGCTTTTGATGCTCTTCGGTCTGGGCGCCGGTCGCATCGTTTTCGAGAACGATCTCGGCGGCTTCATCCGGGTTCTCTTCGGCGTATTTCCAACCCTTCATCGAGGCACGGACAAACCGTTCCATCTTGTCGGTGAAGGCCGCATCGCTCAAATTTTCTTCAAGCACATATAGACCATCCTCAAGCGTGGCGACGCCCTGATCTTCGTATTTGAAGGTTACCAGTTCTTCAGGCGTGACACCGGCATCAATGACCTGCCAATACTCATTGTAGGTCATGGTGCTGATGCAATCGGCCTGACGCTGCAGCAGCGGGTCGACGTTAAAGCCTTGTTTCAGCACTTCGACACCGCTGTCGCTTTTGCCATCGGTACCGATTCCCAGCTGACTCATCCAGCTCATGAACGGGAATTCGTTGCCGAAGAACCAGACTCCCAGCGTGCGATTTTTGAGATCTTCAGGCGAGGCAATCCCCGCATCTTTCCAGCAGGTCAGCATCATGCCCGAGCTCTTGAAAGGCTGCGCGATGTTCACCAGAGGCAGACCCTTTTCGCGCGCGGCAAGTGCAGCCGGCATCCATTCCACCGTAACGTCTGCTCCACCACCTGCGATCACCTGTGTGGGCGCAATATCAGGACCACCGGGCAGAATGGTGACGTCCAGCCCCTCTTCTTCGTAGAACCCTTTGTCTTTTGCCACATAATAGCCCGCAAACTGCGCTTGCGTGACCCACTTCAATTGTAGTGTCACCTCATCCGCAGCAAGTGTCGCACTGGCTGCCAGGCTAAAGGCCGCAACCGCCCCACTGAGTAGCTTCTTCATCTTCATATCTCCTAGTTGCTTATGTTTGCCCCGTTTATGGGGTCTGTTGAGTTATTCCTTTATCCTCGCTGCGACGGATGCCAGAAGGTCACCGCCTTTTCGATCATCGCCACTACGCCATAGAAGGCCGTCCCCGCCAGCGCGGCCACTACAATCTCGGCCCACACCATATCCAGCGACAATTGCCCGACGCTGGTCGATATCCGAAAGCCCATGCCCAATGTGGGGGAGCCAAAGAACTCAGCCACGATAGCGCCGATCAGCGCCAGCGTGGTAGAAATCTTGAGCCCGTTGAAAATAAACGGCATCGCGGCGGGGAGGCGAAGTTTCAGGAAGCTCTGCCAATAGGTGGCGGCATAGGTCTCCATCAGATCGCGCTGCATCGTTGTGGCTTCGCGCAGCCCTGCCACCGTGTTCACCAGCATCGGGAAGAACACCATCACTACGACGACCGCCGCCTTGGAATGCCAGTCGAACCCGAACCACATCACTAAAATGGGTGCGGTGCCCACGATAGGCAGCGCTGCAACAAAGTTGCCGACGGGAAGAAGCCCGAGGCGCAGGAAATCCCATCTATCCACGGCAATTGCCATGAGAAAGGCCGAACCGCAGCCGATGATGTAGCCGCTGAGTGCTCCCTTGATGATCGTTTGAACAAAGTCAGCCCAAAGTGTTGGCAAACTGTCCCAGAAACGGTCCCAGATGACTGATGGCGCGGGCAGAATGACCAAGGGCACTTCTAGTCCACGCACCACCAGTTCCCAGATGCCAATCACGGTCAGACCGAAGATCAGGGGCGCAAGAAACCGCACCATCCGTGTGTCAGAATAGGGTCCGCTGGCCAGACGGCTGTTCAACCACCAACCCAATAACCAGACAGCGATTGCACCAACAATAGGTATCATTGTGCCATCCCCATTCGTTTCAGGACGGTCCGCTCGATCAGCCCCAGCAACCCGACGAGACAGGCGGCGAGAATGGCCGCAGCAAACAGCGCCGACCAGATCTGTACCGTCTGGCCATAGTAGCTACCGGCCAGCAGCCGTGCACCCAACCCGGCAACAGCCCCGGTCGGCAGTTCTCCAACAATGGCCCCGACCAGCGAAGCAGCGACGCCAATTTTCAGCGATGTAAACAGATAGGGCATCGAGGCCGGCAGCCGCAGTTTCCAAAACCCCTGCGAACGGCTGGCATTGTAGGTTCGCAGCAAATCCAACTGCATAGCATCCGGGCTGCGCAGCCCTTTTACCATGCCTACGACGACGGGGAAGAAACTCAGATACGCCGAAATGATCGCCTTAGGAATGATCCCCTGAACCCCAACAGAATACAGAACAACGATAATCATCGGAGCCAGCGCAATGATAGGAATGGTCTGGCTGACGATCGCCCAGGGCATCACCGACAGATCCATCACCCGACTGTGCACGATCCCCACCGCCAGCAGGATGCCCAACCCGGTTCCGATAGCAAAACCCAGCATCGTAGCGCTCAGCGTGACCCAGCCATGATAAATCAGAGAGCGTTTCGAGGTGATTTTTTTCTCAATCGTGGTTTCCCACAACTCAATCCCAACTTGATGGGGTGCAGGCAGGCGGGGGCGGTCCTGCTCCCATGTGGCTGGGATTGCAAACGCGTTGTTCAAAGCCAGACCGATCTCCCCCATGTCCCGGCGATCCTTGGCTGAAGGTGGTTGGACTTCAGCACCCGCGCGCTCCTGTTCGGTCAGAACCCCTTTGATATTCATAGGAATACAGGCCGCGTACCAGACAACGACAATGGCGGCGATCACGGTGAGGACTGCAATGATCTGCTTCATGCGTGCCACTCCATCCGAATGACAGGCACCGTGTCAGGTGGCACCGGAGGCTCTCTTCCCGTCTCAACAAAGCCCTCGCGCCGATAAAACCGTTGCGCGTCGACATTTGGCACATGTGTGGTCAGCCAAAGATGGTCGCGCCCCTCCTTCGCCTTATCCAGCAATTGCTTGCCAATGCCCTGCCCAGTGCGCAAACAATACAGCGCACCAACCTTATGTTCGACCGGATCGACAGACATATAGCAATCAATCGGATCACCTGCGATCCAGATGTCCCTGTTCGGAAACGCCTCAAGGATCAGATCCGCCAGCTTTTCTTCTGGCAATTCCTCGGGTATCCAATCGGTCTGCGCGGCCCAGGTCGCGATGATGCGCGCGCAATCCCCCACATCTTCGCGGGATGCCCGTCTGATGCCTTTATCCGCCATCACACATCATCCCCATGACCCGCTCGCAATCCTTCTCGCACGCGGTGGGCGACTTCGATAAACTCGGGCGTGTCACGGATATCCAGAGGCCGCTCTTTCGGCAGAGGGCTATCGATCACATCCGTGATCCGGCCAGGCCGAGGGCTCATTACCACGATCTTGGTGCTGAGATACACCGCTTCGGGGATCGAATGTGTTACGAAACCGATGGTCTTCTCGGTGCGCGCCCATAATGCCAGAAGCTGTTCGTTCAGATGGTCGCGCACAATCTCATCCAGCGCACCGAACGGTTCGTCCATCAGCAGAATATCCGCATCAAATGCCAAGGCCCGCGCAATACTGGCCCGCTGTTGCATCCCGCCCGAGAGCTGCCAGGGGAACTTACTGCCAAATCCATCAAGATCAACAAGTTCCAGAACCTTTCTAACGCGTTCCTCCTGCTCGGAGGAGGAATAGCCCATGATCTCAAGCGGCAGCTTGATGTTCTTTGCAATGGTCCGCCACGGGTAGAGCCCGGCCGCCTGAAACACATACCCATAAGCGCGCTTTCGCCGTGCTTCGTCAGGCGTCATGCCATTCACGGTCAGGGTCCCGCCGGTCGGTGTTTCCAGCGCTGCGATACAGCGCAGGAACGTCGTCTTGCCGCAGCCCGAGGGGCCGATAAAACTAACGAACTCCCCCTTGCCAATTGACAAGTTCACATCTTTCAGCGCATGAATAGGCCCATCATTCGTCTGAAATGTAAGATCCAGCTGCCTTGCCTCAATAACGGGCTGAGTAGTATTTTCTGTATTCATTCCATTGCCTTGAAGAAGCTCAGACCCGGATCGCCGGAAAGGCGACCCAAGGGGTTTATACACCCGTTGCCGGTATACCTGTCCGCTCAACAGGCCGGGGCGCTGTCAACTCTTTCCAGGTGCTCAGCGCCTTGTTCACATGGGTATTGGCCTCACGTGCCACGAACTTCCCGTGCCCTTCCTGAGTCTGAATCTCGCCATCATGTACGGCCACCGCCCCACGAGTTAGCGTGAACCGGGGCAACCCGCGCACTTCCTTGCCTTCGAACACGTTGTAATCGATCGACGACTGCTGCGTATCGGCCGAGATCACCTTGGCCTTATCCGGATCCCAAACCACCAGATCAGCATCCGCTCCCACGAGAACCGCACCTTTTTTCGGATAACAATTCAATATCTTGGCAATATTAGTTGAAGTCACGGCCACGAACTCATTCGGTGTCAACCTACCTGTGTTCACCCCATGCGTCCAAAGCATCGGCATCCGGTCCTCCAACCCGCCGGTGCCGTTCGGGATCTTGGTGAAATCCCCAACGCCATAGCGTTTCTGCTCGGTCGTAAAGGCACAGTGATCCGTGGCCACCACACTCAGTGTTCCGGATTGCAAACCGTTCCACAAGCTATCCTGATGCTGTTTGTTCCGGAACGGAGGGCTCATGACCCGCCGTGCCGCATGCTCCCAATCGTGGTGAAAGTATTCACTCTCATCCAATGTCAGGTGTTGGATCAAAGGTTCGCCCCAAACCCGCTTGCCTTGCATCTTGGCGCGCCGGATGGCTTCATGCGCCTCCTCACAGGAAGTATGCACCACATAGAGCGGCACACCCGCCATATCCGCGATCATGATCGCGCGGTTGGTTGCTTCGCCTTCCACCTGTGGTGGGCGGGAATAGGCATGCGCCTCTGGCCCTGTGTTTCCTTCGGCCAACAACTTCGCGCTCAGTTCAGCGACCACATCGCCATTCTCGGCATGGACCATCGCGGTGCCACCCAACTCGGCCAGACGCTTGAACGAAGCAAACAGCTCATCGTCGTTCACCATCAGCGCGCCTTTATAGGCCATGAAATGCTTGAAGGTGTTGATGCCACGCGTCTCGATGACGGTTTTGATGTCATCAAACACCTGCTCGCCCCACCAGGTCACCGCCATATGGAACGAATAATCACAATTCGCGCGCGTAGACTTGTTGTCCCAACGCTTCAGGGCGTCCAACAGGCTTTCGCCCGGATTAGGCAACGCGAAATCCACAACCATCGTGGTCCCGCCTGCCAGCGCTGCGCGCGTGCCGCTTTCGAAATCATCGCTGGAATAGGTTCCCATAAACGGCATTTCCAGATGCGTGTGCGGGTCGATCCCTCCGGGCATGACATAACAGCCCGATGCATCAAGTTCCTTATCACCTCGCAGGTCCGGCCCAATCTCAGTAATCACACCACCTTCGACCTTTACATCCGCCTTATAGGTCAGATCAGCGGTCACAACGGTTCCGTTCTTGATTACAGTGCTCATGTTAAACTCCCTGATGCGGTCTGCGCCGCTTGCTTCATCTGGCTAAAAATACCCCGGGGGAGCCGCCCATCGGGCGACGGGGGCAGAGCCCCCTATTCCACGATCCCAGCCGTCTCGACGACCGCATGCAGTAGAACATCCGCCCCAGCTGCAGCCCAATCCTTGCTGATCTCCTCAGCTTCATTATGGCTCAACCCATCAACGCATGGGCACATCACCATCGCTGTTGGCGCCACCCGGTTGATCCAGCAGGCATCATGACCGGCGCCCGAGATGATATCCGTATGCGAATACCCCAACCGCTCAGCCGCATCGCGCACCGCCGCCACGCAACCTTCATCAAACTTCACCGGATCAAAACCGCCCACTTTCTCGAATTCGATCTGCAGCCCCATCTCTTCGACGATATCTTCAGCTGCGACTCGCAGACGGTTCTCCATATCAGTGATAACGTCCAACTCGGGCGAGCGAAAATCGATCGTGAACACTGCCTTTCCGGGGATCACATTGCGTGAGTTCGGATAGACATCGATATGCCCCGCCGCACCCACGGCATGAGGTGCATGCGACCATGCAATCTCGTCCACTTTCTCAAGAATACGCGCCATCGCCAGCCCGGCATTCTTACGCATCGGCATCGGCGTAGACCCAGTATGCGCATCCTTGCCGGTCACGGTAACCTGGGTCCAGCTCAAACCCTGACCATGGGTAACAACGCCAATATCCTTACCCTCAGCTTCCAGAATCGGGCCCTGTTCAATGTGCAACTCAAAGAAAGCGTACATCTTGCGCGCACCAACCTCTTCATCGCCGCGCCAACCGATGCGGTTCAGCTCATCTCCGAACTTCTTTCCTTCGGCATCCTCACGTGCATAAGCCCAGTCCTGAGTGTGCATTCCGGCAAACACCCCCGAAGACAACATCGCCGGGGCATACCGCGTCCCTTCTTCGTTGGTCCAATTGGTGGCCACAATAGGGTGCTTGGTCTTGATGCCCAGGTCATTCAGCGTGCGAATGATCTCCAGCCCACCAAGCACGCCAAGAACGCCATCATACTTGCCACCTGTGGGCTGCGTATCCAAATGCGACCCTACATAAACCGGCAGTGCCTCGGGGTCCGCTCCCTCTCGTCGGGCAAACATGTTGCCCATCTGGTCCAGCCCCATCGAGCAACCGGCATCCTCGCACCATTTCTGAAACAACGCGCGCCCTTCGGCGTCCTCGTCCGTTAGCGTCTGACGGTTGTTGCCACCCGCGACGCCTGGGCCGATCTTGGCCATCTCCATCAGGCTGTCCCATAACCTGTCGCCATTGATCCTGAGATTCTGCGCCGGAGCTGCCATCATGTTCTTCCCTGTTGCTTGCGATTTGGCTCGCTTTTGGTGTCTTGATTTGACCATCTGGTCAAACTCACGCTATCACGGGTTCGACATCAGTCAAGAAATTGCAGTGGCCTGCCGGAATTTTCGACATAATTGACGCCCAACTGGCCGAAAAAAGGACAACAGGTGAACATGCCCAAAGACCGCGCCCCAACCCGGATTCAGCAAAAGAACCGAGCAGCGATTCTCGAGGCGGCCCTGAATGTGTTCTCAGCCCACGGTTTTCGCGGCGCAACCGTCGACCAAATTGCAGCCGAGGCGGGGCTGAGCAAGCCCAACCTGCTCTATTATTTTCCATCGAAAGAAGCGATCCATACAGCCCTGTTGTCGGGTCTGCTTGAAGTCTGGCTCGCTCCCCTGCACGCGTTGAATGAGGATGGCGACCCGCTGGAAGAAATACTGTCTTATATCCAACGCAAACTTGAGATGAGCCGCGACCTGCCGCGCGAGAGCCGCCTCTTTGCCAATGAACTTGTTCAGGGCGCGCCGCGCATTCATGAAGCTTTGTCCAGCGATCTCAAAAAACTGGTCGATGAAAAAACCACGATTCTGACAAGCTGGATGGCTCAGGGCAAAATTGCACGAGTCCATCCCTATCATCTGATTTTCTCGATCTGGGCACTGACACAGCATTATGCGGATTTCGATGTTCAAGTCCGGGCAATTCTTGGGGAAGAAGACCCATTCGAAGGCGCAGTTCCGTTCGTGGAAACGCTCTATCGAAAACTGCTTACACCTTAAGAGACACTTAACCCTATTGAGAAAAGCTCGGAGCATGATGACGTATCGCTCAGATCCCGAGCCTTGGATCACCCAGCTTTTCTCGTCCCGATCTGCTCGAACGGGAGCTGTTGTGCGACGCTTAGTTGCTTGGATCGAACGGGAGGTTGGTCACGCGGCTTTTCAGGCAGAAGTGAAACGGCGCGGATACCATTTGATCCGCACCGCCAATCAATATGTCATCATCTGCCACAACGGACCCATCGACATTCTGTTCTGAGTAAATTCGTCGAATTTTCTACGCCAAGATTTTTCGACGAAAAATCTCTGACTACTCCGCCGCTTTCGCCATGGGGTTGTTGGGGTGTGTCGTCCAATTGGCATATTCAGGATCAACGACCTTGCCTGTGCGCGGATCAACCGCTCCGGCGGCCATCGGCTCCATGGAAATACACCCCTCTACAGGGCACACATCCACGCAAAGATTGCAGGCTACGCATTCCTCGTCGATCACTTCGAACACCCGATCCTCCGACATCGAAATCGCCTGATGGCTGGTGTCTTCACAGGCTGCAAAACAGCGACCGCATTTGATGCACTGATCCTGATCGATCTTCGCTTTGGCGATGAAGTTGAGGTTCAGATATTGCCAATCCGTCACATTGGGCACTGCGCGTCCGATCACTTCGTCGATATTGGCATAGCCTTTCTCATCCATCCATTCTGATAAGCCAGCCGTCAATTCATCGATGATTTTGAACCCATAGGTCATCGCTGCAGTGCAGACCTGAACATTGCCGCAACCCAGCGAGATAAACTCTGCTGCATCGCGCCAAGTGGTGACGCCACCGATGCCTGAGATCGGTAGCCTATGCGTGGCTTCAGCCCGCGCAATCTCGGACACCATCGACAACGCGATTGGTTTCACCGCCGGTCCGCAGTAGCCACCATGGCTGCCTTTACCGTCAATCGAGGGTTCGGGGCTGAAGGTGTCCAGATTGACGCTGGTGATCGAGTTGATCGTATTGATCAGCGACACCGCATCCGCGCCCCCATTCTTCGCTGCCGCCGCAGGTTTGCGGATATCCGTAATGTTCGGCGTTAGCTTCACGATAACTGGGCGGTCGTAATACTGTTTGCACCAACGGGTCACCATTTCGATGTATTCCGGCACCTGCCCGACGGCAGACCCCATACCCCGTTCACTCATCCCGTGCGGACAGCCAAAATTCAGCTCGATCCCGTCCGCACCGGTTTCAGCCACACGCGGCAGAATGGCCTTCCAAGCAGCCTCTTCACAGGGCACCATGATCGAGGCGATCAGGGCGCGATCTGGATAATCCGCCTTTACGCGGGCCATTTCCTCAAGGTTCACCTCAAGCGGTCGATCTGTGATCAGTTCGATGTTGTTGAGTCCCAACAACCGGCGGTCCGCGCCATAAATCGCGCCATAGCGTGGGCCGTTCACATTCACGACCGGAGGCCCCTCGGCCCCCAAGGTCTTCCACACTACGCCGCCCCATCCGGCCTCGAAGGCGCGGCGAACATTGTACTCCTTATCCGTCGGTGGCGCGGAGGCCAGCCAATACGGGTTCGGGCTTGATATTCCAAGAAAGTTTGATGTTAAATCAGCCATTTATCCGGCCTCCCTGATGCAGTTCTGCATCTTTGTCTTTGAGTTTCACGCGCTCAGAGCAGCGTGGATATCCATCGCGGCATCGCGACCTTCGGCTACGGCGGTCACGGTCAGGTCTTCGCCTCCTGCCGCACAGTCTCCGCCAGCCCACACACCAGCCATTGAAGTGCGTCCCGCCCCGGTCACGGCAATCTTATTGCCATCCAGCGTTAGGCCTTCCGGCGCACCGTCAAGCGTCTGACCGATGGCCTTAAGAACCTGATCGGCCGGCACACGGACAGTTTCACCCGTTCCGGTCAGTCGACCATCATGGCTCGCAGTATACTCCAACTCGATCTCTGCTGCGGCACCATTTCCGTGAATGGCCACCGGCTGAACATTGCAGAGAATCCGAACACCATGCGACGCCGCCAAATCCTGTTCGTACCGGCTGGCACCCATCGCGTCGCGACCTCGGCGATAGGCGATGGTGACGTGCTCAGCGCCTAGCAGTTTCGATTTCACTGCCGCATCTACGGCAGTCATACCACCGCCAATCACAACGACATTGCGACCCACAGGTAGATCAACCAGATCGCTGGCCTGTCGCACATCCGAGATAAAGTCGACCGCCGGGCGCACCCCGTCTTTATCGACCCCATCAGCCCGCAGTGCGTTCACCCCCGCAAGTCCTATTGACAGGAAAACAGCGTCATAGTTCTCCTGCAACCCTTCCAGAGAAATCGTCTCTCCCAGAATCGAACCGGTCTCGATCGCGATCCCGCCTATTTTAAGCAGCCAATCGACCTCGGCCTGTGCAAAATCATTGGTAGATTTATACGCCGCAATCCCGTATTCGTTCAGACCGCCTGGCTTGGGCTTGCCTTCGTGGATCACCACATCGTGCCCCTGCATCGCCAGACGATGCGCACAGGCCAGACCGGCGGGCCCTGCCCCAACTACGGCAATTGTCTTGCCGGTTGATGCGGCGCGCTCGAACGGATGCGCACCCGAGGCCATCACATCATCGGTTGCATAACGCTGCAGGCGTCCGATCTCGACCGGCTTGCCTTCGGCCGTCTCACGCACGCAAGCCTCTTCACACAAAGTTTCGGTCGGACAAACCCGGGCACACATGCCGCCCAGAACGTTCTGCTCCAGAATGGTCTGCCCTGCCGCCTGCGGTTGCCCGGCCTGAATCTGGCGAATGAACAACGGAATATCGATATCCGTAGGACATGCCGTCACACATGGCGCGTCATAGCAGAAATAGCATCGATCGGCGGCCACAGCGGCCTCGTGCGGGGCCAGTGGCGGATGCAGATCGGTGAAATTCGAGGTCAGCTCATCGCTGGAAAGCCGCCCGGAGACGATCCCGGGTGCCATCTGGCCCTGTGCCATCACTCTACTCCCTGTAGATATGTTTGTTATGGACCCCAGCTTGCCACAATCTGATTTTTTATCAATTGGTAAAATTTGCCAAATGGTCAAAAAATGAAAAATCCGGGCGGAATGGCCCGGATTCAGTCAGAAATTGCCTATTTTGTTGGCAGCGGCGGCTCAGACCATCCCGCCCAGGTGGCCGGATTTGATCCAAACACGGGCTCCGCCCTCTCCTGCTACAGCAGCAAAGCGTGATCCAGGCGGCAAGCGCAACCAGTCCCAAGTGCCAAATTCTTCGCCCGCCTCGGCAAAGCCACCTTCAATAACAAAGACCTCAAACCCCTTATCGGCGTCCAATTCAATATGTTCGCCCGCGCCCCAGGTTTGCACCTGGACATCCTCATGCACATCCTTGAGCAAATCGATATCTCCGCCCCCGTTGATCGAGCGCCGAACCTCGGTGCGGTCATCGGGGTCGAACTGATGCAATTTGACCAGAATAGTCGCGCCTTCGCTGGCCGAGGGTGTATGGGAGGACGTCGGGGGATTGCGTACATAGCTGCCGACAGGGAAATCTCCGGTTTCATCCTGGAACACTCCGTCCAGCACTAGATATTCCTCACCCCGTCATGAGTATGCGACGAAAACGCGCTGCCGGGGGCAAAGCGCACGATGGTTGTGGCACGCGCCACTTCCTCGCCAATGCGGTCCAGCATCTTGCGTTCGACGCCAGCAGCCGGTGACGCGACCCATTCGGTCTGATCAAAGTGAACGGCGACCCGCTGTGTGAAATCTGCATTGACCCGCATATGCAATCCTCCTGCGTTGCTGTCACATTAGATGGGAGCACGAGCCGGATTTGCAAACCGGTCATGTTTGGGGTTTTGACGCCCTTCACAGCTTGTTGTACTTCCGGTTGAGGCAGCGGCCGAATACCGGCCCGATCAGAAAGCGCAACACGATGCAGGCAAGCCCGGCGACATTCAACATCCTCATCATCGGGCAAAACAACCGGCTGCAATACGAGGCATTGCTTTTCGCCGCCTCGCTGCGCCACAGCTCATCAGGGTTCAAAGGTCGGCTGTTCGTGGGGGTGCCACAGCCCGGCCCTCTTTGGCCTCAGAACCCCAGCATTCAGGATGCGGAAGTTCTTGAAGCCCTGCAGCATCTGGGTGCCGAGATTCTGCCTTTTGAATCTCATGCTTTTGGCTCGAGCTATCCCAATGGCAACAAGATCGAAGCTTTGCTGGCGATGCCAGAGGGTGAGCCCTTTGTCTTTTTCGACTCCGACACTCTGATCACCGGCGAAATTTCCGACGTCCCGTTCGATTTCGAACAGCCCGGCGCCTCACTTCGGGTCGAGGGAACATGGCCCAAACCCACGCTCTACGGCCCAGGATATGAGGGTATCTGGCGCGCACTGTATGACCGGTTCGGGCTAGATTTCGAAAGCTCTCTCGATCCCAGCCAGCCCGAGGGTTATTGGCGGCGCTACCTGTATTTTAACGCCGGTTATTTCTTCTACAAATGCCCCCGCCAATTTGGTGAGCGGTTTATGGGCTATGCCCGCGCCATTCGCGACGAGGAAATCCCCGAACTGACCGGGCAAGTTCTGAACCCGTGGCTGGATCAGATCGCCTTGCCGCTGGTCATCCATTCCTTCGGTGGCGGACGGGATGCCCTGCCCGAGGGCCTGCTGGATGGGTCGGTCAGCTGCCACTATCGCCTGTTCCCGATGCTCTACGCCCGCGAAAGTGATCATGTGGTCGAGGTATTGGAAACCGTCGTGGCCCCGAACAAGATCAAAAAAGTGCTCAAAGGCTATGATCCACTGAAGAAGCTGGTGATACAGCGCAAGGGTGCGAAGATCCGGGCATTGTTCGACCGAAACAACCTGCCCGCACGCGAACAGGTCATTCGCAAAACGATCAAGTCCAAGGGGCTTTGGCTACGGTGACGCGGACATTGTGCCGGGCGAGCCAATGTCCTAGAGATTCAGCAACACACATTCCAACAGGAGATTTCCTCGATGTCTGACGGACCCACCTACGGTTTTGACACGCTGCAAATTCACGCCGGGGCCCGCCCCGACCCTGCCACAGGCGCGCGCCAGACACCGATCTACCAGACCACCGCTTATGTCTTCCGCGACGCTGACCACGCCGCCGCGCTGTTCAATCTGCAGGAAGTGGGGTTCATCTATTCCCGCCTGACCAACCCGACTGTTGCGGTGCTGCAGGAACGTGTGGCGACGCTTGAGGGCGGCGTTGGCGCGGTGTGCTGTTCCTCGGGTCACGCGGCGCAGATCATGGCGCTGTTCCCGCTGATGGGACCGGGCTGCAACGTGGTGGCTTCGACCCGTCTGTACGGCGGCACGGTCACGCAGTTCAGCCAGACGATCAAACGCTTTGGCTGGTCGGCCAAGTTTGTCGACACCGATGATCTGGACGCCGTCAAGGACGCTATCGACGAAAACACCCGCGCGGTGTTCTGCGAATCCATCGCCAACCCGGGCGGTTATGTCACCGATATCCGTGCGCTGGCGGATTTAGCCGATGCAGCAGGCATTCCGCTGATCGTCGACAACACCTCGGCCACGCCCTACCTGTGCCGCCCGATTGAACACGGCGCGACTCTGGTCGTTCACTCGACCACCAAGTACCTGACCGGAAACGGCACCGTGACCGGCGGCTGCATCGTGGATTCGGGCAAGTTCGACTGGTCGGCAAATGACAAGTTTCCTTCGCTCAGCGAACCCGAATCCGCCTATCACGGCCTGAAATTCCACGAGACCTTCGGCCCGCTCGCCTTTACATTCCACGGCATCGCGATCGGTCTACGCGATCTGGGCATGACGATGAACCCTCAGGCGGCGCATTACACACTGATGGGGATAGAAACGCTATCGCTACGGATGGAGCGCCATGTCGAAAACGCGCAGAAAATAGCAGCGTGGCTCGAGGCAGACGACCGTGTGGATTACGTGACATATGCTGGCCTGCCATCCTCGCCCTATAGCGACAGGGTAAAAAAGCACTACCCGCGCGGCGCGGGTGCCCTGTTCACTTTTGCGGTCAAGGGCGGCTATGACGCCTGCGTAAAGCTGGTGAACGCGCTTGAGATCTTCAGCCACGTGGCCAACCTTGGCGACGCACGGTCGCTGATCATCCACTCGGCCTCGACGACCCACCGTCAGTTGACGCCCGAGCAGCAGGAAGCTGCAGGCGCAGGCCCTGGAGTGGTCCGCGTATCCATCGGGATCGAGGATGCAGACGATCTGATCGCTGATCTCGATCAGGCTCTGTCCAAAGCCAGCGCCTGATCCGATGACCGGGCACAACACAAATGAACTGGGTCAACCCATCGGTTTTTCGGTCACGGGCGAGTTTCCTCGCCCCACGCCACCTTACACACCGATGCAGGGCCGGTTCTGTTCCGTTGTGCCATTGGATGTAAACAGGCACGCGCCCGGCTTGTACCGGGCGTTTGCCAATGACATGGACGGCCACAATTGGACTTATCTGCCCTACGGCCCGTTCGACTCTGAGGCGGATTTCACCGCATGGGCGCAGTCAAACTGCATGGATGCGGACCCGATGTTCCATACGGTGCTCGACGCGGATGAGGTACCCGTGGGGATGGCCTCATACCTTCGGGTCGAACCAGCAGCGGGTTCAATCGAGGTAGGCCATATCCACTTCTCTCCCCTGCTCCAGCGCAAACCGCAATCGACCGAGGTTATGTATCTGATGATGCGCCGTGTGTTCGATGAGCTTGGTTATCGCCGCTATGAATGGAAATGCGACGCCCTGAACGCGCCATCAAAACGCGCAGCTGAACGTTTGGGTTTCACGTTCGAGGGCGTCTTCCGGCAGGCGACACATTACAAAGGACGCAACCGGGATACGGCGTGGTTTTCGATTATCGACAGCGAGTGGCCGCGCATTCGCGCGGCATTCGAGAACTGGCTTGCGCCGGGGAATTTCGATGCATCGGGCCGGCAGCGCCAACCGCTGCAAGCCCGGGTAGGATCGTAGATTACTCCGCGATTTCGAATTCCATCGCGATATTGACCGAAACGGAAATCTCTCCGCCTGCGACCGGCACGCCACCGGCGTCCGACATAGCCATCTCGCGCATCTGAGCCATCGGGCGAACACCTCCGCCGTGGTCGTTGATCGATAGGACGGGACCCAGCGTAACCCCGGACGCCTGCGCTAGTTGCTGCGCCTTCTCGGTCGCATCTGCCACAGCCTTGGCCCGTGCTTCAGCCTCAAGCGGTTTGGGCTCTTGCACGCCAAAGCTCAGACCGCCGAAATCATTGGCACCGTCCTTGATGACCGCATCCATGATCTGGCCCAGATTATCCAGATCCCGCACGCGTACCGAAACGCGGTTGGACGCGGTGAACCCAGTGATCTTGGGTGGCTCAATGCTGGAATTGCTGCGCCCCGACCAGACCGGTGAAAGCGAAAGATCGCGCGTCTGAACATCGCGCGCCTCCAATCCCATTTCGTCCAGTCGTTTGAGGATCTGCGTCACCGCGTCCGAGGTCGCCTGCATCGCTACCGATGCCTGCGCATCCTGATTGGTCACGCCCAGTGTTATCGTTGCCATATCGGGTGCAACCAGAGCCGTACCGGTCCCGCTGACCGAGATGCGACGTTCTTCCGCATGGGCGGGCAGAGTCGCGGTGGCAGCGGCCATGGCGGCCAAAAAAGCAAGTGTCTTCAAGATGATCCCTCCTTGATGCTTGCTCTCAAGATGGGTGGTCGGGCCCGTACACGGCAAGGGGGGAAACGTGCCTTTTTCTTTCCCTCGGCGAGTTCCTGCTCTAATCTCGGCGGGCAGACATCTAAGCGTTTGCATAAAAGCCGACAATTATGGTTCATCGCGATTATGAAACCCGCCTTTGCGCTGTCATTTTCTGAAAACGGCATTTCCTTGCATCATCAGTCGGATGGAGACTGGTACTGCATTGGAACCGTTCCGTTAGATGCGTCGGATTTCGCGGACCAGATGCAGGCCCTTCGGGATCAGGGATTCGCGCTGGAAAATGACCTGAGTTGCAAGCTTGTGATTCCATCCGATCAGGTGCGCCTCTTGGTTGTCGACACCGATGGTTTGGACACCGATGCAGCGGCGAAAAAGGTCAAGGATACGTTGGCCGCAGCCACGCCCTATGAGCTATCAGAGCTGGCTTATGTCGCGGGCGACGTGGGGACTGAGACCCCGGTTGCCGCTGTGGCCCAGCAAACGCTGGACGAAGCCAGCGCATTTGCCACCGATCATGGCTTTATCCCCGAGGCATTCTGGGTCAGCGCAACCGGCAACGATACTTTGGACGCGCCATTTCTGGAACTGCCGATCATTGTGGATGAGGACGCTGTGATTGCGGCCCCCAAACCCGTTGATACGCCGGACATACCGGTTCACGCCATCGCTGAAGATGCAGCCCCCCCTGCATTTGAGCCTGTTACCAAAACACTGCCCTCGTCTGCCAAAACAGGAACGGATCTGAAACGCTTTGCAATTCCTGCGATCGCAGCGTCGGTTGTGGTTGGAATGTTGCTGGGTGTCTGGTATTACAACAGCTCTGACCCCGAAATTGTCGAAGTGGCCGAACCGTTAGAGCCCGAGCTGCAGCCAGAGCCAGAAATTGTGACGGCAGAACCGCAGGCACAACCCGAACCTCAGGAAACCGAGATCGCAAGCCTCCCACAAGAACCTGAAGTGGCAGAGGAAGAACCGGTGCGCACCCCCACGGACGAGGCCATTCTCGAAGCACTGAAGATTGAACCGGAGCAGGTCGAAGACATCGCTGATCTGCCAGAGAGCAGAACCGAGTTTCGTGAGTTTACCGGCACCGCCCCCGTTGAACCTTCAGGCCTGGAGCCAGCGCCTGTGGCTGGCGTGGATAATCAATATCTCACATCGGTCGATCGCTCGGACCTGTCGACCGATTCCGTCGCACTACCCGAACTTGCCAGCCTCGACACAGATGCGTCTTTTGAGTCGATCTCTTTGCCAGGCCAAGCGGGGCAGCGGTTCAACCTGGATGAACGCGGACTTGTGACGCCAAGTGCCGAAGGCACGCTGAACCCGGCCGGTGTGATGGTTTATCTGGGTCGTCCCGCATCCGTGCCCCCCGAACCCCCAACCAGGTTCGAAACAGAACCCGTTGTCATAGAAGAGGTCGATGAGAGACTCGCGGCGTTTCGCCCACGGCCACGCCCGGAAAATCTGGTGGATCAATTCGAACGCCAGCAACTTGGCGGTCGATCCCGGCAAGAGCTGGCCTCGGTCCGGCCTAAGCTGCGGCCCGAGTCTCTGCAAACCCCTCCGCAGGTCGATGAAACCCCGACTGCGCTGGCTGTTGTACGGGTACCCCGTCCAAAAATCAGGCCTGCCAGCATCACGGCGCGCGCGACACGGCAACCTAGTTCTGGGAGTGCAGCGCTGGCCTCGACCGCAAATGTGGCCAGTAATGCCGATGAAGTTGGTTCGTTCCAGCCCAGAACGGTCAATCCCAAAATTCCGTCTTCCGCGTCAGTTGCGAGACAAGCAACCATCGACAACGCGATTAACCTGCGCAAGTTGAACCTAATCGGCGTGTACGGCACCCCGGCAAACCGCCGTGCTTTGGTCCGCCTGCCCAGCGGACGCTACAAAAAGCTGAAGGTGGGCGATCGCATCGACGGAGGTAATGTCATCGCCATCGGCGACAGCGAGTTGCGCTATCAGAAGCGCGGCAAGAACATCACGCTCAAGATGCCGCGCGGGTAAAGAAAAAGCGCCATGTCGGTCAGACACGGCGCTCGGTTGATTTCATTGATTCATGTTTAGGCTGCCGAGATTTCACCCGACTCGATCTGCTCACGTTCGATCGATTCAAACAGGGCTTTGAAATTGCCTTCACCAAACCCGTCATCCCCTTTACGCTGAATGAACTCAAAGAAGATCGGGCCAATGACTGTTTTCGAAAAGATCTGCAGCAGAATCTTGGTCTCACCGCCATCAACTACACCTTCACCGTCGATCAGAATGCCGTGCTTCATCATCCGATGCTTGGGCTCATCATGGCCGGACACACGGTCGTAAGACATGTCATAATAGGCCTCGTTCGGACCGGGCATGAAATTCAGACCCTTCTCGGCAATGGCATCGGTCGAGGCGTAGATGTCGTCGCTGCCCACCGCGATATGCTGGATGCCTTCGCCGTTGTACTTCTTCAGGTAGGAGACGATCTGTCCGGTCTCTCCACGATCTTCATTGATCGGAATGCGGATGCGACCACAAGGTGAAGTCAACGCGCGACTGTAAAGCCCGGTAAACTTACCTTGAATGTCGAAAAAGCGGATTTCACGGAAGTTGAACAGGTCGCCATAGAATTTGAACCACTTGTCCATGTTGCCCTTGAACACGTTGTGGGTCAGGTGATCGAGATAGTAGAACCCATCGCCGCGCGGTTTTGACTGCTCCAGCCATTCAAATTCCTCATTGTAGGGCGAGGTGTCATAATACTGATCGATGAAGTAGATCAGCGAACCACCAATGCCCTTGATCGCCGGAACGTTCATGGTCTTGTCCGCGCCATCATAGGGCTCAGCCCCTTTGGCGATCGCGTGCTCATAAGCCTTCTGAGCATCAACAACGCGCCAGCCCATGGCAGGGGCGCAGGGGCCGTGCTCGGCCACGAATTTGGCTGCAAAACTATCAGGATCCGCGTTCAGGATGTAGGTTACATCACCCTGTTGCCAAAGCTCGACCTTGGGGGTGTTGCGGTGATAGCCGACATAGTCGAAGCCCATTCGCGCAAACAGGTCTCGCAGCTCTTGCGGCTCGGGGTGTGCGAATTCAACAAACTCAAACCCGTCGGTACCGGCTGGGTTTTCTTCGCTGATGACAGATTTCGGGGCGTTATGCGGGAAAGGACCCATGGCGCGTCTCCTCGGAAAACAGGAATTTCTTTGCTGATTCAAAAATACGCCTTAATGAGTGCTGTTTCTGCGCATTGTTTTCGTATAAACTAAGTTTAGATGCGTACTTTCCGCATATTGATTGCAAATCTTGAGGAAACGCCGCACGTGCTGGATCGGATTGATATCGGAATACTCGCAGCTTTGCAGCGCGACGCGCATCTGACGTCGCAGCAATTGGGTGATGTGCTGAATCTATCCGCCAGTCAGGCGGGCCGTCGCCGACAGCGCCTTGAGGCCGAGGGTTACATCACTGGGTACACCGCACGACTGGACCCGCTGAGGCTGGGGCTACAGGTTCAGGGGTTCATTCAGGTGCATCTGGGCACTCATGGTCCCGAACAATCCGCAGGCTTCGCCCGCATGGTCAACACCCGCCCCGAGATCACCAGCGCCTGGACGATGACAGGTGAGGCAGATTATCTGCTTCACGTCTATTGTGACGACTTATCCGCACTCAATACCTTGCTTCACGAAGTGATCCTGCCGCATCCTGCAGTTGCACGGGTGCAAAGCCAGATCGTAATGGACCAATTGAAACGCGACGCGCCGCTCCCAACCTGAGCGGATTTAAGAGGACAATAATGAACGAGTTCCTTTATCAGGCATCGATCTATCTGGCAGCTGCGGTGATCGCGGTGCCGCTTTCCGCCCGTCTGGGTCTGGGATCGGTGCTGGGTTATCTGGCCGCAGGCATCGCGATTGGACCAATTCTGGGGCTAGTTGGCGCAGAGACCGAAAGCCTACAGCATGTGGCCGAATTCGGCGTCGTGATGATGCTGTTCCTGATCGGGCTCGAGCTTGAGCCCCGTGCCTTGTGGGATATGCGGGACAAATTGTTAGGCTTGGGCGGGCTGCAGGTCGGCCTGTCGACCGCCGCAATCGCAGCTGTGGCGTTCTATGCGGGTCATCAGTGGTCGGTGGCGCTGGCGGTTGGATTAACCTTGTCACTTTCTTCCACTGCAATCGTGCTGCAGACCCTGTCCGAAAAGGGCCTGATGCAAACCAACGGAGGTCGAGCGACCTTCTCGGTCCTGCTGACGCAGGACATTGCCGTAATCCCGATCCTAGCTTTCCTGCCGCTGCTTGCCCTGCCCGCAAGCATCCACATCGAAGATGACGGCTCCATCAGCCGTGGCGTAGGCATAGCCAAAGACGCGGATTATCACGCCAAACTCTCGCTGGTCGAAGGTCTGCCCGGCTGGGCCGTTACGCTTGTCACCATTGGCGCCGTCGCGTTTGTCGTATTGGCCGGCATCTACCTGACCCGCCCACTGTTCCGTTTCATCCACGCCACCCACCTGCGCGAAATGTATACGGCACTGGCGCTAATGATCGTGGTCGGCATCTCGTTCCTGATGACCCTTGTGGGCCTGTCGCCCGCTCTTGGCGCGTTTCTCGCCGGAGTGGTTCTGGCCAGTTCGGAATTCCGACACGAAATGGAAAGCGACCTTGAGCCGTTCAAGGGGCTGTTGCTGGGCCTGTTCTTCATCACCGTGGGCGCTGGGATCGATATCGGGTATTTCTTCGCCGACCCGTTTGACCTGATCGGTTTGGCCTTGCTGGTCATACTGGCCAAGGGGATCATCCTGTTCATCGTCGGGCGCGCCTTCAAGCTGCGCGGGCGCGATCACTGGCTGTTCACGCTGGGTTTGGCCCAGGCCGGCGAATTCGGCTTTGTCTTGTTGGCGTTTTCTACGCAGCAGAACGTGATTCCGCCGGGCTTGTCGCAAAAACTGTTGATGATCATCGCGCTGACCATGTTGATCACACCGCTTCTGTTTATCGTCTACGACGTACTTTCGCGCTTTCTCGGCGAGAGCAATCCGCAGGTTGAACCCGATCAGATCGACGAAAAAGGCCCTGTCATCATCGCCGGGATCGGTCGCTTCGGGCAGATCGTCAACCGGCTGGTACAGGCAAGTGGGTTTAAAACAGTTGTTCTGGACCACGATATCGAAACGATCCAGCTGATGCGACGGTTCGGTGTCAAAGGCTTCCTTGGCGACCCCACTCGCCCCGAATTGCTGCGCGCTGCTGGAATCGAAAAGGCAGCGGTCCTTGTCGCGGCCATGGATGACTACAAACAGGTCACCCGTCTCGTCGGATATGCCCGCCGCCAGCGGCCCGATCTGCACATCATCGCCCGCGCCCGCGACCGCAACCATGTCTATGAACTGTATCAGGCCGGGGCCAACGACATTGTCCGCGAGATGTTCGACGGGTCGCTACGCGCGGGCCGCTATGTTTTGGAGAATATCGGCCTCAGTGAATACGAGGCCGCACAGGCCGAGCAGACCTTTTATCACCACGACCGGGGATCGGTGCGCGAGCTTGCAGAACTGTGGATCCCCGGCATGCCAACCGCTGAGAACAAGAAATATATCGAACGTGCGCGGCAACTGGAAAAGGATCTTGAAACCGCCCTGCTGGAATTGGCCGAAGAACATGCCAAGAAATCTGCCTGACCCGCCATTCCGACGGCTTTGCCCCGCAACAGGCAAGCAATCTCCCCCGCGTTCGTCTGTTCCAAAATAATTTGGGTGATTTTTAGCCAGCTACGAAGGGGGCAGCGCCCCCTGCCCCTGCCTTAGGCGTCCGACACACCTGCTTCAGCGAATGTCGCCATGCCGGAATGGCAAGCAACCGCGCTTTTCAGAATGTTGATCGCCAACGCCCCGCCCGAGCCCTCGCCCAAGCGCAGGCCGAGGGTCAGCAACGGCTCTTTGCCCAGCTTGTCTAGCATCGCGGCATGTGCGCCCTCGGCGCTTTGGTGGCCCGCGATGGTGTGATCAAGCGCTGTTTCCGAAATCTGCGCCAGACAGGCTGCAGCTGCGGTGCAGATGAATCCATCCAGAATAACCGGTATCCGCAATACGCGCGCGGCGGCTATCGCGCCAGCCATAGCCGCAATCTCGCGTCCGCCGAGACACCTTAGAATATGAAGTCCATCGCCCTGACCATGCAGAGCGACGCCTTCCGCAACAACCCGGGTTTTGTTCGCCAGTCCGGCATCATCCACACCGGTCCCGCGCCCGGTCCAGTCGGCGGCATCCCCGCCAAATAGCGCGCAAGCGATGGCGGCAGCCGGCGTGGTATTTCCGATCCCCATCTCTCCAACAACCAGCAGATCGGCCTGCGGATCAACCGCCTGCCATCCTGTGCGCAGTGCGCTTAGAAATTCCTCTTCGCTCATCGCGGGGGCTTGGGTAAAATCTGCGGTCGGACGGTCCAGCTCCAGCGCGTGCACGTCCATCTTCGCGCCCGCAGCCTTTGCCAACTGGTTGATCGCCGCGCCGCCATGTTCGAAATTCATGACCATCTGCACCGTCACTTCGGGCGGGAACGCCGAGACACCTTGAGCAGTTACGCCATGGTTGCCCGCAAACACGATGACCTGCGGCGCATCGATCCGAGGCCGCGCATCCCCGCGCCAACCTGCATACCAGATCGCCAGATCCTCAAGCCGCCCCAACGCGCCGGGCGGTTTGGTTAGTTGACCGTTGCGCTCTTCCGCGCCCTGCTTGGCAGCGGTGTCCGGACCGGGTGCGCCGGTCAGCGCATTGCGGAAACTGTTCAGGTCATTGAGTTCGGGCAGCATGGAAAGCCTCGTTGCATCAGAGTGGTTGTGTGTGTTTAACCAATGCTGGCAAAGCAACAAGACCCGGAAAGGCCTGGGAGTGACCAAAAACGACACCGCCCCGTTTTCCCTGTGGGATATCCCACTGGCTCTGGTCCTTTTGACGCGCCTGCCCCTGCCACCCCTGCCCGATCAAGCGTTCACCCGCCAGTCGCGTGCGACTTGGGCCTATCCCCTTGCCGGGCTTGTTGTGGGGGCGCTGGCTTGCGGCGTCGCCTGGATTGCAATCTGGGCGCAGCTGCCAACCCTTGCCACCGCCGCCCTACTGGTCGCCACGTTGATCATCGCAACCGGAGCGATGCACGAAGACGGGCTAGCCGATACGGCCGACGGGCTTTGGGGCGGCTTCACAACCGAACGTCGACTGGAGATCATGAAGGACAGCCATATCGGCACTTACGGCGTACTGGCCCTGTTGCTGGGCCAACTGCTTCGAATTGCTGCTGTCATGGCACTGATCGGTGCGGGTCTGTTGACGGGCATATTGGCCGCCTGCCTGTTCTCACGCGCCGTGATGCCCGTGCTGATGCGCGCGCTACCCAACGCTCGCAAATCGGGGCTGAGCCATTCGGTTGGTGCGCCCCCCTTGTCTGCGGTGCTGGCCGGTATCGTGTTGGCTATCGTCCTGTCGCTATTGCTGCTGGGTGGATCAGCCATCACGCCGATGCTCTGCGCCCTGCTTGCAGCGGCTTTTGTCGCTCGCATCGCCAAGACCAAGATCGGTGGCCAAACCGGTGATATTCTGGGGGCCACGCAGCAGACCTCGGAAATCACCTTCCTCCTGGCGCTGACAGCCTCAATCTAAGACGCCCCACCGGTTTCAATGCGCAGCGTCGCGCCACAGTGTTTGCAATGCACAGCATCCGGATCGTGCCGGAACAGGCCGCAGCTTGGGCATTTGTAGCGCACTTTCTGCGGCATGAAGATCGCCTGCGCCAGACGGACAAACAACGCCACGCCAACAACCATGATGAAAACGGAAAACAGCTTTCCCGCTGGTGTGCCCAGCGTGATATCTCCGAACCCCGTTGTCGTCAGGGTCGCCATAGTGAAATAAAGTGCGTCGATATAGGGGGTCTGCGCATCTTCGGGGACGAAAAAGACCAGTACTGCAGTCGAGGTTGCAAAAACAAAGACCATCAGATTGATCGCCGCAATCACCGCGTCCTCGTGGGTTCGGAAGAAAGGACTATCTCGGCGCAAATCCCGCAGCAGATGATAGGAATGGATCAGCCGCAATGCGCGCAATATCCGAAGAAACGCGAGATTGCCGGTTAGGAACGGGTCAAGCAGCAGCGACACGATCACAACGATGTCTGCCATCGTGTAAATCTGACGCAGCAGTTTCCAGCGGTCTTTGGAAATCCACATCCGCGCGCAGAAATCCATTAGGATGATCAGCCCGACACCCAGACTTGCCGCCGTCAGCCCAGGCCCGTGCGGGATATTCGCCGTGGAGACAAAAAAGATGATCGAGGCGATATCGAACAGGATCAGCCCATAGCGAAACCAGACCGAGATCGGCTCGTGGCTGATGTAGAGAAACTTGACAGTTTGCTTCATCATGTCCCCGTATCTTCCTGCAGTTACAGAAAAATACCCGACACACACCACAAGACCAAGCGCCTAGTCACGAAAAAGGGCCGCCCCGGATATCGGGACGACCCTTAAATTGGCTCGAACGCAATCAGGCTGCGCGTGAGGTCAGAACCTCATCGACCTGTTTGGCAGCCGAAATCTCATCGGCGCCAGAAACTGCGGCCACTTCGCGTGTCAGACGTTCCAGCGCGGCTTCGTACAGCTGCCGCTCGGAATAACTCTGCTCGCGCTGGTCGTCGGTGCGGTGCAGGTCGCGGACCACTTCGGCGATCGAGATCAAGTCGCCCGAGTTGATCTTTTGCTCGTATTCCTGCGCCCGGCGCGACCACATGGCACGCTTGACCTTGGCTTTGCCCTTCAGCGTCTTCATTGCCTGGCTGATCACATCCGGTGAGCTGAGCGACCGAAGCCCCGATTCAGTGACCTTGTTAGTCGGCACGCGCAGGGTCATTTTGTCTTTTTCAAAAGAAATCACGAACAGCTCAAGTGAGAAGCCTGCAACTTCCTGCTCTTCGATTGATACGATCTGACCTACGCCATGAGCCGGGTAGACGACATAATCGTTCGGGCGGAACTCAAGCTTTTTCGATTTCGACATTCATATTCATCCTTCATTTCTGATCGGGACATGAGACGACAAAAGCACCACAGCCGAGGCCCTGCATGGCCCCGTCAGGCGGCTTATTTGTCATAAATTCAGAACTCCAAAGCGAGCATACTTACGGAGCACATCCCAATCACAGTCATCATTCGGTCCTAAGTATATCACAAATTTGCGACACTCAAAAGACCGCGCCAAGGTAAATGGGAAATTCCCTTTCTACCTCAACTAATTAATGCACAGATTGATGCCAAATGAACGGTAACCGGCTGCCGAATCGGTCAACCGCCCTCGCCGGGGGCTTCCGAGAAATATTTCTCCATCTTGCCTTCTTCGCCGTCGCGTTCCTCGGCCTCGGGTAAGGGGTCTTTTTTGGTCACGATCACCGGCCACATTTCCGAGTATTTCCGGTTGAACTCGACCCACTGCTCCATCCCCGGCTCGGTATCGGGGCGGATGGCGTCGGCGGGGCATTCGGGTTCGCAGACACCGCAGTCAATGCATTCGTCGGGGTGAATGACCAATGTGTTTTCACCTTCGTAGAAACAATCCACCGGACAAACCTCGACACAGTCGGTGTATTTGCAGCCAATGCAGTTTTCGGTGACAACGTAGGTCATGTTGGATTTCCCGTTTGCGCTTTGGCGACTAGCTAATCCAGTCTGACCGCCGCTTCAAGGTCAGATCACCCCTTTGGGATGCGAGAAAGATCAAGCGCGCGTCTTTCTTTCTTGGTTGGACGACCTTTTCCCTCAAACGCAGGATTCTTGGGCGATACGTCCTGCTTTTCGGTCATATCGAAGTACAAAGCTTGCGCCTCGGGGGCCGGGCCGCGACGCACGCCAAGCGCTTCGATACGTACAACCCGAACAATACGCCCCTGCGGAAAGGTCAGGACATCTCCGGGTGCCACGGCTTGCGCCGGTTTCAGCACCCGATTTCCGTTCAGACGCACATGGCCGCCGCTGACCTGTTTGGCGGCCAGGCTACGGGTCTTGAAGAACCGCGCCTGCCACAACCATTTGTCGATCCGCAGCTTGGCCTCGGCCATCGCGGATCAGTTGCCGTCCTTCAGACCCATCAACGCTGCCGCAAATGGGTTATCGGGATCGATTGCCTTTTCCTTTTTGGGCGGCCGTGACGAGAAGGTCTTGGCGCCCTGAGGCTTGCCCCCCTTCTTGCCATGCGGCTTGCCCTGAGGTTTACCACGCGGCTTGCCCTTGCCCTGCCCCTGCTCGCGACGCGGACCACGGTTTTGCTGACGTTGGCGGCCCCAAGTGAAGGTGTAGAACACCTCAATTTCGGGCTCATCCAATTTGGACTCTGCTGATTTCTCAGTGGCCGCAGCCTCGGCTGCCGCCTCGGTGCTTTCGGAGGCTTCGGCTACTGCCTCGGTGGTTATACCGACGTCATCCGCTTCGGCATTTGCGGTCGGTGTCTCATCGACGACGGGTTGTTCCTCAGCTTCCGCCACAGGCTGCTCCGTGGGGACCGGCTTGGCCTTCTCACGTTCGCCGCGTTCGGCCTTGTAACCCAGTCCCTGCATCAGGTCTGCAAACTGTTCCAAGGTCATGCCGGTAATTGACAACATGTCGGGTTTGGCTTCGAACCCACCGCGGCTATCCTCGGACCGCAGCATGTCGGCCAGCCGTTCCAGCATATCGATCCGGATTGAGCGTTCGCCCGCATCGCGGTAGCCGCACATGGTGTCATAGCCCTGCGGCGCATCCTTGGCGACCGGAACGGTAACCAGACCCGGAGGTGGTGCTTCGGGGAACTCCTGCAAGCCGCCGGACAATGCCCATAGTACCAGACGCAGGCGCGTTGGCGCGGGTTTCAGCAGCAGCGGCATGAAGATGGTGAATTGACCGAACCGGATGCCATGTTTACGCAGCGCACCACGGGCGTCCTGATCCAGATCCTTGACCTCTTGCGCAACCTGCACACGGGGCAGCACGCCCAACGACTCGACCATACGGAAGGCAAAGCCCTTCGCCAGGCCCGTCAATTCTTCATCCCGCGACAGGTTCAGAAGCGGTTCGAACAGGGCTGCCACTTTGCGGTCGATGAAATGCTGCAGGCGGCGCTGAACCTTCTGTTCCACGTCCGGCCCGGCGGCCTCATCGACAAAAACCTCGACCACAGGCTTGAGAGGCTCGGCACCGGCAACAAGTTTGCCCACGGCATACTCGCCCCACATCAGGCCACCCTGATCGGTGAAATCAATTTCGGTATCGGGCGCATTGTAGAAGCGATCGGCACGCAGATGGAATTGCGGCGCGAGTGCTTGCAGAGAGGCTGACTTCAAGGCTTTCGCTTCAGTCCCCTGCGCGCTTTTGTCCGGGGTAAACCGGAACCCTTCCAGACGACCGACGAATTCACCTTCGACGGTCACTTCACCCTTGTCATTTACTTCGGCCAAAAGGGCCTCCTTCTGTTTGAGCCGGCGCAGCAACACTGACGTGCGCCGGTCCACAAATCGCTGAGTCAAACGGTCGTGAAGAGCGTCCGACAGCCTGTCTTCTACAGTGCGCGTTTCCTCGCGCCAATGGGATTCGTCACGCACCCAACCGTTTCGTTGCGCAACATATGTCCAAGTGCGAATATATGCCAACCTTTTGGACAATGCATCAATGTCGCCATGGGTTTGGTCGATACGGCGGATTTGCCGCGCCATGAAATCATCGGGGATACTTCCGCGCTCATGCAGATGGCCATAGATCACCTCAAGCAGGCTGGCATGTTCGGCATGGCTGATGCCACGAAAATCGGGGATTCTGCACACATCCCATAGCAAACGGATCGACGGTCCATCGCTGGCACGGGCAACAACTTCGGTGACTTGGGACAGAGATTTCAGGACGTTCAGATCGTCAGCTGGCCGCGCTTTGATCAGGTGCTCATTGTCTGGGCTGACCTCAAGCGAGTCGATTAGTGCGTCGATTGAGCCGAACCGCAAAGCGGCATTCCGCCAATTCAACTTTTTCATAGGCGTGAACCGGCTGTCCATAATGGCTTGGGCTACGCCCTCATCCAGCGGCGGAGCCTCGCCCGTCACACCAAACGTGCCATCCGACATTCCGCGCCCGGCCCGTCCTGCGATCTGGGCCAACTCGTTGGGGGCCAGGGGCCGCATTCGGCGGCCATCAAATTTGGTCAGAGATGAGAACGCCACATGGTTCACATCCAGGTTCAACCCCATTCCGATGGCATCCGTAGCCACCAGATAATCAACCTCACCGTTTTGATAGAGGTCAACCTGCGCATTCCGCGTGCGAGGGCTGAGCGCCCCCATGACGACCGCCGCCCCGCCCTTTTGGCGACGAAGCAGCTCGGCGATGGCATAGACATTGTCGACCGAGAATCCGACGATCGCACTGCGCGCAGGCATTCGGCTGATCTTTTTCGAACCGGAATAGACCAGCTGAGACATCCGTTCACGCCGGATGAACTGCGCTTCGGGCACAAGGGCCGCGATGGGGCCGCGCATGGTGTCAGAGCCGAGGAATAGCGTTTCATTGGTGCCGCGCGACCGCAACAGGCGGTCAGTAAAGACATGGCCGCGTTCGGGGTCCACGCAAAGCTGAATTTCGTCAATCGCCACAAAATCAGTGCCCATGCCTTCTGGCATCGCCTCAACTGTACAGACCCAGTATTGGGTGCGCGGCGGTACGATCCGTTCCTCGCCTGTCACCAGCGCCACAACAGACGGACCGCGAATAGCGACAATTTTGTCATAGACCTCGCGCGCGAGCAGTCGCAGCGGCAGACCGATGACACCGGTCCGGTACCCCAGCATACGTTCAATCGCGTAATGAGTTTTACCTGTGTTCGTCGGGCCAAGTACGGCCACGATTCGGGATGACCCGCTCACCTTTGCCCCCTGCGCCCTAAGACTTACAGCGCCTTGCCTTCAACCTGAGGCTTCAGCCGATTCACGGCATTGGTTACTTCTTCATGATGGGGATGTATAGCCAGCGCACGTGAATAGGCCTCAAGTGCTTGTTCTGGCTTGCCCACGATCTCAAAGATGAGGCCAAGGCCGTAGATAGCGTCGTAGTTGTTCGGATTCAGCGTCAATGCCTGTTCAAGATCCGCCGCAGCCATGCCAAACCTGTCAATGCCGAAGAAAACCGAAGCGCGCACATGCCAACCCTCGGCAAATTCGGGTGCGTGATCGGTAAGCGCCGTCAAATGATCAAGCGCGGCCTCGACATCCCCGTCATCCAGCGCTTCGCGTCCGCGTTCCAACAGCAAATCCGCCGAAGCCGAACCTGATTGTGACCACAGCGCCTGCAATTGCCGATCCAATCCGATGGCCTGTTCGGGCGTCGATTGCGCCAGTTGCTGCAACAGTGATGCCTCGTCCCGCGAATCCGCCTGCTGCGCGATGCAACTGGTGGAAAACGTGACTATGACGGCAAGTGCCGCGACGGTACGTTTGAGATTGGTGATTGCAATACCCATAACAATGGTCAGTGTAGCGTAGCGACCGGGGATGTCCATTCACGGCGCATGAACAATATGAGGAAGACCATGAGCGATATTCTGGAAAAAGCCGCGGCGGCATTGAATGAGAAACTGTCGGGCGGCGATTTCGATGCGTCAGCCAAATTTGCCATTGCCGATCTGGGTTCTATCATTCTGGATGCAAGCGGTGCGCGGGTAAGCGACGAAGATGCTGATGTGACCCTCAGCGCCGATGCGGACACCTTTGAACAGATCCTCAGCGGTGACCTGAACCCAACCGGTGCGTTCATGTCCGGCAAGCTGAGCGTTGACGGAGACATGGGTATCGCCATGAAACTCGCCTCGGTGCTGGCCTGATGGAGTTTTCGCCGGCCCCCTTATTCGAAGACGTGGCCGGCGGCCCTGCCGATGGTGCGGCGCATTGGCTGATCACCGAAGATCGCAAACGTATCCGCGTGGCACATTGGCTGCCCGGAGGCGATACGCACGGCACGGTGATGCTGTTCCCCGGTCGCACGGAATACATCGAAAAATATGGTGATACCGCCAAGGAATTTGTGAACCGGGGCTTTGCAAGCCTCGCGGTCGATTGGCGCGGGCAAGGGCTTGCAGATCGCCTGCTGGATGATCCGCGGATCGGTCATATCGAACAATTCACGGATTACCAGCACGACGTTCGCTCAATACTGAAACTGGCCGAAAAACTGGAGTTGCCCAAGCCCTGGTACGTCATAGGCCATTCCATGGGCGGGGCTATCGGGCTTCGCGCCGTTCTGGAGGGGGCTGATTTTGCGGCCTGCGCCTTTACGGGCCCGATGTGGGGGATTTTCTTTACACCAATCATGAAGCCGCTCAGCCAGCTAACTGCCTATTGGGGGCCACGCTTGGGCTTGGGCGAGAAAACACCGCCCACCACCACGCTGGAGAGCTATGTGGCCTCACAGCCCTTCGAAGGAAACGTGCTGACACGCGATCCGGCGATGTACCGAATGATGCAGGATCAGTTGGCCGCACACCCTGAACTTGCTTTGGGCGCACCGTCTACCATCTGGCTGCGCGAGGCGCTGGATGAATGCACCTGGCTGATGGAGCAGACCGCGCCCGAGATCCCTGCCCTGACCTTCTTGGGTAGCCATGAACAGATCGTAGACCGCAAGGCCATTCGGGCACGTATGGCCAACTGGCCTAGCGGTACTCTGGTCGAGATCCCCGACGGCGAACACGAAGTTCTGATGGAGGCACCCGAGGTGCGCGGGCCGGTCTTTGATCAACTTGCTGCACATTTCGCGGCAGCCGCGGCGAAACCAAAACCCGAGCCCTGTCATTAAGGTTTGACCAGACAGCTTGCTTGTGATCCGGACGTGCCGCGCCTAAATGTTTGCCAACGCAGTTTATTCGAGGTGTTCCATGCGCGACCTTCCCTTTCCCGTCCGTGATGCAAATGCAGGCGGCGGTGCCGATGATCTGGGCAATTTGCCGGAATGGGATCTGACGGACCTCTATGCCTCGGAAGATGCACCCGAACTGGCCCGCGATCTGGACTGGTTGGAGGGCGAATGTGCGTCCTTTGCCGCAGATTATGAGGGTAAGCTGGCCGAATTGGACGCAGCTGGACTACTGACCTGCGTGCTGCGCAACGAAAAGATCAACGCCATCGCCGGGCGGATCATGTCCTTTGCCGGATTGCGCTATTACCAACTGACCACCGACGCGGATCGCGCCAAGTTCCTGTCTGACATGCAGGAGAAGATCACCGTCTTCACCACGCCTCTGGTGTTCTTCACGCTGGAACTGAATCGCATCGACGATGACGCGCTGGCTGCTCATTTTGTCGCCAATGCCGATCTGGCGCGATACGAGCCCGTGTTCCGCCGTATCCGCGCGATGAAGCCTTATCAACTATCCGACGAGCTTGAGAAATTTCTGCACGATCTCGGCGTGGTCGGCGATGCATGGGAGCGCCTGTTCGACGAGACAATTGCGGGCCTGACCTTTACCGTTGATGGCGAAGAGTTGAATATCGAAGGTACGCTGAACCTTTTGACCGAGCAGGATCGTGCCAAACGTGAAGCTGCCGCGCGCGAACTGGCCAGCGTTTTCCAAAGCAATATCAAAAGCTTCGCGCGCGTGCACAATACGCAGGCCAAGGAAAAAGAAATCGTTGACCGCTGGCGCAACATGCCAACTGCTCAGACTGGTCGCCACCTGTCGAACGATGTCGAGCCCGAAGTGGTCGAAGCCCTGCGCGAGGCCGTTGTGGCCGCCTACCCCAAGCTGAGCCATCGTTACTACGAACTGAAACGCAAATGGCTTGGTCTGGACGTGATGCAAGTGTGGGACCGTAATGCTCCGTTGCCGATGGAGGACACCCGCATCGTCGATTGGTCCGAGGCCGAGAAGACGGTGATGGACGCCTATAACGCGTTTGATCCTCGGATGGGTGAGATCGCAGCTCCCTTCTTCTCGAAGGGTTGGATCGATGCGGCCGTGAAGCCCGGCAAAGCGCCTGGCGCCTTTGCGCATCCTACCGTGACCGAAGTTCATCCCTACGTGATGCTCAACTATCTGGGCAAACCGCGCGATGTGATGACATTGGCGCATGAATTGGGCCACGGCGTGCATCAGGTATTGGCCGCCAATCAGGGCGAGATGCTTTCATCGACCCCGCTGACCTTGGCTGAAACTGCTTCGGTCTTTGGTGAAATGCTGACCTTCCGCAAAATGCTGGATCAGGCCGAGACAGCGGAACAGCGCAAGGTGTTTCTGGCCGGTAAGGTCGAGGACATGATCAACACAGTCGTCCGCCAGATCGCCTTCTACGACTTCGAATGCAAACTGCACGCCGCCCGTCGTGAGGGCGAGCTGACACCAGACGATATCAACGCCCTTTGGATGAGCGTTCAGGCTGAAAGCCTTGGCCCCGCATTCGAATTCATGGACGGGTACGAGACTTTCTGGGCCTATATCCCGCACTTCGTCCACTCGCCGTTCTACGTCTATGCCTATGCCTTCGGTGATGGCCTCGTGAACGCGCTGTATTCGGTTTACGAAAGCGGTGCAGACGGGTTTGAGGACAAGTATTTCGAAATGCTGCGCGCCGGTGGCTCCAAGCACCATAAAGAGCTTCTGGCCCCGTTCGGACTGGACGCCAGTGATCCCGAGTTCTGGGACAAAGGCCTGTCGATGATCTCGGGATTTATTGACGAACTGGAAGCGATGGAAAGCTAAAGTTGAAAGGCAGCCTGTATGGCTGCCTCATTTCTCTTTGGCTGATTTCATGGTCGTCACGAAAATGGCCGTGACAATCAATACCGCGCCGACAATCGCAAGCGGTGTGATCGTTGCGCCCAGAAACAGTGCCGAGTTGACAAAGGTAAACACAACCGAGGCGGCGAATAGCAACGTCGCCGTCAATGTCGACACGCGGGCGGCGGCCTCGTACCAAAGATAATAGGCAAGCGCGGTCGGCAAAACGCCCAGAAGGATCAAGAAGATCACATCGTTTGCGGTCGGCATCTGAATAGAAAAAGCCGCCAGTGGCACCAGCAAAACGCCCGAACACAAAAAGATGCCAAACAGGAAGTTCAACCTTTCGGCAGTGGTCTCCGATGACTGCATCGCGCGGCTGCTGGAAATCAGGAACACCGCCCAGCTAAGTCCCGCCCCGATTTCCATCAGATCGCCCAGCAGGGGTTCTCCCCCGCCTTGAAAATCCCGATAGACGGTTAGAAACACACCGAGGATCGCCAGCAGGGTTGCCAATACATCAGTCCGGCCAACGGTGGTATCCGCGAAGAAATACAGGAATATCAACACAAAGAACGGCGCGGTATTCTCAAGCACCATCGCATTCGCGGCACCTGTATGCTCCAGGCCAATATGGAACAAAATATAGTTCACCACCGTCGACAACACCGCCAGTCGGAAGTTCCAATCCCTGTACTGGATTGAAACCCGTGCGCCCATCACCCGCAACATGCAGTAAATCGCAAAAGCAGCAATGTACAGGCGCGACACGGCAATCTGTAACCCGCCGAGATCACTAGTCAAATATCGCACGATAACGCTGTGCGTGCCCCATAGAAACGCGGCTAGGAACCCAAGAACCAACCCGTTTTGCAGTACTGATCTCTGCGGCTGATCCTTCACCGGGTGCTCCTCGCGTTATTTCAACTGACTGTCTTTCGAACCCCGCCGATTGATCCCGCCACGGGATTTGAAGCTGCTGTCACGCTCTTGCTGGCAATCCAGGCACAGCTTTACGCCGGGCAGAGCAAGGCGGCGTTTTTCGGGGATCGGTTCTTCGCATTCGGCACAATGGGTCAGGCTTTCGCCCACAGGTCGCTTTTGCGCCTGCATCCGCGCCAGTTCATCTGAAATCGACGCTTCGATCTGTTCACTCACCGCGCCATCGCGCGCCCAGCCGCCCGCCATTTAGCCCTCCTGATCCGGTCGGGACAGGATACGCGAGACACCACAGGCGTGGCAAGCTAGAGCGAAACGGCGGCGTCAAAGACCTGATCGATAACCTCTTGTGTGCCCCTCACGAATTCCAACGAACAGGGATATTCAACCCCTTCGCGAACCGATCGGCAGAACGCTTCGACCTGCAATTGATAGTGGTTGTCCGCTGGAAACCGGGGCACCAGAACTTCAAGGCCCGGTCGGTGCAGTTCAACCCGCGCCTCGCCGAACACGCGCGCATTGAACGGAGCGGTTAGACGGATCATGCCACCTTCTCCGTGAAACACCATTTCCTGATGTGGATGCATGCGTGTTGAGACGTAGGCGGAATAGGTAAATTCGGGAAACTGCGCGCGTATTTCGGTGAAGACATCCACGTCATTTTCCCACCGGATCGCACCGCTGACCGAGACCGGCTCTTGCCCAGTTGCAAACCGAGCGCTGCCGATAACATACACCCCGATGTCACGCAGCCCGCCCCCACCGGTTTCCGCACGGTTGCGGATGTTGCCCGTGTCCGCCCGGTTGTCATAGCTGAACGCCCCGGTGACATGGACCAGCCGGCCGATCGCTCCGTCCGCGATCAGTTTATGGGTCAGATGCCACTGAGGGTGATGCACGATCATATATGCTTCGGCAGCCAGCAAACCCGTCTGGTCCCTCTTTGCGATCAGCGCGTCAAATTCATCAGCCCGCATGGTCATCGGCTTTTCGCACAGCACATGCTTGCCCGCATCCAGCGCCTTCAGGCTCCATTCGACATGAAGATGGTTGGGCAGCGGGATGTACACCGCCTCAATCTCAGGATCGGCTAGCAATGCCTCATAGCTGTTGTAGACATTCAGATCAGGGCAATATCTGGCAAAGGGCTCGGCCTTAGCCGGATCCGAGGTCGCCAACCCCGCCAGCCGCGCGCCCTCTGCCGCATGGATGGCGGGCGCCATGTGTTGTCGTGCGAATCTGGCTGCACCCAGAACACCCCAATTGACCGGTTTATGCATGCGCGCCCCCTAAAAATTGATGTAACCCGCCCAGGGCGAGTTCTATGTAATTCAGTTCCTGATCTGTCTATCAACCACCTGCCAATAAGTCAGTCCTTTCTCTATCTATTTGAATATCATACGCCTCGGCAAATTTTTTGATGAGATTAAAAAACCCCGATAACCTTATACTTTATATCGATAATCAAAAACCGATCGGCGCCAATCCTGCCCTCGCAAATCAGTTTTGTTGATCCAGTCTGATGCTGCCGCCGTAGCTCAAACATCGACTGAATCATGCTCGGATCGAGCTCTGGCAATATCCGAAGCAACGGCAAACAGGGTGGGAGGCTTACTGAAATGCCAGCAACACATACGATTACAGGAACAGTACTAAAAAGCGGTGATCCCGGAACGTTTGACAGCGACAATCAGGATTTCGACATTCTCCGCGAAGCGGTTATTGCAGCCGGGCTGGCGGAAACGCTGGACAATCCTGAGGCAGAACTGACCGTCTTTGCCCCAAATGACGCCGCCTTTATTACTCTGGCACAAACGCTTGGGTATAAAGGGGATGACGAGGCTGGAGCATTGGGCCACATCATCAAGGCGCTCACCCTGCTTGGCGGCGGAGACCCCATCCCTTTGCTAACCAACATTTTGAAGTATCACGTGGTCGATGGTGAGTTCGACAGCACCACAGTGGTCGGTCTAGGCGACGGGGCTGAAATCCAAACTCTGCTTGGGTCGTCAGTCGAACTGAACCTTGAAAGCGATCCTCCCAGCCTGAGCGATGCCGATCCGGGCATCGACGATCCCGGCTTGATCGCGTTCGACGTGGATGCGTCAAACGGTATCATTCACGTACTTGACGGCGTACTTCTACCCGTCTCGGTGTCGGGCATTCTGGGCAAAAAGAACACGGACTTTATCCTGGGTGACAGCAGCGATGAATTCATCTTTACCGGACGCGGCAAAGACTTTGTTCACGGTGATGGTGGCAATGACGTGATCAACACCGGCTCGGGCAATGATGTGGCGCTTGGCGGTGCCGGGAACGACATAATCTTCGGGGGGCGCGGAAAGGATATTCTGCGTGGCGATGAAGGCCATGACAAAATCTTCGGAGGTCGTGGGAAAGACATCATCGACGGCGGCGAAGGCAATGACAAACTCTTTGGTGGGCGCGGTAAGGACACGTTTGTGTTCGATGAAGGCGACGGTCACGACTGGATTGTCGATTTCCGCGTCGGCAAGGACAAGATCGACCTGTCCGAATACGATGGCATCAACAGCTTTGAGGACATCGAAGACGATATCGACGGAAAGTTCTTCGGGACCAAGATCGAGTTGGACGACGGAGACAGCATCTATCTATCAGGCATCTGGGCAAGCCACCTGTCCGAGTCCGATTTCATTTTCGCATAACTAAAAAAATCAGCCCGCTCATATGGCGGGCTGATATCTGTCTGGGGTCAGTTTGAACCCAGCATACCTTTTTCGCGCGCAAGCTCTCGCATCTTCTTTTGCAGCTTCTCGAACGCGCGCACTTCGATCTGACGAATACGTTCACGGCTGACATTGTACTGCGTGCTCAGCTCTTCCAGCGTAACAGCCTGGTCCATCAGACGGCGCTGAGTCAGGATGTCTTTCTCGCGATCGTTCAGAACATCCAGCGCAGCAGCGAGCAATTCGCGCCGGGCTTCCAATTCATCGCGCGCCTCGTAGTCACCAGCCTGATCGGCATCTTCATCTTCCAGCCAATCCTGCCACTGCATGGTGCCTTCGCCTTCGGACCCCACGGTCGCGTTCAGCGATGCATCGCCACCGGACATCCGACGGTTCATGCTGATCACTTCTTCCTCGGTCACTCCGAGGTCTTCTGCAATCTTGGCCACGTTTTCAGGACGCAGATCACCCTCTTCCAGCGCGCCAATGCGTGCCTTTGCTTTACGCAGGTTGAAGAACAGCTTTTTCTGCGCCGATGTTGTACCCAGTTTCACCATCGACCACGACCGAAGGACGTATTCCTGGATCGAAGCGCGGATCCACCACATGGCATAGGTCGCCAGCCGGAAGCCTTTTTCGGGGTCGAATTTCTTGACCGCCTGCATCAGGCCCACATTGGCCTCGGAAATCACCTCGGCCTGCGGCAGGCCATAACCGCGATATCCCATGGCGATCTTGGCCGCCAGACGCAGGTGTGACGTGACCATTTTATGCGCGGCCTCGGTATCCTGTTCCTCGACCCAGCGCTTGGCCAGCATATATTCTTCCTCCGGCTCCAGCAGAGGAAACTTGCGAATCTCCTGCATATAGCGGTTCAGCCCACCCTCGGGTGTCGGCGCTGGAAGATTTGAGTAATTTGCCATTTATTTCTGCCCCTTGGACAAATGTTTAAGCCCTTAACATGGGATATGGGTACCAGACCCGATACATTCAAGAGGATCTGTTAACAGTCTGAGATTAACCCTATGTAAAGGAAAGCTGAAAAGGCCTTTTTCACAAGCCTTTGCAGTTTATTTCAGTGGTTTTCTGAGATTTTCCAGCAGGTCCGCCATATCCTGCGGCAGCGGGGCTTCAAAACGTAATACCTGGCCCGAAACCGGGTGTTCGAAGCCTAACACTGCTGCGTGCAGAGCTTGGCGGGGGAAAGCCTGCACCGCCTCGGCGGCCTCAGGCGTGAATGACCGCGCAGCCAGTTTGCGCTTTCCGCCGTAAACCGGGTCTCCGACAAGCCCGTGGCCGGCATGGGCCATATGGACACGGATTTGATGCGTTCGGCCCGTCTCAAGCCAGCATTCGATCAAGGACAGACCGCCGGGCGTTCCAAAAACTTCGACAATCCGCGCCCGTGTCACTGCGTGGCGGCCTCCGTGAAACAGCACGGCCTGCTTTTGCCGATCCGTCTTGTGCCGCGCCAGTTGAGTTGTTAGGCGCATGATGTTGCCGGGCTCAAAGCTGACACCCTTGATCCCACGCAACCGAGGGTCATTGGCATCCGGCACACCATAGCAGATCGCGCGATAGTAGCGCTCGACGCTATGCGCCTCGAACTGGGCAGCCAGCCCGTGATGCGCCGCATCCGATTTCGCCACAACCAGCAACCCGCTGGTTTCCTTGTCGATCCGGTGCACGATGCCCGGACGCTTGACGCCCCCAACGCCCGAGAGATCATCCCCGCAATGATGCAGCAGCGCATTGACCAGCGTACCGTTCGGAGACCCCGGAGCCGGATGTACCACCATTCCCGCAGGTTTGTTGATCACGATCAGATCGTCATCCTCAAAGACGACCTCCAGCGGGATATCTTCGGGACCGATGTGGCTGTCCTCGGCCTCGGCCACGGTGATCCCGATCTGCGCACCTTCGGCAATCTTGGCTTTGGGGTCTTCGACTACCGCACCATCGACAGTCACGGCCCCTTCATTGACCAGTCGGGCCAGCCGGGTGCGCGACAGGTTCTCTTCCGCTGGCACATCCCGCGCAAGCGCCTTATCAAGGCGGGGCGGCGGAGCGGCCGCGATATGAAACTCTATCAGGCGGGTGCCCATGACTGTCCCTTCCGAACCTCAGGAACCGCAGGAAACACCGCAGCTTCGACTGCTGCGGCGGATGGTCATGCTGTTGACCGCGGTAATGATTGGCGGGGTTCTAGTGACATTCGCCCTGATTGTCATCCGCCTATCGGACCGCACTCCGAAGCTGCCCGACCAGATCGAACTTCCGGATGGCGCAAAAGCGCAAGCGTTGACCATCGGCAACAACTGGTATGCGGTCGTGACCGACGACAATCGCATTCTGATCTTCGACAAGACAACCGGAAAACTACGGCAAGAGGTCGCGCTGGATTAGCGTCAGGCCTGACCCGAAAGCCGGTTCAGCTGATTGGTAAAGCGCTTGTGAGGCGGATAGAGATCGCGCGCTTTCTCAAGATAGGGACGTGCCTTGTTCTTGTTCCCGCGCCGCATGTGTATCTGGCCCGCCATGCCCTGAATGACGACGGTGACTTCATCCAGATCGGCAGCTTTCAGAATGAACTTTTCACCCTGACCGGTCTTGCCCGTCCGCTCTAGCAAGCGCCCCATGGCAAACAGAAGAAACGGGCTTTCCGGGTCACAAGCTAGCGCCTCTGACATCGCTCGATGCGCAGTTACGGTATCGCCTTCTGCTTCGTAAAGTTCGGCCAGCCGCTTTTGGTACAAGGCACTTTCCGGCACACCAGCTACGATCTGGCGGGTTTTATCAATGGCGTGGGCCCCGGACAATTCACCCAGTTGCCTCTGTAGTATCACCCTCGCGCCCAACAATCGCGGGTCGTCTGCTGGTACGTCGTGAATCTCATCGAGTGAGGTAGAAAGCGCTTCCAATCTTTGTTGGTGATCAAAGATACGACTTGCGCGTTGATCCAGCGCCAACTCGGCCCAATCCAAGAGTATGAAATCGAAGTTGCAAGAACGCCTGACAACAACATTGCGCTGAACCAGATACAGGTTATTGAACGGTGGAAATCGGCGTTGCCGAACGACCTTCTGCAACGACCAATCCACAGGCGGCATTAGCCTAAGCGCAAGTTGGGCGCGGTAGAGCATTCTGGACCCCAGCACCACAACATCCGGCCGTAAGGGTTTGGACCAGAACGCTTTAGCAAAGTGCAGCGTCGCCGCACCGCGCTTGCCCTGCATGCCAAGAACAGCGCCGCGCAACGCGCACAAAACAGAATAGTCTTCGGGCCAGAGATGCGGGTTCTGCAATCCCTCTTTGGCATGTGCCTCGCTTTCCTGCCACTTCGACAGGTAAAAACAGTTCAGGGATTGCAGAAGTGGCATAAAGGCGTTGTCGGCCCCGGCGTCCAGAATAGGTTTCGCACTATCATACGCCTCTTCGCAGCGATCCTGCGCTGACAGATATTGCACCGCCTTTGAATAGATATGCGCCGCCTCTGAGGGATTCGGAAAGGCCGATGGCCCCTTCGCAACCCGTTCGATGAACCGCGCATTGGCCGCCTGCATCTCATCCTTGGACAATACATCGCGGAACACTTTACGCTGCTGCCCCGAAATCCGGGCTGCAGCCATTGAAAAGCCAGATATGTGTGGCGCGATCACCTGATCCGCCCGTGACATCGCAAAAAGCTCCAGAAAGTCCCGCTGCGCCCGGGTCAGAGCCGACAGATCAGCGATATCCGACATCTGCATGAGCTCCGGAAACCGCTGCTTGAAACGGTCTATCACCTCTGGCTGATCCGAAAACATGATCGCCGTCTGGCCCTTGGATTTCTCCAGATGGGCCTCGTAAAACTCGTCAGGTTCGATCTTGGCGGGCCAGATCGAATGCTTCCATGGTAATCCGTTCAGGATTTTTCCGCGTCGAATGTGGTAAGCCGAAACCCCCTGCCCCGAGAGCTTCTGATCCGCGCGATCCATGATCTGACGAACCTCATCCACAAATCCTACGCGATGTATGAAATCGCGATAGCGGGGACGGATGGTTTCGATCTCTTCCCACGGGAAGACCAATATCTCGTTCGCTTCTTCGACCAGAACCGAACGGCCAGACGCCAAATGGTCGATCAGCCGCTCGGGCGATGGATCGTTCTGGAAGGCCCAAATTGGCAGAGCGGTCGCGCTTATCGTGTCGAACTCTGCCTGATCAAGGAAATGCGCATCCATCCAGTCTTTGGTGAATAACTCCTCAGTATGATCCAACTCCGGCGCATCGGCGCCTTGCGGGAACCAGTTCACCCGGTAGTCTGTCCCAAAGTCTTCGGCCAGACGGATACAGGTCAGGATCATCAGCAGGCGCGCGCCCAAACAATCCGTACGCTGACCAATGAAAACGCCACGCGTTTGGATCATTGCGCGATCCGGGTGGTCAATGCCCTGCCAATTATTCCAATTATCTGATACATACAGACATTCCCAAACCACCAGACATTCCCAAACCACGTTCGCCTAAGGTCTTACACAACCGCTACAGTTGAGGCGAGATGCGAAAAACGCGGTGTTTCGCAATTTGTTGCAACACAAGGTTAAGCAACTGCCGGACGGGCCTGCGACAAATCCGGAGAAATGCGAATGGCCTGCGAGATCAAGTTCAGGCGCGCGATTGAGCGCTGGGAAATGATATCCGCCGGAATGCGTGTGGCCGCTGCCAAGGCGTCCGTCAGTGAAACGCCGACATCCGTTGTCAACACGCGCAGCGCGGTGGTCAGGTTCAGATCGGCCCCGGCCAGGGTTCCATCCGGTAAGGTCAGCCTGCTGTTTTCACGTTGGATGACACGCCCTTCCAACTTGAATTCCTGCAGATCCGTTCCAGCAACGGCCATCGCGTCGCTCACCAGAAACAGATGCCCCGGCCCCTGTTTAGCTGCAAAGGCGGCGCGCATCGTCTGCGGGTGAACATGGATTGCATCCGCTATCAATCCGGCAGACATCGCACCGCTGGACAAGACTGCGCCAACCAGCCCCGGTTCGCGGTTGCCCAACTGACTCATCGCGTTAAACAAATGGGTGGCGCAGTGCGCGCCCGCCTGTGCGTAAGCCACGCAGGTTTGAAACTCGGCATCACTGTGCCCCAACGACACGATGACCCCCGCCTTGCTGAGCGTTTCGACCTGAGCAATCGTGACACTTTCAGGCGCAAGTGTGACCATCAATGCAGGCAACGCCCCTGCCGCTTCTATCAGCTGTGCAAGATCAGCGTCCTGCATCCGGCGGATCAGCCCGCCGTCATGCGCGCCCTTGCGTCGCACCGAGAGATGCGGCCCCTCAAGATGCAAGCCGACAATCCCCTGAACTCCGCGCTGAATGGCCTGAGAAGCAGCAGAAATGGCAGCCGTTGTCTTTTCGGGCGTGTCCGTGATCAGCGTCGGAAGGATCGACGTCGCGCCAAGCTTGCGATGAGCCGCCGCAATACGCTGTAATGTCTCGACCGATGGATCGTCGTTGAACATGACGCCTCCGCCGCCATTCACCTGCAAATCTACATAGCCGGGGCTTAAAATATCGCCCGACAGATCCTTAACCATCTCATCCGAAGGCAACTCGGCTTCGGGCAAAATACTGTCGAGCAGCCCGCCGACGAAACGGGCGGCGTGGCCGTCCTTCAGGGTTTTACCATCAAAGATAAGCCCGCCCGCGAAGGTGATCGTCGCATCGGTCATACCGTCTCCGTCACTTTCCGCAGGTGACGCGGTGCATCGGGATTGATGCCCCGGCGCGTGGCCACAGTTTCGACCATACCGTAGAACGAAGCGATTGAGGCTACCGGATCTGTCATCCAGTGCGTGGTGCGGACATGTGGTAGCCTCACGGCATCAGACACCTGATTGGTCGTTGCGAAGACTTTTGCGCCCTTAGCTGCGAGCGCATCGGCGATTTCGGCGATGTTGGCCTCAGCCGCGTCTCCGGACGAGAACGCAATCACCGGAAAGCCCAGATCCACGATCGAAACCGGGCCATGCAGAACTTCGGCCGAGGAATAGCTTTCCGCATGAATCTGGCAGGTTTCCTTGAATTTCAGCGCCGCCTCATTCGAAATTGCCCAGGACATCCCACGTCCCAAAGTGAACAGGGATTGGCCATCGACTGCCTCGACCACCGCACTCCAATCGCAGGTGATCGCCCGCGATAAATCTTCCGGCAATTTGTGAATTGCAGCCAGCAAAGTGTCATCACCCTTTACCTCGGCCAGCAACCAAAGCCCGGCGACCAGAGAGGTGACGAAAGTCTTGGTGGCAGCCACGCTAAGCTCGGGGCCTGCAAGGATGGGCAGAGCCGAGGTGGCGTTCTGGGCCAGTGCAGACGTGGTATCGTTCGTGATCGCCACCGAATACGCGCCGCCTTCTGTCAGGGACTTCGTCAGCTGTACGATGTCGGGGCTTTGACCCGATTGGGAAACCGAAATACACAGCGCCCCGGGGCATCGCATATCGACCCCGTAGATCGATTTCACGCTCGGCCCAACCGAGGCCATGGGCAGGCCCAGCAGCAGTTCCGAAGCGTATTTCAGATAGCTGCAGGCATGGTCCGACGAACCTCGCGCAACCGAAATCAGGAAGCTGGGATCGTGCGCGCGGATCGCGCTTGCGGTCTTTGTAATCGCCGTGGTCCCATCAGTGAGAAGCCGATCAACGGCAAAAGGTATCTCATTGATTTCCTGCCGCATTTGAGTTGTATCGCTGGACATGAGCCCCGCCTTTCAGGTTGACAGACGCAGCTCTGCTACGAAATCGTAGGCATCGCCGTGATAGATGGATCGGGTCAGTTCAGCAACGCGCCCGCTTTCTAGATACGAGGTCCGCTGAATGCGCAGCCCCGCCGTACCTTCAGCAACGTCCAGCAATCCAGCCTCGGTTGCTTCGAGATTGATGGCCGAGATTTTCTGGATCGCACGCACCGGGCGATTGCCCGAGTGTTCGAGAAAGGCGTAGAGCGATCCGGTAACCTCAGTCGGGTTAGGTAATATATCCAGCGGCAACGCCGCGCGTTCCAGCGCCATCGGTCGCCCGCCAGCCGCGCGCAGACGATGAATGCGGGCGACCTGATCACTCGCCGATAGGCCCAGCGCCAGCATTTCATCAGGTGACGGCAGGAATATTCCGCGCTCCAACCAGGTTGATGTCGTTTCAAAACCGCGCCTCTCCATGTCTTCGGTAAACGAGGTCAGGTGCGACAGCGACTGCTCAACCCGTGCAACCGCTTGACGCACGAATGACCCCGAGCCTTGCCGCTGTTCAATCGCGCCTTTGCGCACAAGTTCCTGAATCGCCTTGCGGACCGTCACCCGCGACAGGTCCGTCAGTTCGGCAATCTCGCGCTCGGGCGGAAGCGAACTGTTCGGGGCCAGAATACCCTCTTCGATCCCCTGCTCCAGCCGCTGCCGCAACTGCACGTAACGCGGACCGGCAGTCTGACCCAGCCAACCCTCGGGCCGCAGGAAGTCAGCAACGCTCATGTCGGGTCTCCTTTTGAAAGGCGTGGGCCAACGCGATGGCACCGGATAACGGATCACCTAGTGGGGCGGTCAATTCCAGTTGCATTGGCGCAGGCAGAAATTCCGCATATTGCGGGCCGATGCCGCCGGTCAGGCAGATCGAAAGGCCGGGCAACCAGCCCATCGCCAACATCTGATCCGCCAAATACTGCGCACTATCCTCCATGATCGACAGCGCAAGCGCATCCCCTTGCTTTGCGTGTTGCGTGACAACAGGCGCCAGCGCTCCGAACTCGGTAGGCGACATCTTGGAGGCGGCCCTGACAATCCCAGCAGCGCCATCAAAACGCGACAACAGGCTGTCCGCCAATTCAGACGCAGGCTTCAGAGCGTCCACACAGTCAAGCGTACGGGCCAAAGCCTGCCGCCCAACCCATTGCGCCGAGGCCTGATCTCCGAGAACAGGTCCCCAGCCCCCGGCAAATGACCTGCGATCCCCATTCTGGACCGCCAGAAAAGAACCCGTTCCGCAATGCGCTACGAAACCGTCTTTCGAACCCAACGCACCACGTAATGCGGCGGGCCTGTCATCTTCAATCAGAACATGGTCAAATGGCAGCTTTTCTGCCAGCCGATCAGCCAGCGCGCGCCCCGTGATACCGGCCAGCCCCAAGTAGGCTGGCGCACGAGCGATTTGAGTTGCCTCTAGTCCGGCACGTCGGGCCAAAGCAGCAATTCCGTGCATCAACTCAGCGCAGGCTGCGTCAAAATCGGTTGATACATTTGCCGCACCAACCTCGACACACTGAACCGCAGAGCCGTCTGAAACAGCAAGACGGCAGCGTGTTCCACCGCCATCAGCGGCCAGCACAATGGTATCAGAAGGGCGACTCATGGGGATACCTTTATAATACCTATTTCTAATTTTGAAGACCAAATTCCACAATAATGCAGTAATAGTTGTCTAAATCTTGAAAATTGTGGGCGTAAAAATAAAATGGTAGACTAATGGTATCTAAAAGGTATGATATTCAAAATCTCGGGGGAGAATCACGTGACCAAGCCAGTTACCGAACAGCTACATCAAGACGCGATCGGACTTGACGCCCGACCGCTGATTGAAGTGGCCGAGCTGCTGGCCCGCTCGCAAGCCGACGCTGCCGCTGCCCCGCTTTCCTCGCTGCCCACCCTCTGCGCAGGCGCAAAAGCTATGGCGCAATCCATCCGATCGGGCGGGGTTTTGCGCTATTTGGCGGCAGGCTCTTCCGGCTTGATGGCCGCCTCGGATGCGCTGGAACTCGGGGGAACTTTTTCGATACCAGCCCGCCAGATTCGCATCCACATGGCAGGTGGATTGCCCTCAGGAGTTGAGATGCCGGGAGATGTCGAAGATGCCACCGACAGCCTTGCCCGAGATCTGGCCGATCTTTCTGCCAAAGACACCTTGATCACCGTCTCGGCCAGCGGAACCACACCGTACACAACCGCTGCAGCGCGGATCGCGCGGGACAGAGGCGCCACAGTTATCGGCATTGCCAATAACGGGGGCACCGAACTGTTGCAGCTTTCTGACCATCCAATCCTGCTTTCGACACCACCTGAACTGATCTCGGGCTCTACCCGCATGGGCGCTGGTACAGCGCAGAAAATCGCACTGAACATGCTTTCGACGCTGATGGCGATGGAGCTGGGGCATATTCAGGACGGCATGATGATCAATTTGCGCGCTGACAATGACAAGCTACGCGCCCGAGCCAACGGGATCGTCTGTCAGTTGACCGGCGTTTCCTCGGCGCAGGCTACAAAGGCGTTGACTGCGGCAGAGGGCAACCTCAAATGCGCGGCCCTTTTGGCTGTAGGCGCAGGGTCCCTGGACGCGGCGCAAGCAATGCTAAGCAACACCGACGATCACCTCCGCCCTGCGCTGGAGCGGATGAAACAAAACCAAGAAACCATCAACCTGGGAGATATCAAATGACACGCAAAGTTCTTAGCCTTGCCTTGATGAGCACGGCGCTGGTCACAAGCGCCTATGCGCAAGAGGCCACTTTGACCATCGAAAGTTGGCGAAACGACGATCTGGCGTTGTGGCAGGAAAAGATCATTCCGGCGTTCGAGGCCGAGAATCCCGGCATCAAAGTGATCTTCTCGCCCTCAGCACCGGCAGAATACAACGCTGTCTTGAACTCGAAGCTCGAGGCCGGTTCGGCTGGCGATCTGATTACCTGCCGTCCGTTTGATGCCTCGCTTGCGCTATACGAGTCGGGGCACCTGACCGATCTGTCTGATCTTGAGGCCATGGGAAACTTCTCGGACGTGGCCAAATCTGCGTGGCAAACCGATGACGGTTCGGCCAGTTTCTGCGTCCCGATGGCGTCAGTGATTCACGGCTTCATCTACAACAAAGATGCGTTCAATGAGTTGGGCATCGAAGTTCCAACTACCGAAGCTGAGTTCTTTGCCGCCCTCGATAAGATCAAGGAAGACGGTACCTATATCCCGATGGCGATGGGCACCAATGACCAGTGGGAAGCCGCAACGATGGGCTATAACAATATCGGCCCGAACTACTGGAAAGGTGAAGAAGGCCGTCAGGCGCTGATCAAGGGCGAGCAGAAGCTGACCGACCCCCAGTGGGTCGCCCCGTATGCGACACTGGCCAAGTGGGCGGACTACCTCGGCGACGGGTATGAGGCACAGACCTATCCCGACAGCCAGAACCTGTTCACCCTGGGTCGTGCAGCGGTCTATCCAGCAGGCAGCTGGGAAATCTCGGGCTTCAACACGCAGGCCGATTTCGAAATGGGCGCCTTTAAGCCACCGGTCCAGAACGCGGGCGATACCTGCTATATTTCGGACCACACCGATATCGGCATAGGCATGAACGCGGCGAGCGAAAACCAAGAAGCTGCGCGCACTTTCCTGGCTTGGGTCGCAAGCCCGGAATTCGCCAGCATCTTCGGTAACGCCCTACCCGGCTTCTTCCCGCTGTCCAGCACTCCGGTCGAGTTGGAAGACCCACTGGCCAAGGAAATCGTCGGTTGGCGAGATGAGTGCGAAAGCACGATCCGCTCGACCTACCAAATCCTGTCGCGCGGCACACCGAACCTCGAAAACGAGACTTGGGGTGCATCCGTTGCAGCCATCAAGGGTGCCGAGACACCCGAAGCGCTGGGTCAGCAACTGCAAGACGGTCTGGCCAGCTGGTACGCACCGCATCAGTAACACCTAGGCCACTCACACCGGACGCGGCTACCGCGTCGCGTCCGGACCTTTCCCCCGGAGATTCCCATGCAGACCCGCCGCATACGCTGGCACATTGCCGTTTTCCTCGCCCCTGCGGTGCTGGTCTACACGGCAGTGATGATCTTCCCCTTGTTCAACACACTGCGCCTCGCACTGTTCACCGAGGTTGATCAGACACGTATCTACGTGGGCTTGCAGAATTTTCGCACCCTGTTCTTTGATCCGATCTGGTCCGAGCAGTTCTGGAACGCTTTGGGCAACAACTTCTGGTTCTTCCTGATCCACATGCTGGTTCAGAACCCCATCGGTATCGCTTTGGCCGCGCTTTTGTCGCATCCACGCTTGCGGTTTGCCGCGCTCTATCGGTCCGCAATTTTCATTCCGACCATTCTGAGCTTTGTGATCGTCGGTTTCGCGTGGAAGCTGATATTGTCCCCGCTTTGGGGCATCGCACCTTCAATGCTGGACGCCATTGGTCTGAAGTCGCTGTTTGCACCATGGCTGGGCAAGGAAGAATACGCGCTGACAACACTGGCACTTGTCTCGGTCTGGCAATTCGTCGGCATCCCGATGATGTTGATCTACGCCGCTCTGCTGTCGATCCCCGAAGAGATCCTTGAAGCCGGAGAAATAGACGGCATCACCGGTGCTTCGGCGTTCTGGAAGATCAAGCTGCCGTTGATCATTCCCTCGATTGGCATCATCTCGATCCTGACATTCGTCGGCAATTTCAACGCGTTCGACCTGATCTATGTCTCGCAGGGCGCGCTGGCGGGGCCGGATTTCTCGACCGACATCCTTGGTACCTTCATGTACCGCACGTTCTTCGGCTTCCAACTGCAATTGGGCGACCCGCATATGGGCTCCGCCATCGCTGGCGCGATGTTCGCCATCATTCTCGTGGGTGTCTGCATCTACCTCTTCGGCATCCAGACCCGGATGCGCCGGTATCAACTGTGAGGATAGCCGGATGAACAAAGCACGCCGTAACCCGCTGAACACGGCCGCCATGCATGGGGCGCTGATCCTCTACACGTTGATCGCCCTCTTCCCGGTCTTCGTGATCATCATCAACAGCTTCAAAACCCGACGCTCGATTTTCCGCGAGCCACTCGCCCTGCCCGATGCCGAAAGCTTCTCGCTGATCGGTTACCAGACGGTGATGAAACAAGGGGATTTCTTCCTTTATTTCCAAAACTCGCTGATCGTGACCGTGGTGTCGCTGGCCTTCGTTCTGCTGTTCGGCGCCATGGCCGCCTTTGCCCTGAGCGAATACAAATTCAAGGGCAACACTCTGATGGGCCTCTATCTGGCGCTTGGGATTATGATCCCGATCCGCATCGGCACCGTGGCGATACTTGAGATGATGGTGGCAACCGGTTTGGTGAACACCCTTTGGGCCCTGATCCTTGTCTATACCGCGCAAGGTCTGCCGCTGGCGGTGTTCATCCTGTCTGAATTCATGCGGCAAGTCTCGGACGATCTGAAGAACGCAGGCCGCGTCGATGGGCTGTCCGAATACACCATATTCTTCCGATTGGTTCTACCGCTGGTACGCCCCGCCATGGCGACCGTGGCCGTGTTCAACATGATCCCCATCTGGAACGACCTCTGGTTCCCGCTGATCCTTGCCCCGGCCGAGGAAACCAAAACACTGACGCTGGGCAGCCAGGTCTTTATCGGCCAGTTCGTCACCGACTGGAACGCGGTTCTGTCGGCGCTCAGCATGGCGATCCTGCCGGTGCTGGTGCTCTATGTCATCTTCTCGCGCCAACTGATCCGCGGCATCACTTCAGGAGCTGTGAAATGACCAAAGTTCTGATCGCCGGCCTCGGCAATATGGGGCTGAGCCACGCTTTGGCCCACCACAACCACCTGGACGCGCAGATTGTTGGGTTGGTGAACCGATCCGGTCGCGTCGACCATCCTGACCTGTCAGGCTATCCGGCTTATTCAGATTTTCAGGCAGCTCTGACTGAAACCAACCCGGATCTGGTGGTTGTGGCGACCTACTCCGACAGCCACGCCGATTTCGCCTGCGCGGCGATGGAGGCCGGGGCGCATGTATTTGTCGAAAAGCCGCTAGCGACCACTGTGGCAGATGCCAAGCGTGTTGTCGAAAAGGCCATTGAGACCAACCGCAAACTGGTGATCGGTTACATCCTGCGACACCATCCTTCGTGGATGCGCCTGATTTCCGAGGCGCGCGACCTCGGCGGGCCGTATGTGTTCCGCCTGAACCTCAACCAGCAAAGCAGCGGGGCCGAGTGGGAAACACACAAAGCTCTGATGCAGACCACCTCGCCCATCGTCGATTGCGGTGTGCATTATGTCGACGTGATGTGTCAGATCACTGACTCCGACCCCGTGCGAGTCCACGGCATGGGCCTGCGCCTAAGCGATGAGATCGCCGAAGACATGTACAACTACGGCCAGTTTCAGGTGGTCTTCGAGGATGGCTCGGTCGGCTGGTATGAGGCCGGTTGGGGCCCGATGATGTCCGAAACCGCGTTCTTCGTGAAAGACATCGTGTCGCCCAACGGCTCGGTCTCGATCACCGATGGAAACAAGGGCGCATCCGCCGATATCGACGGACACACCAAGGTTGGCGGCCTTCTGGTCCATCGCCCCGATGGCGACCAGAAAATCGACATGCCGGATGAACCCGGTCATCAGGAGCTCTGCGATGCCGAACAAGCCTATATGCTGCGCGCCATCGCCGAGGACATCGACCTGACCCGCCATATGAACGACGCCGTGCAATCGCTGGCCATCTGTCTAGCTGCCGATGAAAGCATCCGCACTGGCCAACCCATTTCGCTGAAAGAGGCACGCACATGACCGCCCTGACGCTGACAAACGTGAACAAGTCCTTCGGCACTGTCGAGGTACTGAAAGATATTAACATCGAAGTCGAAGACGGAGAATTCGTCGTCTTCGTCGGCCCCTCCGGCTGCGGCAAGTCCACCCTGCTACGCGTGATCGCGGGGCTGGAGGACGTGACCTCAGGCGAAGTGCGCATTGGTGGAGAGCTAATGAACCTCACCCCACCCTCCAAACGCGGCATCGCCATGGTGTTCCAAAGCTACGCGCTCTATCCCCACCTGAATGTGCGCAAGAACATGTCGCTGGCACTGAAACAGGAAGGACAGAGCAAGCAGGTCATCGAAGAACGCGTCGCCAAGGCCAGCAAGATGCTGAACCTTGAGCCCTATATCGACCGTTACCCCTCAGAACTGTCAGGCGGCCAGCGCCAACGCGTCGCGATCGGCCGCGCCATTGTACGCGAACCCAAACTGTTCTTGTTCGACGAGCCCTTGTCCAATTTGGACGCCGCCCTGCGTATGAATACGCGACTGGAAATCGCCAACCTGCATCAGCAGCTCGATGCATCGATGATCTACGTCACTCACGACCAGACCGAGGCGATGACACTCGCTGACAAGATCGTCGTCCTGCGCGACGGGCGCGTTGAACAGGTTGGCAGCCCGATGGAGCTATATAATAACCCCGCCAACCAGTTCGTCGCGGGTTTCCTTGGCGCTCCGTCGATGAATTTCTTCCCCGCTAGCGTGATCGGCGACAGCGCAGACACAACGTTGGGTATCCGCCCAGAGGATCTGTATTTATCCGACGAAGGCCCCCTGACCGCGAACGTGACTCATGTTGAGCATCTGGGCGGAGACACAAACGTGATCGCGATGATGAAAGACCACCAGATCACCGCGCGCCTGTTCGGCCAGCATCAGGTCAACGCTGGTGAATCCGTCCATTTCGGCTACGCCCAGGATCGAACCTATCGCTTCAACCAACAGGGTGCCCGTCTCACCTGACAATTTCGGGTAACGATTTCAGGATGTTGGTGCGGTCGAGATGCATTGAAATATCGTTGCACCGTATTTCTTCTTGTCCCCCTACATCCCTCATTGTGGAGGAACTTACACAAGAACAGTGCTTTGCGGGTACTTTACTGTTTCCCTTTGGCTGCAAGTGTTTCACTGTGTCCCTGTATATTGGGTGGACATGAAGGTGGATTGATGCCCGCATTGAACAAGCTCACGGCAATCAAGATAAAGACGGCACCTCCCGGAAAATACAACGACGGTGGCGGGCTTTGGCTGCACAAACGCGCCGATGGCGGCGGGCAATGGTTTCTGCGGGTCCAAATCCACGGCCGACGACGCGAAATGGGTCTTGGCTCATTTACGGAAGTGGGCCTGAAAGAAGCCCGTAACAGTGCCGAGCGATGGCGTAAGGTCGCCCGTAGTGGCAAAGACCCAATTAAAGAGCGACAGCGTTTGCTCCGAGCGGCGGCCAAAGCGGACCACACTTTGGGAACAGTTGCAGAGGAAGCCTATGAGGCCCGCAAGGCCGAATTGAAAAACGACGGAAAAGCAGGGCGTTGGTTCTCGCCGTTAGCTCTTCATGTGTTGCCCAAGCTTGGCAAAGTTCCCATTGAAGAAATCGACCAGCAAGACATCAAGAACACACTAGCTCCGATTTGGCATTCAAAAGGTGAAACCGCTCAGAAGGCCATGAGCAGGCTCGGCATTGTAATGCAATATGGCGCGGCAATGGGCCTCGACGTTGACATGCAAGCCACTACAAAAGCCAAAGCTCTTCTGGGAAAATCTAGACAAAAAAGGAAGCATATCCCCGCAATGCCGTGGCCCAAGGTACCCGAGTTTTTTGAAAGCCTCGACGAAGGTTCGATCACCCACCTTGCGCTACGCCTCCTCATTCTGACGGCCGTTCGCTCCACTCCGATCAGGTTTTGTCATTTGGATGAGCTTGATGGAGACACATGGGTCATTCCGGCGGAACGGATGAAAATGGAAAAAGAGTTTCGCGTCCCGCTATCCACCGAAGCCAAATCAGTGATCGAACAGGCCAAACCGTTCGCCCGTGGCGGCTTTCTTTTCCCCAGCACCCACAAAGGCGTCATATCGGATGCCACCATGTCTCAGTTGATGAAAAGACGTAATTTGAAGGCTCGTCCCCACGGGTTTCGATCAAGTTTTCGCACATGGTGCGCTGAAGCAACCGACACGCCACGCGACATTGCCGAAATGGCTTTAGCTCATTCCGTCGGAGGCAAAGTGGAACTGTCATATCGACGGACTGATTACTTGGAGAAGCGGCGTATTCTCATGGAACGCTGGGCGCAACATGTAACTGGCCAACAATCAGTAATCTTGCAACTGGTTGCACCATGAACGCTAAGAAATCGCGGATTACAATCCAAAAAGAGATCATAGCGGAAGATGCCATGTCGAGGAAATCTCGGCTCACAATATCTTTCCCCACCGATATTGGAGATGGGTTGGATGCAGTGCTCCAAGACATTCAAAAACTCAGTGAAAACCACGCACCGCGCTCGATTTCCAGCGCGAAAAAGCGGTTGGACGAAATGCCCCCGCCAGCGGCTGACGACTTATCAGCGAACGATTTTTGCGAACGAGCGCAAGGAGCATTGGACGCCGCCGGAGAGGCAATAACGAATGTTCCAAAAAAGTATCACGAAGCAATTTCTCACGCACTGAACCAAGCATTCCTTGCTGGTAGTTTATTGACTGAAGAGTTTTTGCGGAGCGGTCACCTAAATGACGTTGAACGGGAAGCAGCACAAAAGGAAGCGCGGCGTAAAGGCGGCGAAAGCAAGCGTGGGCAGGTGAAGAAAGACACATCCGAGATAGTCCGTGTAATGCAGGAACTAATCTTTAATGGGAAAAGCAAGTCGAGCGCTGCCGCTTTAGCTCTGAAGCGCGGGCTTGGTACCAGCGTCGACGCCAATAGAAAAATCTACGACTACCACATCAAAAGAAAATAACTGGAGGTTTGCTCTCCACTGCTCCGTCGAGCGTCTGTTTGTTGGTCTCGAAGAAACGCCGAGACACGGAAAATAACATGCAGAACCAAATACGCTACAGCACAGCCAAAGAAATTCTGGCGAAATATCCGATCAGCCGCACTACCCTCTATCGCCTTATAGAAAAGGGTGAATTCCCTCCGCCGGTGAAATTTGGCAGTCGCTCGTACTGGAAGAGCGATGAGATTGAAGAAGCCGTTAAAGCCCTTGAAGACAAACGCTTCAACTAAGAAGCCCGCCCCGGCGAACCGGGAACGGGCTGTCTCAATCTAACCAATTGAAGAATAGCACTTTCCGGCTCCGGTGGCAAACCGAGAGACCCAAAATGCCTTGCAAAGACACCCAACATTCCGATCTCGTTCGGTCACGCCCGGACCGGTGCAACCAGTTGCACGAAAACAAGAAAACCAACGACACGCCGTCGTGTATGTCGCGCCGCGAAACGCTAGACAACTATGCCTATGAAATCGTCCGTGTAGACCGTTTCCGCATCATCAGTTGCAAAGACAACTTCCAGTGGATCATTCAGAAGCAGAACTCCGGGGCGCGGTCTAAAGCCCGCATCACATGGAAAGCCGTTAGTTACCACCGGAACCGCAGTTCGCTGCTCCGCGTGTGGCGCAACAAAACGAAAATGGATGCACCCAGCGAGGCCTTGATGCTGCCGGAGCGTTATTCCCAATTCAAGCGGGTTTAACGGGGCGAACCAAAGCCCCCATCCATTCCCGTGCAACCAGTTGCAACTATCTACCCTGCTTCCCGCGAGCGCCGCGCGTTTAATCGCTTTGCCCTCGCAGCAAATCCAAACAACCGAAGATCAAGCGATGCAGCCCAACGACCATCAAAATTCTTGCACCTCCGGCAACATGCCTTGGCGTTTGGAGAAGCAAGCCCTGTACCAGATTTATTCGCAGCAAGTCCGAAAGCTGATGGCGGGGCGGAAAGCGGGTAAGCGCCGTCATACCCTGCAACGCGGTTTTTTTCGGCACCCGGACGTGAAGCAGGCAGCCATTCTCAAAGCTACCAAAGGGAAGATCGGTCGAGAACAAGCCTATACTCTGGCCCAGCAGGTTAACCCATACGCCGAGCAAGAACATGCGGTGGCAACATACCCGATAACAAAAGCCAGCGGTGGTAAACGAAACATTTGCATCATGCCGCCGGTACTGTCTGCAACGCACAAGATCATCAATAGCGCAATGGACGCCGAGTTCGTTCGGCACCCGTCACTGTTTGGTGTCAAGCATTATGGCCGAGACCATGCAGCGGTTCACATCCAACAACTGCAACGCGAAGGATACCGCAATCTTTGGCAAACCGACATTGAAGACTGCTTTGACAGCTTCAACTTAGACGCGCTGTACGACTTGCCGCTCCCCAATCGGATAATCGCCAATGTTCTAGATACTCGTAACACACGTTTTTCGTTCCAAGCACATTCCTCGAAACATGAAGCCAAGAAAGGGGCTTCGCCGGAAACGCCAGATGCGGCAACGCCGGAGAACTACATGGTACGGGATCATGCTCCTATTGGTTCCTATACCGATGATATTGTTTGCAACACCAGAGGGCCTTCGGGACTTATGCAAGGCTCTCCGGCTTCAAGCGCCATTTTGGCGTGGCACCTGAACAACGTTCTCAATGACTTACCTCGTATTGACGACGTTCGGGTGATCGTGTGCTTTGACAACCTTTTGGTTGCCAGCCGCACCGAGGAAGGCAGCCGGACGATTAGGGATACCTTGGCCGACAGCTTGGGTCGGTGCCCTTTCGGTCCTCTGACGTTGCATAGTCCGACATCCGCTGACCCGGATTACGACTTAGAGTTCCTTGGCTATTCTCACCCGACTGATGGCTCGACCATCGGCATTGGCCACAAGGCCCGCGAGCGGTTGATGCGACACCTCAATGCCCTCGAACAAAAGTTTGAAAACGGCAAGTTTGCCGACCCTGAGTTAGAGACCTTCAAGGTGTGGTGCACACTGCTCGACTTTACGTCCGGTTATTCCAGCGCGACTGATATGGCGGCGGAAATGGCCGAATTCGTTGCCACATCGTCGTGGATACCTGAAACGTCAAACAACCCCATGTTGATGCACATGCATTGGCGTCTGTTTGGCCAATGGGACCCATTGGATGAGACATTTTTCAAGACGGCAAGAAGTATGAGAAGAGGGCATAAAAATGATTGATAACAGACAGTTATTGTTTTCCGAACCGACTACGTTGGTATGGTTCCTCATGAAGAGAGATGTCCTTTTGAAGACGATTGAAACCCTTACCGAAGACCAGCCCATGACCACTATGCTGGAGCATTTCCTCCAAATCGGCGTCGGCTTCGGAAACGCTTGGTATAGAAGTCAAAAAGAGCATTGGCTGCGCTGGCTGAAGGAATATGACACCCCCGGCGTTTATGGTCGCAAACCAAACTCTGGCCGGTCCTGCCAGTTCATCTACAATCAGCTTCAGTGCCCCCCGATGGTGTTTTGGCTGGGTGAGGCCCTTGAAGTGCCAAATACTGCTCTGAGGGCAGCCTACGTGGCTGCTACAGAGGCCCGACCCCATTATGGACCGCAGACAGCCGCCATCCGCCGCGAAATCCCGTGGCAAATGCTTGAGACACGTATCCATCTGTTGTCAGAGGGAAATGCAACCCGTTGCAACGGTCATGCCGAAGTGACCGTGCCCAGCGCGTAGATTGCAACGGGTTGCAACCATCGAGCCCAATTACAGCACGAAAGATCATGGAGGAAAACTAATATGGCATTCTGGACCGTTGTCGCCGCGTTTGGATACCTACTTGCCGGGGCATATCTTTGGAGGTTGGTCTTTCTCAGAGACCTCTCGACGTCGGAACAATCAAATTGCCGAACTGATGAAGAATTGGAAACCCTGCGCGAAGATCAGCGTTTTCTGCTCGCAGGTGAACAATCCGGCGATCTTGCGGTTCTTCTATGCAGGGCTGTCTTCATAGTAGCCTGGCCGTTCTTTGTCCTGTATGGCTTCATCAACGCGCGGGTACTCGGCAACTAAGATAGTTGCAAGTGTCACAATCTGTCATGCGTTTGCGCCCGCCTTGGTAAAGCTTTGTAAGCCCGTTGTTGAGACCACCCTCAGCTAGCACTCGTCAGGCTGGTCGTCTGCAAATAGTGCAACAAGTTTTTTAGCATCGCCAACACTTCATCAAATGTGACGATGCGGACACCGTGGGAGTTCTTTCGATACATCTGAAACGAACGTCGTTGGTCTGTCTCGCTAGGCATGGTGCCGACGATTAGCACACAATCGATCTCGTAGTCGGCAACTTCGTCATCACCATGCCAATCATTGTCAGACTTGTGCAGCGCAAACCGCCGGACAAAGTGATAGCGCTGATCAAGCACCTGTGTCACGCCACCAGTAAGCTCATCGTGTGGGTTAAAAACGCCATCTCGGTACTTCTTCAAAAGCGGAGATTGGGGTTTCTTAATCTCGACAAGAGCAGCGTTGTTGTTGACACTATTCTTGTACAAAAAGTCACCGATTTTTTCGCCTTTACCATCTATTCGGCGTCCTCCGACATATGACTGACCGTTGACACAAACTAGGGGATAACCAAAAGCAAACGACAGTAGGAACGGGTCATCTTCAAAAAATTTCTGCCACTTGTTCTCATTGTGGTTCTTGGCAATCAAATCTTCAAACTCTCTGACAGCCATCTCCAATCGGGTCAGTTCAAGTTCTGAGATAAGTTGCTCCGTCGCTTCCGGCGCTTGCTGAGCGAAAGTACGGGCTGAGCGCCCAAGCTCAGTGACCAATTCTTTCTGTGCATCTGGGTCGCGATAGTCCGGGTCAGCCGCATACTTCTGGATCAACTGCCGAATTTCGTTACGGCCTAACCGAAATGGGCGCGACTCGGCCCCCACAACTGCGGCAATAGTATTGAATGCCGTCGTTGCCTTTACCTCATTTTCGGCCACTTGAGCACGACGATCAATTCGATCGATCTCCGTGACTAGGTTTTCAAAGTCGTCCAACGATAGCTTGAATTCGTCTTCCAACGGATCGCCTTCGCCGATGTAAAGAACATCCTTGTCTGTGTGCTCAGCAACCGCATCCAAAACAAAACGATACTCTTTTTTCATCCCCAACCCAAAGTTCGGGTCACGGGTAAGGCCATCCGGTTGGAAGTCTAGGGCAGCATCTGCGTCATTCTCATTCGGGTTTGGGGTGGAAAGGAACCAATCAAAAGAGATCGCCTTGATTTTCTTATGCTTGGGCGTGTACGACCCATCTGGCTCTGGTCTTGTAAAGATCGGAAAGAGCCGCACGCGCTCGTTCGCTGTATCAAGGATATACAGGACTACCGGCTCGATATTATCGGTAAATGAGCTAAGGCCCGCTTCCTCAATTCGCTCTTCGGAGGGCTTCATGAACACATCCCAAGTGCCTGGTAAACTGCCCGGTTTTACGGTGATCTCTGGGATGCCTTCGATACGTTGCCCAGGTATGTGCCTTGCCATGATTTATACCTCAACCTTCTTCCTGCGCCCGCGTTTGGGTTTAGGTTTGGTGCGGCGTTCTTCTCTTATGCAGTTGAGTAAAACGCTAGCGGGTTCGTCCGTAGGGTCTTGGGGGACAAGCTCGCCTGCGAAGGCTTTGGCGAAGATGCGTTGATCAAGCCGGTCGGTGAGTTTCAGGGCCTTCTCGGCTTCGGCGGCGAGGCGGTCAATCTTGGCGAAGGCGGCTTCGATCCGGTGGACTATTTCGCATTGTTCTTCAAACGAAGGTATTGGAAATCCAAGCGCTTTGATATCTTGCAGGTGCAAGTTCTTGATAGTGGAACCAGTGATCTCCGCGCTAATGTTTATTGATCTAACCCAGTTTTCGAGGGCGTATGCAAGAAAGTTCGGGGCGAGCTTGGGAGAAGCGGGTCGGATCATTGCAACACTAACGAAAAGGCTGAAATCTGGAACTTCTCGTAAGACTGCGAGCCTTCCAATAGTGCCGCTCTTCGTAATCAGCACGTCGCCGGTTTTCGGCGCACAGCGTTTCGACAGTTCTGCATGCTCTTCGTTAGAAATGTACTTACACGCATCGAAATAGACTTTCCCATTTCGAACGTCCTTTACAGAAATAAAGGGAACGCCGTCGTCGACATAGGTCGGCGTGTGGTGCGTGCCATCAACGATAACACTGCACAAGTCTTGTCCGCGTTCAAAACCCCAGTCTAATGGAACACTCTCAGGCGGAACAAGATTTCTTGTTGGCTGTTTCGAGCGACGTACAGAGATGCAATTTTCTTTGCACTCGCCCACGATCTTTACCGCCGTTGTTTCGGGCGTTGGATTTTTTAATCTCCAATCAACTGTATAGACGCCAGACAGAGCCGCCTGAAGTACCTGGGTTCTATACCGCTCCACCAGCTTCGCGATGGCAGTGAAGTGGGCACGGGCTGTGGAGGTGCGGGCGCTGAGGGTGTCGAGCTTCCTCACAATCCGCCTTTGCTCGCGGAGTGGGGGGAGCGGGATCGGGTGCTTCTCAAGGTAGGTTTTTGGCACACGCCGTTGACCGACAGCACCGGTCATGTGAGCTTCTGCATCTTTGCGGAAATCAACTTGGCGAACAAACCTCCAGATATAGTCAGGCAATATCCCGCCTTCGGGGCGCAACACGTGAAATTCAGTTGAGCCACAAGCGAGCCCGTTGGTGAGATCAGACGCTACGGCGGATTTTCCGTTCTCCATACACGGCGTAATTTTGGCAAAGATCACATCGCCATCCTGAAAATGCGTATAGCCCTTCCAGATTTCTGAAAGCGGTCGATCTTGAGGGGTTTCGATTGAACCGCGCTCATCAGATACGGCCGGCATCGGGACAAAAGACACGTGTTGATCCCGGTCTGTTTCTGGATCGTGCTTTGGGTTGAAGGTGCAAATCTCGGCCAAGCCGGGAGAAGCCCACCCCTTCGGAAGCTCACTCATTCCGCCGCCTCCTGCTTGGCGGCCTGCGCCTGTTGCCAATCGTGATAGGTCTGCTTGGAGCCTTTAACCTTCCACTCATGACGCCCGTTGCTGCTACGGTCATAAACAATTGCTGCTGCGGCTGACGGGCTTCTGAACGACCACGACTTAGCAAACTTCACTTTGCCTTCTCCGCATGGCACAAGCACGCCATCGGCAACTAGCTCTTTTTTCAACTCGGTATAGCTGTGTTGGGTATAGCCCGTTTCATTTCTAGCCTCAGACCCTTCCAGCACGATGAACTCGCCGTCTTCTTCCACCGCCGTTGCCTGGATCCCGCTTTTGTGGCGAATTTCAAACTGGACATCGCCTTTGGTTCGCTCTTCCACCGGCTTCGCAGCTTGCGCTACCGCTCGGGGCTGCGGTTTGAGCATGTCCAGCCCAATCACCGGTAGGATGATCCGTAGGTTGGCCAAAAATTGCTCCATATTCGCCACGTCCGCCTCAGGCAGTCTGCGGCGACTGGTGTCGGGTTGGGTTCCGTTGTCTAGCGCCACTCGGCCCGCCTGCGCCGTCAACTCGATCAGTCGCGCTTCCAGGTACTCTGCGTGACCCTTGGACAGGTCATCATCACTGGTAGTCACCGCGATGGCCGTTTCCCAGAACTCGCGCTTTTCAGCGCTTTGCTTAATCCGCTCACGCACGGAATTGGCCGAGCCAATATAGACGCGGGTCATACCTTGTTTTTCTGGGTCAGGGCCAGTCAAGACATAAGCGCCGGTGCGGTCAACCTCGTCACGGCTGGTGAGATTGGCGAATGTGGATTGGCTGGAGACAAGTACAACACCAGTCCAGCCGTGGATCGTCGCCTTGCGTAGGCCGGTGGGTTTGCCATCGACTAGGAACAGCTGGATGGTGCGCCCAAAGGTTTCGCCTGTGCTCATTCTGCGGCCTCGACGACTGGGGTGTCTTCCAGTTCTTCGCTGAGCGCTTCGATCTCGCCCAAGGCGGCGCGGAGGTGGCTCATGATCGCGGCGGCAATTTCGTCCGGCTCGGTCATATCGTCCTCGGGATCGCCGCTTTCATCGCGCAGCCATGTCCAATCGAGATTGTCACCGCGTTCAGTGATCTGTTCACGGGTGAGCTTGCGCCAACGGCTTTCCTCACCCTGCTCCTGACGATCAGAGTAGCCGGAGGGATCTGGGCCAAAAAGACTTTCGAACTCCTCGAAGTGCTGGCGCGTCAGCGGGTTGGTTTTGCCGAAGGACTGCATATTCGTACGGAGGTCGTAGAACCAAACATCGCTAGTGGCCTGCTGCCCGTGATTGGCTGGATATACCTTATCCGTAACGCGGGTGAAGAAGAGCACGTTGGTCTTAACCCCTTGGGCATAGAAAATCCCGGTCGGCAGACGCAAGATGGTGTGCAGACTACAGTTCGCCATCAAAAAGCGTCGCAGTTCAGTGCCTAAGCCGTCGCCAAACAGGATGTTGTCCGGCATGACAATCGCGCAACGCCCGCCCTTTTTAAGGTTGCGAACGGCATGTTCGAGGAATGGCATGGGGCCGACACGTTCGCCCGCAGTTAAAGTGAAATCTGGGCGGTTCACATTGCCCGACATCTTGTTGAACGGTGGATTGGTGAGGATCACATCGGCTTCGCCAAGTGTTTCCCCCTGTGGCGCGCAGCTATCTTCACATCCTACGAGGCTTTCGATCCCGTGTAGCAGCATGTTCATGACGCACAGACGGTGGGTGTCGGGCACCCATTCGTGCCCTCGAAAAGCAAGACGGCGTTGGAAATTGCCCTGTTCTTCGGAAAGCGTGAACAGATCGTCGGTGGCATCCTTGATCGTACGATCAGCGGCAATGAGGAAACCGCCTGTACCAGCAGCAGGGTCTTGGATGATCTCGCCGGGTTGCGGCTTGACCACGCGGATGATGCTATCGATCAAGGCGCGAGGTGTGAAGTATTGTCCGGCCTTGGACTTCGTGGCCGAAGTCGTCTTTTCCAAAAGACCTTCATAGAGATCACCCAAACCATCTTCACGGGCCGTGAACCAATCAAGCTTGTCGATGTTGGTTGTCAGTGTCTTGAGGTCTTTGGGCAAGCGGATGTGCGTCATTGCGTCGGTAAAGATCGCTAGCGTCACCGGGTCAGTCGTATTTTTGGGGTTACCCAGTTCCAGCAACATCGACTTATAGTATTCGAGTTGATCACCGCCCTCCGTCGTTGCTAGTTTTCGCCAAGAATGCCCGTTTGGCAGTCGGCTTTCCTGACCGGTTTCCTCCAGCATCTTCAAAAACAGCAGGTAAGTCAGTTCGTTAACGTAGTTTGCGTACGACACCCCAGCCGACTGGAGCGTTTTGCATTCACGCCAAAGCTTGGCGACGATTTCAGCGGTATTCGGGTTCATGCGCTCACTTTCCAGAGTTCTTCATTAAAGTCGTGGAGGATGGTTTCCAACTGACCGTTGAACACCAGATTGAGGCGCTTAAAGCCCCCCTGCGCTGCAAAGGTGCCTTGGTCGATGCTGTCACGGTCCACGACAATTTCTTTTGTGATTTGTTCGGCGATACGTCGCAACCAAGTCTTTTGCGGGTCTGTCCACCTTGCCTTTGCTAGGATCGCCTTTGTAGCGAATTGCACGCGTGTTTCAAATGGTATCAGAGGGTCACCCAACGCCGCTTGCCTGACGAAACCGATGATTGAAGCGGCTATATCTTCGTTTGATGCATCATTCCACGCGCGTCGAAGACTGGTTTCAGAAAAGCCCATCTTATCCAGTTCAAGGCGCAGGTTTCGCAACTCGGTCCGCGTGAGTTCCCTAGGCCGTTGTACCACGACTGAAAGTGCTGCGATTTTGTTCTGGTTGTTCTTCACGAAGGACGTGAAGGTATCCAAGAAATCCTCCGGTTTCTCATAGTCGCCGTACCCGGTTGTTACGGCCTCCATGCTGTCTTCATGGTGCGAGATCGGCACGAGGTTTGGTCCAGACCCGTCAGGGTCCCAATCAAGTATTTTGCCCAAACCTGCAAACCGCTTGGCATATTCAGCGGCCTGCTCAGAGCTGTGGTTCTTCAAACGGTCCCGCAGCTCCTCTGCGGTCTCCCCCGTCAAATCTCTTACCGCATCCGCTACCTTGCTAGGTAACTTTCTGAGTTTGCGGTGGAGCTTCGCCAGCACCTGATCGCGCACCAGCTCACGCTGGTCCTCTTCAACAACCGACGCTAGCTCATCAAAAAGCTGTTCGAACGTGAGCTTGGGGTTGCTGGCCACAGGTTTCATCTTTGTTAGGTCTTGAAGCGAGGCATAGAGGTCCACGGCATCGAAAATACGAAAAACCTCCTTCTCGATATCATCGCACCGGCGGGTGGCCCGACCCAACATTTGCTCATATAGAATACGGCTATTCACGCGCCGAATAAAAACGAGATTGGTGATCTTTGGCACATCGATTCCAGTGGTCAACAGATCAACGGTAACTGCAATCTGCGGAAACGCGTCGTTTCGGAACGAGCGGATCAAGGCCCCAACTTTGTCTACGCTGCCTGTGATCTTTCGAATGGCAGCATCTTCAATCGAACCGTATTGCGCCGCGAATGCCTTTTTCAGTTCATGCACGACGATATCCGCGTGGGCGTCCGTGGCCGCGAACACCAAAGTCTTTCCATCCAGATTTGGATCGATGTGTCTTGCCAGTTCCTCCGCGACGACCTGATTAAAAGGCTGTGTGATCACTCGCTTGTTAAATGCTTCCACCTGGAAATTCAGTTCGTCTGGCGTGGTAACGCTGTCGACCTCTCCCGTTTGACTGTCAAGAACTTCCACATCTTCTCCGGCCTCAAAGGTGATACCCGCCTTACTAAGGGCCGTCTGAAAACGAACCGGAGGTTCATGGTCGATCAGCCAGCCGTCCACCACCGCTTCTCGATAAGTATAGGTATAAATTGGATCGCCAAAGATCTGTGCTGTGTGGAGTGCGGGCGTAGCTGTAAGCCCGATCTTAACCGCATCGAAATACTCCAAAACGCGCCGATACTTCGAGACATAGTCATCTTGGCTTCTAAAGCTCAATTCAGCATCCGACATTTCCCGGTCGAGCAAGTAGCCACGATGGCATTCGTCAATCACCATCAGGTCGTATTGACCAATCGGTGGAACATCTGTGGGGTCGGAGTTATAAAGAACACGTTTCACCAACCCTTGGATTGTGCAAATGTGCACACGTGTTTCGGGATCAGGTTTGACGTCTTCAAGCCCCTTCATGCCAAACAGCTGCCCAAAGGTTTTCGGCCCCTCAATCGCAGTGCTCATAAATTCATCACTGGTCTGAGTGCCTAGCGCGGACCTATCCACAACGAAGCAGACGCGACGGAAACGTTTCGTGGCCAACAGTCTATAAAGCATGGCAATGGCTAGCTTGGTCTTGCCGGTTCCTGTCGCCATAGCCACCAGCATTTCGCGTTTTTCTGAACTAAGTGTATTCTCAACTGCTTGGATTGCAGCCTTCTGGTACGGGCGCAATTGGAAACCAAAGTCGAAGGAACGGGCCTCCAAAGCAGCCTGCGCCTTGTCCTTCTCGACTTCCAGCATGGAAATCAATTCGTCGGGTGAGAACCATCCCATGAGGGCGCGACGTAGGTTCTGCGACAGCCTTACGTCTCGAAACCAAATTCCACTCTCGGTTTCAACCTGTTTCAGGAAGGGCCGTCCGTTTGTTGAAAAAACAAATGGGACATGGAACTCTTCTGTCCATTTTAACTTGTTTCCTGTCCACTCAAATCCTCTTGAGTACCTTTCGGCCTGATCTATCGCCGCCGACACGTTTTTTCGATACCGCTTTGCTTCAACAATACCAACGCAGTATTCTCCAACAAAAAGGGCGTAATCAGCAGGACCGGATTTAGTTGGCCACTCGGCAATTGCTACGTTTCGCCCTTTCGCGGGCCGAATACCTTTGCTGTACCGAATTTCGGAACTGTCTGCCTCCCACCCGCGATCTCTAAGCTGCTGATCTATCAGTGCACGTGTAGATTGTTCGTCTAGGTCTATAGCCGAAACTGCTACATTGGCAGCTTCTACGAACTCAGCTCGCAGCGTCGCCGATTGTCCTTGCACCTGTGCGGCCAGTTCTTGCAGCTGTTTGTCGGCATCCTGCGCCAAAGCCTCCCAAGTCTGACGCTCGGAAAGTTCACGTTGATGCCTCGCCTCGGCGCTTTCAGCGTCCAGAAGAGCCTGTCTTTTTTGCTCTTCCGCTCTTTGCACAGCGGTCAGTGCATCGTCACGCTCACGCCGCAGCCGCTCAAGTTCCTTCACAAGCTCTTCTGTTGATGACTGAGGGGCACGCGGGGGGACAAACGGGCCAGGCGAGAACTCTCGATCCTTTGTGGTGGCACGAAGATGCCAAACTCCGAGCTGAACTGACATCTTTAAACATGTCAGTGCTTGACGGTGATCACCCTGACCCTCATGAACCGCAATGTTGCCAAGCTTTCTGATGTGGTGAAGCACATCCAGCACACGGTCAGGCGCGGCCCTATCATATTTTAGCCTACGCAGCAGATCGACTTGAGTATCTGCGTCAACTAAGTCAACGCCCACTAGCACGGCGTGTCGTCGGGCAAGACGTTCGCCGAATTGCCGAAGCTTAATCAAGCTTGTGCTGGGGTCTTCTTGAAAATAGCTCTCGGCAAGTCGGCCTAAATTGGCAAGTTCACCGTCTAGCTTATCCAAAAAATCGAAATTACTTTGCATCTGATCCATTGCACAATTTCTGCGATAGTCGAGATCGAAACGCAATGGACCAAATGATGTTGGGACTGTGTTAAGCCACATGAAGGTCGCGAGCACCTAATAAGTGTTTTAAGCGCCCATGGCGCTCGACCGAGCAAAAAAGCCTCTGCAATTGAGCGGCGATCGACTAAAGCGCAATCTAACGGTGGTTACAGGGGTGGGCACGCCTGCATCTATAAATAATAAACCATTGATATAGTTAATTTATTTCAGATATTTTGGTGCGGTCGAGAAGACTCGAACTTCCACGGGTGTTACCCCACAGCGACCTCAACGCTGCGCGTCTACCAATTCCGCCACGACCGCACTGCCAATGACTTGGTAGAGGGGCGTATAGACGCTGAGCCGCGCGATGTGAAGAGGCAAAAACACAGCCGATTGAAATCACGTGCTTTAGCCATATCTAACCGCGATACAATGCAATCTGGAGCAGCCATGCCCTCGCCCGATCCCCGCCCTACCGTGCAGATTGATGTCGTCTCGGATGTGGTCTGTCCGTGGTGTATTGTCGGCTTTCGTCAACTCGATGCCGCACTGAAGCAAGAGAATGTGCTGGCCCGATTGCGCTGGCATCCGTTCGAACTGAACCCCAACATGGGGCCAGAGGGACAGAATCTGAGGGAGCATATTGCCGAGAAATATGGCTCGACGCCCGAACAAAGCCAGCAGGCGCGCGAGCGGTTGACTGCGTTGGGCACTGAACTTGGGTTCACCTTCAATTTCACTGATGACAGCAGAATCGTGAACACCTTTGCCGCGCATCAACTGCTTGACTGGGCGGAAACACAGGGGCGTCAGCATCCGCTGAAACTGACCCTGTTCGAAACCTATTTCACCAAGCAACAGGATGTCTCTGACGTCGAAGTGTTGATGGGCGCGGTCGAGACGGCCGGGCTCGACCCGGAGGCGGCGCGAACCGCACTTGAATCAGGTGCGCATGCCCAACCGGTGCGTGAAAAACAAGATTTCTGGACCAGCCGAGGCATCTCGGGCGTGCCTTCGATGGTGTTTGGAGGGAAATATCTGCTGACCGGCGCACAGGGCACGGACACTTATGCGCAGGTCCTGCAACGCTGCCTGGCCGAGGCCGCCTGACCCCTTCCCCCTGCCCCGCAGACGGTCTAAGGAACGAGCATGGAATGGAAGACTACCGACGGGCTGATCGACTACGACGAGGCCACTGCCTTCATGGAGGCGCGCGTTGCTGCGATTGCAGCGGGTGAGGCGGACGAATGCATTTGGCTGTTGGAACACCCTCCGCTTTATACCGCTGGGACTTCTGCCAAGCGAGAAGATCTGACCGATCCGGATCGCTTTCCGGTCTATGAAAGCAAGCGCGGTGGACAGTACACCTATCACGGCCCCGGTCAGCGCGTTGTTTACGTCATGCTTGATGTGGGCAAACGCGGTCATGATGTGCGCCGCTTTGTGCAGCAGCTTGAGGCATGGGTGATTGCGGCTCTGGCCGAGTTCAATGTCACCGGTGAGATCCGCGACGGCCGCGTGGGCGTCTGGGTGCAACGGCAAGACAAGCCGCTGACGATCACCGGCCAGCCAGCCGAGGACAAGATCGCGGCCATCGGCATTCGCCTGCGGAAATGGATCAGCTTTCACGGTATCTCAATCAATGTCGAGCCGAACCTGTCCCATTTCACCGGTATCGTGCCCTGCGGAATTCAGGAACACGGGGTGACCTCACTGGTCGATCTTGGGTTGCCGGTGACCATGGATGACGTCGATGTTGCGCTAAAAAAGACCTTTGATGAGGTCTTCGCCACCGAAGGCGCCTAGTTTATAGGTGATTCCACGTATTCGGACAGATCTGGCCAGAATACGCAAAAGACAATGCTAGAATTTGGGGCACTCTGTTTCGAAAATCATTCAGAAAATTCCTTTGAATGGTCTCAATTCGCCTCAAATTCAGGGATTCTTCACATCCTCTCCTTACAAACGCCATCTGACCACATAGTATGTAATGACCGTTCATGAGTGAGTGGTGTGTTAACCGGTGATCTCAGGGCTGCCCTGCGAAATCCGTGAAAGTGTTTGGTTACGAGTCTGCCGTTCCGACCCCATATCGGAACGGCAATTCTCGTTTTAGGCCCCTAAATCTGTTGATGCCCAAATCGGGTTGATCCGACGCAAGCGTGCCCGCTGGCTTCGATTTCAAGCGTAACATGACCAAGCCCAAACTTGTTCTGCAGAACCTGCTTGACCATCACCCGGATATCCTCGGCACTATCTTGTGCGTCGGGTTTGATGAGCAGATGCGCCGACAGCGCGGGCTCACGCTCCTGCATGCTCCACAGATGGATGTGGTGAACTCCTGCCACACCCGATACGCCCTCAATGGCTGTGGCGACCTCTTCCGGATCCAATTCTATTGGCGCGCCCAACATCAGAACGCGTATGGTTTCACCGATCTCGGATTTGACGTGCCAAAGGATGTAAAGTGAGATCATGATGGTGACCGCTGGGTCGACCCAAGTCCAGTTGAAGAGAATTACAGCGGTACCTGCGACAATCACGGCGACGGACCCCAATGCATCGGCCACATTGTGCAGGAATGCCGCACGAATATTCATGCTGTCCTTGGACATGGAATAGGTCAGCATAGCGGTGACAAGGTCGACGACCAATGCGATCCCAGCGATCCAGACAACGATTCAGCCATTAACCGGCTCGGGCTCGACAAACCGCATTACGCCTTCGTACTGCAGGTAGACTGACAGAACGATCAGTGTTGTGTAGTTAACCAGCGCCGCTACAACCTCGGCCCGGCCATACCCGAAACTCATACGCGCGTTTGCGGGTCGACGAGCGATCTTGCGGGCAAAGAATGCGATGACCAGCGCAATCGCATCTGACAGGTTGTGCAAGGCGTCCGCAATCAAGGCGAGCGACCCTGAAATAACCCCGCCCACAATCTGTGCCAGCGTCAAGAACATATTGACCGCGATGGCCCAGGCAACGCGCGCATCGCCGGCCTGCGGATCAACATGCGCGTGGCTGTGCCCTTTGTGGGAATGCTGATGAGCCATTTTAGTGTGTCCTATTTTCTGAATCACCATGCTACATAATTCCTCTAGTGACTAGAGGTTCAAGGGGGTGTTTTCGAAAATGAATGCAATCGGGGCTCCCTCATTTCGCACTGGATTCAAAGCACCTACGATCCGGTTCTGGACTTCTACCGCCGTTCGAACCTACTGCGGGTAATCGGCGCCGCTATGACGATACCGCGCTGCGGCGGTTGCAATGCGTACGCCATGGCCAAGATCTGGCCAGCCGCTGGTCTAATTAGAGGCCTTGCTCACGCTCGAAGCTGCAAATGGAAAAACTTGAACCGGGCTAATGAAATCGCCGGACAGCAGCCTGATGATTTACGAGTCCGGATCGCACGCATGAAATGAATGGAACAAGACTGATCCGTATTCCTCAGGTCTGCGACGGGCAGCGCGATTACGCAAGTGTCGTGCTCCATGCGTTTGGTGATCACGTCGCCTGCGACAGCTCGCTTCGAAGGTGGATCAGGTCAGTGCCGCGCGGATCTTGTCGGCGTGTTGAGCAATCAGGTCAAAATCGCCCATTTTACCGGGCGGGCGTATCGAGACGCCCTCGTGGCGCGGCAATACATGCACATGCAGGTGAAATACCTCTTGCCCGCCTGCGGCCTCATTGAATTGCTGAACGGTGACGCCATCAGCGTCAAACGCTTCTTTCACAGCGTGAGCCATCTTCTGTACCGTCGCCATCACCGCTGCCAGTTGCTCGGGCGTTGCATCCAGCATGTTGCGACAGGGGGTTTTGGGGATCACCAACAAGTGCCCGTCCGCCCGGGGCATGATATCCATCAGCGCGACGGTGTCGTCGTCTTCATACACACGGTTTGACGGGATTTCTCCGCGCAGGATCTTGGCAAAGACATTTTCGGGATCATAAGCGGTCATTACAGGCCTCCGGTGTTGGACTTACCCGTTGTTCTGAGCCGCCGCTTGATGCGGGTCAAGCGGGTTTCCCCGTCACCACTTGTAATCGCGGACTGAATCCCCAAATCCCTCGCATCCGAGGTCAGATTATCGCGCAGCACAGTCTGCCCGCGACAATTAATCTTGATCCAGATCAAACTCGACCATTGAAGGTCGCCCCTTCGCAATCTAAAACCAGCAGGAATCCCGCGCGTTGGAGAGGTCCGACTGCGCGGTACAGTTGCAACAGGAGGCACCTAATGGCAGACGCAGCCATTCATGGTCACGAGCATGAAGATCAGCGCGGCTTTTTCACCCGCTGGTTCATGTCGACCAACCACAAGGACATCGGGATTCTCTACCTGGTCTTTTCGGCTCTTGCCGGTCTGATCTCGGTTCTGATGACTGTCTATATGCGGCTCGAACTGATGCACCCCGGTGTTCAGTATATGTGCCTCGAAGGTTTCATGGCCGATCCATGTACCCCCAACGGTCACCTCTGGAACGTGATGATCACCTATCACGGTGTTCTGATGATGTTCTTCGTGGTCATCCCCGCCCTGTTCGGCGGATTTGGCAACTATTTCATGCCGTTGCAGATCGGCGCGCCGGACATGGCGTTCCCGCGGATGAACAACTTGTCCTTCTGGCTGTATGTCGCTGGCACCTCGCTGGGCGTCGCCTCGCTGCTCAGCCCCGGTGGTAACGACCAGCTTGGTTCAGGTGTAGGCTGGGTTCTGTATCCACCGCTGTCGACGACCGAAGGCGGCATGTCCATGGACCTTGCGATCTTCGCCGTGCACGTATCGGGCGCCTCCTCGATCCTCGGCGCAATCAACATGATCACCACCTTCCTGAATATGCGTGCCCCGGGAATGACACTGTTCAAGGTGCCTCTGTTCAGCTGGTCGATCTTCGTCACTTCGTGGCTGATTCTGCTGTCGCTGCCGGTTCTGGCAGGCGCAATCACCATGCTGCTGATGGACCGCAACTTTGGCTTTACCTTCTTTGATCCGGCTGGTGGCGGTGATCCGATCCTGTATCAGCACATCCTTTGGTTCTTTGGCCACCCGGAAGTGTACATTGTGATCCTGCCCGGCTTTGGCATCATCAGCCACGTGATCGCGACCTTCGCGCGTAAACCAATCTTCGGCTACCTGCCGATGGTCTGGGCGATCATCGCGATCGGTGTGCTGGGCTTCGTCGTATGGGCGCATCACATGTACACAGTTGGCATGTCGCTGCGCCAGCAGGCCTACTTCATGCTGGCCACGATGGTCATCGCGGTTCCGACCGGCGTTAAGGTCTTCTCGTGGATCGCGACCATGTGGGGCGGCTCGATCGAGTTCAAAACCCCGATGCTGTTCGCCTTCGGCTTCCTGTTCCTGTTCACCGTTGGTGGTGTGACCGGCGTTGTGCTGTCGCAGGCCGGCGTGGACCGTGCCTATCACGACACCTACTACGTCGTTGCGCACTTCCACTACGTGATGAGCTTGGGTGCCGTCTTCGCGATCTTCGCTGGCGTGTACTTCTACTTCTCGAAGATGACGGGCCGTCAGTATTCCGAGTTCTGGGGCAAGGTTCACTTCTGGCTGTTCTTCATCGGCGCCAACCTGACCTTCTTCCCGCAGCACTTCCTGGGCCGTCAGGGCATGCCACGCCGCTATATCGACTACCCTGAAGCGTTTGCTCAGTGGAACTTCGTTTCGTCGATTGGTGCGTTCATCTCGTTCGCCTCGTTCCTGCTGTTCTTCGGCATCGTGATCTACGCCCTGCTGCGTGGTGCGAAAGAGACACGCCCGAACCCGTGGAACGAATACGCGGATACGTTGGAATGGACCCTGCCCACGCCGCCGCCTGAACACACGTTCGAGCAGCTGCCCAAGCAGGAAGACTGGGACAAGGGCCACGCGCACTAATCCCGCCATCCAAACCAAATTCAGCAAAGCCCCGCCCCGTGCGGGGCTTTGTGTTTTTTATGCCCCCAGTCCGCAACTTGCTGCTTCCAACACGTAGACGCACCAAAGATCAGGCCGCTAGTATTTGCGAAAACAGCATAATCTAAGACGGGTGCGCGCCACATGATTCTCCATCACGGCATCACACTTCGGCAACTGGTCAAAGGCTCTGCCGGGTTCATTTGCATCGTCATGGCCTGGATACTCCTGCTTGAACTAGTGGATGAAGTTACTCCACTTGAGTTGATCTCGAACTCCAGCCCACCGGTCACGATGCTGGGTTTGGCAGTGGCATTTTTTCTGGGTTTCAAGAACACCTCGGCCTATGGCCGCTGGGTCGAGGCCCGCAAGATCTGGGGGGACATCGTCAACGCCAGTCGCGATTGGGGCAACACGATCAGCAATCTGGTTCAGGCTGACGGCACGCCGCTTGCGCCCGAGATACGGCGTGAATTGCTGGAACGTCATATCGCTTGGCTCAACATGCTGGCATTTCAGCTGCGCCAGCCCGCAACGCATGGACGTGCCCGCCGCCCGTGGATGTTCGGACACAAACCGGTCGTGGACAAAATCGCGCTGCATCAGGAACCCGAATGCTGGCGCGATACCCAACTGGCGGCTGATATGCCTCTGCTCGAAGGGAAATCCAACCGTGCCGCGTACCTGTTGTTTCTTCAGGGTGAGCGGCTTTCATCACTGGCGCAATCCGGCAAGATCGAACCCTATTGGCATGTGGCGCTGATGAACCGGCTAGCACGGTTTGCAGACGCGCAAGGCCAAAGCGAACGTATCAAGAATACCCCCTTCCCGCGGCAGGTCGCCGAGGTCGGGCGCATCTTCAGCTATATTTTTATCTTCATGTTACCGCTGGCGTTGAATGACCAACGCTCGATCACCGCTGGGATGGGCTACTCGGTAACAAAATCCGTTCTGCTTGACTGGGCAGTCTTTGCTCCGATCGGAGCGTTGGTTTGCTGGATTTTCTTCGTGACTGAACGGGTCAGCGCCTCGATGGAGGACCCGTTCGAAGGCGACGTAACCGATGTTCCGATCTCGTCCATCTGCCGCATGATCGAAATCGACCTGCGCCAGATGACTTCCTGCGGCACTGCCCCTCAGCCGACAGAACCCATCGATAAAGCGCTACTTTGACCACTTAAATTGGGCAAAGATCGAAAAAACCTCCGTTTTGCGGTATTCTGGTTGGCAAAGCCCCTTTTGACAGGAGCCTTGCTATGCCCGAGATCGACTTTTGGTATTCAATCGGCAGCACTTACAGTTTTCTGACCATCACGCGCCTGGATGGCTGGTGCGAAGAAAACGATGCGACAGTAACCTGGCGCCCCTTCAACGTGCGCACGGTGATGTCGGAACAGCAAAATATTCCCTTCGCTGGCAAACCGGTGAAGTCGGCCTATATGTGGCGCGATATTGAGCGGCGCGCTGCGAAATATCACATCCACGCCAAACTTCCCGCCCCCTATCCAATTTCTGACCTGGCGCTGGCAAATCAGGTGGCTTTGCTGGGCATGCAGGACGGCTGGGGCGCCGGGTTCACGCAAAATCTTTATCGGATCTGGTTCGAGGACGGGATTGAGGCCGGTAGCGAAAGCGCCATTTCCGAAGCCCTGCTTCGGTGCCAACAAGATCCACGCCTGATGCTTGCCCGTGCCCGCAGCCCGGACGCTGTTGCAGCCTTGGAGGACGAGACAAACAAGGCCATCAAACTGGGGGTTTTCGGCGCACCCAGCTTTGTTGTCCGCGACGAAGTGTTCTGGGGTGATGACCGGCTTGACGATGCCCTGTCATGGGTCCGCGTCGGCCACGTTGTCTGACCGATTTTTGCTTCGACATTGCGCCGGTCTGAGCTAGGTTCTCGCCATGCCTTATCAATGGACAGAAAACTCGGACGCTGAACAGGAACTGCGGCTTTGGCCGCACAACTCCTTGCCGCCACGTGGTGCAATGACCGTCATCTTGTCGGTGTTCCTGTTCGGACTGATCCCGCTGCTGGCGATGTTGGGTTCGATCGTCCTGTGGGGTCTGCTGCCGTTCCTGCTGCTGACGGTTCTGGGCCTCTGGTTGGCAATCCAGACAAACTATCGCGCGCGCAGCGTGTTCGAGGTTCTGACCTTAGGCCAGACGCAAGCCCACCTTGTGCACCACCACCCAGACAAGGGCGATCAGGAATGGACCTGCAACCGCTATTGGGCCCGCCCCGAAATGCACACCAGCGGTGGTCCGGTACCCCACTACGTAACGCTGATCGGCGATGGGCGCGAAGTTGAGATCGGCGCGTTCCTGTCCGAGGACGAGCGGATCGCGCTGTTTGATGATCTGAGTCAGAAACTGCGCAAATCGACGTGATTAAGCGCCGTTCGAGTTAGCGCAAAGATGATCTTTGACCATCGGTCCTACTTTGCCGAAATCCATCTGACCGGTATAGCGCGACTTCAACTCGCCCATCACCTTGCCCATATCGCGGATTGAGCCCGCCCCAGTAGACGTGATGGCGGTCTGAATGGCCTTGCTAACTTCGTCGTCGTCCAGCTGTTTGGGCAGGAATTCCTCAATCACCTCAACCTCGCGCAGTTCCCGCTCGGCCAAATCAAGGCGTCCACCCTCTTCGTAGGCGCGTGCGCTTTCCTTGCGCTGCTTGGTCATTTTACCCAGAATTTCAAGCACTTCGGCATCGCCGCAGCCTTTGGTCTCTTCATTGTCAGAGGCGCGCGAAGCAATATCACGATCCTTGATCGCCGCATTGATCAGGCGCAGTGTCGAAAGACGCTCGGCGGCTTTGTCTTTCATAGCTTGCTTCAGGGCAGAGTTCACCCGTGATCGCATATCCATATGGTCTGTCCATCCCCATGGCAAAGGAACCCTGACCATATCGAAACAAAAAGGTTGGTACAACAGTGGACATTAATTGTAACTTATTGATTTTTAACAATAGCCCAAAATTTGAACAGACTTGACCCTAGCGTATAACCCACTTAGTTATGCGCCCGTTTACCTTGCAGGAGAGTCGCGCCATGGCCCAGAACGCCCCGTCCAAGCCCACCGCATGTCTGGCGTTGGCCGATGGAACCCTGTTTTACGGTGTGGGCTTCGGCGCAACCGGTCAAACCGAGGCCGAGTTGTGTTTCAACACCGCCATGACGGGCTATCAAGAGATCATGACCGATCCTTCTTATGCGGGCCAGATCGTGACCTTCACTTTCCCGCATATCGGCAATGTCGGAGTGAATCCCGAAGATGACGAAACCGGCGACCCGGTGGCAGCCGGGATGGTGGTCAAATGGGACCCGACCGAGCCGTCGAATTGGCGCGCGACAGAAGAGCTAAAAAGCTGGTTAGCCCGCCGTGGTCGCATCGCAATCGGCGGCGTCGATACCCGCCGCCTGACCCGCGCGATCCGCCAGCAAGGCGCACCGCACGTGGCGCTAGCTCATGATCCCGAGGGAAACTTCGATATCGAAGCCCTGATTGCTGCAGCGCGTAGATTTGCGGGGCTCGAAGGGATGGATCTGGCCAAAGAAGTCACCTGCGCCCAAAGCTATCGCTGGGATGAGATGCGTTGGGCTTGGCCCGATGGCTACCAGCGTCAGGAAGCTCCGATGCACAAGGTGGTCGCGATCGACTATGGTGCCAAGCGCAACATCTTGCGCTGTCTCGCCTCGGCAGGTTGCGACGTAACCGTATTGCCCGCCACCGCAACGGCAGCGGAGGTGCTGGCACACAAGCCAGACGGAGTGTTCCTGTCAAACGGACCCGGCGATCCGGCGGCTACCGGCGAATATGCAGTTCCCATGATCAAGGAAGTGCTGGATACAACAGATCTGCCCGTCTTTGGCATCTGCCTAGGCCATCAGATGCTGGCACTGGCGCTTGGCGGGCAGACGATCAAGATGAACCACGGCCACCATGGTGCCAATCATCCGGTCAAGGATATGGAAACCGGCAAGGTCGAGATCACCTCGATGAACCACGGCTTCGCCGTGGACGCGGAAACACTGCCCGATGGCGTAGTCGAAACGCATCGCTCTCTGTTTGACGGCTCGAACTGCGGCATCCGCATGACGGGTCGCCCGGTTTATTCGGTGCAGCATCATCCAGAAGCGTCACCCGGCCCGCAGGACAGTTTCTACCTGTTCGAACGCTTTGCCGCGGCGATGGCGGATCAAAAAGCACAAGCTTAAAGGCGAATTCAACAGCGTTAACCGTGTGTTAACCCTGACTAAGCAACCCTGCCGGATGTTACATGCGGCAGGGTTTCGTTATGGTCGAATTGAATCTCCAGCGTCAGACACTGGCGCAGCCTGTGCCCGGGCCGCATTCGCGCAAACCGCTCGGCACATGTCTCGTCGAACAAGGCATCATCACATCCGACCAGTTGGCGCGCGCCCTGCGGATGCAAGTATTCCAGAACGCGCCATTGGGGGAAATACTGGTCAGTGAAGGATGGGCCAGCCGTGCGCAGGTTCTCTCGGCGCTGTCTGACCAAACCGGCCTTCAGATCGCCGATCTTGCGCAGGTACCACCAGCCGCAGACCTCTGCTTGCTCGAACCGGTCGAGTTTTGGTTGGAGCACAATGTACTGCCCTGGATGCGTGTGGGGCCAATCCTGCTGATCGCTACAGCTAGGCCGGATACATTCGACGCAGTGGCAGACGCATTGAAAGGCCACGGTTACACGATCATCCCGGTTCTGGCAGGACCCGAGCAGATCGATGCTGCCATCGCCCGTCAATATGCTCAACCGCTGGCACAAGCTGCAGAAACTCGCGTTGAGGCGCGGCAAAGCTGCAGGAATTGGTCGGCCCAGACGCGCCGTGGGCCGATCATTGGATTTATCCTATTCGCGGCACTCTGTGTTTGTTTCCCGATAGTTGGCCTCGGCCTTCTTTTGGGCTTTGCACTGCTGACCCTGGGACTGTTCTTGTCTCTCAGACTCTCGGGGCTCATTGCTTATCTATGGCGAGAAAAATCTGAGCCAACAACAAAGACCTCTGAGTCACTTCGCCTACCCCGCGTCTCGATCCTTGTGCCGCTATATAAGGAACGCGAGATTGCCGATGACCTGATCGCCCGGCTGCGCCGCCTGACCTATCCCAAAGCGTTGCTGGATGTCATTTTGGTGCTGGAAGAGCGGGATGACGTAACCAATGAGGCGCTCAGGCAAATAGAACTGCCAACCTGGATGCGCGCCATTGTTGTGCCGGATCGGAGTGACCTGACCACCAAGCCCCGTGCGATGAACTATGCGCTGGATTTCTGCCGTGGAGAGATTTTGGGCGTTTGGGATGCCGAAGACGCCCCGCAACCCGATCAGATTGAAACCGTTGTCCGCCATTTCGCGAACGCCCCAAAGGAGGTGGTGTGCCTGCAAGGTATTCTAGACTACTACAATCCGCGCACCAATTGGCGGTCGCGCTGTTTTACCATCGAATACAGCGGCTGGTTTCGCGTCGTCCTGAAAGGCATCGCGCGAATTGGTCTGGTCGTTCCGCTGGGCGGCACAACCTTCTTTTTTCGCCGCGACAAGCTGGTCGAACTGGGCGGTTGGGATGCCCATAATGTCACCGAAGATGCCGATCTGGGTTTCCGCCTAAGCCGTGCCGGATATCGGACCGAGATCGTCTGCACCACGACCTATGAAGAGGCGAACTTTCGCGCCTGGCCATGGGTCAAGCAGCGTTCGCGTTGGCTGAAGGGGTTCATGGTAACCTATCTGGTGCATATGCGCGCACCACGCCAATTGCTGCGCGATCTGGGGTTGCTGCGCTTTTTGGGCTTACAGGCCTTTTTTCTAGGAACACTGGGCCAATTCCTTCTGGCCCCGCTTTTGTGGGCGTTCTGGCCCATCTTTTTCGGGCTGCCCAACCTGTATCAACCAATCCTGACACCCGGTTTATTGACTGCCTGCGTGGTTCTGTTTCTCGTCGCCGAAGCCGCCAACCTATTGGTGGGTATCTGCGGTGTCATCGCAGGCAAACGCAGGTTCCTGCTACCCTGGGTGCCGACCATGGTGCTTTACTATCCGCTGGGCGTGTTGGCGGCCTACAAAGGCCTGTGGGAACTGGCGGTCAATCCGTTCTTCTGGGACAAGACCCAGCACGGCCATGCGGTCGAGGAACGTGAGGCCGCTATTTCTCGCGCCGGATCGCATCCTGTTTCAGCCGCGTCATGAAAGCGACCGAAATGTGATCCTGCAACGCCTTGGCCGCCGCGTCCTCGTCTCGCGCCGCAATCGCGTCCACGATGCCTTTGTGCTCGCTCTGCGCAATCTCGCCACGCCCTTCTGCGGCCAGCGATGTGGTCGCCATCAAGGCCATGGTCCGATGCACCAGATCAAGCTGCTGCACCAGATAGCGGTTATGCGAAGCCAGGTGAATCTGTTCGTGAAATCTCCGGTTGGCCCGCGACAGCGCAACAGGATCTCCGATCAACTCATTATCGGCCACCACCATGTCCCGAAGGACCCGAATTTCCTCTTCGGTTGCGTGTTTTGCGGCCAGACGTGCGGCCAACCCTTCCAATTCACGCCGGACAACATAAAGCTCGGCCATCTGGTTGTGGTCCAATGAGGCCACGATCAACGACCGCCCGTCCCGTTCCAGCAACGACTGCGTTTCCAGCCGCTGCAGCGCCTCGCGGATCGGAGTGCGCGAAACGCCAAACCGCTCGGCCAGTTCGCTTTCCACCAGCCGATCACCAGGCTTGTAGACACCGACGTCTATCGCTTCGAGAATAAGGCTATAGGCGTCCGTATTGGACTGTTTGGATTGGGGCATCGGCTGAATTGTCTCCTCGTTCGGACCTGTCTAGCCGCCACACGCCCCCCCGATCAAGTGCGGCATTGAAAACCGCAGCCCATCGCCCTAAACCCAAAGCATGGTCAAACCTGCCTTTTCCTATGTCACCCAATGGGTGTTCGATCTAGACAACACGCTTTACCCGCCGCATATGCGCCTGTTCGATCAGATCGAAGTGCTGATGACGGATTACGTCGTGCAAGCTATCGGCGTCGACCGCCCCGAGGCCGACCGGTTGCGTTCGCATTACTGGCGCGAATACGGCACGACACTCGCGGGCCTGATGGCAGAGCACGATCTGGACCCCGATCCCTATCTGCACGCCGTGCATCAGGTGGACATGAGCCATATGGAACCCGATGTTGCGCTGGTGGAACATATCCGCGCTTTGCCCGGGCGACGCATTGTCTATACCAATGGATCTGCACCTTATGCTGAGCGCGTTCTGGCGGCACGCGGTCTGAATGGGCTGTTCGACGCGATCTATGGCGTAGAACACGCAGGCTATCGCCCCAAGCCGCAAAAAGCCGCGTTCGAGGCGATCTTTGCGCAGGATGGAATCGATACAGCGAAAGCCGCCATGTTCGAAGATGATCCACGCAATCTGGCCGCCCCACACGAGATGGGAATGCGTACCGTGCACGTCGCGCCTGACCCGCACCAGGCTGACCATATTCACCATCACACCGATGATCTGACCGGGTTTCTGGGTCGCCTGCGATAGGCTGTCACACTGCGACGATCTGTTCGTTTCGCAGTTGCAGAATTGACCCCATATGCAGCTCAGCGACGAACAGAATCGGAGACCCCAATGACCGCGCTTGAGATGCCTCAGCGCCTGCCTCTTTGGCAGCGCCTTTTGTTTGCAATTCCCGTGTTTGGCTGGATGGCCCGGGACGCGGCCAATGCCGAAGCTGAAGACCTTTATTATACAGCCGCGGCGCTGGTCAGCATGTGGGGCTGTTCCATCCTTCTGTTCGGCCTGCCGGGTCTTTACATTCCCGCCCTGATGCTGGTGCCGACGATGTTCCTTGTCCTGATTTTGATCTCTCGGGGATAAAGCACGAGACAGGATGTCACTTGGCGCCCACCGCGCAACAGCACTAGTGTCTGCGGCAACGGAGACATACTCATGACTGACAGCTGTGACATCCTGATTTCCGGCGGCGGAATCGCCGGATTGACCGCCGCCGCCGCCTTTGGCGCTGCCGGGTTCGACGTAGTCTGCGTCGATCCCACCCCTCCGATCACCGAGCGGGACGTGGACGGATCGGATCTGCGTACCACCGCTTTTTTGCAGCCTGCCCACGGTCTGTTGGAACAATGCGGGCTTTGGGCCAAGCTGGATGCCCACGCCGCGCCCCTGCAGATCATGCGCATCGTGGATGCGGGTGGCGATGTGCCCGAACCGCGCGTCGTGCGTGATTTCAACGCCGCCGATATCTCGGATCAGCCATTCGGATGGAACCTGCCCAACTGGCTGCTGCGCCGCGAGATGGTGGCGCGACTAGCCGAACTGCCGAATGTCGATTTCCGCCCCGGCACCGGTACGGTCAGCCTGTTCACCCGCACCAATGAGGCACGGGTCGGCCTGAGCGACGGCACCCGCATCCGCTGCAAACTGGTAATCGCCGCCGACGGGCGTAGTTCACCAATGCGCGAAGCTGCCGGGATCAATGTTCATACCACGCGCTACGGCCAAAAGGCCCTCGCCTTCGCCGTCACCCATCCCATCCCGCACGACAATGTCTCGACCGAGATTCACCGCTCGGGCGGGCCGTTCACATTGGTCCCCCTGCCCGACTGGCAGGGCCAGCCGTCCTCGGCCATTGTCTGGATGGAACGTGGGCCACGTGCCGTTGAACTGTTAAACCTTGAATCCGACGCGTTCGAAGCCGCCATGACCGAACGCTCTTGCGGGCTGTTCGGACCGCTGAAATTGGCCTCACGCCGGACGATCTGGCCGATCATCAGCCAGTCGGCGGAACGGTTGTCGGGCGAACGCATCGCGCTGATGGCCGAGGCCGCGCATGTGGTGCCACCTATTGGTGCGCAGGGGCTGAACATGTCGTTGGGCGATCTGCGCTGCTTGCTGGAATTGACGCAAGCCCGGCCCGAGGGCTTAGGCGATGCGCAGATGCTGGATTCCTATCACAAGGCCCGCCATACCGAGATCGAACTGCGCGTCAAAGGCATCGACCTGCTGAACCGCGCCTCGATGATCGAAGCGCGTCCGCTGCGCGACGCACGAGCGATGGGGCTGAATGCGCTCTATTCCCTACCACCCGTGCGCAAGACGCTCATGCAAATGGGCCTCGGCGTCCGCTGAACCGCAGGGCGGGCTTCTGCCCGCCACGCTATTACAGCACCTGATCCAGAACCCGTTTCAGGCGCGCAATCGTGTCGTCAACATCATACAGCTTGTCCAAGCCAAACAGGCCGAGACGGAAGGTGCTGAACCCTTCGGGTTCGTCACATTGCAGCGGTACGCCGGCTGCGATCTGCATGCCCAGGGCCGCGAACTTCTTGCCGTTCTGCACTTCGGGGTCTGCTGTATAGCTGACCACCACACCCGGCGCGCCGAACCCTTCGGCGGCAACCGACATGACGCCCTTGTCCCTAAGATAGGCCCGGACGCCATCACCCAGCGCCCATTGCGCCGCGCGCAGCTTTTCGAAGCCGTACGCGCGCGTCTCGGCCATTGTGTCGCGGAAGGAAAGCAGAGAATCCGTCGGCATGGTGGCGTGATAGGCATGGCCGCCATTCTCGTAGGCCTGCATGATCTGGCGCCATTTCTTCAAATCTATCGCAAAGCTATCGGATGAGGTTTCTGCCAGCCGCGTCTCGGCGCGTTCGGATAGCATGACAAGACCGGCGCATGGCGTTGCGCTCCACCCCTTCTGCGGAGCCGAGATCAGTACATCCACTCCGGTGGCCTTCATATCGACCCAGGCACAGCCCGAGGCGATGCAGTCCAGCACCATCAACGCCCCCACCTCATGCGCAGCAGCGGCCATCGCTGTCACATAATCATCAGGCAGAATCACTCCGGCCGAGGTCTCAACATGCGGCGCGAAGACAATACCCGGTCGTTTCTCATGGATTGTCGCCACAACTTCATCAATCGGGGCCGGAGCAAAAGGTGACGGGCTGGAATTGCCGGTTTCGCGCGCTTTGAGAACGGTGGTCGACGATGTCAGATCACCTGACTCGATGATCTGACTCCACCGATATGAAAACCACCCATTGCGTACGACAAGCACATCAGCATCCCGCGCAAACTGTCGCGCGACGGCTTCCATCCCATAGGTGCCTCCGCCGGGAATGACCGCAACGCCTTCAGCATTGTAAACTTCACGCAGCATTGCTGAAATATCGCGCATGACTTGCTGAAAACTTGCAGACATATGGTTCAGAGAACGGTCGGTAAAAACCACCGAGAACTCCTCCAGCCCGCCCGGGTCAACAGTATTCAGTAGTGCCGGCATGACGCATCCTTTCTATTGGGTCCTTTTTGTTCTGCCTTGTCTTGCGCGCTCGGTAAAGCGTCAAACGTGGCCTGAAGTTGACCCAAAGTAACCCACAGCCAAAAATTTCATTTTGAGTTTTTACATGCCACAATTAGCAGAAATGACGCCAACCAGAGTCAGGTCCCCTTTACACCCTAGCGTGTTTCTGAACAGATACACACACTTTGAACAAGAACGGATAATTTTACTCGTGACTGCGCAAAAGCGGATTAGTTTTCAAGTCGTTCGAGACGAGGTAAAGCGGCGGATTGAATCCCGCATATGGCCTCAGGGCTCGCTTTTACCCACCGAAACCCAATTAGCGGAAGAGTTCAATTGTGCCCGCGCCACGGTGAACCGGGCGCTGAGGGAGCTCGCCGAACAGGGCTTTGTCGAGCGCAAGCGCAAAAGCGGAACGCGGGTCAAGAAAGAACCACGCAAACAAGCCAAGCTTGAAATTTCACTTGCGAGACAAGCGGTTGAGAACCAAAACTCAGCCTATCGCTATGCTCTGGTGGAACGGAACGTGGTCTACAGCCCCGGCTGGCTGACCTCGCAACTGAATGTCGAACCGGACGCGCGCGTTCTGCACGTGATCTGCATGCACTATGCAGACAACCGCCCCTTCCAGCTTGAAGAACGCTGGATCAATATCGAAGCCGTACCCGAGGTCGAGCAAGCCGACCTCAACAAAAGTGGCCCACACGAATGGTTGTTGAATGCTGCCCCGTTCACCGAAGCTGAAATCGCCTTTTGCGCGATCTCGGCGGACAATCGTCTAGCTGATTTCATGGGCACAACCACTGGCACTTCGATGATTCAGCTGGAACGGACCACGTGGAAGGACGGGCAACCGATGACTTTCGCCCGCATGACCCATCATCCGGGGTTCCGCATCCGCACTAAATACTAACCGATCGGCCCGGGCAGGCGTTCTTCGCTCAGCAGTACATTGGCTTCGACCTCTCCGGCCCCTGGTAAGGTCATCACCCTTCGGCGCAGAACCCGTTCGAAGTCTGCCAGATCCCGCGCCACGACGCGCAAGCGATAATCATAAAGACCCAGCACATGCTCAACCGTCTGCACCTCGGGAATGGCGCTGACGGCACGTTCAAAATCTTCAAGGCTGACCTGCCCTTTTCGCGCAAGTTTCACGCCGAGAAAGACGGTCACTCCAAAACCCAGGGCCTCGGCATTCAGACGCAGCCGCCGCCCCTTGATCACGCCTGCTTCTTCCAGTCGACGAATACGCCGCCAGGTCGCAGGCTGCGATAAGCCAAAGCGGCGCCCCAGAGCCCCCGCGCTTTGGGTCGCGTCCTGCACCAGCGCGCGCAGAATTCTGCGGTCGATCTCATCCAGTTCGATCATACCGGCAACACCTCATCCCGTTTGACTCGGGCGATATGCATAAGGGCTTCGATATCGGCGATATGCGGTAGGGTCAGAATGCGATCGCGATAGACCTGTTGATAATGCGCCATATCTCGCGCCAACACCGATAGGCGCACATCCACCCGACCAAGGAAGGTCTGGATCTCGATCACCTCGGCCACGTTCCGCGCCGCCGCCGTGAATTCGTCGAACGCCCGTGCCTGCGTCTTGTCCAGCGTTATTCGCAAAGAGACCTCGACCGCATAGCCCAAGGCGGCCCAGTCGATAACGGCTTCCTGCCCCTCGATCACTCCTGCCGCCTGCATTTTTTCGATCCGGCGCCAGCAGACGCCCGAAGTGATGCGGCATCGCTCAGCCAATTCTGCCGTTGTCAGGCTTGGCTCGGCCTGGAAGTGGCGCAGTATACGTCGATCAACATCATCAAGCATGATTTCTTCACATTTCATTCAATAGAAGAATTATTCTTCATCTATTTGTCAAATACTCAATCCAAACCCTATCGCCAATAGCAATCACGCAAGATAGAAGCACATCAATCGAAACTGAAAGGACCGGCGAAATGCGCGTCTATTACGATCGCGATTGCGACATCAACCTGATCAAAGACAAAAAAGTGGCGATTCTGGGCTACGGCTCGCAAGGCCACGCCCACGCGCTGAACCTGCGCGACTCGGGCGCCAAGAACCTGGTCATCGCCCTGCGCGAAGGCTCCCCCTCGGCCAAGAAAGCCGAAGCGGAAGGCCTGCAGGTGATGGGCATCGCCGAAGCCGCAGCCTGGTGCGACGTTATTATGTTCACCATGCCTGACGAACTGCAAGCTGAGACGTACAAGAAATACGTGCACGACAACATCAAGCCAGGTGCGGCCATCGCGTTCGCCCACGGCCTGAACGTCCATTTTGGCCTGATCGAGCCGAAAGAAGGCGTCGACGTGATCATGATGGCCCCCAAAGGCCCCGGCCACACCGTGCGCGGCGAATACACCAAAGGCGGCGGCGTTCCTTGCCTCGTCGCGGTCGACAACGACGCGACCGGCAAAGCGCTGGAAATCGGCCTGTCCTACTGCTCGGCCATCGGTGGCGGCCGTTCGGGCATCATCGAAACCAACTTCCGCGAGGAATGCGAAACCGACCTGTTCGGTGAGCAGGCTGTTCTGTGCGGCGGTCTGGTTGAACTGATCCGCTGCGGCTTTGAAACGCTGGTTGAGGCCGGCTACGCGCCCGAGATGGCATATTTCGAGTGTCTGCACGAAGTGAAGCTGATCGTTGACCTGATCTATGAAGGCGGCATCGCCAACATGGATTATTCGATCTCGAACACGGCTGAATATGGCCAGTACGTCACCGGCCCGCGTATTTTGAAATACGACGAGACCAAAGCGCGTATGAAAGAGGTTCTGAACGACATCCAGCAGGGTAAATTCGTCCGTGACTTCATGCTGGAGAACGCTGTAGGCCAACCGACCATCAAAGCGTCGCGCCGTGCGAACGATGAGCACATGATCGAGGAAACCGGTGCAAAACTGCGCGCCATGATGCCCTGGATCTCGGCTGGCAAAATGGTCGACAAAGAAAAGAACTAAGTCTGACAATTGTCAGCGAAAGGGCGGCCCCGGTGGCCGCCCTTTTCATTTGGTGACAGCATTTGCGTAGCATTCACCCAGAACATAATCCCAGCCACTGTCGTAACCGGTGCGTTTGTCCGACGCCTCAGATGCCCAGACTTCCCAGCCCGAATGGGTCAGAGTGACCATGGTCTGCCCGGCCCCGTGGGCTGCGAACCGGACCTCAACCCGCGTGGTGCGGTCGGTGTTGGTGCCGGGGTGCCAGCTGAAGGCCAGGCGAGCCCCCTGTTCGAAGATCAACACCTTGCCCCAATCAGCGCGGGCGCCATCGAACATGGTTTCATAAACCGCACCGCCGACATGAGGTTCGATCACAACTGCCAGCGCAGGCTTGCCTTGCGCCGCTGAGACAGCGTGCCCATCCAATGGCCACCAATTGGCGATGCGATTTACAAAAATGTCAAAGGCGCACTCGGGCGTTGCGTTCACAACAATGGTCTTGATGATTGGTTCGATCATGCATCTCGTCCTTCGTTTACCTCGGCGGCGAAATTCTCCAACACGTCCGACCAGTATTGCTCGAGCCAGGCGCGCAGGTCTGCCAGCCCCTCGGGTCGGGCGGCATAGATGCGGCGCGTTCCCTCGGCCCGGCAAACGACAAGCCCGGCTTCGGACAAGACCTTCAAATGTTGCGAGACCGCCGGGCGGCTTACGGGCAAATCCGCTGCCAGATCACCAACCGCCCTGGGGTGCTTGGCCACCGCCTCAAAAACCTGACGACGGGTCGAATCCCCTAAAGCCGAAAGCACTTCTTTGTAAGCCATAGCTTACGGTAAGTAATGACTTACCTAATGTCAATATCAGCGCGTGACACCGTCAGATTCGCGGGATAAGTGTATGGAATGGTTCAACAACCGACAAAACAGGATTGGAGCGGTGTTTTCACGCTGGGCCTCATCTGGGGCGGGACGTTCATGGTGGTTGCCATGGCGCTGGAAGGCTATGGACCGGTCACCGTGGCGACGTCGCGCACCACATTGGGTGCCGTTATGCTGCTGGTGCTGATGCGCCTTACCGGACGGCGTATTCCGAGTTTGACACCAGCCCTTCTGAGTTCGATTTTCTTCATCGGCATTCTGTCGACGGCGGTTCCCTTCATGCTGTTAAGCTGGGGGCAACAATTTGTCCCTTCGGCCTTTGCGGGTCTGTCCATGGCGGCGATTCCGCTGATGGTTCTGCCGCTGGCACATTTCTTTTCGGATGAGCCTATGAACCTACGGCGTCTGGTCGGCGTTTGCCTTGGCTTCTCTGGCGCGCTTGTGTTGATCGGGCCCGGTCTGGCGCAATTGGGTCAGGGTACGCAGCCACTGGCGCAAATGGCCTGCGTCACGGCAGCCTTGTGCTACGCCAGCTCGTCGATCCTGACCCGCCGCTGCCCGCCGATTGAACCGATGGCTCTGGCAGCCCTGACGCTGCTGGTTGGCGCAGTACTATTGATACCTATCATGCTGCTAACCGAGGGGCTTCCCTCGTGGCAGGGAACGCGCCCCAGTCTGGCCCTGATCGTTCTAGGCCTTGTCCCCACGGCCTTCGCCACCCTGCTGCGAGTATCCATCACCCGCAGCGCCGGGTCCGTCTTTCTGACGCTGGTGAACTATCAGGTGCCCGTTTGGTCGATGGTGTTCGGGGCCTGGATTCTATCCGAAGCCCTGCCGCTGCGGTTCTATATCGCGCTTGCCATGATCCTAACCGGGCTGGCAATCAGCCAGTGGTTCACTCTGCAGAAAATGCTACTGGGGCGTTAACCTGTCGCCGCCTCAACCTCGGATACGATCCCATCGACCACTTGGGTCAGCAGTGCGGCATCCTCGCATTCCGCCATCACCCGGATCAGAGGTTCCGTGCCCGATTTGCGGATCAGCAAACGCCCCTGCCCATTCAGACGCGCCTCGGCCTCGGAAATCGCGCTTTTGACGCTGGCCGCTTCCAGCGGGGCCTGCCCCGCGCTAAAGCGCACATTCTTCAGCAATTGCGGCACCGTCTCAAACTGGCGCGATAAGTCCGAGGCTTTCTTGCCGGATTGCACCATCTCTGCCAGAAAATGCAGCCCCGCCATCAGACCGTCGCCGGTTGTGGCATAATCGCTCATCACGATGTGACCTGACTGTTCGCCACCAAGATTGAAACCACCCTCGCGCATCCGTTCAACCACATAGCGGTCGCCAACGGCGGTCCGCTCCAGACGCAGCCCCTGCCCGGCCAGGTGCCGCTCCAATCCGAGGTTCGACATCACAGTGGCCACCAAGGCGCCGCCTTTCAACTGATCCGCGCGGGACCACGCGGTCGCCAACAGAGCCATCAACTGATCCCCATCGGCGACAGCGCCAGTTTCGTCGATCACAACGACGCGGTCGGCATCCCCATCCAGACAGATACCTACATCGGCGCCGTGTGAAACCACGGTTTCGGCCGCAACACGAGGCTGGGTTGAGCCACATCCGAGGTTGATGTTCTTGCCGTTCGGCGCGATGCCGACCGGGATCACATCTGCTCCCAACTCCCAAAGAACTTCCGGCGCAGTACGGTGCGCGGCACCGTTGGCGCAGTCGATCACAACCTTCAGCCCATCCAAGCGCAGATTGCGCGGCAGCGATGATTTCACACGCTCGCCATAACGGAACCGCGCATCGTCGACCCGACGCGCACGACCAATATTCTGCGCCTGTGCGGGGCTTACGCCTTCTTCGATCAGCCGCTCGATCTCAATCTCGGCCTGATCGGACAGCTTGAACCCGTCCGGCCCAAAGAATTTAATTCCATTGTCGATCGCCGGATTGTGGCTAGCCGAGATCATCACGCCCAGATCCGCGCGCATCGAGCGCGTCATCAACCCTACCGCAGGAGTCGGCACCGGCCCCAGCAGAAGCACGTTCATACCGGTCGAGGTCAAACCTGCCGTCAGCGCATTTTCCAGCATATAGCCCGACAGCCGCGTATCCTTGCCAATGACAACGCGATGTACGCCTGAGGCATCGCGGCGGAAATAACGCCCCACAGCCGCGCCAATCCGCAAAGCCATTTCCGCCGTCATAGGGTGCGTGTTGGCGGTGCCCCGCACCCCGTCGGTTCCAAACAGCTTGCGCATAAGTCGGTCTCCTGAAAATTCCTTTTGCCCGGATTACCGGACGGCGGCCCATAGACGCAAGGCCTGAGCCGTCTCGGCCACGTCATGTACCCGTACAATCTGCACGCCCTGTGATATTCCCGCCAGAGCTACCGCGATTGACCCCGGCGCGCGGGCATCCTTGCGCGGCTCTTTACCGATCTGACCAATAAATCCCTTGCGCGAAACGCCCAGAAGGATTGGACAGCCCAGCCCGTGAAACAGGCTGAGATTGCGCAGAAGGGTCAGGTTGTGGTCCAGATTCTTGCCAAACCCGATGCCCGGATCGATGACAATCAAATCGCGGCTGAGCCCCAGTCCTTCAAGATGCGCGATTTGCCCCTCAAGGAAATCGTAAACATCCAGCAGAACATTGTCATAGTGCGGGTCATCCTGCATCGTGGTCGGATCACCCTGCATATGCATCACACAAACCGGAGCCTCAATCTGCGCGCAAAATGGTGCAAGTTTAGGATCGAAGGTAAATCCCGACACATCGTTGATCAGTCCCGCACCCGCCTGATGCGCTGCCTTGGCAACACCGGCCTTGCGAGTATCGATCGAGATCAACACATCCGTCTCGCCCCGAATTGCCTCAATCAAAGGGCGTGTGCGGGCAATCTCTTCGTCTTCAGGCACAAAATCAGCGCCCGGGCGCGTGGATTCGCCGCCAATGTCCAGAATACTTGCACCATGCGCTACCATGTCGGCGGCAGCGGTCCGAGCGGCCTCGACCGAGTTATGCAGCCCCCCATCCGAGAAGCTATCCGGCGTGGCATTCAGAATGCCCATGATCTGCGTTCGTGCCATATCAAGCCCGGCAATCGCTGGACGCGCGCAGGTCAGACGATCCAGCTGTTCCTTTGGGATTTCAACGGCATCGACGATCTGGGTGCTTTGCCCGCGCTCAATCCGCTCGGCCTGTGAGAACCACAGCACCTGCCCTGCAAGTGGCACCGCCCCGTCGACGCGCGTGCTCCCATGCTGGACCAATGGGCGGTAATAGACGTTCACAGTTGCGCCTGCTCCACCGGAACTGCGCGCAATGGCGTTTTGGGGGCTTCGGGCAGGTCTCCGCCAATAACCAGCATCTCGCTGGCTTCAAAGGTTGCTCCGAACCAAGCAGCCAGCGCCACCGCGTCAGACGGCGCGGCTGAGGGGCCATCGACCGCATCCAGAACAATTTTGGAGGGTGCCCAAACACAAATCTGGCCGTTTTTCATCGCCCAATCCAACTCGGTCCGCGTTGAAACGACCACGCAACGGTGATCGCGCGCAGCCAGAACCCAGGCGTTCTGTTCAATTGCCAACAGATCTATCCGGCGTTGGGTCATTGCGTGACCCGTCTGCGGCACATCCAGATCAGACGCCCCAACACATAGGATCAGCGGGCGCTGGCGATTCTCAAGCTGGTCGATCCAGCCGGTGAGATTACCTGATGAAATCGCTGCATTCGACAGAAAGACCAACCGTGGATGTGGCCGCTCTTCTTCGGTCACATCATGATGTACCGCATCCTTGCCGCGCACGATCTCGACGCCAAGCGCGCCAGGTCCACGATCCAGTTTTTCAATGCGAACAAAGGCTCTTACAGCCTGAGGCTCAAGCAGAATGCGCTCCGCCACGCGATCTGCCAGTGTCTCGAGCAAATTTAGTCGCTCAGCAGCCAGCTCGAACGCAATCGCTTCGGTTACACGGTCGTAAGACAGAATACGATCCACGTCATCATCGATGGGGTCTGTCAGCGGACGCACCTCGACCACGATGTTAAAGCAGATCCGTTGCGTGGTACCGCGTTCGGCCTGAAACGCCCCGATCTCGACCTCAACGATGTGATCGCGCAGCGAAATGCGGTCCAGCGCACCGCGCGCGGCGGTAGCCTCGGACCGTTCGGACGGGTGCGCAAAGGCAAGACGGATTTCAGAGCTCATGCGGCGGACCTTTTCGGGCTCGGTGGACTGATGATCAGCCCACTTTAGGCGTTTCGCGGGCGTATAGCATCGCAGCAAACGCCTTTCCAGCTACGGAATGCGGCGTTACGTGACCCGGAACCAGCTCATCATACCCGATGCCGCATGGCCTAGCATGTGACAATGCAACAGCCAGTTGCCCGGATTGTCAGCTACCAACGCTACTTGCCGCACCTGCCCTCGTTCGACTAGAACAGTGTCGCGCCACGGCCCCAGTGTACCGTCCTGCAGGATAATGCGAAAATGGTGTCCATGCAGATGCATCGCATGTGGAAACGCCGTTTCATTTGCGAATTCAATCCGATGAACTGATCCCAATCGCGCATCCAGAAACGGATCATCTGGCCGCTCTGCATATCCGTTCAAAGCCCAGAATCGTCCAAGCTGAGCCAACTCGCGCCCCGACAGCTCGGAATCGCCCAATTTGGCGCTCTCCAGCCAGCGCATTGCCCCCCCCTGCATCGTCATACGATGCAGAGGTGTATTCTGCAGTTCAATTTCGGGCATTCGGTTTGCTGGCAACGGTCTAACTTTTGCATCAGCAATACGCGATGCTACTCCGAACACATCAAATTTGACGAGTCCGTAAGCGCCATCCCGTTCTACACTCACAATACTTGCCGTCTGGCCGGATTCCGCTGAGACATCAACGATCAAGTCAACCCGCTGCGCAGGCGCTAAAGGAAAACTGCTCTCAACTCGCAATGGAACCTCAAGCGGCATACCGTCAAGCGCAACAATCCAGCCAGCAAGCCCGTCGAGCGCTACGTCGAATACCCGGGCATTCGCGGCATTGATCACCCGCAATCGCAATCGTTCAGACGCTTGCACTGGATAAGAAGGGTCAAACTCTCCGTTCACCGTTACAATGTTGCCCAGCCGACCCGCATGGCTCAGATCATGAGCATTGTCGAAATCGCTGGATATCTTTGCGCTCTCGGTGTCAAGGCGCCAATCGTCCAGCATTAAGGTCAGGTCCTGATCAACATCGGGTCCGCTGGCTTCTTCGACGATCAAAGGGCCATAAAGCCCACGCGCGACCTGCTCCATCGATTGGTTGTGCGCATGATACCAATAGGTTCCCGCATCCGGCACCACGAAATCATATTCAAAGTTGGAATCTGGCTGCACAACTTCCTGCGTCAGGCCGGGCACTCCATCCATCGCATTGTCGATCCGGATGCCATGCCAGTGAACGGTCGTTGGTTGCGGCAGCATGTTTACAAGCTTGCGGCGTACCCGAGCACCCTGCGGAACACGGATTTCCGCGCCCGGAACACTGCCGCCATAACTCCAGACCGGAGTTTCCGGATATCCCTGGGGCGCGATCTGCTGGAGGGAAGTCTGTGCCACCAGTTCGGTGGCAGATGCCATCGCCACGCGTGGTATCATCGACAAGGCCAGGGTCGATTGCAGAAACTGTCGGCGTGTTATGGTCATTGCGAACCTCCTGGCTCGCAACATAGTTGGTAAAACGCCTGTTGCCAGCACCCTTCCAGCGCTGGTGCGTCAATCAGTTGCTGGCCGTGCGATAATTGTGCTTGTAGAAGATATGCACGCCAATACGCGCCGTTTCTTTGTAGACGCGGGACCAGGAAGGGCGCACTGCCTTGGTGTGATAGTGCGTGGCACCTGCGGTCATCTCTTCAGCTACACCATCGATTGCGGCACGGGCGACTTTCGAAACGCGATCATAAGCGCGTTTTTCGTTGATAATCTCTTTCTGCCCGTCACAGGTGTAGGTGAACTGGCACTGATATTTCTTGCCCGTTCCTTGCTTGATCACACCGCACAGTGAATCCGGAAAGCGACCGCTTTCAACACGGTTCAGGATAACTTCGGCCACAGCAAACTGGCCACGCACGCTTTCACCGCGGGCCTCGAAATACAGCGCTTCGGCAAGACAACGGAAATTTTCATCTCCGGTCGCCTTTGGCTGCTGGTCCAGCCAGGCTTTGGTGTAGGAGATTTCGACTTTTTCCGGCGCCTTACGCGGCTTAAACAGTTTTAGGTAATCGCGGAAGCTTTGTGCTGGCAACTCGTTGCGTGTGACCAACTCAACAGATTTTGCATCGCCTTGCCTATCGGCAAAGGACAAACTCGGTAGCAAGGCTGCGGCCCCCACGGCAACAGCCACTATGTAGCGTCTCATCAGATAACCTCGCACAGGCACAAACGCGCCATACCCTCCCCCGGCGGGCGCGACGAGGCTAATACCCCAGACGAAGCGAGACGTCCAGTTCTGAAAAAAATGCAAGAGAAAAACCGCTCACGCCGCCAATTATTATCGACAGCGGAACGTTTCTTACGCCACTATTTCTAGGTAGGAGACAGTTAGTCAACCCCCAAGTTTGGACGAAATCGCCAGTTGAGCGGCAGACAGCCGAGCGACAGGAACCCGGAAAGGAGAACAGGACACATAGTCGAATCCAAGTGACCGGCAGATTGCGATTGATTCGGGGTTACCACCATGTTCGCCACAGACAGAAAGCGTAACGTCTGGTTGGGCTTGGCGCCCGCGCTCGGCCCCCAGCTTCAGCAATTCACCTACCCCATCTGCATCCAGAACGTGAAATGGATCTTCGCCAAACACGCCTTGGCGGACATATGCCGACATGAAGCGCCCCGCGTCATCGCGCGACAATCCGTAGGTCATCTGGGTCAGGTCGTTTGTTCCAAAGCTTAGGAAAGCGGAATGTGGCGCAATCTCATTCGCGCGCAGACAGGCCCGAGGCGTCTCCACCATCACTCCCAATCGATAGTCGAACTCCTGCCCCTGCTCCGAGGCAACCTCGGCCGCTACAGTATCGATGCGTGTTTTGACCAGTTCAACCTCGCGCTTGGCCGAGACCAGCGGGATCATGACCTCGGGCACGACAGGGGCACCTTCTTTGCTGGCCTCAACCGTCGCCTCGAAGATCGCGCGTGCCTGCATGTCGTAGATTTCCGGCACGGTGACACCCAGACGAACCCCGCGCAATCCGAGCATCGGGTTGTACTCGCTCATCGCCTCGACCCGACGTTCGACATCCGAGATTGGCAAATCCAGCGCCTCAGCCAGCTCGCGCTGACCGGTGCGCGCAGTGGGCAGAAACTCGTGCAAGGGCGGATCGAACAGGCGGATGCAGACCGGCTGCCCCTCCATAATCCGGAACAACTGCACAAAATCCTGCCGTTGCATCGGCAGCAACCGTTCCAGCACAGCGGCACGTCCAGACGGGGTCTGCGCAAAGATCATTTCGCGCATTACGGTCAAACGACCGGGATCGAAGAACATGTGTTCCGTTCGGCACAACCCGATCCCTTCTGCTTTGAAGTTTCGCGCAGTTTGCGCGTCAGCGGGTGTATCGGCGTTGGCGCGGATGGCGATGTCCCTCTCGGCATCGGCCCAGCTCATCAGTGTCTGAAAGCAATCATCCAGCGCCGCTTCAAGCATCTCGGGTTGTCCGGCCAATACCTGACCCGAAGTCCCATCGATGGTCAGAATATCGCCTGTCTTGAACACACGCCCATCCGGTGCGCTTAGCAGCTTTTTCTTGGTCTGAAACCGCATTTCGGACGCGCCGACGATACACGGCAAACCCAGACCACGGCCAATCACCGCCGCATGGCTGGTGATCCCGCCCTTTTCAGTTAAAACCGCCACAGAAGCGTGCATTCCGCGCACATCCTCGGGCGAGGTTTCACGGCGTACAAGAATACAAGGCTCACCCCGCGCGGCGCTGGCTTGCGCCTCGGCTGCAGTAAAGACGATCCGACCCGTAGCCGCGCCGGGGCTGGCCGCGATAGCGGTGGTCAGCACATCGCGTTCGGCCTCGGGGTGGACCTGCCGGTGCAGGAGTTCATTCAACGAATGCGGATCGATTCGCATCACAGCCTCTTGCGGCGGAATGATACCGTCTTCGGCCAAGCGCACAGCGATCCGCATCCCGGCCCGCGACCCGCGCGGAACCCGTACACCATCCAGAATATGCACTTTGCCGTTCTGCACAACGAACTCAACCTGCATCTCTTCGCGCAGCTTCTCGCGCATTAGCGCAGCGTGGGCCTTGAGATCGGCAAACGCTTCGGGCGCCACATCCTCCAGTGATTGACCGCGTTCATCCTTTTCCAGATACAGCGCAGCGACACCTTCGCCCAGAGCATCGCGCCCCTGGCTCTGGCTCAGATAGCGACCCGTGATTTGGGGCATACCCGTCGCTGGATCGATCAGTTGCAACACGCCCGAACCGCATTCCCCCTGCCCGACGCCCGGGATCATCTCTTGAATCACCAGACCCAAACCGGCATCCGCAGGCGCGCCTTTGGCCTGCCGCAGCAAGCGGGCCGAGGTGCCGTCCCATGCACGTGCCATCGAGCGCAGAACACCGATCAGCTGCTCTCCACGATCCTGCGGGAAGGCCTCGTCGGTTTCGTCTTCGTACGCCCGCAACGACAAGCTCAGCCCTTCGCGCCCGTCCGCCTCGATGGTATCGAATACATCTGGGTCCAGACGCGCAATATGGAGCGCATAGCTCTGCACAAACCGCAGATATAGCGCCGCCGCCGCATCCGCCCCCATTTCCGCAGACCGATCCAGATATCGGGCATCGTTCATGCCGATATTCAGCACCGCACCCGGTCCACCCCAGTCAGGATCTTCCGAACTGGGCCGTACACACAGCAATGACTCGGCGTCGAACTGTTCCAGAATGGCCGCGATGTCGGGAATGTCGCCCTTGGCAATTCGCTGCACCGCGTCAAAAGAAAGGGCCACTGTCCGAGGCACCGGCATGTCCAGCCTGACCAGTCGTTGCAGGCACTTCGCCCGGCCGCCATGCGTATTGGCGGCAACGGGCGCTTTTGGAGTGATAAGCGTGGTATGCGGATTATTCTGCACTGCGGCACCTTTTGGTTTCACCGCAGCATAAGCCCCTGCGCCCTTGGCGCAAGGGCGTTATCCCTCGATACGGGTCAGATCAGCAACGCTAGAGCAGACCTTGCGGATCTGGCTCAGCAGGTTCAGACGGTTGCGGCGCAGAATGTCATTATCGGTATTGACCTGCACGTCCTCAAAGAACGCATCCACCGGCCCGCGCAGTGCGGCCATTGCCGCCATCGCTGTCGGGAAATCCTCGGCCTTCAGCGCGGGATCGATCTTGGCCTCTGCCGCGTCAAGCGCTGCAAACAGTGCCTTTTCGCTGTCAGTTTCAGCAAACTTCACATCCGCGCCGTAAGAGTATTCGACTCCATCCTTCTCTTCCGCCTGAGACAGGATGTTGTTCGCACGCTTGAACCCCTGCACGAGGTTCTCTCCATCCTCGGTCGCGATTACCGCATTCAGAGCGCGGGCGCGTTTGACCAGCAGGTTGAGGTCGTCATTCCCCTCCATCGCGATACAAGCGTCGATGACATCATGGCGGATGCCCTCGTCTCGGAGGAAGACTTTGAGGCGGTCGTGGAAGAAAGAAAGAAGATCGTCAGACGCGTCAGGAACCTTTTTCTCAAGCTCAAGAAATGCTGCTGCGGGCGATCCTTCAAGCTTTTCTTTGACAGTATGGAATGAAGCACCAAAGACACCATGTTTTGCGATTTCTTCCAGGAGATCGCGGACATTCGCTTCGGGCAAAGCCTCATTGATAGCGCGTTCTGATCGAACCAGTTGACTATCGAAAAAACGGTCCAACCGAAGACGCAGATCATTATTCACGATTAGTCGAATTACCCCTAACGCCGCACGACGCAAAGCAAAGGGATCTTTCGAACCCGTGGGTTTCTCATCTATCGCCCAGAACCCGGTCAGCGTGTCCAGCTTGTCGGCTAGCGCCACTGTCACAGACAACGGTGCGGTCGGAACATCATCCGACGGCCCCAACGGCGAGTAATGTTCCTGCGCAACGGCGGCCACTGCGGCATCCTCGCCTGCCGCTTCGATGTAATACCGCCCCATAAGCCCTTGAAGTTCAGGGAATTCATAGACCATTTCGGAGTTCAGATCAGCCTTGGCCAAACGCGCGGCTTTCTCGGCCTGATCCGCATCCGCCCCGACCACCGGGGCCAGTTCTCGGGCCAGCGCGGCAATGCGGTCGATGCGTTCCGCCTGAGTGCCCAGCTTGTTGTGGAAAGTCACATTCTCCAACGCGCGGGTCCATTGGGCGATGTCCGACTTGGCAACGCGCAGGTCGTTCTCCCAGAAGAATTTCGCATCGGCCAGACGGGCCGACAAAACCTTCTGGTTCCCCGCCAGAATGGTTGCGCCGTTATCGGCGGTCTCGCGATTGGCGACGGTAATGAAGCGCTCGATCCGCCCCGTCTTGGGGTTCTTCACAGAAAAGAACTTCTGATGCTCTTTCATCGAGGTCTGCAGTACCTCGGGCGGCAGCTCAAGAAACTCCTCGTCGATCTGCCCCATCAGCACAACGGGCCATTCGACCAGACCGGCAACTTCTGCCAGCAGACCCTTGTCGTCGACGACTTCCAGACCTGCGGCGAAGGCCATGTTCTGGGCATCGTTCCAGATATGTTCGGCGCGCTCTTCGGGCGACAGCACCACGAAGGCGCGTTTCAGCTTGGCGGCATAATCCTCGAACGAGGTCACCGTAAACCGGTTCGGGGCCATAAAACGATGGCCCTCAGTCGTATCACCGGACGTGATCCCTTCGATCGCAAGCGGCACGACCTGCGCACCTGCTTCATCGGTCAGGATGCACAGGATCGAGTGCAAGGGCCGTACCCACCGCATCGATCCAGCCCCCCAGCGCATGGATTTGGGCCAGGGGAAGTTTCGAATGGTAGCTTCTAAGACCTCGGCGATGATTTCAGCTGCTGGACGACCCGCCTTTTCAATGGTGGCGAAATACACTGCGCCTTTGGGCGTGTCGCGCTCTTCCAACTGGTCTCGGGTCAGTCCCGCGCCGCGTAGAAAGCCTTCGATGGCTTTGTCAGGCGCGCCGACCTTTGGGCCTTTGCGTTCTTCGCGGATTGTCGGGCTTTCCGCCAGCAGGCTTTCAACCGCCAGCGTCAGGCGACGCGGCGTCGTCAGTGCAGCGGCAGAGGCATAGGTCAGACCGCCTTCGACCAGACCATCGGTGATCCGCTTTTTCAGGTCTTCACCGGCGCGGGTCTGCATGCGCGCGGGGATTTCCTCGGAAAACAGTTCGATCAGCAGGTCGGGCATTTTCGGTCCTTAGAAATTGACAATCGTCTGAATGACGATGGCATTGGCGATGTCCACAAAGAATGCGGATACAAGGGGCAGTACGATAAAGGCAATAGGCGACGGGCCATATCGCTTGGTTACGGCGGTCATATTTGCGATAGCTGTGGGGGTAGCACCCAGAGCGAACCCCCCGAACCCGGCGGCCAGAACGGCGGCGCGGTAATTCGATCCCATCAACGGAAACAGAACCCAGATCACGAACACCACGGCAAACAGGGTCTGGGCGGTCATGATCACCGCAATCGCAAGGCCCAGTTCGGCGATGGTCCACAGTTGAAGGCTCATCAGCGACATCGCCAGAAATGCACCAAGCGCGAATTCCGAGATCAGCGCCAGCGAGGGCGTGCGTGAGACCGGCTTGGCATTCGGCGCGAACATGGCGCGGAGATTGGCAATCACGATCCCCATGATAAGGCAGGGCACAAACAACGGCAGTTTCAGCCCTGCGGCGCTGATTGCTTCGCTCAGGATCGCGCCTGAAATGATCGCGAGGTTGAGATACAGCAGCACCCGCATGATTGTCAGATGATCAATCTCGGATTTCTGGTCGACCTCATTGGGCAGGCCCACCGTATGCTCTTCCCCGGGGCGTTCGGGGCTGAGATTGCGCCCCTCGATCAGCAGCCGCGCAATCGGCCCCCCGACCAGAGCGGCCAGCACGAGACCCAATGTGGCCACGGCCACCCCCAACTCGGTTGCGCCACTCAAACCGGTGGCGCCCGCAACTTCGGGGGCCCAGGCGATCGCGGTTCCGTGCCCCCCGATCAGCGCAGCAGACCCGAACAGCACCCCGGCTTGCGCCGGATAACCGAACATCGCGGCCCCCGCAGCGCCGATCACGTTTTGCGCAACGATGGTCAGAAGCGTCAAAATCAGAAGCAAAAGCAAAGGCTTGCCGCCCGCAATCAAATCGGACAGACGGGCATTTAGACCAATCCCGGCAAAGAACAGAACCAATAGAAAGTCTCGTGCGGTCAAGCCAAAGGATAGCTCAATGCCGAAACCAAGATACAGCGCCAATACCACGAGCGAGGCCAGAAGGCCCCCGGTTACCGGCTCGGGGATGTTGAAGCTGCGCAATTGTGCGACACGGGCGTTGATCTCTGCCCCCAGCAGATAGACCGCAAAGCCCAGCGTTGCTGTCAGGAACTCCGGTATCTCAACGACCATCCCCATCTGCATCAGCCCTCGGGCCTGGGTGGGCACTCCTCGCCCACAACCGTGCCGTCATAGGCCTTTTCACCGCAATTGTTCAGCGCATGCCAGACGTAGCCTTTACCATCCTGTGTAATGGCAACGATCCGGTCGACACCATAATGGATGTTCTTGGTGCCCAAGAAAGCCTGTGCTTGACCCGATTTCAATACGTCGGCCAGCGCAACTGCGTCGTAGCAGTCAAACCACCCTGGCGCGGTCAATGGCTCGGGGTTCTCGACAGGGGTAAAATCCACCATTTGATCCGGCCTCAACTCGGTTTCGAAACAGGCCCGATACCGGATCGGAGAACTGTCGGCGTCAATGGCCTTAAACCCAGTATAGGCGATGGCTTCGGGCGCTTCCGCCCCTTGCGCCAGCAGGACCACATCCTGGCCCGGGCGCGGTTCTACCTCATAATAGAACCCATAAACCTGCAGGTAATACATGCCAGCACCGGCCAGAACTCCAGAAATCAGAAGGATTAGCGCAACCAATTTTCCAGTCATCGTTTACGCCACCTCTTTCAAGTTCATAGAAAATAAGACAGGTTCCCAAGCAGTACGGTCAGAAACGAGGCTACTCGCATGGAAACCACTCTTGCCGTCGGATTCTTTGGCGCGCTTTTTGCAATCATGAATCCGATTACCAACTTGCCTGTGTTCCTGAGTGTTACGCAAGACCTGCCCATTTCGGATCAACGCAAAGTGGCTGTGAAGACTGCGCTTTATTGCACGATCCTCGGTGGCGCCTTCGCTGCGATCGGCAGTCAAGCGCTTGGGCTCTTTGGCATCAGCGTCGATGACCTGCGCGTCGCCGGTGGCCTCGTTGTACTGATGATCGGCCTGAACATGCTGAACGGGAACGAGAGCAGCTCGCATCACGGAACCGACGGAGAAAAGAAATCCTATCCCGCGCCCGAGACCGTTGCGTTCTATCCCTTGGCTTTTCCCATTCTGGTCGGCCCCGGAACAATCACAACACTGATCCTTTATGCGCACCACATCAAAACCCCGGTCGAAGCCGTTGTCTATGCAGGTGTATTTCTGTTCGTGGTGGCCTTGCTTTTGATCACGTTCTGGAACGCATCGGCGTTGGCTAAGCGGCTGTCGGACAATGCCCGAGTGATAATGAGCCGCTTCATGGGCATGATCCTTGCGGCTATCGCAATCAGCATGATCGCAGACGGCCTGAAGGCGTTGTTGCCCGGACTGGCCTAGGCGCTGCATCAAACTTCGAACCCGGCAGCCTCGGTCTGCACGAACGCATCGGCGCATTGCTTGGCCAATGCGCGAACGCGGCCGATATAGGCCTGTCTTTCGGTAACCGAAATCACCCCGCGGGCGTCCAGCAAGTTGAAGATGTGGCTGGCCTTGATGCACTGATCATATGCGGGATGCGCCATGATGATGCGCTTGCCCGTCTTCGGGTCGTCATGTTCCTGCGCCAGAATGGTCGCGCATTCGGTTTCAGCCTCTTCGAAATGACGCAGCAGGACCTCGGTATTGGCAATATCGAAGTTCCAGCGGGCGTATTCCTCTTCGGTCTGCTTGAAGATGTCGCCATAGGTCAGCGGGCTGGGCGACTGAGGATCGTTGAAGGGCATGTCCATCACATGGTCGATGCCCAGCACATACATGGCCAGACGTTCCAGACCATAGGTCAGCTCACCCGAAACCGGCGCACAGTCATGGCCGCCGACCTGCTGGAAATAGGTGAACTGGCTGACTTCCATGCCGTCGCACCAGACCTCCCAGCCCAGCCCCCACGCACCCAGAGTGGGGCTTTCCCAGTCATCCTCGACAAAGCGGATGTCGTGCAGATCCATGTCGATGCCGATGGCCTCAAGGCTGCCCAGATACAGCTCTTGCAGATCCGGCGGGCTGGGTTTGATCAGCACCTGGTATTGATAGTAATGCTGCAACCGGTTCGGGTTTTCGCCATAACGTCCGTCTGTCGGGCGACGCGAGGGCTGAACGTAGGCCGCTGACCAAGCCTTGGACCCCAAAGCGCGCAACGTGGTTGCTGGATGGAACGTACCTGCGCCGACCTCCATGTCATAGGGCTGTAGGATCGCACAACCTTTCGACGCCCAATAGGACTGAAGCCTTAGGATAATCTCTTGAAATGAACGTGGTGCGCTATTGGGTTCGGTCATGACAATTCCCTTGGACGCCCAAGCGCCCGGTTCCGGTGGGTTCGGCCCTTCCTATGCAAGGCATCCAAGGGCGTCAACGGGCCAATCGGCCACTCTGTCGCTGAGCGGCCACACACAGAATTCCCCGTATTCCGGGCATGGCAATCGGACCGCGATTCCGCGTAATCTGCGCCAAAGTGAAAACACTGCAGAACACGGGCAGACAATGACACGCGTATTTACGGTTATTACATTCTTTATCCTCTTCGGCCTGCGCGCCGCTTTTGCCCAGCAAGATGCGGGCGTCTTTGTTCAGATCGAGGCGCAGCCGTCGCTGCGCGAGGCGCAGGAACGGGCGCAGGTCTATGCGAACGCGCTGCCCGATGTGAACGGGTTTCGGCTGAATTCTGGCTGGTATGCCATTGTTATCGGGCCCTATTTACGCGACGACGCCGAACAGGTGCTGCGCGTTTACAGGGCCGAGCGTCAGATCCCATCGGACAGTTTCATCGCCTTCTCCAGCGCGCTGGGGCAACAGTTCTGGCCCTTCGGTGCCAACATCCTGAACCGCGGCGTCGTCACCGCCCCGATCCAGCCCGAGCCGCAACCAGAGCAGCCCTTGGCCGGTCTTACCCTGCAGGACGCAGATGAAACCCGTTCGCAGGCTCTGCAGGGCGAACGCCTTTTGACCGCGCAAGAGCGCAGAGACCTGCAAACCGCGTTGCAGGCAGCCGGGTTCTACAATTCAACAATTGACGGAGCCTTTGGTCAGGGCACCCGCCGCTCGATGGGCGATTGGCAACGTTCCAACGGGTTCGACGCGACTGGCGTTCTGACCACGCTGCAGCGCAAAACCCTGATGGATGACTACAACGCTCCACTGATCAGCGTCGGGATGGCACGCTATTCCGACCCGCAAGCCGGGATCGAACTGGACATGCCAATAGGCGTCTTGGGCTTTGACCGTTACGAGGCACCCTTTGCCCATTTCAACCCCACTTCTGATCTGGACGCCAAGGCGCTGCTGATCTCGCAGGAAGGCTCTGCCGCAACCCTGCGGGCGCTCTATCAAGTGATGCAGTCGCTTGAAATCGTTCCTCTGGACGGTGAGCGCAGCCTGCGCGGCAACAGCTTCACGATTGAAGGACGCGGAAATGGCATGACCTCGTTCACGCAAGCAGCTCTGAAAGACGGCAAGATCAAAGGTTTCACGCTGGTCTGGCCTGCCGGGGATGAGGCTCGCCGCGCCCGAGTTCTGGCCGCGATGCGCGTAAGCTTTGCCACGACCGATGCCGTACTGGATGCCGGTGCCGGAGCGGATGCTGACCAGCGCATCGATTTGATGTCAGGACTGCAAATCCGCAAACCGCGGCTATCGCGATCGGGCTTCTTCGCCGACGCTGATGGTACGGTTCTGACGGTCACCGAGGCCGCTGAAAGCTGCACCCGCATCACGCTGGACGGTGACCAAGAGGTTCAACTGGCTTGGCAAGATGCCGACCTTGGTGTCGCTGTGCTGCGTCCTAGCCAGACCCTTGCCCCGATCAGTGTTGCCGAGTTCCGCGCGGGCGTTCCGCGTATTCAGTCTCAGGTCGCTGTTTCGGGCTTTTCTTACGAAGGCGCATTGGGTGCCCCTACTCTGACCTTTGGCGAAATCGCTGATATCCGCGGCCTGAATGGAGAAGATGGCGTCAAACGCCTTGCACTGTCCGCCCAGCCCGGCGACGCGGGAGGACCTGTCTTTGACGATAGCGGCAGCGTTGTTGGCATGTTGCTACCTGCCCCTTCCGATGGGCGTACCCTGCCCGACTCGGTCAGCCTTGCGGCGAATGTGGCACGTCTGACCGAGGTTCTGACCAAGGCGGGCATCTCAGGTCAGCCCGCGCAAGGCTCAGCCCAGATTTCACCAAACGAACTCAGCCGCAGAGCCAACGGAATGACCGTTCTGGTGCACTGCTGGGACTGAACAATCAGGTTCAGGGAAAAGGCGCTGCACGAAGGTGCACGCCTTTTTTCATAGGTTTACAGGATATCCGGTGTGACCCGTATCAATGTGGGAACCTCGGCCTGAAAGGCGGCGCGCACTGCGGCCTGCATCTCATCCAGCGTCTTCGGTGCAGCTGACAGCGCCCCGAACGCCTCGGCCAGTTTGCAGAAATCCGGGTTTCGCGCGATCACCGCATTGGGCGCGATCTGTCCGCGCACCATGCTCTCTTCAATCTCTTTGAGTTTACCATTGTCCCACAGAATGATGGGTAGCGGCAGGCCGAGTTCGACAGCAACCCCAAGCTCTTGCATTGTGTAGTGAAAACCATAGTCACCCGCGATGACCGCTGTGGGTTTGCCCCGCCGTGCTACTGCACCACCGATCCCGGCTGGCAGGGCGTAACCCAGCGTGCCAAATCCAGTCGGGTGGTGCCAATGATAAGGAAAGCCCATGTCCCAGACTTCTTTCGCGACATACGCGAATTGGGTCATGTCCGAATAAATCATCGTATCCAAGGGCATGGCCGCCCTGAGTGCATCGACCACAGGGATAATGCCCGGGCGCTCGGCATCTACCTCGGCCCGCCAGCGCGCGCGCGCCTCGCGCACCTCGTCCGCAGACCAACCAGCGGCTGGTTTTACCTGATCGGACACTGCCCACAGCGCATGCGCAAAACTCTCACCATCTGCCTGCAGTTTGACAGCCGCACGATGGTGGTCTGACAGCACTTGCGGGTCCAGATCAACACGCACCATAGTTGCGTTGTGGCCCAGATCATGGCGCCACAGATCAACCTCGCCCAGTTCAGCACCGACAACAACGACAAGATCAGCCGAGGCAATTACTTTGGCGCTGCCCGGTCGTGGCAGCATCGATCCGAAATCCAGCGGATAATCGGACCCGGCCAGCCCGCGACCGGCATACGTCGTGAAGCACGCCGCCCCCAACTGGGTCAGGATCTGTCGCCAAAGGTTAGACCGGCACCCGCCGCCTAATATGAACAAAGGCCGCTGCGCGATATTCAGCAGCGACAGAACCGGTGCCACATCCGGTGGAACAGTCTGGTTGCGCAAGGCAGGCTGGTTTGGAAAAGGCGCAGGCGCTGCCTCGGCCTCCAATTGCGCGATGGGTACCTGAATGTGTTTCGGTCGCGGGCGCGACAGCTCAAACTCTTCGAAGGCGCGCTCGATCAGACCATAGGCAGCCTGGGCATTGTTCGCCTGACAGGACCAGTCTGTAACTGTCTCGGCCGCAGCGCGCTGATCCTTCATCTGATGCAATTGGCCACGCAGCGCTTGTGTCTCTTCAAGGCAAGAAGACAACACCAGCATCGGCACTGAATCCGAATAAGCCTGCCCCATCGGCGTCATGATGTTGCACAGGCCCGGTCCGGTGATCACATAGGCCACCCCTGGCTTGCCAGACGCGCGGGCATATCCATCGGCCATGAAACCGGCCCCCTGCTCGTGCCGGGCCAGAACATGCGTGATCCCGGCCTCTTCGATACCGCGATACATCTCCTGATTATGCACGCCCGGTATGCCAAAGATCACGTCAACGCCACGATCCTTAAGCATGTGCGAGATCTGCGCCCCAAGGGGTCGTTTCATTAGCCTCTCCAGAATTGAACGGTAAAGATTGCGTAGACAGCCAGCAGTTCAAGGCGTCCGACCAGCATCCCAATCGTCAGCAGCCACTTGGCACCGTCATTCAGCCCCGCAAAGTTGCCTGCTGGCCCGATCTGTTCCCCCAGTCCCGGCCCCACATTAGCCAGTGCCGTCGCGGCCCCCGATACCGAGGTGATAAAGTCCAACCCAGTCAGGGCCAGCGCCCACGACAGAACCCCCATCGATAGTGCAAAGAACATGAAGAAACTCATGACCGAGGTCAGCACGTCGCGACTGATCGGTCGTCCATCATAGCGCGGCACGAACACACCATGCGGCGAACGAATTCGGCTGAGCTGGGTTTTAATCGACGCAAACAGCAATTGATAGCGGAACACCTTGATCGAACACGCGGTGGACCCCGCGCAACCGCCAATCAATCCGATCAGGAAGAACAACATGACCGGAAAACTGCCCCAGCCCATATAGTCGACACTCGCGTACCCGGTGCCCGAAATGATCGATGTGATGTTGAACAGCGACTCGCGGAACGCCTGCTCCCAATGGTGCGGAAAGACCGAAGTCAGGAAGATCGACATAATCACAACCAGAACCACGATGGTTGCCAGAAACGCCCGAATCTGGCTGTCTTTCCACAACGAGCTTGTGTGACCATTGGCCAATTGCACATACCGCACAAATGGCAGCGCCGCGAGGATCATGAAGATGGCAGCGGCATATTCCAGAGGTCCCGAAAACCGGGCGAAAGAACTGTCATAGTTTGAAAACCCGCCCGTCGCGATTGTGGTCATGGCATGTACGACGGCGTCAAAAAAGCTCATGCCGAAACCGGCATAGACCAATGCGCAGACCACCGTCAGAAATACGTAGATCAAGGAAATCTGCCCGGCGATCTCTTGCGCGCGGGGCAGAATTTTCCCCATGGTTTCAAACCCTTCCGAGCGGAAGATCTGCATCCCACCAACGCGCAGCTCGGGTAGGAACACCATCGCCACGACGATGATTCCGATGCCCCCCAACCATTGCAAAACGCCCCGCCAGAGCAACAAGCCCTGTGGCAATTCGTCGAGCCCCGAGATCACGGTTGAACCTGTGGTGGTCAGCCCCGACATCGCCTCGAAATAGGCATCGACGAAACGCAGTTCAGTTTCGCCGAACAGAAACGGAATTGCGCCAAAAACCGGCAACGCCACCCAGACACCCGAGGTCAGCAAAAAGGTCTGACGGATGGTCAGACCTTCGCCCACCCCGTTGGAACAACTCATCGCAAGAACACTGCCGGTCAGCAGTGTGATGACCGCGCTTTCAAAGAAAACATGCCACTCGCCCCGCCCCTCGATCATGTCGACAAGCATGGGCAGCAGCATGGTCGCCCCTAGAATGGCGACCAGCAGGCCAATCACATATCCGACCGGGCGAAGATCCATCATGACGGGCAGCGTTGGCGCGCCAGCTCGACGGTGTCAAGCAGATGATCCGTGTTAACTGTCGGATTTTATCTCAACGCCCGGCATCGCGGGTGGCTTCGACGGGGCGCGTGCACGACGCGGTGCCGGTTTGGCCTGCTCAGCCGACGCAGCTGCGGGTTTCTTCGTCGCAGGTTTTGCAGCGGCAGGTTTCGGAGCCGCTGTGGCCAGAGGCGCAGCTTTTGCCGGGGCGGGCTTGGCTGGGGCGGGCTTAGCCACCGCAGGTGCCTTGGTCGCAGCTTTTGCCGTGTTTGCCGATGCTTTTGGCGCTGTGGCTGCCGGTCGTGCCTTGGCCTGTGCGGAAGATTTGAACTCCGCAACCGGCTTGGCCGCCGTTGATACTGGCTTGGCCGCTTTCGAGGCGGGTTTTGCAGGTACTTTGGCCTTCGCCGGTGCTGCTTTCACAGCCGGTTTGGCTACCGGGGCCGCCTTGGGTGCAGGGGCCGCAACCTTAGGAGCCGCCGCTTTCGGCGCAGGTGCCACCGCAGGCTTAGCCGCCGCCTTCGGCTTTGGTGCTGCTTTGGGTTTCGGCGCCTCTTTAGGCTTTACTGCAACCTTGGCTTTTGCAGCCGGTCTGGCTGGCTTTCGCGTTGCTGGTGTCGCCACTTCGCGGGCAACCGGTGCGGGTGCCTCGGCTGTCTTCAGTCCGTGCAGAGGTGTCATCGGCAGATCAAAAGCCGCGCGGGTCATGATCTGCATGATCTCCATCTGACTGGCCATTGCGTAACCGGCCATCCGGATGGCGGCTGCCTGAAACTCAAGTGGTTGAGTAATCGGATTCATTGCATGTCTCTCCTGATAAAACCGAGGCAGCGGGTAGATGAGTAAAGGACCCCGCCCGCCCCAATCGTCCGGGCGGATTTGCAGGTTGGCGGTCCAAGGCGTTGCACGTCCCGGTTTCCTTTCGGGCTGCGCGACCCGGTTTTTACGGATGCGCAGCAGCTGCACTCGGGGACAATCTAGCGCAATTCAGGGTGCAGATGCAGCATTTCCTGCTGCATTGCGGCAAAAAAGCGCCCATGCAGGATTTTTGACTGTTTTTCCAGCAGCTTCCGCGGGGTCAATCAGCCCACATGAAACAGCGTCGTGAACAAACGCGGGTCCAGGCTCGCGGATTCGAAGGTTGGACCTTCGGTCAGAATCGAGACCGCATCATGGCTGTGCAGGCTTTCCTGATGGCTGGCGATCACACGGAAATCGCCGACATGATGATCGGCCTGCAGCTCGGCGCAGAACAGACGCGCGGCATCTTCCACGAATATGGGATTGGCAGCGTTCAGTTCGGCAAAGGCCTGTTCATCTTCGCGCTTGACCATCACCTGAGTTTCGGTTGGCACCGCGCGGCGGCACAGCGCGATCAGATCTTCGAACCACAGACAATTGGCGTTGCAATCGATAACCACCGAAATCCGCGCCACCGAGCGCTGGGAATGCGGCGTCGCCAGCTGCCCGCGGGTTGCGCGCGCGTGTTCGCTCAGTTCCAATGAACAGGGGCATGTGGACGAATAGACATAGTCCAGATGCATAATCTTCAGACGTTCTCCGCCTTGATCAACCAGTTCCAGCGCGATGTCGTAATACTGGTATCCGGACAAGCCCGAACGCAGGCTCTCAATCCGATCGGGATAGGAAAACCGCATCTGTATGCGCGCATCCAAACTATCCAGATCAGTCAGATAGTCGTTCAGCGCTGCCTCCATCACCTCAAAACTAAAGGTGCGCTCGGCGTGCTTGTAGAAGGACCGCATGATCCGAGACATGTTGATGCCCTTCTTCTCGGCCTCAAGGCTGACAGACCCGGTGACCGAGGTCTCAAGTGTCAGCTCGGCACCACTTTTGCGATGGAACCGGATCGGCAGGCGGAAATTCGAGATGCCGACATGCTGGATCTGCTGCTTCGAACCCCGGATCAGGCTGGACGGACCGTTTTGCAGATCCGGCAATGTGGCCTTATAGGCTGCATCCGCCTCGAACTCGTGGGGATATTCGCGCGACAGGGCCGGATAGTTTGACGGCAACAGCCCCGGGACAAGCTGCGCAATTGCCGGGTCAAGTTGACTGATCTCGGCCGCCGAGGCTGATTTCGCCCATTCGCGCAGCACCTTGAGCGCTGCTGCGGCCTGATCGTGATCGGGTGTCTCGTTGATGTCGCGCGGATGAATGTTCATTGGCACGGATCCCTTGCTAGGCCGACGGTTATATACCACCGAGGTTTAATTACCAGTCCTGAACGATACGCGCGGAATAGCAGTCCGGATCGAAATTCGAGGCAAGAAATCGTCATTTTACAACCAAATGCGCCGGATCAGGCGGATCACATCCGCCTGATGATGCATTCCCGGCGCATCACTAGCCCTGAGATACGTCTAGCGCGCGCTGGATATCCGCAAGCAAATCACCGGCATCCTCAAGCCCAACCGAAAGTCGGATCAGGCCCGGCGTGATACCCAACTCATCGCGTTGTTCGTCGCTCAGACGCTGGTGCGTTGTGGTGGCCGGGTGCGTTGCGATCGACTTGGCATCGCCTAAATTATTCGAGATCACAGGGATCGTCAGCGCATTCAGGAAAGCAAACGCCGCCGCTTTGCCGCCCTTGATGTCCAGCGATAGAACCGTGCCGCCCTTGCCGCCCAGCTGCTCTTGCACCAACGCGTTTTGCGCATGGGTTCTCAGCCCGGGATACAGTGTCCGCTCCAGTGCAGAATGCCCTTCTAAAGCTTCTGCAATCTTCTGCGCGCTGTCGGCTTGGGCGTTTACGCGCAGGGCCATGGTTTCAAGACCTTTGACCATGATCCAAGCGCTGAACGGGCTAAGCGCACCGCCGGTGTGCTTCATGTAAGGCTCGACCGTGCCACGGATGAATTCCTTGGTGCCGATGATCACGCCGCCCAGCGCCCGGCCCTGCCCGTCGATATGCTTGGTCGCCGAATAGACCACCACGTCGGCTCCCTGTTCGATCGCGCGCGAGAACACGGGTGTCGAGAACACGTTGTCCACGATTACAACCGCACCCACCGCATGGGCCAGCCTCGACACGGACGTGATGTCGATCACTTCAAGCGTCGGGTTCGACATGGATTCAAAAAACACTGCCTTGGTGTCAGGCCGGATCGCGGCCTCCCACGCGTCCAGATCGGTGCCGTCTACAAAGGTCACCTCAACGCCATAACGCGTCAGGATGTTTTCGAGGATATACAAACAGGACCCAAAAAGCGCCTTGGCTGAAACCACATGGTCGCCCGCCTGCAGCATCGAAGTCAGCGCACCGTTCACAGCGGCCATACCTGAAGCGGTGGCAAACGCATCCTCGCCGCCTTCCAAAGCTGCGATACGCTGCTCGAACATCGACACGGTGGGGTTGCCGTAGCGGGCATAGATGAACTCATCCGGGCCGCTTTCGATAAACCGGGCCTCGGCCTGCTCGGCGGTATCGTAGACAAACCCCTGCGTCAGAAAGATCGACTCAGAAACCTCATTGTACTGACTGCGACGGATGCCGCCATGGACGGCTTGGGTGCGTTTGTTCCAGCTCTCGCTCATCTCATTCCTTTCAGCCCCGCATTGGAGGCAAACAAAAAACCCCAGACGCGGCCAAGCGAAAGGGGTCTTTCATCCTGACCTTTTAGCGGTGTTGTTTAACGTGGCCCGCAATCCGGTAACAAATCGCCACATGAATGAAGATGCGTTTACGCCCCGCCCCGGAACACGTCAAGCCCGACTGATCACCGGTCACGCTTTCGTAACACGGCCGGGCGCGCTCTTGCCGTTTGTGCAGAAAGCTTCATGATCGCCCAAACTCAAGGAGGCCCCATGATTGAACTCTATTTCTGGCCCACGCCCAACGGCTGGAAAGTGTCCATCGCTCTGGAAGAGATGGAGCTGCCCTGCAAAACCCACCTGATCAACATCGGCAAGGGCGACCAGTTCGATCCCGAGTTTCTAAAGATCTCGCCTAACAACCGTATGCCCGCCATCGTCGACCCGGACGGCCCTGACGGCGCGCCTGTTTCGGTCTTCGAAAGCGGCGCGATCCTGATGTACCTCGCCCGCAAGACCGGGCGGTTCTACGGCAATACCGAACGTGACAGGATCGCAGTCGAGGAATGGCTGATGTGGCAAATGGGCGGCGTAGGCCCGATGGCCGGCCAAGCGCATCACTTCCTTAAATACGCCCCACATCTGGACCCGCCACAAGACCATCCCTATCCGAAAGACCGCTATCGCAGTGAGGTCGGGCGTCTCTACGGCGTACTCGACCGCAGGCTGGCCGAAAACGAATACGTCGCCGGCGATTTCTACTCCATCGCCGACATGTCGATCTGGGGCTGGGCCAGCCTATGGGAAGGCCAGCAACAGGTGCTTGAGGACAAACCGCATTTCACCCGCTGGCTGGACATGATGAGCGCTCGTCCTGCGGTTATAGCAGGCCGCGCGTTGCACGCAGACCTGCGGGGAGATCATCGGGACCAGAAATCACAGGGCGTTTTGTTTAAACGGTAAGCAGGGGGTATGTTTGGATCGCAAGTCATATTTTCTGGATGCTAGAATCAGGAGTGACTTTTGACTGCGATAGTACAATCGGCTTCTAAATCTGTTCCGCCCGAGACTCTCGCCGATCTTCTTTGGAGCACAGATCCAAAACTAAACGGCTACATGTTTGGTAAAATGGATGTCTTGCACAAGATCATCGGAACGGAATGGACTGCGCAACAGGGTTTGTATTCATACAAACATGCCTTTACGGCCATGCAACACGACAAGGTTGCGGGTCTCCTTATTGGGCATACAGACGAAGAGTATTCTGCGAATTTCGATTTTTCCGTGGATAATCAGGCTAATGCTCTTGGCGAAGATGAAGCGCTTCATCTAAAATCTGCCTTGCATTGGATGGATCGGTTATTTCCTGCCCCGCGTCAAAACTCCTACTACATTCTCGAATTCGCCGTGAGTCCAGATATGCAGGGCACTGGTATTGCCGGCCAACTCTTTGAAGTAGCAACAAAACGAGCTTTGGCTGGCGAGTGCAATCAGATATGCCTTGACGTAGCCGCCAACAATGAAGCCGTTAGTTTTTATGAGCATATTGGATTTAACGTCGAAATTGAAACGCGCGTGCCCGTATTGGACGACGAATATGGAATAGGTGTGCACCTGCACATGGTCCACGAGATCGATCAAAGCCTCTGACATCGGCGCAGGCTCAATCACAATATTGTTGATAAGAACATTCATGCGCGACCGTTCAAGTCGCAATTCCCTCTAGAAACACTTAACTCGCTTCACTAAGGAAGAATTCGACAACCGAAAAAGGAAGACGCACGCAATGGCAAAGATCACCTATGTCGAGCATGGCGGTACCGAACATACAGTCGAGGTCGCCAACGGACTGACAGTCATGGAGGGGGCCCGTGACAACAATATTCCCGGCATCGAGGCCGATTGCGGTGGCGCCTGCGCCTGCTCGACCTGCCACGTCTATATCCACGCAGATTGGGTCGAGAGAATCCCCGCCAAGGACGACATGGAAGAAGACATGCTGGACTTCGCCTATGAACCCGACCCGACCCGCTCGCGCCTGACCTGCCAGATCAAGGTCACCGACGCGCTGGATGGTCTGGTTGTGCAGATGCCCGAAAAGCAGATCTGATGCACTCTGATGCGCCGCGTCAGCCCAACCGCCTTTGGCACCGTCGGGCGCGCGGCGCTGTTCTGATGGTTTGCATTTGGCTAACGGGGAATATGCCCGCAGCCAGCGGCGAAACCAAAGTATCTGCTCGCTTCACGGAACCAACAACACGCTACGCCCATGGGGTGCTTGGCGACGCCGTCGAATACGGTGCTTTGGAAATCGACGTCGGAACAAGTCTTTCCTCGGCGGCACAGCGAAAAGCCGATAGCTCCAAACGCTCGACCGTTACTGTACGTCTGCCCGAAGACCGCGTATTCGAAGATCTTGCCCCACGCCTGGCCGATATCGATCAGGACGGGTTGCCAGAAATCATCGTTGTAGAGACCCAGCAGCATACGGGTGCTCAACTGGCGATCTATGACATAAATGGTCAAAAAATCGTCGCCACCCCCCATATCGGCACACGCAACCGCTGGCTCGCCCCCATCGGTGCCGCCGATCTGGATGGTGATGGACATGTCGAGATCGCCTATGTCGACCGCCCGCACCTAGCCAAAACTCTGCGCATCTGGCGTTACAAAGACGGTGAACTCATTGAAATCTCGACAATCCCTGGCCTTACCAATCACAGGATCGGAGAAGATTTTATTTCAGGCGGTCTGCGCCAATGCGAAACGCACCCTGAGCTGATCCTCGCCAGCGCCGACTGGTCGCGGATCATAGGCGTCTCGTACAGCAAAGGCTGGCGACAAAAAGACCTCGGACCACTCAACAGTCTCAAAGATCTGGCCAACGCACTAAAGTGCTGATCCGATCTTCATCTGGCCATAAATCTCTTGGGGAGCGCGAGGGGCTGGCCCCTCGCTCACAAATATTCAAGACGGGCGCAGCCCGACTACTGAGTTAAAGCGCGCGCCAGCCGATGTCGCGACGGAAGAACCCTTCAGGCCAATCAACACCTTCAACCATGTCATACGCCCGGTCGCGTGCGTCTTTCAGCGTTTCCCCACGCGCAGTCACATTCAGAACGCGTCCGCCCGAAGCCTGAACCTTGCCTTCAGCCGCTTTTGTCCCCGCGTGGAATACCATGTTGCTACTATCCTCGGCCAGATCGCCCAGGCCGTTGATCACAGTGCCTTTTTCATAAGAACCAGGATACCCCTTTGCCGCCATCACGACCGTGATGGCGTGATCGTCGGCCCAGTTCACCCGCGTCTCAGCCAAGCGACCCTCGGCCGCCGCGTGCATCAGGTCCATGGCCTGAGCGCCAAGGCGCATCATCAGTACCTGACATTCGGGATCTCCGAACCGCACGTTGTACTCCACCAACCTGGGCTGACCATCCTTGATCATCAAACCGGCGTAGAGCACACCCTGAAACGGTGTCCCGCGCCGCTTCATCTCGGCCACCGTCGGGCGCACGATCTGATCCATCGCAAGGGCCTCGATCTCGGCGCTCAGCACCGGGGCCGGAGAATAGGCGCCCATACCCCCTGTGTTCAGCCCGGTATCGCCCTCGCCGACGCGCTTGTGATCCTGCGCTGTGCCGATCGACAGGATATCCTCTCCGTCACAGAGCACGAACAGAGACGCCTCCTCGCCCTCCATGAACTCCTCGATCACCACTTCGGCCCCCGCGCCACCAAAAGCTCCGCCGAACATGTCGTCAATCGCGTCCAGGGCGGTTTGCTCGTCCATCGCAACGATCACGCCCTTCCCGGCAGCCAGCCCATCGGCCTTGACCACGATCGGGGTCCCCTGCGCACGGATGTATTCCTTGGCGGGCTCAGCCTCGGCGAACCGGGCATAAGCCGCCGTCGGCGCGCCGGATGCGTCACAGATTTCCTTGGTGAAACTTTTTGAGGCCTCCAACCGCGCCGCTTCTGCCGAGGGCCCGAAAACCAGCACACCCGCTTCGCGCAGCCGGTCAGCAACCCCTGCAGCCAAAGGCGCTTCGGGGCCAACGATCACGAAATCAATCGCGTTTTCCTCGGCAAAGTTGACCACAGCACCGCCATTCTCAATGTCCAACGCCGCGCACTCTGCGATCTGCGCGATCCCGGCATTCCCCGGCGCCACAATCAGGCGATCACATTTGGGGTTTTGCATCACCGCCCAAGCCAGACTGTGCTCGCGTCCACCGCTGCCGAGAATGAGGATATTCATGAAACGCTCCGATCTGCTTGGCCTTGCCTGCGCGGCGTTCTAAGCTGCGCAGAGATTTGACACAAGGCGCTGAAATGTCCGACCTGCTAGATGACCCGATTCCGGGTCAGAACACCCCCGAATACACTGTCTCGGACATCTCGGGCGAGGTGAAACGCACGCTCGAGGGCACCTTTGGTCGAATCCGTGTGCGTGGTGAGGTCGGCCGCGTGTTCAAGGCCCGCTCGGGTCATCTGTATTACGACATAAAGGACGACCGGAACGTGCTGGCCTGCACAACTTGGAAAGGGCAGATTTCTGGTCTTTCAGTTGTTCCCGAAGAAGGTCTCGAGGTTGTCGTCACCGGGCGCCTGACAGCTTTTGGAGCCCAGTCGAAATACAACCTGAATGTCGATGAAGTCGCCGTCGCCGGGCAAGGCGCGCTGATGGCATTGCTGGAAAAGCGCAAAAAGCAGCTCGAATCCGAAGGCTTGTTTGCGGCTGAACGCAAGAAACCCCTGCCCTACTTGCCGCAGATCATCGGCGTTGTCACTTCGCCCTCCGGTGCGGTGATCCGAGACATCTTGCATCGGCTGCGTGATCGGTTCCCGCGCAAAGTACTGATCTGGCCCGTCGCGGTTCAGGGGGCAAACTGTGCCCCCGAAGTGACCCGCGCCATCGAAGGCTTCAATCAACTCACACCGGGCGGGGCCCTCCCGCGACCCGACCTGATTATCGTCGCGCGCGGCGGTGGGTCCATAGAAGACCTCTGGGGCTTCAACGAAGAAAGCGTCGCGCGCGCGACTGCAGCCTCAGAAATCCCGCTGATCTCGGCCGTCGGGCACGAGACGGACACCACCCTGATCGACTATGTCTCGGACCGCCGCGCGCCTACGCCAACCGCCGCTGCCGAACTTGCCGTACCGGTCCGCATGGAACTGCTGGCTTGGACCAACGAACAAGGGGCCCGCCTGTCGCGCGCGGCAACAGATGCCGTACAACGCCGCAGTCAACGGCTGCGCGATCTGTCGCGCGCGCTGCCGCGCCCAGACACACTGCTGGAAAGCCCGCGCCAAAGGCTAGACCAGATATCCGAGCGCTTGCCCAACGCGCTGATCCGGGGTGTTCAGAACCGCCGCGTCAAACTGCTGGACAGTGCGGCGCGTCTGCGCCCCTCGACCCTGCGCAGCTTTGTCGAAACCCGCCGCGATCGCTGGCGCAACATGTCCTCGCGCCTGTCAATGCGCCCGATCCAGCGCGAACTGGAAACACGCCACGACGCTCTAAATCGCCTATCCGAACGCCTGAACACCGCGCAATCCACGCGATTGGACCGCCTGCGCCAGCAGATGGACGCCACCGACCGCCTGCGCGAAACGCTCAGCTATAAGGCAACGCTTGGGCGTGGCTACGCCGTGGTGCGCGCTGAAGGAGAGGTCATCACAACCAAAGCTCAAGCCTCCGGTCACGCTGTTCTTGAGATCGAATTCGCTGACGGTCGCCTCAGCACCGGGGCTGCGGGCAAGGCGCCACCCAAGAAATCCAAACAGGCACCTCCTGATCAGGGATCGTTGTTCTGACCGATGTTGACGATCTGGGGCCGTAAAACATCCTCGAACGTTCAGGCCCTAATGTGGTGCGTGGGTGAGCTTGGCCTAGAATACCAGCGTCACGATCTTGGCCATCGCTTCGGCGGGCTGGACACTGCAGCGTTTCGGGCACTGAACCCAAACAAAACCATCCCCGTCCTGCAAGATGGCGACAACCCACCGCTTTGGGAAACCGGCGCCATCCTGCGATATCTGGCCACCCAATATGGCGAACAGGCATTCTGGCCTTCAGATCCTGCCCGGCGCGCCACGATCGACAAATGGGCCGAATGGGCGAAACTCAACGTGGCGATGGCGTTTACCGTTCCGGTGTTCTGGCAAATTGTGCGAACACCCGTTGAACAGCAGGACCAAACAGCGATCCATCGGGCCGTCAGCGATTTGGAAATCAAACTGGCAATCGCAGACAAGGAGCTGGACCAAAACACGTTCCTTGCGGGTGAGCATTTTACACTGGCGGATATACAGTTCGGCCACGTCCTTTACCGCTACTACGATATTGACATCGTCCGCGCACCGTTACCGCATTTGCGTCGATACTATGAACGGCTAACCGAAAGGCCCGCGTTTCAACATCACGTCATGCTGGACTATGAAGACCTGCGACCATTTCAGACCCCGACATCCGGTCCGTAGCACAACATCTCTTCGCCAATATCCTCGGCCTCGTACAACTCGGTCGCTGTCGGATCGCCCTCGAATTGTGCGATCAAACCGCCCCCGGATTGCCAGAAAACCCAGCATTGCGGCGCCAGTTGATCCTCATAGATGAAACAGATCTGATCTTCCTGCTCGTACCAAACTCCGTTCATGCAATTGCCATCCAGAAATGACCAGATGACTCGGCGGTCTGGCAGATACCGTTCGACTCCGTAGGCCTGCCCATCGAACCCGTAGTACAAGGTTTTTCCACGCGTATACGCATCGAATTCAGACCCCGTCAGAGGCGACTGCGCCGCAACGGGCTGTGAGGCAAGGGTCAGCAGAATCAAGCAAATTCGGATCATGACCACACTGTGTCAGAAGCAGCCCACAAGTGCCATTCAACCTTTCCACATCGCGACGATCGGCAAGATAACTCCACGTCACGCCTTGATGCACCGCCGAGATCATGGCGATGATTGCCTCAAAAACATCGGGGACGCACCATGACGACACTTCTTTTCTGGATTGCGGCGGCCTGCGCGCTGACCTACCTGCCACTTACCGCGCGCCCGGCCGGCACGCTGCGTAGCATGCTGAAAACAGCATCGGTCGTGCTGCTGGCAGGCGTCGCCATACTGGCAAGCGCGCCATGGCTCCTGATCCTCGCCCTTACCTTCTGCGCGATAGGCGATGCCCTTCTGTCACGCGAAACCGACAGCACATTCATGGCAGGCATCGGTGCATTTGCTGCGGGGCATTTGGCCTATATCGCCTTATTTTTGACGAGCCCCAGCAGCAACCCTGAACAGATCTTCGACCACCCCGCGATCTTCTGGTCCCTGATCATCCTGGGCATCGTTATGGCCACGCTGCTCCCCCCCCGCGCCGGAGACCTCAAAGTACCCGTCCTCGCCTATATTCCAATCATCCTGGGCATGGGCATAGCCGTTCTTGCCCTTCCCGAAACTGGAGCACTACGCTGGGCCCTTCCCGCCGCGATGGCATTCATCGCCTCGGACCTGGCGCTTGCGACTGAAAAGTTCCTGCTACCTGCCAATCACCCGACCCTGAAGCTTACGCCCTATCTGGTCTGGCCGCTTTACTGGGCTGCCCAAGCCGGGTTTCTGATCGCCTTCACCTGACCCTTTGCAACTGCCTTCAATCCACATTAGGTGAGGGGAACACCTGCGGAGATCAAAAATGGCGTTTTTCTCAAAGCTCAAGGACAAGCTGTTCAAATCCTCATCGCGCCTCGAAGAGGGGCTGGATGCAATTGTCGAGGATGGCGGCGAGGAAACCCCAAATCCTGATCCGGTGATCCCCGAACCAGAGCCCGAACCGCAACCGGTTCCCGAAGTGCCGGAACCCGCGCCCGCGCCCCAACCGGTCGAGCCTCCCGCTCCGATCCCGGCTGATCCCACACCGGCGCCTCCACCCCCAGAGGTTCCAGAATCCAAGGGTTTGATGGGTCGCCTGTTCGGCCGAAATGAATCCAAGACCGTTGTCCGCCGCACGCTGGATGACGACATGCTGGAGCAACTCGAAGAGCTTCTGATCGCCTCGGATATGGGCGTCGACACCGCCTTGCGCGTTACGTCCAACATGGCCGAGGGCCGCTTTGGTCGCAAACTCTCGACCCAGGAAATCAAACAGCTGCTGGCGCAGGAGGTTGCCCGCGTGATGGAACCCGTGGCCAAACCAATGCCGATCTACCCCAAACGCCCGCAAGTGGTGCTGGTTGTTGGCGTCAACGGTTCGGGCAAAACTACGACAATCGGTAAGCTTGCCAGCCAGTTCAAAGCCGCCGGCAAGAAAGTCGTCATCGCCGCCGGAGACACATTCCGCGCCGCCGCCGTCGAGCAGCTGCAGGTCTGGGGTGACCGCGCAGGCGTTCCAGTGCTCACCGCCCCCGAAGGCTCCGACCCTGCTTCGCTGGCCTTTGATGCGCTGACCAAAGCGCAGAACGAAGGTGCCGACCTGCTGATGATCGACACAGCAGGCCGCCTGCAAAACCGCGCCGACCTGATGGAAGAGCTGGCCAAAATCGTCCGCGTCATCCGCAAGGTTGACGACACCGCACCGCACAACACTCTGCTGGTGCTGGACGCCACCACCGGGCAAAACGCCCTCAGTCAGGTCGAAACCTTCCGCAAACTGGCCGATGTCTCGGGCCTCGTGATGACCAAACTGGACGGCACAGCCAAAGGCGGCGTGCTGGTCGCCCTCGCCGACAAGTTCGGCCTTCCGATCCACGCCATTGGTGTCGGTGAGCAAATCGACGACCTCGCCCCGTTTGATCCCGAAGAATTCGCCGCCGCCCTGACGGGCTTACAATCCTGATCCGCCCCTTCATCTGGCCGAAAATACCTTCGGGGGGCGTGGGGGGCAGACAGCCCCCCACTCTCTCCGCCCAAGCGAAAGCCCCGATTTGAGCGACTGGCTGATCTCCCTCGAAGGCACCGAAGCAGGCCACCAACTCGCCCTCGCGCTCGCGCTGATGGCGGCCTTCCTGCATGCGGTTTTCGGTGCACTGCAAAAAGGCCGCCACGACCCGTGGATGTCGCGCGGGGCGATCGATGCCTGCTACTGCCTTATGGCGATGCCATTCGCCTTCTTCATCGTGCCATGGCCCGAACCTTACATGTGGCCGATCTTTGGCGTCGTCTGGCTGATCCATATCGGCTATAAAGTGCTGCAGGCGATGGCCTACACCAAAGGCTCCTATACCGTTGTCTATCCGGTCGTGCGCGGTACTGGCCCGCTCTTCACCGTGATCGGAGCCTATCTTTTGTTCGGTGAAACCTTCTCGGCCATCCAATGGCTTGGAGTCGCGACGCTTCTTGCGGGTATCTTCGGCCTTGCCGCCTATAACCTGCGCTACCTTGAGACTAATCGAGATACGCTGCAAATCGCGCTTGTGCTGGCGGTCGTCACGGGCCTCTTCGTGGCGCTCTATACGACCTATGATGCCTACGGTATCCGCGCTACGGCCGACCCGTTCACTTTCCTTGCGTGGTTCTTCATGATCGACGGGGCCGCGATGCCGATCTATGCTGCGCTCAGATACCGCGCAATGATCCACCGCCCTGCGCTCGGACCTCTGATGCTTCGCGGGTTCGCGGGCGGCATCATCGCGCCGATGTCCTTCGGTGCCATCATGCTCGCCACGCGACTGGACAAGGTCGGAGAGGCGGCGGTCCTGCGTGAAACCTCCACCGTTTTCGCAGCACTCATCGGCTGGCTGGTGCTGAAAGAAACTGTCGGCCCCAGACGCATTGCGTTGATGGCATTGATTGCACTCGGCGCAGTAATAGTTGAAATGGGCGGGTAAGCAGCAGGTTGGAATCATGGCAGAGAAAAAAGACATCAACCCATTCCTCAAACAGGTACTGGAACTTGGCCCCCCACTGGCCTTCTTCTTCATCTACCTGCGCCTGCGTGATGACAATTTCGTGATCGGCGGCACCGAGTATTCTGGGTTCATTGTCGCCACCATCCTGTTCGTGCCGCTGATGCTGGCTGCCATGGGCATCCTCTGGTACCTGACGGGCAAACTCAGCCGGATGCAGATTTTCACCGCATTCATGGTGATTTTCTTCGGCGGCCTCACCGCGTGGTTCAATGACGAGCGGTTTTTCAAGATGAAAACAACACTGGTCTATGGCTTCTTTTCCGCCATCCTCGGGATCGGGCTTTTGCAGGGGAAATCCTACCTGGCATATGTTCTGGACGAGATGCTACCCATGCAGCACGAGGGCTGGATGATCCTCACCCGGCGTCTGTGTGCCTGTTTCGCAGTACTGGCCGCAGCCAATGAATTGGTCTGGCGCACGATGTCAACGGACCTATGGGTCAAGATCGAAACCTTCGGCTTTCCCATTGCCTTGATGGCGTTTCTGATGATGCAGTTCAACCTGCTACAAAGCTACATGGATGATCCCGACAAGCAATAACTGTTCTTGCCCAAGCGTAACAAGCTAACAAAATTTCTTGGCTTAAGCTTGAAGCTGTGAAAAGTTGGGTCACCACCCGCACCACTCAACCCCGGAGATCAGCGCCCGAATGATGGCATTTCCCAACAGTGGATTCCTGTCCGAAGCCTCTGAAGAGCTGCGCACCATGCTGGCAGCCCAGGCCACCGAAGTCACATTGGATCGGGGCGATGTCCTGTTCGAGCAGGACGATGAAGGCGATGCGCTCTATGCCATTCTTTCCGGTGCGCTCGAAGTGTCATTTCTTGCGTCGAGCGGGCGCAAGCTGTCTCTCAGCATGATGCGCCCAGGTGAGGTGTTCGGGGAAATCGCGTTGTTCGACAGCGGTCCCCGCACCGCAACCGTTACTGCAGCTGAGCCCTCCAAAGTCCTGCGCGTTCGCCAGAAAGACATGATGGCGCAGATCCGGGAACATCCTGACCTTGCGGTGGATCTGATCCGCTTGGCCGGTCTTCGCATGCGTTATATGGGCGCTCAATTGAACGAGCAGGTATTCCTGCCGATGCCGATCCGACTGGCGCGCAAGCTTTTGCACCTGGCAGGACAACAGGACAGCCCAACGGCACGTATCACGCTTTCGCAGAGTGAATTGGCCGAATTTGTCGGTGCGACGCGTGAGGCAGTGTCAAAGACCATTTCGACATGGAAACGCGACAATGTCGTCGAAGCTTCGCGCGGCGGGCTGCAGATCCACGACTTTGACGCGCTGCGGCAACTGGCCGAATCCGATTTAATCTAAATTTTCGGCACAGATGTGATCCGCTTCACATACGCAGCTTTAAGATTGCCCTAAGGTCAATCCCGTTACCGTAGGAGGTCGGTTTTATCATCCCCGATATCTGTCCACCGACCTCTCCCTGTACAGAGCCATATGCCTTCCCCGGCATATGGCTTTTTTCTTAACGAAATATGAAAAAGGCCGGGAAAATATCCCGACCTTCTAATTTCGGATCTGTTCGCTGAGTTTATTATTCTAGGCTCAGCGCTACGAACCGGGGTTCCCCGCCCCGCCGCACCAGCAGCAACAGAGATTTGCGTCCTGCTTCACGCGCCTCATCCATCCGCGTCTCCAGATCAGTGATCGAAGTCACCTTCTGCTGCCCCGCCTCAGTGATAAGATCACCGGCGCGCAGACCCTTTTCAAAGGCTTCCGAGGATTCATCAACATTGGTCACCAACAATCCTTCGGCATCGGCATCCAGACCCAATTCCTCGCGCTGGCTATCCCCCAGCGGAGCGATGGTCAGGCCAAGAATATCCTTGTCTTCCTCAGTCGGCGTTTCGGCTTCCGGCTCTTCGCCGTTCTCGGCACGTTCGGCGTCTTCGCGGCGGCCCAGCGTCACCAGCACGGTCTGGGTGCCTCCATCACGGTGCACGACCACACGCACAGATTTGCCAACGGTGGTCTCTCCCACCTGCCGCACAAGACCGCGTGTATCCTCGACCTCGACACCATCAAAGCTGATGATCACGTCTCCGGCCAGCAGGCCCGCTTCTTTTGCCGGGCCGTCAGGTACATCGCTGATCAACGCACCTCCGGGTTTGTCCAGCCCCATCGCCTCGGCCATATCCTCGGTCACGTCCTGAATGCGCACGCCCAGCCAACCGCGGCGGGTCTCCCCGAACTCACGCAGTTGATCAACGACCTTGATCACCACGTTCGAAGCCATCGAGAAACCAATCCCGATCGAGCCACCATTGGGCGACAGGATCGCAGTATTTACGCCGATCACCTCGCCATTCATGTTGAACAGCGGCCCACCCGAGTTGCCCCGGTTGATCGCAGCATCGGTCTGGATGTAGTCATCATATGACCCGCTCAGTGCCCGATTCCGGGCCGAGATAATCCCTGCTGACACCGAAAAGCCTTGCCCCAGCGGGTTCCCCATCGCGATCACCCAATCGCCCACGCGGGCAATGTCGCTGTCACCGAACTGCACGTATTTCAGCGGCCCTTCCGCCTCGACTTTCAGCAGCGCGATGTCGGTCTTTTCGTCCCGGCCGATTACCTTGGCAACCAAATCTTTCGCGGGCTGGCCATCACCGGGAAAAAACTCGACCAATATCTCATCGGCTTCGGCAATCACGTGATTGTTGGTGACGATATAGCCGTCTTCCGAGATCACGAAGCCCGAGCCCAGCGCATTGCTGCGACGTGGACGATTTTCATTGTCCCCGCCATTGCGATCCTGAAACTCTCGGAAAAAGTCTTCGAATGGTGAGCCCTCTGGCACGATCCCTTGCGGGCCAGTCTGGCCTTCGATCAGCGTCGACGTGGTGATATTGACCACCGCAGGGCTAATCTGTTCAGCCAGCGGTGCCAGGCTGTCACCCCGCGCCTGCGCGGACACGGATTGAGCCAAAACCAGCATCACCCCCACCAAGGTCAGCCACATCAGCCGCATCTTCATAACAAAATCGTCCTGTCGGACGGACACACTGCGCGCCTTAGCCTGCACTTGGGGTCTCCTTGTTGACTAATTCTCTGTTGGCATCACCTGGATGCCCTTCTTTGCAACCAATGTAGTCAGTTTGTCCCGGCCCGCAACTCGGGATCGCGGGGAAATCACCGGTGCGTGAAACCATCGCATCAAAAACCGACCTGATATGCGCCCCACAGCAGCACCAGCCCGCTGACCACGCACAGCAGCCCGACCAGCCTCCGCGCCTGTTCCGGCAGCGCGCGCAGCGCTTCGAGCATGCGTTCAATAAGCGAAGGGGCCAGCGCATAGGCCAGCCCCTCGACAATCAGCACCAGCCCGAAGGCCAGAAGGATCATGCCCATCACTCAGCGGCCGCAGCTGCCGGTGCCCGACGCCCGGTCGGAGAAGCAAGGTAGTTGAAGAACTCCGAGTCCGGGCTCAGGATCAACGAGCTGTTGCTGCCTTGCAGGGCATTCTCATAGGCGGTCAGCGAACGGTAGAATTCAAAGAACTCCGGATCGGCACCATAGGCTTCGGCGAAGATCGCGTTGCGTTCGGCATCGGCCTCACCGCGAATGATCTCGGCCTCACGGTTGGCGTCCGAGACCAGTTCAACCACGGTCCGATCGGCCTGCGCGCGCACACGCTGCGCGGCTTCGTTACCGCGGGCGCGTTCGTCGGTCGCTTCACGTTCACGTTCCGCCTTCATCCGGTCAAACGTCGCCTCAAGGTTGGCCTGCGGCAGATCGGTCGCCTTCAGACGCACGTCGATTACGTTCACGCCCAGCGCACGTGCCTGTGCAATCGCGCTGTTGCGGATACGCAGCATCAGCGCGGCACGATCCGAGCTGAGGATGTCACGGGACGAAACCGAACCCAGCACTTCGCGGGTTTCGGCGCGCAGGATGCGGTCCAGACGATCCTCGGCAACCGGGATACCGCCGACACCAACGGCCTGACGGAACTGTTCCAGATCAGAAATCCGGTAGCGTGCGAAGGCATCGACCACCAGACGACGATCGTCCAGAGGCGTCACTTCCAGCGGCTGAACGTCAATCGACAGGATACGGTCGTCATACCGCACCACTTCCTGAATCAGCGGGATTTTGAATGCCAGCCCCGGATCTTCCTTAACCGCAACAACGCGACCAAATTGCAGAACCAGAGCGCGTTCACGCTCGTCCACGATGAAGATCGAGGACAGAACACCGACTATCGCAAGAAAGATGATCGGCAGAATAAACGTTGTCTTACGCATCAGTTGCTCTCCCCTGCAGGGTTACGGCGCAACTCGTTGAGCGGCAGATAAGGCACAACGCCCTGCCCCGATCCTGTCGAGTTTTCATCCAGAATGATCTTGTCCACATCACCCAGCACCTGCTCCATGCGTTCCAGATACAGACGTTTGCGGGTCACATCAGGTGCTTTGGAATATTCCTCCAAAACCGCGCTAAAGCGGCTGGCTTCACCCTGTGCACCGTTGATCTGCTGGGCACGATAAGCTTCAGCCTCTTCCAGTACCTGCGCGGCCTCACCACGCGCCTCAGCGAGAACGCGGTTGGCATAGGCGTCAGCGACGTTCTGCAACCTGTCACGCTCCTGCGCGGCGGCCTGAACGTCGCGGAACGCGGCAATCACGTCCTGCGGTGGATCAGCCTTGTCAAAGTTCACACGAACGATGTTCACACCCGAATCGTAGCTGTCCATTGTCTCTTGGATCAGTTCCTGCAGGCGATCAGCAATGATACCGCGATCCCGGTTCAGGATCGGCGCAAGTTCGCTCTGCGCAATAATCTCACGCATCGCCGATTCAGACACGGCGCGGATCGTCTGGCGCGGATCACGCAGGTTGAACAGGAATTTCGCCGGGTCGTTGATGTTCCAGACAACCTGATAGTCGATATCAACCACATTCTCGTCACCGGTCAGCATCAGACCATCGTCGCTGCCACGGGCACCGCCCATGTCTTCGTTCTGTTCGCGGGTCACCGGAATGACCTCGGCGGTTACAAACGGCCAAGGGGCAAAGTTCAGGCCCGGGTTTCCGACCGCCGAGAATTCGCCCAGAAACAGTTCGACAGACTGTTCTTCAGGTTTGACGGTATAGAAGCTCGCCAAACCCCAAAGACCAGCCGCGACGAGCAGACCGATCGCTACGGTTCCCTTGGTAAACGCGGGGCCACCGCCGCCGCCCGAACCATTTGTACCACGGCCACCGCCGCCACGACCGCCCATCAGGACGCGTAGCTGTTCCTGGCCCTTTTTCATCAGCTCATCGATCTCGGGGATCTGCGGGCCGTCACCTTCGGGGGGCTTGCGCCCATCCCCGTTGTTACCCCGATTTCCTCCGCCTCCGGATGAGCCTCCGCCCCCCCAGGGGCCGCCGCTGTTGCCCGCCATATGTATCTTTTCCCTTGTGTTGGACCGTGTGATCACGGGTTCCCTTGTAACGTGTGTGCGCGCGCTTGCAAATCAAGCCGTGCGCACAGGTTGCCGCATTGTCACCAGTTCTTCGGCCATCACCGGATGAACTGCAACCGTACGGTCGAAATCTTCTTTGGTGGCACCCATCTTTACGGCAATTCCGGCAAGTTGGATCATCTCACCCGCGCCCGGCGCAACGATGTGACAGCCGAGTATTTTCCGCGTCTCTTGCGACACGATCAGCTTCATCAGCACGCGCTGTGTGCCTCCAGCAAACGCCTTCTGCATGGGCTTGAATGAGGTCGCATAAACCTCAATCGGTTCCTGTTCCGCAGCCGCTTCCTCGCTGAGGCCCACAGTACCCATTTCCGGCTGGGTAAAGATCGCGGTCGGGATCAGTTCGTGATCAACGGGCGTTGGATTGGCTTTAAAGACGGTCTCGACAAAGGCCATGCCTTCGCGGATCGCCACAGGGGTCAGGTTCACCCGATCCGTTACATCGCCAATGGCAAAGATCGAGGGCACGCCGGTCTGGCTGTACTCATCCACGATGATCTCACCCTTGCGACCGCGCGCGACGCCCAAAGCCTCAAGCCCCAGATCATCCGCATTCGGCGCGCGACCCGTGGCATACATCACAACGTCGAATAGCTGCTCGGAGCCATTTGTGGCCTTCACCCAGATTTTGTCGCCTTGCTTTTTCATCTCAAGCACGTTGGTACCCAGATGCAGGTCGATCCCGTTCTGGCACATCTCTTCACTGATCAGCCCGCGCGCCTCATCATCAAAGCCCCGCAGAATCTGCGCCCCGCGATAGAACTGAGTCGTTTTGACCCCCATCCCATTCATGATCCCGGCAAATTCACAGGCGATATATCCACCGCCAACGATCAGCATGGATTCGGGCAATTCATCCAGATGGAAAATTTCATTCGAGGTGATCGCAAGCTCTGATCCCGGGAACTCGGGTACAACCGGGCGACCGCCCGTTGCGACAAGAATATGCTTGGCCGTCTTGCGGGTACCATCAGCCAGTTCAACCGTATGCGGATCAACCACATGGGCGCGCTGGTCGAAACTTTCGACACCATTGTTCTTCAGGATATTGCGGTAGATGCCTTCCAACCGGTCGAGTTCTGCGTGCAGTTTGCCTTTGAACATGTTCCAGTTGAACGCACCGGGCTGCATGTCCCAGCCATAAGCCTGCGCGTCCCCGATCGTATCAGCGAACTCACTGGCAAAAACCATCAGTTTCTTGGGTACACAGCCACGGATCACGCAGGTTCCGCCGTAACGATCCTCTTCCGCCAAGGCCACTTTGGCGCCGTTTTCACCCGCCGCCACCCGTGCCGCGCGAACTCCGCCCGAGCCGCCTCCGATGACGAACAGATCATAGTCAAAGCTCATGTACGAGTTCCTTTTATTCCGCGTGGCCAAAATTCACTGGATATCTGGGCGCAAATCCTGAACTGCCAACCCCTGACGCGGGAAATAGTGATTTTTCTTCTGCAGTTTATCGCGCCACCTGCCTGATCTTTAGTCCGCCAGATCAGAAAACAGGTTGTCCCCGCCGTCGCCCAGCATATCGGTCAGGACTGTACCCTCATTGATATCACGCAATTCGACCCGGCCATCGCCATAACCAATGACAACCTTGTCGCAGATATCAATGAACAGCCCATTTTCGACCACACCCGGGATCTGATTCATCACCAGTGCCAGTTGGCGGGCATTGCCGATCCGCTTGAGATGCAGGTCCAGAATGTGATTGCCCTCATCCGTAACCTTGGGTGCCTCACCGTTCATCCGCAGCGTGACCGAAGTGCCCAGCACATCCATCGTGTCCAGCGCTTCTTCAATCAGGGTGCGGGTGGTCTGCCAGCCGAACGGGATCACCTCGACCGGCAAAGGGAATGCGCCCAGCGTCTCAACCTCTTTGCCTGCATCCGCGATCACCACCATCTGATCGCTGGCTGTGGCCACAATCTTTTCCTGCAACAGCGCAGCACCACCGCCCTTGATCAGGTTGAACTCGCCATCAAACTCATCCGCGCCGTCGATTGTCAGGTCCAACCAGCCGGCCTGGTCCAGCGAGACGACCTCGATCCCTTCTTCCCGCGCCAATTGCGCCGTCGCGGTCGACGTCGGAACGCCCTTGATTTTCAACCCTCCATCGCGCACCCGTTCACCCAGGCGGCGCACCAACCATGCGGCGGTCGAGCCTGTCCCCAATCCCACACGCATCCCGTCCTGAACAAGATCGGCGGCGCGACAGGCAGCAACGTATTTCGCTTTGTCGATGGGCGACAAGTCTCTGGTCATGGCAGCTTCCCCCAAGAATACTGCCAGACTTATACGGAATGCCCCGCGCAACTGCGAGAGGCAAAACACTCCGCACCTGTGCTAACATGTCGCTGAAATACGCGTTTCCGATAGGAAACGTCGCAATCAGCCTCTATTGTGATCGCCAGACCCCCTAGATAGTCGCCATGGAATCGCCATACCGCCTGCACTACGCCCCCGACAACGCCTCGCTGGTGATCCGACTGGCGCTGGAAGAGATGGGCCTGCCCTATGAGACCGTATTGGTCGATCGCGCCCGCGATGCACAGAATAGTGCGGCGTATCGGGCGTTGAATCCGAACGGGCTGATCCCGGTGCTGGAGACGCCCCAGGGTCCGATCTTCGAGACCGCCGCAATCCTGCTGTGGCTGGCTGATACGCATGGGCAATTGGCCCCGACACAGGTCAGCCCTGATCGGGCGGCATTCCTGAAGTGGCTGTTCTTCGCCTCTAATACCCTGCATGCCGACCTGCGAATCCTGTTTTATGCCGAGAAATACATCGCGGCAGATCAGGCCGATACACTACGCTCCGGCATCCGCCCCCGGCTGCGGCAGCACCTGAATCTGCTGGATGCTCAAGCCCAAAAAGCGCCCGACTGGTTCAGTGCTGATCACCCGTCAGTCCTGACGATATATGTCGCCTGCATGATGCGTTGGATGGCGCTTTATCCCGCTAAGGCGGACCGCAGCTGGTATCAACTCGCCGACACGCCTTATCTGCAAAAAATCCTGATGCAGCTAGAATCAAACCCGTCGACCCGCGCCGCCATTGCCGCCGAGGGGCTGGGGGTCACTCCCTTCACCTCGCCGACCTACGCCAACCCTCCAGAAGGCTCAGCTACCTGATATGTTTCTCTCTGTCTTCGATATGTTCAAAGTGGGCATCGGCCCATCTTCTTCCCACACCATGGGTCCGATGGTGGCCGCCGCACGGTTCCTTGACCTGATGCGCGCCTCACCGTTCGAGTTTTCGGGCCTGCGCGGCTCGTTGCACGGCTCGCTGGCCTTTACCGGCGTCGGCCACGCCACCGACCGCGCTACCATTCTGGGCCTCGCCGGGTTTGTGCCTGACACCTATGACAACGACAAGGCCGAAGCCACACTGGCAGCTATCGCAGAATCCCATACGGTGACACCCGAAGGCCTGCCGACGCTGAGCTTTGATCCCAAAGCCGATCTGATCTTCGACTACGACAACAATCTGCCCGGTCATGCCAATGGTATGATCCTGATGGCCACTGACGCACAAGGCGATGTCATCCTGCGTCAGGTCTACTACTCCATCGGTGGAGGATTTGTTCTTACGGAAGAGGAATTGGCCGAAGGCAAGGCAACTGACGAAGGTGCGCCTGTGCCCTTCCCGTTCAAATCCGCCGCCGAAATGCTGCAAATGGCCAAAGACAACGGTAAAAGCATCGCTCAGATGAAGCGCGAAAATGAGATCGCGCGCGGTTGCGCGGATAGCTTTGCCAAAGGCACCGCGCGTCTTTGGCAGGTCATGAATGACTGCATCGAGCGTGGGCTAAAAACGGATGGCATCCTGCCCGGTGGTCTCAGCGTGCGCCGCCGCGCCAAGGGCATCCACGATGCCCTGCTGGCGGAACGCGGCATGAACCTGAATGCCCCGCATACGATCAACGACTGGATGAGCGTCTACGCCATGGCCGTAAACGAGGAAAACGCAGCCGGTGGGCAAGTTGTCACCGCCCCTACAAATGGCGCGGCAGGCGTGCTGCCATCAGTTCTGCGCTATTACCTCGATCACGTGCCCGGCGCGTCCGAAAGCCATGTCGAGGATTTCCTGCTGACCGCCGCCGCCATCGGTGGTCTGGTCAAGTTCAACGCTTCGATCTCGGGCGCTGAAGCGGGCTGTCAGGCCGAGGTTGGCAGCGCGTCAGCCATGGCTGCGGCAGGCATGTGCGCCGTGATGGGCGGTACGCCTGAGCAGGTTGAAAATGCCGCCGAGATCGCGTTGGAACATCACCTTGGCATGACCTGCGACCCAGTCGCGGGCCTTGTGCAGGTGCCGTGTATCGAGCGTAACGGCTTGGGCGCGATTAAGGCCGTCTCTGCCGCATCGCTGGCCCTGCGTGGCGACGGCAAGCACTTTATGCCTTTGGACGCGGCCATTGAAACGATGCGCCAGACCGGCGAGGATATGCACGAGAAATACAAAGAAACCTCTTTGGGCGGGTTGGCCGTCAACGTGCCGAACTGCTGATCTGACAGCAAGAACAAGTGGGGTGACATGCGCGGACACTGCCTATGCGGCAAGATTGGATACGAGGTTGATCCTCCGGTTCTGTCCTGTGTCACCTGCCATTGCGACAGCTGCCGTCGCCAATGCGCCGCTCCGATGACCACCTATTTCGGCGTGCGCGACGGCAATTGGCGCTGGACCGGTGAGCAGCCGAAACGCTTCAATTCCTCACCCGGAGTCGAGCGCAGTTTCTGCCCCCATTGCGGCACGCCGATATCCTTCCGGTCCACGGTGATGTCGGATGTGATGCACCTCTATGTGGCGACGCTGGAAAAACCCGAAGCACTCAGCCCAACCTTGCATGTCGCGCACGAGGAAAAGCTTAGCTGGCTGCAGCTTGGTGACGGCCTGCCCACCTGCATCGGCCCGGATTACACCAAAGTCCAACCCCTGCCCGACACCTGAGATCAGAGCTTCCCCCTGTGCCGCTAAAGCGCTAGCGTCGCGCACATGACTCAGGATCGTCCCGTTCTCGGCATCATATTGATGCTCGGTTTTTGCGTGCTCGCACCGCTGGGTGACGGGATGGCAAAGCTGTTGGGTGAAACCACAGCATTGGGACTGCTGGTACTGGTTCGGTTTGCTGTTCAGGCGATGATCTTGATCCCACTGATCGCGATGACCGGCAAGCCATGGAAGATGACGCCGCGCGTTTTGCGCCTGACGATGATCCGCACCCTTCTGCACATCATTGGGATCGCAGCGATGTTCACAGCGCTGCAATATATGCCGCTGGCCGATACCGTGGCCATCGCCTTTGTAATGCCCTTCATCATGCTGCTTTTGGGCAAATACGTTCTGGGCGAACAGGTCGGCCCCCGTCGTTTGATCGCCTGTGTCGTGGGATTCATTGGCACCTTGCTGGTGATCCAGCCCAGCTTTGCTGAGGTCGGCGCGCCCGCCTTGCTGCCCCTGATCGTTGCGGCGGTCTTCGCCCTGTTCATGTTGGTTACGCGGCAGATCGCCAAGGAAACAGACCCGGTTGCACTGCAGGCGGTATCGGGGGCCATGGCTACCGTCTTTTTGCTTCCGATTGTCCTGCTGGGTTCCCAGATCGGCCTGCCAGCAATGTCCCTGACGATGCCCACGGCCGAGACGCTCTGGCTGCTACTGGGGATCGGTGTGCTGGGCACCTTGGCGCATCTGCTGATGACATGGTCTCTGCGCTATGCGCCGTCTGCGACTCTGGCCCCGATGCAATATCTAGAGATTCCGGTCGCCACCCTGATCGGCTGGCTGATCTTCCACGATCTGCCAAACGGGCTGGCCGCGCTGGGCATCGGCATCACCATCGCCGCCGGGCTCTACGTTATCTTGCACGAGCGGGCCAACGCTCGGTCCGGCCCGACTGAAACGCCTGCATGACCTGATCCAACGCCGCGCGCGGCAGGATCGTCAGCAACCCGGGTCCATCGACCTCAAGCGTTAGCGCGCCTAGCGCTCGGTTTGAGGTTCCGACCTGCCCGTCCGGTTCTAGCACCAGATCATCAATCGGCCATTCCAGCCCCTCGCTGCGCCCGGTCACCCGCCGCAGCGGAAACAATGAAACCGTGTCTCCTACTGTGAGCTCCAGACTGATCCTGGGTGGCGCATGAAAGACAATTTCTCGTGCGCCCAACAGGACACAAGGCCGATCCTGCAACCGAACCAGAGTATTGAACGCCACCAACTGATGATCCACCCGCGCGCCCAGAAATCCTGCTGCCAGCACCACAGGCGCATCCATATTGCGCAGCGCCTTGTCAAAATCGGTGCTGTTCTGCTCGGATATCCGGAACAACCGATCCTTGGGAATCCGGGCCCGATATTCTGCCGTAATCGAGTCCAAATCGCCGATCACTGCGTCCGGCATCCGTCCCGAATCAATCAACGCAGCCGCACCGCCATCCGCCGCAACGGCAGAATTGACGCGATTTAGCACCAGATTCACATCCTCTGAACAGATTTCGCCCCCACCAAACAGCCCGATTGGCCCGCCAGAGCGAACAATTGCCCCATTTTCCACAAGATTGACCATATTTTCCAGTTTTGGACATAATGAAACCACAAAATGATAGCTTCATGGCTAGAGTTTCGAGTCGGTTGCCCCTGCTGTGTCTGGTAGTCGACCTGGTAGTTTGTAAAGGACATGCGTCTGATGGTACAGAACAACAAGGTACTCACCGTTTCATACGGCACCTTCTCGTGCACCCTCGAAGGTTTTGACGATTCATTTGAAACAATGAAGGCGATCGCCGAGTATTTCCGGGACCTTGCAGCGGATGACCGATACTTCGGATCGGAACCCCCTCAGCCTGACGCCGAGATGCTGACCCGGATCGCACAGCGGGACGCCGCACAGAAGGTTGAAGCCAGCCAGAACGAGACCGGCCTGTTGCTGCGCGCAACGGAAGCCGCCCCGGTTGCAGCACCGACCCCCGCTGCAATTGCGCCAGCCACAACACCTGAACCTGTTCAGCCTGTCGCGGATGTTGTTCCCCCTGCTCCGTCTGCTCCGCAATCCGACGATGCCCCCGCCGCTGACAGTATCGCAGCCAAGCTGCAGCGAATCCGGGCTGTTGTTTCGCATTCCGATGCTGCCCCTGCCGGATACTCTGAAGACGAAGACGTCAGCTATCTGCAGCCTGTGAAGCCAAAGGTCGATGCAATCTCTGCCGCTTTTGAGTCCGGCGCGCTGAGCCCGGCCGATCTGGAAGACACTGCTACGGACGACGCTCCGGCAACGGCCCCGCAGGTCGAACAGCCTGCCGAACCCGAGCAAATGGCAACGATTGCCGAGCTGCCGGTTGAGGACGAAGAACCACTCGCGCCTGCCGCTATCGAGCAGGACGAAGTCGAAGCAGCCCCGATCATCTCACCGGCGATCACTGCCGAACTTGAAGACGAGGACGAAGCGCCCGAACAGCCGTCGGCCGATGTCACGGACAAGGACGTGTTGTTCTCGGACCTCGACGACGAATCTGAAACTGAAGACGAAGGCCCGTCAAACATCCTGAATGGCCAGGACGACACCGACGAAGATGAAACATCACCGGATCTTACCGGCCTCACCAATGGCGTCATCTCGGCCGAGGATGAGGCGCTGCTGCTTGACGAAATGGCGCTGGTAGAAACCGAGCTGGCGGCAAACACGACGGCTGAGCTGCCCGATATGACGGGTCTGGATCAGGACGTCTCGCGCCTGATGGACGAAGCGGGCGCCCATATGGATGATCCTGCCACTAGCGGTCAGCGCGAAACATATTCTCACCTGCGCACTGCCGTTGCTGCAACCGAAGCAGACCGCGAAGATGGCGCAGACAAATCTCAGACCCCCGAGGATGATTATCGCGGTGATCTGGCCTCGGTCGTCAATCCACGCCGACCCGAGATCGAGGTCACCAGTGAACGCCCCACCCCGGATGCTGCCGCACCATTGAAACTGGTGGCTGAACAGCGGGTGGATACCGAAACGGCTGACACCGGCCCGGTGACACCGCGCCGTGTCACCTCAGCGGACGAGGAATCTGCAGATGAAGAAGGTGGTTTTGCAGCCTTTGCGCAAGAACAGGGTGCCCAATCGCTACTCGACCTGCTGGAAGCTGCCGCGGCTTATCTGTCCTTCATCGAAGGTCAGGAGCAGTTCTCGCGTCCACAGCTGATGAACAAAGTTCGCTCGCTCAAGCAGGACTCGTTCAACCGCGAAGAAAGCTTGCGCTCATTCGGTCAGTTACTGCGGGACGGCAAGATCGAAAAGGCCGGAGGTGGCCGTTTCGCCGCCTCAACCCAAATCGGGTTCCGCCCGAACGACGACGAGCGTGCCGCTGGCTGACACCAAGATCCCCCAATACCCCCTCAAGACAAAATTGGGCCAGAGGAAACTTTGGCCCTTTTTCGTTCCGTGGCTGGCAGCCAAAAAGCCAATCAAGTTCAGAAGTTGAACGCCAGCGCCACGTAAGGGCCGGTCAGGATCAGATCAATCACATCGCGCCCGTCTTCAAACTCAACATCCAGATGGCGATACCCGCCCGCAACGTTGATATTCTCACGCCACTTCCAACTAGCCTGCACCAGCGCTTCCCACTGGAATTCCGAGCCATAACCGAAGCCGCCGATATTGCCCATCGCTGTGAGGCTCCAGCGGTCATTCAGCGCGTAGTTATAGCGTGCGCCGATCAACGGGTCGGTCCAGCTTTGATCTGTGCTGAAGGTGCGATCCAGCACGGTGGTCGAAACATCCAGGTCCCAATGGCGCAGCCCGGCCAACGCTTCCAACCGTGACCGATCATCCTGATAGACCGCATAGCTGGCCGCCAGTGAGACCATCGTGCCCTCAAGATCCCAACTGGCTGCATCGTCAAACCGACCGACCGAGACATCGTCACCCAAATTGAGATAATTGAATTCACCACCAATGGTCCAACGCCCATTTCGGGCCTGACCAGCGATCAGGAACGCGCCCTTCAGAATGTCGAAGATCGAGGTATCCCCGTTCACCGGCGGGTTTGGTCCCACGTCCAGTGAGGTTCTGAATTCCGGCCCCCAGAAATAAGGCGCAATGGTATAGCGCCAATCATCGGCCTGAGCGCTGCTCGCGATACATGTTGTGGTAACCGCCGCTAATACCCGGTTTTTCATGCCCTATCTGCCTCTGGTTGCCGCGAAAGAAAGTCGCAAACATCGTGCCACGCAGAAGACACCAAGACAATCGGGCGGCTTAGCTTTGATCTTGATCCGGGTCCTCTTTGCCCACCCCGCGGAAGACAAATTTGAACGGCAACGCCCAGACAATGCCAAGCGCGACATATACCAGAAGTTCCAGCCAGATCGGCGGGCGATCCAGCCAGTTCACGATTGTCACAACCGCAACGATATAGATGGGGAGCCCGATCAGCAGCAGCACCAATGACCACCGCCGACGTGCCTTATAGCTGAGGCCGGGTTTGTCGTTGCTGCTCATCAATCTGCAAACGGGTCGGTCACCAGAATGGTGTCCTCCCGCTCCGGGCTGGTGGACAAAAGGGCGACCGGACATTCGATCAATTCCTCGACGCGGCGCACGTATTTGATCGCGTTCGCAGGCAAGTCTGCCCAACTGCGCGCGCCTTCGGTGGATTCGCTCCAGCCCGGCATCTCTTCGTAAATCGGCGTGCAACGTGCTTGCTGGTCGGCGGCGGTCGGCAGATAGTCCAGACGATCGCCATCCAGCTCATACCCGACACAAATTTTCAGCGTCTCGAACCCGTCCAACACATCCAGCTTAGTCAGGGAGATGCCGTTCACACCGCTAGTCGCGCAGGTTTGGCGTACCAGACAGGCATCGAACCAACCACAACGGCGTTTGCGCCCCGTCGTGGTGCCGAACTCATGCCCCCGTTCGCCCAGGCGCTGGCCATCTTCGTCGTCTAATTCGGTTGGGAAAGGCCCCTCACCCACGCGGGTCGTGTACGCCTTGACGATGCCCAAAACGAAGTCGATCGAACCCGGCCCAATCCCAACGCCTGTCGAGGCCTGGCCCGCAATCACATTCGACGATGTCACAAATGGATAGGTCCCGAAATCGATATCTAGCAGCGCACCCTGTGCGCCTTCGAACAGGATTCGCTTGCCTGCCTTGCGCTTCTCGTTCAGCACCTTCCACACCGGGGCTGCGAAAGGCAAAATCTGCGGCGCGATCTCTTTCAACTGCGCAATCAACGCGTCACGATCAATAGGTTCCAACCCCAGCCCATTGCGCAGCGCATTGTGATGGACCAAGGCCCGATCGACCCGCAGCGCCAACGTCGCATCATCAGCCAGATCAGCCACCCGGATTACACGCCGCCCGACCTTGTCCTCATAACACGGACCGATCCCGCGACCGGTCGTCCCGATCTTGGCTACCGAATTCTGGCTTTCGCGCGCACGATCCAGCTCGCCATGGAACGGTAGGATCAGCGGGGTGTTCTCGGCAATCATCAGCGTCTCGGGCGTGATATCGACACCCTGCGCGCGGATCGTACCGATCTCTTTGATCAGGTGCCAAGGGTCCAAAACGACCCCATTGCCGATCACGCTCAGCTTTCCACCGCGTACGACGCCCGAAGGTAGCGCATGCAGTTTGTAAACCTCACCCTCAATGACCAGCGTGTGCCCGGCATTATGTCCACCCTGAAAACGCGCGATCACATCCGCTCGCTCACTGAGCCAGTCGACGATCTTGCCTTTTCCTTCGTCGCCCCACTGGGCGCCGACAACAACCACGTTGGCCATATCCGGTCCTTTTGCGCTGAATATTCAAACCCGGCTCATATAGCCGGGCACAGACGGCAGGGAAACCGATATTTCGCCGCAGACACAAATCGTGCTGCGCGCGATGCCTCCGGCGGAGGTGTTTTTGGCCTGATGAAGAGCGGGTCCCCTGCTTCATCTGGCCAAAAGTACCTCGGGGGAGTCGCCCGGACGGGCGGCGGGGGCAGCGCCCCCTCTGCTTTTAGCGCAATTGTACGGGATGACCGTGGGGTGTTGTCAGGTAAGCCTCTTCCCATGCATTGCGAAGATCCTGGACATCATCAGTGGGCGCTTCCCCCTGCTCAGCCAGCAGCGCCTCCAAGGTCTCTAACCAAGCGTGAAAGTAATCGTCCCCACCATCCAGATCTTTTTTGAGGCCGTTCCGTTTCAAAGTATTGGAAAACCGTCCCGCCCAGTCCGGCCAATCAAACCGGCCCGCTTCGTTCAAGGCCACTGTGACCGCAAAAACCTGCGCGTGCCAGGGCTCGGCAAAAACCGGCTCGGGGGCCGAGTGAGTGATACAATCGCTCATGCGGGCTCCAAATAAGACTGCCAGAGGTCCAGCACGACTTCATCCGCCGGATGCTCGGGGTTTGCCCAAAGTTCTGAGGCGGGAAACACGACCGCATATAGCGGCTCGGGGGCTTCACCCAACCCATGGGCGTTGGAATCCGGCAGGACATGAGTGCCATGCAGCCTGAGGATGCGACCCGTTGCACCCGCGGCATAGATCGGCAACCGGGTGTGGCCGCCATCAACCAGTCGATTGGCGCTCTGGCCCAAGGTTCGGACGGCCTGTCCAGCCTGAAACCGAACTTCGACGTTCGACGGGCGATCTGCGGGTCCACCTTTGGCCAAAGCGCCTGCGACGGCGTCAGCCTTCAGGGTACGCTCAGTCAGAGGATGAACACCATCCCCGTCAACACCGCGCAAATCATCAAGCGTCAGGACACCCTTTTCGACCAGAAGATCAGCCAGACCGGACATCCATTTCTCATAGTAAGAAAACCGCGCGTAGTCCGTAGGAGACAACCTTTCCCGCGCGTGGCGTGAGACATCGATATTCCATTGCCCCAGAAACCCCGCAGCGAGCGTTACCGCCAGCGCCCGACCGTGCCAGTCTTCGGCAAACACCGGCGCGTCTTCGGGTTCCGGGTTCACCGGACCATCACCAAAGCGCCCTCCCATATCATGTACGCGCGTCATGACGGCACCTTGGGTAGCCCAGTGCCGATCATGCTGTCGCGGGTGACCAGCGCGGCCAGTTCATCCGCGTTCAATCCTTCTGTGCTCTCTGGGCGCATCGGCAGGACGAGGTAACGAATTTCGGCCGTCGAATCCCAGACGCGAACCGAAGTGCCTTCGGGCAAGGTAACGCCAAACTCAGACAGGACCTTGCGCGGCTCTCGCACGGCGCGGGCGCGGTAAGCGTCAGATTTGTACCAGCCCGGTGGAATTCCTAGCAGCGGCCACGGGTAACAGCTGCACAAGGTGCAGACGACCATGTTGTGCTGTTCAGGCGTGTTCTCGACGACCACCATATGCTCACCCTGACGACCGTAATAGCCCAGATCCGCCACGACTGATGTGGCGTCTGCCAGCAGCGCGGCTCTGAAATCGGGATCACTCCAAGCCTTGGCAACAACATGCGCGCCGTTCTGTGGACCTATCTTGTTCTGATAAGTATCGATGATTTCATCCAGCGCTGCAGGATCAATCAGACCCTTGCGGGTCAGAATCGTCTCAAGCGCTTTGACGCGCAGCGCGGGTTCGGGAGGCAACAGGGCGTGCGGGTGGTCGTGATCATCATGTGGCATGAGGCGCAGCCTGCGCGACAGAACAGCGCTCTGTCCAGTCTCTTTGGTGTGATATGAAACATCACCGCACGTGATGCCAACTCGTGACTTGCCCCCGCTGGCAAACTTGCATAAGTACCACGCGATACACGCCACGCTGTACAGGACCACCATGGAAAACGTCGTTCTCATCATCCACCTTCTTCTGGCCTTGGGCCTGATTGTCGTTGTGCTGATGCAACGTTCCGAAGGCGGCGGCCTTGGGATGGGTGGCGGTGGCGGCGGGGCCATGACGGGCCGCGCGGCAGCAACGGCGTTGGGCAAGCTGACATGGATCCTGGCCGCGTGCTTTATCGTCACCTCGATCACGCTGACGATTCTGGCGGCCCAGAAATCTTCTGGCAGCTCGGTGATTGACCGTTTGGGCGTGCCTGCCCCGGCCCCGGCTGAGGAAAGCGCTCCGGCAGTCCCATCGGCAGATGAATTGTTGCCGCCGGCGCAAGGCGACAATGCTCCGCTGATCCCGCAGGCGGCCGACTAAGCCACAAAACCTAGAAAGCCATAAGGGAACTGCAACAGCATCTTGCGGTTCTCTTGCGCTATGTGCGCGAATCCTTTATACGTGAAGTCCCGTGATGCAGCGGTTTTTTCGAACCGCCGGGCAGCTAATAATGACGTCTCACGGGAGCAGCCGAAAAACATGGCGCGTTTTATTTTCATCACTGGTGGTGTGGTTTCGTCCTTGGGCAAAGGACTGGCTTCGGCGGCGTTGGGATCGCTGTTGCAGGCCCGCGGATATTCGGTGCGTCTGCGCAAGCTGGACCCCTATCTAAACGTCGATCCGGGCACCATGTCGCCCTTCGAACACGGCGAAGTATTCGTCACCGATGACGGCGCTGAAACCGATCTGGACCTTGGCCACTACGAACGCTTCACCGGTGTGGCGGCACGCAAGACCGACTCGGTCAGCTCGGGGCGGATTTATTCCAACGTGCTGGAGAAAGAACGCCGTGGAGATTACCTCGGCAAGACCATTCAGGTGATCCCGCACGTCACCAACGAAATCAAGGATTTCATCGCCATTGGCGAGGATGAGGTTGATTTCATGCTCTGCGAAATCGGCGGCACCGTAGGTGATATTGAGGGCCTGCCCTTCTTTGAAGCGATCCGCCAGTTCAGTCAGGACAAGCCGCGCGGTCAGTGTATCTTCATGCACCTGACGCTGCTGCCCTATATCAAAGCCTCTGGCGAGTTGAAAACCAAGCCAACCCAGCATTCGGTGAAAGAGTTGCGCTCGATCGGTCTAGCCCCTGACATTCTGGTTTGCCGGTCCGAGGGACCGATTCCAACCAAAGAACGCGAAAAGCTGGCCCTGTTCTGTAACGTCCGCCCCGACAGCGTGATTGCCGCACAAGACCTCAGCACCATCTACGACGCCCCGCTGGCCTATCACCGTGAAGGTCTGGATCAGGCGGTTCTGGACGCATTCCAGATCAGCCCGGCCCCCAAGCCCGATCTGGCCAAATGGGAAGACGTCAGCGACCGCATCCACAACGCCGAAGGCGAAGTGAAAGTAGCCATCGTCGGCAAATACACCCAGCTTGAAGATGCCTATAAGTCAATTGCCGAGGCCCTGACCCATGGCGGCATGGCCAACCGCGTCCGCGTCAAGATCGAGTGGGTCGATGCCGAGGTGTTTGACAACGAAGACGCCGCACCTCATCTGGAAGGCTTCCACGCCATCCTCGTCCCAGGCGGCTTTGGCGAGCGTGGGACAGAAGGCAAGATCAAGGCCGCTCAATATGCGCGTGAACACAAAGTGCCCTATCTGGGCATCTGTCTGGGCATGCAGATGGCCGTGATCGAAGCCGCACGCAACGCGGCGGGAATCACCGAAGCCGGGTCCGAAGAATTCGACCATGAAGCCGGGAAAAAGCGTTTTGAACCCGTTGTTTACCACCTGAAAGAATGGGTGCAGGGCAACCACAAGGTCGAACGCAAAGTCGGAGACGACAAGGGCGGCACCATGCGTTTGGGCGCCTATGATGCGGTTCTGGCCGAAGGCTCGAAGGTCGCGGAAGTCTATGGCGGCACCCAGATTGAGGAACGCCACCGTCACCGCTACGAGGTCGACATCAAGTACCGCGACAAACTGGAAAAGGCAGGCCTGAATTTCTCGGGCATGTCCCCGGATGGTCGCCTGCCGGAAATCGTCGAATGGTCGGATCACCCATGGTTTATTGGTGTTCAGTATCACCCGGAACTGAAATCCAAACCCTTCGACCCGCACCCCCTGTTCCGCGAATTCGTGCGCGCCGCGAAAGACACCTCGCGTCTGGTCTGATCACGGGCCGATAACAGATTTGTACCAGTCGGCGCGAAATATCTTTACGCGCCGGCGGTTTGCACGGTTAACTGCCGCCATAGCAGCGACAGGAGACCGGCCATGACCGATCAGATTACCCAAGCAGAAACATTTGCCGCCCTGCACAAGAAGGGTGATCCGGTCATCCTCTATAACATTTGGGACCCCGGCAGCGCCGTCGCTGTACGCGATGCAGGGGCCAAAGCGCTGGCGACTGGCAGTGCTCCGGTCGCGATGGCGCAGGGGTTTTCGGACGGCCAGAACATCCCGTTTGAGTTGGCGTTAGACAACGCTCGCCGCATTGTCGAGGCGGTTGATATACCGGTCACCATGGACCTCGAAGGCGCTTATGCCGAGGATACTTTTGGCATATCGGCCAATGTCAAACGCGCGCTGGAAACCGGTGTAATCGGCTTTAACTTCGAAGATCAGGTCGTTGGAACTAAAGATCTTTATGACATCGAAACACAGGCAGCGCGTGTCGCTGCGATGCGCGAAAGCTGTGACGTGGCCGGTGTTCCCGCCTTCATCAACGCCCGCACTGACATCTTCCTCAAAGCCGCTCCGGACACGCATGATCAAGCGATGCTGGATGACGCCATGGCCCGCGCGGCCGCCTACGCCGATGCCGGAGCCAGCGGGTTCTTCGCGCCGGGCCTGAAAGACGAATCCATGATCGGCCAGCTTTGCGCGGCCACCGACCTGCCGGTCAACATCATCGCCCTGCCCGGCACGCCTGACACGCCGACGCTGGCGAAACTCGGCGTGGCCCGGATCAGCTATGGCCCGGTTCCCTATCGGCAAATGACCGCTTGGTTACAGGATTCAGCACGCGCCGCGCTGCAATCCGGTGGATGATCCACTTTTAGGGGATTGAATTTCAACCTGTTCCTCCGCACCTTGCATCCGATACCAGCGGAGGACACCTTGTGGCCAAAGGATACTGGGTTGCCCATGTCGATGTAGACGACATTGAAACCTACAAATCTTACATTGCTGCCAATGCGGCCCCATTCGCCGATTACGGGGCCAAGTTTCTTGTACGCGGCGGCGAGAGGAGCGAGCCTGAAGGCAAGGCTCGCGCCCGCACAGTTGTCATCGAATTTCCCAGCTATGAACAGGCGCTGGCCTGCTATGAAAGCGATGCCTATCAAGCCGCCAAGGCCTTGCGCGATCCGGTTTCGACCGGCGATCTTGTGATTATTCAGGGCTATGAGGGCTAGCACCGCTTGGCGCGCCTCGAATTACGGAATATCCTGCCGATATGTTGAAAAAATTCTTCCAGGCCTTTCGGCCGCCGCAACATGACAAACTGCCCGATCCTGATGCCGAACTGGCCCTGGGGGCATTGCTGGTACGTGTCGCGCAGGCCGACCGCGACTACAAGCTGGAAGAGATCAGCCTGATCGACCGCATTCTTGCGCGACTTTACCAGCACAATGCGATCGAGGCCGCCAAGGTCCGCGCCACCTGCGAAAAATTGCACGCAGCTGCTCCGGAAACAGATACATTCGGCAAACTGATCCGCGAAACCACCGATCTTCAGGAACGCTTGGCCGCGCTTGACGCCCTGTGGGAGGTCGTGCTGGCCGATGGCAACTCGGACGAGGGCGAGGTCAAGATCGTCGAAGAAGCCCGCATTGCCATGGGCCTCAGCTTCAACGACAGCAAAGCGGCACGCGAGCGGATACAAAGCCGCTTGGAAGCGACCTAGGCTATCTCTATATAAACGCTTATGTTCAGTGATTTCCTGTCCCGGCTCACGCAGCCGCAGCCCGACCCGCTTGTCGAAGATGATGCCCGTCTGGCCCTCACCGCCCTGTTGGTGCGTATCGCTCGGTCCGACAACGACTATGCCGATACCGAAATGGCCCGAATCGACCGCATCTCGGCCGAACGCTACGGCCTGTCGCCATTTGAGGCCGCAGCCCTGCGCGCCCGAGCCGAAGACCTTGAAGCCGAGGCGCCCGACACCGTCCGCTTTACTCGCGCCATCAAAGAGGCGATCGCCTATGACGACCGCCTGGCCGTTGTGCAGGCCATGTGGTCGGTCGCACTGGCGGATGGGCACCGCAGCGGTGAAGAGGATTCTCTGCTACGCCTTGTCGTCAGCCTGCTCGGCGTGAGCGATGTGGATTCGGCGCTTGCAAGACAAAAGGCGGCGAAGGTCTGATCAACCGGCAAGCCTTTGGGCGTTGTCAGCGCTATGAATCGCTGCCTTCAAGCTCATTCAGAAACTTGTAGTCTGTCGGCGGATCGTCACAGATGCCGGGCCCACACTCCAAAAGCGCCGAACCAGCGTTCGCGACGGCCAATGCCAAAATCAGGAAAAACGCTGTTTTGGCCAATGTACTTCCTCCGAAGCGTTCGGTTGCCCGAACGTCCGACGCAAGATCATACTGCTTCTCGAATACCAGCATGATTGCGGTGCCAAGGATGATCAAACCAAAGGCAACTCCCGCCCAGGTATAGAAGTGTAGGCCCAGAACCGGGGAGCCGTAGTGCCCTGTTCCGGGCACGATATGCAGCAGAATCTGCCGGATCGAAACACTGATCCCAAAGATCGCCGCCACCAACACGATGCCATAGTTTCTGGCGCGCGTACCCCACAACAGGTTAAGAGCAAGCCCGAACCCAACGGCCACGAATCCCACGCGTTGGAGCAAACATAACGGACAGGGCAGTTCGTAAAGGACAAGCTGAAAGTAGAAGGCAAGCACCAGAACCAGGCAAACCGCCAGTGCACCAATCGCATTCATGTTACGAGCAAATTCAGGTGACATTGGACGACCTCACAGTTGAATCGTTAAGGGGGTCGTGGCGTGAAACTTCAGCCAGTAGGCACTAGCCAAAAGCGTCAGCACGAACAATGCGTATGAAATTCTGACCAGCTTAAAGTATGCCAGCACCATCGTGCCGGCGAACAATGCAAATAATAGCGCGATCACAAGAAGCCCCTTACGTGAATTGAATTCGTATATTTCAATCTTTAACTCAAAACGAATTATTCCCAAATTCAAACAGTTTTGGTGATTGGATCAAGCCAGTTCAATAATTTTGGTTTCGCTGAGGATCACCTCGGTTGATCCGGAATCCTGTGACCTGAATCTCTGGGCCGCAATCAAGAGATTGATCTGGCTGACCTGTCGATAATGGTGCATCGAGTCACAGAATGCGCCCAACAAACTGACAGTTTAGACAGCGCGACCGCCCGATTTGGCAATTTCGCTGCGTGAACTTGTCAATTGCGCATTGCATTAGCCCGATTTTTCAGCCCTATTACCGCACCAACACCAATCATATCTGGACTGCCCGTGACAGACGCCGCTCCCGTCATTGAGATCAAGAACCTGCACAAAAGCTTTGGCCAACTCGAGGTGCTCAAGGGCGTGGACATCACCGCGCATCGCGGCGACGTCGTGTCGCTGATCGGATCATCCGGTTCGGGGAAGTCTACCCTGCTGCGCTGCTGCAATCTGTTGGAAGACAGCCAAGAGGGCGAGATTCTGTTCAAAGGCGAGCCCGTCCGTTGGACTGGCAGCCACAATCATCGCCGTCCCGCCGATCCCAAGCAGGTGCTGCGCATCCGCACAAATCTGTCGATGGTGTTCCAGCAGTTCAATCTGTGGGCCCATATGACCATCCTGCAGAATGTGATGGAGGCTCCGGTCACTGTCATGGGCCGCGACAAGGCCGAGGTCGAAGACAGCGCGCGCAAATATCTGGAGAAGGTCGGCATCGGCGACAAATGCGACGTTTATCCGGCGCAACTATCGGGCGGACAGCAACAACGCGCCGCAATCGCACGTGGGCTGTGCATGGAACCTCAGGCGCTGCTGTTTGACGAACCGACCTCAGCGCTCGATCCCGAACTGGAACAGGAAGTGATCAAAGTGATCAAGGATCTGGCCGCAGAAGGCCGCACCATGATCATCGTGACTCATGACATGAAGATGGCTGCGGATATCTCCAGCCACGTTGTGTTCCTGCATCAGGGCCTGATCGAAGAAGAGGGTTCAGCCGAAGACATTTTCACTGCCCCTGAATCCGAACGGCTTCAGGGCTTTCTCTCCGCCACTCAGGCGGCTTAACCAACGGACAGAACCAATAAAGGGGAGTAACTCATGAAAAACCTGATTCTGACCACCGCAGCGCTGGCGTTGACCGCCGGTATCGCAATGGCCGAAACTGTGCGCATGGGCACCGAGGGCGCCTACCCTCCGTACAACTTCATCAATGATGCTGGTGAGATCGACGGCTTCGAGCGTGAAGTCGGTGACGAGCTGTGCAAGCGCGCCGGTCTGGAGTGCGAATGGGTCAAGAATGACTGGGATTCGATTATTCCGAACCTGGTTTCGGGCAACTACGATACCATCATCGCCGGCATGTCGATCACTGACGAACGCGATGAGGTCATCGACTTTACCCAGAACTACTACCCGCCGACCGCCTCAGCTTACGTAGCTGCTTCAGATGGCGCTGACACGAAAGGTGGCATCGTCGCTGCACAGACCGCAACCATTCAGGCCGGTCACGTTGCTGAATCCGGCGCGACTCTGGTCGAATTCGCCACCCCCGAAGAAACCATCGCCGCCGTACGCAACGGCGAAGCGGATGCTGTGCTGGCGGACTATGACTTCTTGGTCCCGATTGTTGAGGAATCCGGTGGCGAGCTGGTCTTTGTCGGCGATCTTGTCCCGCTGGGCGGTGGCATCGGCATGGGCCTGCGCGAGAGCGACGCAGAACTGCGCGGCAAGTTCGATGACGCGATTTCGTCCATGAAGGCAGACGGCACGCTCAACGAGATGCTTGTCAAATGGTTTGGCGAAGGTATCGCAACCTACAACACAGACGGTTCGGTCGTAACCAACTAAGCCCTCCGTCCAATTGTCCGGCGCGTGCGCGCGCCGGACCTGCCGGACCTGAGACCGGCCAGACGTTCGAAAGACGCCTTATGTTCTCCTACTGCGCTGATCCTGACACGCTGGGCACGTTCCGCTGGTTCTCGTGCTATCTGACCAATGGCGTCCACTGGTCGTTCTACTTGTCGTTTTTCAAGGTGCTGGGTCTGCTGGCCGTCACCGCCCCGGTCGCCCTGAGCTTCGGTTTTGCCGGCGCTATGGCAGCGCGATCGCATTTCCCGCCGCTTAGCTGGCTGGGTAAGGCCTATATCGCCATCGTGCGTGGCGTGCCTGATATCGCTTTCTTTCTGTTCTTCGTGATCGCTCTGGATCAGGGCTTTGAATGGCTGCGCCATAAAGTGCTCTGCCCCGAATGGACCGATCCGGTGCGGCAGGGCAACGACTTCATCGTCTGTCAGGCCGCCAAGCTGCCGCTGGGCACTGCACCCGAATGGGTGCATGAAACCTACGGCTTCTTCCTTGCCGTCGTCACATTCTCTATCGTGTTCGGCGCGTTTGCCGCCAACGTCCTGTTCGGCGGCATGCGCGCTGTACCACACGCCCAGCTTGAGACGGCCGCAGCCTACGGCATGACACGCCGCCAGACCTTTTGGCGTATCCTGGTGCCGCAAATGTGGGTCTACGCCCTGCCTGGCCTATCGAACCTGTGGATGGTGCTGATCAAGGCCACGCCACTGCTGTTTCTGCTGGGCATCGAAGATATCGTCTATTGGGCGCGCGAGTTAGGCGGCACAAAAACATCCCGCTTTACCGATTACCCTCATGGCGACTGGCGCATGTGGTACTTCCTCGCCCTTCTGATCTTCTACCTCGGCATGACCCGCGTCTCGGAAATCGGGCTTGAGAAACTGATGCGCCGCCTGTCCCATGGTCAGGCCACATCGGGCGGAGAGCTTCTGCGCAAGGAGACCACCGCATGAGCTGCATCCAGACCATTCAAGACTACGGCCTCCGTTCGCTGGGCTTCGGGGAACGCCTGCTGCCCAAAACCGATTTCACCCTGTGCGAGCACTTCACGCTGATCGGCTCGGGCATGATCTGGAATATCTATTTCGGGATCATGGCGATGGTCACGGGGTTCTTCCTCGCCACCGCGTTGGCCGTCGGCAAAGCCTCGTCGAATAAATGGCTGCGTAAACCGTCCGAGTGGTTCATCTTTTTGTTCCGCGGCTCGCCGCTGTTCATCCAGTTCTTCTTTGCCTATTTCTTCTTCCTTTCGCTGAAGAAGCCCTATCCGATGTTCGACGCCTTCACCTCGGCCTGGCTGGGGGCGCTGATCGTGCTGTTCCTGAATACTTCCGCCTATTCGGGTGAGATCTTCTATGGCGCCCTTCGTTCAATCCCCAAGGGCGATATCGAAGCCGCCGACGCCTATGGCATGTCCGGTTGGTCGCGCTTCCGACGTATCGTTTGGCCCACAATGCTGCGGCTGGCGTGGCCCGCCTATACGAACGAAGCGATCTTTGTCTTCCAGTCCACCACACTGGTCTTCTTCTCGGCCTTCCCGGCCTGGCAACAACGGGGCGACGCGCTCTACTACGCCAGCTACTTCGCGGACAAGACGTTCAACCCGTTCATCCCCTACCCGATTCTGGCGTTCTATTTCATCCTGCTGACGCTGGTCATCGTTTGGGGCTTCGGAAGGGTCAACAAACGCCTGAACCGCCACCTACCTGCCGAGCGGAAAGCCAAGATGCGCTTCCGACTAAACTTGGCGCGCTAAGCCCACTCCACCGGGTTCAGCCGGAACAGTTTCGAAAGCTGCTCATAGACCTCGGGCACCTCGTGCTTCAGCGCCTTCGGGCGCTCAAAGAACACTTCAACCGAAACGGCAAAGAACTCTTCATGCCCGGTCGCACCATACGGATCGATGACTGTCCGCCGCCCGCTTTCAACCGCATCGACATGCGCGTCATAGGCGGTCAGGAACACCTTTTCCCATTCCGCGAATGTCTGCCCTTCACTCAGGATCGGTACGCCATTTGTACCCCCGGACAGATCATCGATCTGATGCGCAAATTCATGCAGCACTACGTTCTGCCCGTCGCGATCATCCAGAGCGCCCTGCTGGCTGTGTGCCCATGATAAAATGACCGGTCCGCGATCCCAGCTTTCCCCGGTCCGCACGATCTCCTTCTCGGACACGACATAGCCCGAGCGCCGCTGCTGCTTTGACTTGAACGCATTGGGATAGATCAGAATGGTCGTCAGATTGTCATACCAAATGTCGCTATTGATCACGAGCAAACAGGCCTGCGCCGCAATCGACAGCTCCATCTCCTCAGTCACTTCCAACCCGTCGCAGCCGTAGAAGCTCACTTGATCCAGAAACAGGTTCACCTTGCCATCCAAGTGGCTGCGCAGCCCGGCGGGCAGCCGCCGGATGATGGGAACTTGCTGATCAATGATGTCCTGTTGATCCGAGGTCAGACGCGTCGCCAACAGCGCTGCGCGGGCCTGTCTCTTGGACCAAACGTAATAGCCGACCCCGCCTGCGATCAGTAACACTATGGTAAGAAAGATGAACATATCTGAGACTATAGGTATCGCTACGCCCGGCACAATCGGGCACTTGAATGTTGTACAACTCGGAAGACAGCGGTCTCGACCACTGTACAAGTCGGTTGATTTTCAACTTCGCGCCCCACCGCAAGCGACGCCTGCTCGTAATTTGATCAAATTTCGTGACAAGACGCTAATCCTGATTTAAACCTCTCGTGACTAGACCACGGAGCCCCCAATGGACCTGAGCGCCCTGCATACATTCCGCGTCGCCGCCTGTGACCTCAACGGTCAGATGCGTGGCAAACGCGTGCCGCCCTCATACGGTGCCAAGTTGGACAAAGGCGCCGTGCGCATGCCGTTCTCTGCGCTCAATGTCGATCTCTGGGGCGCTGATATCGATGGCAGCCCGCTTGTCTTCGAAAGCGGTGATGCAGATGGTGTGTTGCGCCCCACCGGGCGTGATCCGGTTCCCATGCCCTGGCTTGATACACCCACCGCGCTGGTGCTCATGTGCCTGTACCACGATGACGGCACGCCTTTTGCGGGCGATCCGAGACACGCGCTTTCTGCGGTTCTAGATCGATTTTCCGAACGGGGCTGGTCGGTCATCGCCGCCACCGAACTCGAGTTCACTCTGCTTGACGCCTCAGGCGACCAACCGCAGCCTCCGATCAACCCGGTCACGCGCCGCAGGCTGCGGGACGAAGCCGTTCTGTCGATGGCCGAAATGGACGCGTTTGATGCGTTCTTCACCGATCTCTACGATGGTTGCGCCGCTATGGGTATTCCCGCTCAGACTGCAATATCTGAAAGCGGGATCGGCCAGTTCGAGATCAATCTGAACCATCAGGACGCCATGCGCTGCGCCGATGATACGTGGCTTTTCAAGACCTTGGCGCGTGGCGTGGCACGCAAGCATGGCTTCACAGCGACCTTCATGTCCAAGCCCTATGCCGAGGATGCGGGCAACGGGATGCATGTGCATTTCTCGGTCGTCGATGTCGATGGACGCAATGTCTTCGATGACGGAGGGGCCGAGGGAACCGATGAACTGCGCTCGGCGGTTGCTGGATGTCTGACCGCGATGCCCGGCTCTACGCTGATCTTCGCTCCTCATGGCAATTCTTACACGCGCCTGGTGCCTGGTGCCCACGCACCCACCGGAGCAAGCTGGGCCTATGAAAACCGCACAGCGGCCCTGCGCATTCCGGGTGGTGCCCCTGCCGCCCGACGGATCGAACATCGCGTTGCTGGCGGTGACATCAACCCCTATCTCATGCTGGCCGCAGTTCTGGGCGCGGCAATGGTTGGGATCGAGGATGGCCTGCGACCGCCCAGCCCGATTTCGGGCAATGCCTATGAGTTGACGGATCTGCCGCAGCTGGCAGCCGACTGGCCGTCGGCCATCTCTGCTTTCGAAACTGACCCGGTAGTTGCGCGCATTTTCCCGGACGATCTGATCCGCAACCTGGTAATGACCAAACGGCAGGAAATTGCACGATTCGCGTCCCACCCCCCTGACGAGCACTGGCTCAGCTATCTTGAGAGCGTTTGAACCTCTTGCCCAGCTCGCTTCGCTCCGCTAGAATAAATTTGATCAAATTTGGTGAACTATGAAAATCGGCATCCTTGTAACCGGCCACCCACCCGATGAATTGCATGAACAATTCGGGGAATATGATGGCATGTTTCGCGCATTACTGGGTGGGAACGGCTTTGAATTCCAAACATACGCAGTGGTCGATGGTGAGTTTCCGGAAGACGCGCATCAGGCCGACGGGTGGATCATCACCGGATCTCGTCATGGCGCATACGAAGATCACGCTTGGATTCCCCCGCTTGAACAGCTGATCCGGGATATTCAGAAGACAGGGAACCCTTTGATTGGTGTTTGCTTTGGCCATCAGATCATCGCACAAGCGCTTGGTGGAAAAGTGGAAAAGTTTGATGGTGGCTGGGCTGTAGGACGCACGGAATACAGCTTTGGCGATCAGACTGTCACCCTGAATGCTTGGCATCAGGATCAAGTGACCAAACTGCCCGCAGGTGCGGTGGTCACCGGTACGAATGACTTTTGCCAAAACGCCATGGTCACCTATGGCGATACGATCTGGACCGTGCAGGCCCATCCTGAATATGGAAATGACTTCATACAGGGCTTGATGGAGACCCGAGGCAAAGGCGTGGTTCCCGATGCGTTGATGCAGGCGGCAGCGAACCGGAAAGACGCCCCGGATGATAATGCCAAAATCGGCCACCACATGGCAGAGTTCCTGAAGAAAGCGAGGGCCTGATGGCCGACTGGACAGATCAGCTGCCTGAGGCGGCGCGCACCTACTTTGAAGGCAAACGGCTGGATGAGGTTGAATGCATCATCTCTGACCTGCCCGGCATCGCCCGCGGCAAGGCGGTCCCGGCGTCAAAGTTTGCCAAGCAATCCTATTTTCACCTACCCGACAGCATTTTCTACCAGACCATCACAGGGGATTGGGGCGAAGCTGCAGGTGAGGACGGTTTCATCGAGCGGGACATGATCCTGAAACCTGATTTCTCAACTGCGTCGGCCGCTCCTTGGACGGGCGACTGGACCTTGCAGGTGATTCACGACGCGTTCGACCGAGATGGCGAGCCGATCCCTTTCAGCCCCCGCAATGTGCTCAAACGCGTTGTGAAGATGTATCACGACAAAGGTTGGAAGCCGGTTGTCGCCCCCGAGATGGAATTTTTTCTTGTCGCGCCGAATGTAGATCCCGCGCAAGGGATCAAGCCGATGATGGGCCGCTCGGGCCGACCTGCGGCGGCGCGGCAGGCTTATTCGATGACAGCGGTCGATGAATTCGGGCCGGTGATCGACGACATCTACGACTTTGCCGAATTTCAGGGGTTTGAAATCGACGGGATCACGCAAGAAGGCGGAGCCGGTCAATTAGAGATCAATCTGCGTCATGGCGATCCTGTAAAACTGGCCGATGAGGTATTCTACTTCAAACGTCTGATCCGCGAAGCCGCGTTGCGTCACAACTGCTTTGCGACATTCATGGCGAAACCGATCGAGGATGAGCCGGGCTCGGCCATGCACATCCATCACTCGATCATCGAAAAAGAAACGGGACAGAACATCTTCTCCGGTCCACAAGGTGGCGAGACGGATGCGTTTTATCACTTCATCGCCGGTTTGCAGAACCACCTGCCTGCAGGGCTGGCGGTGATGGCACCGTATGTGAATTCTTATCGCCGTTACGTCAAAGACCATGCGGCCCCGATTAATCTGGAGTGGGCACGCGACAATCGGACAACTGGCATTCGCGTACCTCTGTCCGGCCCCGAGGCGCGCCGGGTCGAAAACCGCATCGCAGGCATGGACTGCAACCCTTATCTTGGTATCGCATTGTCGTTGGCCTGTGGCTATTTGGGCCTGACTCAGCAAGAGCGCCCACGCCGCCAATTCTATGGCGACGCCTATGAAGGCGACGGCGATATCCCTCAGATCATGGGTGAAGCTCTGGATCTGTTTGATGAAGCCACTGCCCTGCACGAAGTTCTGGGTCCCGAGTTCGCCCGTGTCTACGGCATCGTCAAACGTGCTGAGTACGAAGAGTTCCTGCAGGTCATTTCCCCGTGGGAACGCGAGCATCTGCTGATGAACGTCTAGGGCAAAGACGCGATGAACCTGCTGTATTCAAATGACCGCAAGGCGGAGTACCCGCCAAGCTGGTATGCCGCGACGGCGCACGCCTTTGACCGCCACCCGGCGCTTGAAGGCGACCATACCGCAGACGTCTGCATTGTCGGAGGCGGATACACGGGCTTTTCGGCAGCATTGCACCTGGCTGAGGCTGGGTTCGATGTTGTCCTGCTGGAAGCTCATCGCGCGGGCTTTGGGGCTTCGGGTCGCAACGGAGGCCAACTGGGCAGCGCGCAGCGTTTGGATCAAGAGGATCTTGAACGGCTTGTCGGCGATGAAGACGCGTTAAAGCTTTGGGATCTGGCCGAAGAAGCCAAGGATCTGGTCAAATCTCTGATCTCAAAACATCAGATCGATTGCGACCTGAAGCCCGGCATTGCGGTTCTGGGCTTTAACAACTCGGAGCGCGCAGAGCTACATGATCACGCGGCGCATCTGTCGGGTAAATACAAATACGACCAAATCGAAACTTTAGATGCCGATGCCGCGCGCGGGCTTTGCCCCTCACCAGCCTATGCGGGTGGGTATCTGGACAATGGTGCCGCGCACCTACACCCGTTGAACTACGCCCTCGGCCTTGCGCGTGCCGCTGTCAGAGCCGGGTTAAGACTGCATGAAGACACCGAAGTTCTTGGCATCGATCAGGGCGCTCGTGTTACTGTACGTACTGAAAAGGGCACGATCACTGCCGATCACGTTATTCTGGCCTGCAACGGATACCTCGGAGATCTGAACCGGCAAGTTGCATCGCGCGTGATGCCAATCAACAATTTCATCGCGGCAACCGAACCTTTGGGCGCTGAAGTGCAAAAAGTTTTGGCCAAAGATATCGCCGTTGCTGACACCAAGTTCGTGATAAACTATTTCCGGCTAAGCGCCGATGGCAGGCTGCTGTTTGGGGGTGGCGAAAGCTATGGTTATCGTTTCCCCGAGGACATCGCCGCAAAAGTCCGCAAGCCGATGACCGAGATTTTCCCGCATCTGCGTGACGTCAAAATCGACTACGCATGGGGCGGAACGCTGGGCATCACCATGCGGCGCATGCCCTATTTGACCCGGGTTGCGCCAAATATCCTGTCCGCCTCGGGTTATTCTGGCCACGGCGTCGGCACCGCGACCCATGCAGGGCAACTCATGGCATTGGCGATCCAGGGGCAGGCTGAGGGGTTCGATACCATGGCCCGCGTTCCTGCAGTGCCCTTCCCGGGCGGTCCTGCTTTGCGGACGCCGTTGCTGATACTGGCCATGACTTGGTATGCGCTGCGTGACAGGCTGGGTATCTGAACACATTCTTTACGACGAATTGGTGAAATCTCGCTGACGATGCGAATTGGGACTTGGCTTGCCTGCACATCGAATTTATATTTCCCAAAGATAAAATTCGGGAAATCCAAATATGACGCTTGTACCCAACGTTCATGAAGCCGAACCCATCCCCGCAGCCGCCCGAGACGCAATCGACGCCCTGATGAAGTCAGGCGATCTGTTTCGCTATACCGCACCTCAGGATGCGCCCGTTGCTCTCCTGGAGGCAGAGTTTGCCGAACTGCTCGGCACAACATACGCGCTGGCGGTCTCTTCCTGTTCTGCCGCGCTGTTTTTGTCGCTCAAGGCGCTTGGGTTGCCCCGCGATGCGCGGGTTCTGATCCCCGGATTTACCTTTGCCGCCGTGCCGTCTTCAATCGTTCACGCGGATTGCATTCCGATTCTGTGCGAGGTCGGGGACAATTATCGCGCCGATATGGTCGATTTCACGGCCAAGCTGGACAGCGTGCAGGCAGTGATCATCAGCCATATGCGCGGCCATACCTCGGACATGGACGCGATCATGGAGCTGTGTGAAGCCCGCGATATCCCGGTGATCGAAGACGCCGCCCACTCTTTGGGCACAACCTGGCATGGGCGCAATATTGGCACCATCGGTAAGGTCGGCTGCTTCTCGTTCCAGTCCTATAAAATGATCAACGCAGGCGAAGGTGGCATTCTGGTCAGCGACGATGCGGATCTTGTGGCGCGCGCTGTCATCATGTCGGGCGCATACGAGCACAACTGGAAAAAGCACTCTGGCTCACCAGAGCTGGAACAGGCCTTTGCCAAATGGCAGAACCAGTTGCCACTGTATAACCTGCGCATGAGCAACCTCAGCGCTGCAGTCATTCGTCCGCAAATCCCCGAATTGGCACGCCGTGTCCGCGACGGGCTGGCAAACCATGACTATGTGGCTGATCGTCTGAACACATCGCCCTACATCGATGTCCCTGCCCCTCTGACACCCGAGCAGCGCGCACCGGATTCGATCCAATTCAATCTGGTTGACCTCAGCGACGATGAAATCCGCGCCTTTGCCGCCGCAGCCGAGGCACGCGGTGTCAAGGTGCAGGTCTTTGGCCTGAGTCAGGATAACGCTCGTGCCTTCTGGAACTGGCAGTTCCTACCCGAACAGTTCGACCTGCCACAGACCCGTGCGATGCTGATGAAGGCCTGCGATGTACGTCTGCCCGTGCGTTTGACGCGCGATGAACTGGACGTAATCTCGGACATCCTGCTGGCTTCTGTTGGCGAGGTTGTTGGCCCGGTGCCAGTCTACGGGACCTGATCGTCAGTACTATTGCAGATCAAGGTCATGAACTGAAAGTAACAATGCGTCGATCCCGTCAGGGGTTGGCGCGACGCGCGACAAAATCCCGGCAACGGCAAGCCCGGTTTCTGTTTGCATCAGAAACGGCGCACCGGAATCCCCCATCATGACGGGGCAGATCGCGCGCATCAGCCCTTGGCCGGCCTGTGCGGCATTACAGCTATCGGTGCGACTGAGCACGTGAGGCCGCAATCCGGGATAGCCCGCGAACGAGCCCATCTGCGGGACAGTCCGGGAAATATCGAAAAAACCAACCTGCTCTCCAATTGGCTCGGACAACTCCAAAACGGCCCAATCCAGATCGGCGCGATTGTTGAATACACCGTCGCGCCCCTGTTCCGAATCCAGCCGATAGGCCAATACATTGGACACGGCGGCAGCCTCGCCGCGCTGATACCCTGCGGCAAACCGGATACTGGCCGGAGGAATCCAGCGGTTGCGCGCGCTGTTGTACAAGCAATGTGCCGCGGTCAAAACCAGCCGCTCAGACACCAGCACGCCGGTACAATGGGACCGCTGGCTGCGGCTGGCAAAATTGACCCGGCCAATGGCGCGCCAGGGCGGGGTCGTTGCATCCAGAATTTCGCGCGCGCGAATCTCATCGCAGCCCGCAGCCGTATCCCGACCCATTGTGCAGATAGGTTCCCACACGGATGTAAACTGGCCTTGGGCCTGTGCAGTCTGGGCCCAGATCAACGCGCCCAGAACAGACAGCCAGCGCATCGGTCAGGCTAGCTCAGCTTCGATAGTTTTTGTTGCAGCTCGGCAAGTTGCTTTTTGATGTCGTCCAAATCCTCTTTGGGTTCGGGCGATGTTTCTTGTTCATCATCCGGCCCCGACCAGTTCCCCGACAGACCACCGGTCATGGCTTTTAGGAAGGCCTTTTGCTGCGCTTGCATCGCCTCGAATCCCGGCATCTGGGACATCGGGTTCATGGCGCTCATGTTCTCCATCATCTTCGACTGGCTTTCGCGCAGCATCTCGAATGAGCTTTGCAGGAATTGCGGCATCATGCCCCCGCCCGGCACCATGTAGCTGCGCACCAGATCGTTCAGCACATTAATCGGCAAAACATTTTCGCCGCGGCTTTCGTGTTCGGCAATGATTTGAAGCAGATACTGACGGGTCAGGTCATCACCGGTTTTCAGGTCGATGATCTGAACCTCGCGGCCATCGCGTATGAAACCGGCTATATCTTCAAGCGTCACGTAGTCGCTGGTCTCGGTGTTATACAGCCGACGGCTGGCATAGCGCTTGATCAGCAGCGGTTTGTCTTGTTCCGACACCCTGTACCCTCCCCAAGGATGATGCGTTGCAGCAGAGGTTATGCGACTGCAGAACAAAAAGAAAGGGCAGGTCAAGCGACCTGCCCGAAGCGATTACACCATTTGGGAGGAATGGGTGCTATATCGCAGCCTTACTTACTTGGCGGTTGCTGCTTTCTTTGCGGCAGCGGTCACCTCGTTGGTGGCTTTTTTGACGGCTGCGGTTGCATCTTCTGCAGCGTCTTTGCCAGCCGCCATCAGCAGCTCAACGGTTTCGGTCTGAACTTTTTTCGCGATTTCAGCGAAAGCAGCCAGGTTTTCGGCAGCAACTTCAGCCGACGCGCTTGCGAAATCGGTTGCGGCTTTTGCGTAATCCGCAGGCTCGGTTTTTGCTTTCGACATCTCGGTCAGTTTGGCCAGGGTTTCCTTGGTCCATTTGTTCGAGATTTCAGCCGATTTCTCAGCTGCGTCCAGAGCAACACCCGACAGCTTTTCGTTCAGAGAAGCGGTCGATTTGAATGCGTCTTCCAGAGCGGTTGTGTCAACCGGGAACGCGCCCATCATGTCTTTCAGGGTCGCGGTAAAGTCTTGGGTCTTTGCCATTGTCCTAAATCCTTCTAGCCGTTCCGGGCCCACCCCGGTTCTCATCAGCTTGAAGGCAATATGATTGCTGCATCGCAGCATTGCAAGTTTTTTCTTGCTGCAATGCAGAAATTTTTGAGTTTCAAAATGATATCAGCGGTTTGCCTTGACCAAAACATAGGTACCCGGAGCCGGGCAAAGGCGTGGATGATCCGAATCGCCGGAATCGCGCGCGGGAACCTGCTTGCCTGATCGCTTCTTTAACCACGCTTCCCACATCGGCCACCACGAACCTTCGTGGAAGTCAGCCTCTTTCAGCCATGTATCGGCATCACATTTCAGCTCAGGATTGGTGTAATGGCCATATTTTTTCTTACTGGGCGGATTTACGATGCCCGCGATGTGGCCGGACTCGGACACCACAAAGGTCTTCGACTTCGCGCCCATCTGCTGCACCCCGCGATAGCAATCCTTCCATGCGGCAATATGATCCGTCTCGCAGGTGATCGCCATCAAAGGCACATCGACATCCTTGATATGCAGCTTATGGCCAAGCAATTCGAACCCGTCGTTGACGAAATCGTTGCTCTGACACAAACCGCGCAGATACTGGATCGCCATCCGACCTGGCAGGTTGGCCCCGTCGCCGTTCCAGTACAACAGGTCAAACGCTGGCGGTGTTTCACCCATCATGTAGCTGCGGATCGCCGGCGTATAGATGAGATCTCTGGATCGCAGGAAAGACATCGTTCGCCCGATGATCCATGCCTTTAGAATACCATCCTTCGAGACCTGTTCTTCGATGCCATCTACAAAGTCATTTTGCAGGAACGGCGTGAACTCCCCCTGCTCACCAAAGTCTGTCAGGGTGGTGAAGAAAGTGGCAGATTTGATCGACTTGTCGCCGCGCTGCTTCATCAGCGAAAGCGTCAGGCTCAGCGTCGTACCGGCGATGCAGTAACCCACTGCGTTGACCTGCTTGACCTTGCAGATTTTCTTCGCCTCCTCGATGGCGGTCAGGAACCCTTCCTGAATATAGTCCTCCATCCCAATATCGGCGTGTGAACTATCGGCATTCACCCAGCTGACCACGAACAGGGTATAGCCCTGCTCGGTCACCCATTTGATCAGGCTGTTCTGAGCCTTTAGGTCCAAGATATAGAACTTGTTGATCCATGGCGGGAACAGAACGATCGGCGTTTCGTGCACCGTCTCGGTCACCGGTTTATACTGGATCAGTTCCATCATTCGGTTGCGATAGACGACGTCGCCGGGTGTAGTTGCGATATTCCCGCCAATCTCAAAGGCACTTTCGTCAGCAAGTCTGACAACCATTTCGCCGTCATTGGCCTCAAGGTCCGACACGAGGTTCTCCAGCCCCTGTATCAGGGACTGCCCTTCGGTCTCGATCGCCTTTTCCAGCGCATCGGGGTTGGTGGCCAGAAAATTCGTCGGTGCCATCATATCTATGATCTGTTGCGAGAAGTACTGCAGACGCTGCTTATCCTTGGTTTCCAGATCGTCAACCGATGCAACGGCCTGCGCGATCGCTTCGGCATTGGTTTGGTACTGCTGGCGAATGAGGCGAAAGTAGGGGTTGGTTTCCCACATTGGATTGGCAAACCGTTTATCTTTGGCAGCGGCTGGGAGTACATCCCCGTCGCTTTGGGTCATCGCTTTCTGCGCTTCCGCAAAGTTGAGAACCGATTTTCCCCAATACTCAATTTGCTGCTCCAACAGCTTTGTGGGGTTTTGAAACGCTTCAGCCCAATACGCAGTTGCTGCTTTTGCAAAAAGCTCTTGATTCGGGCCATCCAGAGCGGGGGTGTGCGGCGTTTTTCCGGCCATGACCTCGACCAGGCGTTTGGACAGTTCTTCTACTTTGTCCATATTTTCTTTAAGTCGTTCAATATGTTCTTCGGTCAGTTTTGGCGTCTGGTCTTCGGTAGTTGTCATTTTAACAATTCCCCCCTAGTCTCGCTGCTGTGCAGAATAACGTCGTTGGCGTCGGGGGGCAAAGCGGCGAATGGTCCGAATTCTCAGGCTGATACTCAGGAGGCACATTCGATGCGCTACATGATGACCTATGACCTGATGGAAACCATGCGTAACACCAACCAATGGCTTGGTGCAACCGCAAGCGCGATGGCATCCTACCCCCTGTTCTCGATGACACCCAACCCGGCCTTCAACTGGATGGCTGCATGGGGCGAAGTAACCGAGCGCACATTCCAGCGTATGGTCGTCAAGCCTGATTGGGGCATCCGCACCTTTACCTGCGAAGACGGCAAGGACCATCTGGTCGATATCACAACCGTGCTTGAGCGTCCTTTCGGCGACCTGATCCATTTCCGCGTTAATGGACGCAAAGAACAGCCACGCAAGGTGCTGCTGGTTGCACCGATGTCGGGGCATTACGCGACCCTGCTCCGCTCGACCGTCAAAAGCCTGCTTGTCAATTGTGAGGTCTACATTACTGATTGGCATAACGCGCGCGACATTCCCGTGTCCGAAGGCAAGTTCGATGTCGAGGATTACACGCTCTACCTTGTCGATTTTATGAAAGAGCTCGGCCCCGATACGCATGTTATAGCGGTTTGTCAGCCCGCACCGCTGACTCTGGCCGCAACCGCCTATCTGGCCGAGGTCGAGCCGAAGGCGCAGCCAAGTACCCTGACCCTGATCGGCGGTCCCGTCGACCCCGACGCAACTCCGACCGAGGTTACGGATTTTGGTCGCCGTGTAACGATGGGTCAGTTGGAAGAAACGATGATCCAGCGGGTTGGCTTCAAATACAAGGGCGTAGGCCGGATGGTGTATCCCGGCTTGCTACAACTGGCTTCGTTCATGTCAATGAATGCCGAACGTCACAGCAAGGCGTTCTCGGATCAGATCCAGCGCGTTATTCGTGACGAGGCATCCGACCACGATGCCCATAACCGGTTCTATGACGAATATCTGGCGGTGATGGACATGACTGCCGAGTTCTATCTTTCGACCGTTGAACGTGTCTTCAAAAACCGTGAGATCGCGCGCAACGAGTTCGTTGTAGCCGGCCACAAGGTAGATATCGGCAAGATCACTGATGTGGCTGTGAAATCGGTCGAAGGCACGAATGACGATATCTCAGCCCCCGGGCAATGCATTGCGGCGCTGGATTTATGCACGGGTCTGCCCGACAGCAAAAAGGCCAGCCATGTTGAACCCGGCGCGGGTCACTATGGCATTTTTGCGGGCCGCAGCTGGCGCGACAACATCCGTCCGCTAGTGATTGATTTCATGAATGAAAACAGCCGCAAACCCCGTCAACGAGCCGCCAATAGCAACAAAGTTGCATGAGCCGCGCAGCGGCAGGAGACCTTCCTTTCCGTTGCAATTGCGGCGCCCTTTCGGGGCGCATTACTGAACACGGCGTCGTATCCGGCACTCATGTCGTGTGTTTTTGCCATGACTGCCGCGCGGCTCAGCTGTATTTTGAACAGCCCGACCCTGCGCCCGACCCAGTCGAGGTGTTTCAGATGTCACCGGAAGACATCAAGATCGATGCAGGGGTCGAGCACTTGGCAGCTATGCAACTTAGCCCCAAGGGCATGTTGCGATGGTATGCCAGATGCTGCAACGCGCCGCAGGCCACGACGCCGACAACTCCAAAATTTCCGTTCGCGGGTTTTATCGTCAAACGTATTCCCCACCCCAGCAGTTTGGGTCCCATTACTACGCGTGGATTTGTGCCAAGGGCTGACGGCAAGCAGTCTCATGAGAAAATCCGCTATGCCGCTATGGGTCTGCTTAAACGCGTACTAAAATCGCGTCTGTCCGGGAGCTGGAAGAAAACGCCATTCTTTGACTCTGAAACCGGTCGGTCGGTGGTGCAACCAACTGTTCTGACCAAGAACCAGCGCGCGGTTTTCTACGACTAGGTCAGCCGCAGTGGTTTCCGGAGCCAATCCTGCAGCATCGCAATCACGGATTCGGGTGCTTCCAGTGTCGGATAGTGCCCGGCCTCATCAATCACGCGCAACTCTGCATCCGGAATGAGATCAGCCATGAAGGTATTCTTGCGGACCGGATTCTCCGCATCATGGGCACCGCAGATGATCAGCGTGGGCATCCTTATCCGGCGCAGCGTGCCTTGTTGGTCCGGACGGCGTTGCATGGTTCTTATCTGACGCACAAACACATCCGAGCCCAATTCCTCGGCCATCTGCAACACTTCGTTCAAAATCGGGATGCGTTGCGGACCGGGAGACAACATGTCCGAGCCGATCAGCTTGCGCATCACTTCGTCCAACCTCCCCGCCTGCGCGCCAACGATCAGGTCTTCGCGACTCGCCGCGATATGAGGTGTGTCGGCCTGCGCATCCGTCGCCAGCAAGGCCAATCGTGTCACCCTCTCAGGTGCGCGCCGCACGATCTCAAGCGCGACGCCACCACCCAGACCAAACCCGCACAAAGCAAACCGGTGCGGCAGTTGATCCAGCAAGCCCGACGCGATTTCTTCGAATCGTTCACCGCCGGTGATCGGTGCGACCATAACTGCACGTTCACGCGACAGCGCGGTGATCTGCGCCTGAAACAACCGTGCATCGCACATCAATCCGGGTAGCAAAACCAACGGCTCGATCACCTCGGTGCCCTCCGCTCGTTGTTATTGTTTTGTTACAGGATGAGAGGTTTGCCAACGGCGGGCAAGTAAAACTTCACGGATAGCTGATCGCCCGAAACGGTGGGAAATCCGCATAGCGTTCCTGCCTTTGGCCCAGCGGTTCATCGGGCTCCGCCCCGGCCCGCAACAGGCAGCCGCGCGGGGCGATATAGCTGTCGATCCGCCGTACAGGCTTGGGCCGCCAAACCAGATTGAACGCGCTTAATTTGGGAAAAAACCAAATCTCGGAATAATCCAGATGGTCATGCATCCACCACGCCAGATCGCGCCAATCGCGCCCCTGCGCATAGCGGTCTGCAAACCACGGAATTACCACAGACGCCCCTGCTACACGTGCGTCACCTTCGCCCCAATCCCAAATGTGGCACTCCAACGGGTTGTCATTGCGGGCACAGTTCAACCTGTTCTCGTTCCCGAACCGGTTCAGAGATCGCGAGCGATAGCCCGAGCGCACCGCGATACGACCAAAGGTTTCTTCCAGCGGATCCAGCAGGGTCTCGCAAAACGCGCGCCCGGTCTCGATCGCAAGATCAGGGTTGTCGGGAATATTTTGCAATGCGTGAAAGTTCCCGATCTCGGAATATAGGAAATCACGCATGAAAAAATGCCGGGATAGTCGCACGCGACCCAACGTCTCAAGGCTCCACATACTGCCCGGTCTACGCATATTCAGCCACCGCCTTGCCTCTGAATCCCCTGCTCTGACAGCCACTCCAATATGCCCGCGACCGCCGCGTCGGTCTGACCCGGTGACATCAGACGCCCCGCGACCACGTGTGAGGCCGGATCATCCCCGGGCCCCATTGTCACCAATGAAACCATCGCCTGACCACCCCAGGTCTTGGCCGCCTCATGCATTTTTTCCGGACGCACCACCTGATCATCATCAGAAAACCAGAACAGCGCCGGAACCCGCGCGCCCGAGAAGTCCAGCGCATCGACCGCATCTACAAGGGCAAACATCGGCACGACCGCCTCCCACGGATAAACAGTTGTCCAAAAGATGTTCTTCTCGGGATCAGTGCTTGAGACATCCCGGTCCTGTCCCATCAATGGCGGCAGCCAATGCCGGGCCCACGGCAAGGATGGCACCCAGGAACCAGCCGAGTTTACGCCAAAGTTCGGCGATACCAAAACCAACGCAGCCACATCAGTGCTCAGTTCCGTGTCCATCGCAGCCGCGGCGGCCAGGGTCGCCCCCGTCGAGGTTGCGATCACAATGACTTGCTCACCAACAGCCCTGGCGGCAGCCAACGCCTCGGCTGTATCCTGCATCCAGCCCGACGCCGTACCTTCGGCCATTGCGTCCCCATCGCGGCCATGCCCCTGAAGCCTTGTGTAGACAAGGTTGGCACCCAACGCGTCCGCAACGCGATCAGGTACTGGCCTGATCTCCTCGGACGTGGCGGAAAACCCATGAATGTAGAGCACCGCAAAAGCTGTCCGCTGTTCAACAAAACCATCCTGCCAGATCACGCGCTTTTCAACACCTGGCACGATGTCATCATAGGCGGATTCGATGCTTTCAAAGTAAACCTGAACGCCCTCGCCAAATTTGCGCGGATCGAAACGCGGATGCAGGTCCACTGGCTCGCGCGGGCCAAAGGCGTAGATCAACGCACCAACCAGCGTCAAACCCACCAGCACCCGCGCCAAAACCCAGCCCAGGCGACGCATCAGGTGCCTTCCAGGACTTCTCGCAGAGCCTGCTCAATCAACCCGAGGCATCGCTCATCCGAGAACCTGTGATCCGCATCTTTGACCAGCAGCAGTTGCATGTCCGGACCAGTGGCATGATCCAGCAGGCGCACTGCCGTATCGGTCGAGACGGCCGTATCTGCTGTCCCCTGCAGGAGACGCACAGGGAAAGGCAGATCAAGCGAAGCGCGCAAAACCAACCGCTGCCGCCCATCCTCAATCATCCTCTTGGTGATGACGTAGGGCTCCATGTAGTCCGATGGTAGTTCCACATGTCCAACCGTCTCTAGTTCAGATTTCTGCTCGTTCGAAAACGACGCCCAATACCCATCCTCGGTAAAATCTGGGGCCGCCGCAATTGTCAGCATACCTGCGATCCGTTCGGGCATGACACGCGCCAGCAACAGCGCTTGCCACCCGCCCATCGACGATCCCACAACAACCAGCGGACCATCAGTTAACCGAGAAACTGCAGCCAGCGTATCCTCGTGCCAGTCCCCGATACACCCGTCAGTAAAGGCGCCCGAGCTTTCACCGTGCCCCGAATAGTCAAACCGAAGGAACCCCTGCCCGCGCGCGCGAGCCCACGCTTCCAGATGCACCGCCTTGGTGCCCTCCATATCTGATTTCAAGCCACCTAGAAAAACGATGGTCGGCCCGCGCCCATCACTCTTGTGATACGCCAGACGTCGTCCCTGAGCGGTTTCCAGAAATTCTGCCTCTGCCATGCTACCCTCTTTGCTTGTCCGCCCATCATGCATGTCACGCACCTCTCTGCAATTGCCCGATCCTTCTTCATCTGGCTAAAAATACCTCGGGGAGTGCGAGGGGCTGGCCCCTCGCTCCTGCCCTTGACACCTGTGTCCCCACCTGCCACATGAGCCGAGCATACATAACCCGCAACCGGGCGTTCAGTGGGCGCCAAACCGACGAGGAGAGCCGATATGGCCCTGGACTCACAGTCAGTCTCCCTTACCTTTCCCGATGGCAATTCCCGATCCTATGAAGCAGGCGTTACGCCCGCACAGGTCGCCGCCGACATCTCGACCTCGCTGGCAAAAAAAGCCATTTCTGCCACGGTGAACGGACAGCATTGGGACCTGCAATGGCCAATCGAAGCCGACGCGCAAATCGCCATTCACACCATGAAGGACGAGGCGCAAGCCAATGAGCTGATCCGACACGATCTGGCGCATGTCATGGCCCGCGCCGTGCAAGAGATTTGGCCCGCAACCAAGGTCACCATCGGCCCCGTCATCGAAAACGGCTGGTACTATGACTTTGACCGTGAGGAACCGTTTACGCCCGAAGATCTCGGCCTCATCGAGAAAAAGATGAAAGAGATCATCAACAAGCGTGACCCGGTGACCACCGAGGTCTGGGATCGCGATCGCGCAATCGAGTTCTACAAGGCCAATAATGAGCCCTATAAAGTTGAACTGATCGAATCCATCCCGGGTGACGAACCGCTGCGCATGTATTGGCACGGACACTGGCAGGATCTCTGCCGTGGCCCGCACTTGCAGCATACCGGTCAACTGCCGGGCGACGCGTTCAAGCTGATGTCAATCGCCGGGGCTTATTGGCGCGGCGACAGCGACCGCGCAATGCTACAGCGCATCTATGGCGTGGCCTTCACCGGCAAGGAAAAGCTCAAGGCTCATCTGCACATGTTGGAAGAAGCCGCCAAGCGCGACCACCGCAAGCTGGGTCGCGAGATGGATTTGTTCCACATGCAGGAAGAGGCCCCAGGGCAGATTTTCTGGCACCCTAATGGCTGGACCATCTACACTCTTCTGCAAGATTACATGCGTCGGCAACAGCGCAAAGGTGGCTATGTTGAGGTCAACACCCCTCAGGTCGTCGACCGCAAGCTGTGGGTAGCCTCGGGTCATTGGGACAAATACCAAGAGAACATGTTCATCGTCGAAGTGGACGAGGAACATGCACGGGAAAAGGCGGTCAACGCCCTGAAACCGATGAACTGCCCCTGCCACGTGCAGATTTTCAATCAGGGGCTCAAATCCTACCGCGACCTTCCTCTGCGCATGGCCGAGTTCGGATCGTGTAACCGGTACGAACCTTCAGGCGCGCTGCACGGCATCATGCGCGTGCGTGGCTTTACCCAGGATGATGGCCATATCTTCTGCACCGAAGACCAGATCGAATCCGAAACCGCTGAGTTCATTCGGTTCCTGTCCGGGATCTACAAAGACCTCGGGTTTGAGAACTTCTCGGTCAAATTCTCGGATCGGCCGGAAAAACGCTCAGGATCGGACGAGGTCTGGGACAAGGCTGAAGCCGCCCTGCTCAGCGCAACCCGCGCGGCTGGGATCGAGCCGGAACTCAATCCGGGTGAAGGGGCATTCTACGGCCCGAAACTCGAGTTTGTTCTGACCGATGCGATCGGGCGGGATTGGCAATGCGGCACGCATCAGGTGGACTTTGTTCTGCCCGAGCGTTTGGACGCCACGTATATCGGCGCTGATGGTGGCAAACACCGCCCAGTTATGTTGCACCGCGCGACCTTGGGCTCGTTTGAACGTTTCATCGGCATTCTGATCGAAGAACACGCGGGCAAGCTGCCGTTCTGGCTGGCCCCGCGCCAGGTCGTTGTGGCCTCGATCACCTCCGAGGCCGATGAGTATGTGGCAGAAGTGGTCAGCACCCTTCGCGCAGCAGGCATCCGCGCCGAGGCGGATATTCGCAACGAGAAGATCAACTATAAAGTCCGCGAACATTCGGTTGGCAAAGTGCCGATCATTCTGGCCGTCGGTCACCGTGAAGTCGAAGATCGCACGGTCAGTGTCCGTCGCCTTGGCGAAAAACAGACGCAGGTCCAATCGCTTGAGGCTGTAACAAATGAGTTGAGCATGGCTGCAACGCCCCCCGATCTGCTGTAACATTCGGCAGCAAACCGCTAGAAATCCGGCCCGTTATTTTGGGCCGGATTGAAACAAATATCATTTTTCAATTCAAAAACAATTTGTTAACGTTCAAGGGTGCATGACGACCTTTGACGGGGTTGTGAGACACGGGCTCGTGAATTCAACTGCTGCCCCTGAACCATTACCTTGTCGTTGTCACAAGCAGACATTCGCAGTCATTAACAAGGATTACCAAGATGTCGAACACTGCAAAAACACTGGTTATCGCAAGCGCAGTTGCTGCAGCCGTTTCCGGCGCGGCCACAACCGCAACAGCCCAGGCCAAAGAAAAGTGCTATGGCGTTTCTCTGGCGGGTCAGAACGACTGTGCAGCCGGCCCCGGCACAACTTGCGCGGGCACTTCGACCGTCGACTATCAGGGCAACGCATGGACCCTGGTTGACGCAGGCACCTGCGCAGACATCGAGCTGCCGAAAACAGCAGACGGTGCAGATCGCAAAGGCTCGCTTGAGCCGCTGGAGCGTGACCTGCCTGCATAAGGCTTTTCCGAATGAACCAGAAAGGGCGGGCAGGATCGCCCGCCCTTTCCACGTGATCAGGGGATTTGCAAATGTTGGACAATGCGCTCAGATCGAACCGGCTGCCTGCAGCACCGGGCGTTGGTTACAAACCACAGCATTTCTCGCAGATTCTTGAACAGGCCAAGCCTGTGGCGTGGTTGGAAATCCATGCCGAAAACTACATGGGCGACGGTGGCAGACCGCTGGCACAGCTGCGCCACCTGTCCGAACAATTCCCCATTTCAGTGCATGGTGTCGGGCTGTCGATCGGCGGCGAAACGCCACTTGACCCTGATCACCTGGACCGCCTGAAGCATCTTATCGGCTGGTTGAACCCGGCCAGCTTTTCGGAGCATTTGGCCTGGTCAACCCATGACAGCCACTTCCTGAACGATCTACTTCCTCTGCCCTATACCGATGCCACTCTGGCCCGCGTTTGCGACCATATCGATCAGGTGCAAGAGGTGGTCGGGCGGCAAATGCTGTTAGAGAACCCCTCAAGCTATTTGGCTTTCGAGGAAAGCACATGGTCCGAACCTGATTTCTTGCGAGAAATCACCCGGCGCACCGGATGTGGGTTGCTGCTGGACGTGAACAACGTCTTTGTTTCAGCCACCAATCTGGATTTCTCACCGCAGGGCTATATTGATGCCTACCCGCTAGACCAAGTCGGTGAGATTCACCTGGGCGGGCATGACGAAGACGAAGACGATCATGGGCATCCCTTGCTGATCGACAGCCACGGGCGCGAAGTGGTGGACCCGGTCTGGGCGCTGCTGGACTACGTACTAGACAAATCCGGCCCCAAACCCCTGTTGATTGAATGGGACACCGATGTGCCGGACTGGCCAGTGTTACGGGCCGAAGCCGAGCGCGCGCAAAAAGCGCTGGATCGCGTGCCCGCATGAGCGTGTCGCAAACGACATTCCACACCGCGCTGCTGGATGCCAGCCAGCCCATCCCTGATGGCCTATTGGACGCCGAAGCGCAGCCCGCCGGTCGTCGCTTCAGCGTCTATCGCAACAACGTCGCCGTCTCGCTGACCGAGGCGATGCATCAGGCCTTCCCGGTCATCACAAAACTGCTGGGACCCCAGAATATGGACGGGCTGGCTGGAATATTCTTGCGCCGGCACCCGCCGTCCTCACCCCTGATGATGTTTTATGGCGAGGAATTCCCTAAATTTCTGGAAGGAATGGAGCAGTTATCGCATCTGGGCTACCTGCCAGATGTTGCCCGTCTGGAACTGGCGCTGCGTAGGGCTTACCACGCCGCTGATCGACAACCCATAGATGCCGAAGCGCTCAGCTTGCCACCGGAAGATTTGATGCAAGCCAAACTGACCCTCGCGCCGTCGGCGCAGGTGTTGCGTTCAAGCTGGCCCGTGCATGCGATCTGGCTATATAACACCGAAGAAGGCGCGCCGAAACCCGAGGCGGGCGCTCAGGATGTTTTGATCATGCGTCCCGATTACGACCCTGCCCCACACCCAATGCCACCGGGTGGTGCGGCATGGATCGCGCTGATTCAGGATGGCAAATCCATCGGTGAGGCATTTGAATCCACCATGGCCGAAACACCCGAATTTGATCTTGGAACCACTCTGGCACTGCTTTTGCAGGGCGGTGCAATAACTTCTGTGACTATCGAAAGGCTGGACACATGACTGCCCTGATCTCAACTTACAATAATGCGATGGAAAAAGCGGATCACGCGTCCGGTTGGCTGACACCAACCCTGGCTCGGGTGGTCTTTATCGCCGTGTTGTTCGTCTACTACTGGAACTCGGCCACGCTGAAAATCGACGGCTCGATCTTTTCGCCATCGGCCGGAGCCTTCGGTCAGATCTTTCCCAAAGCGGCCGAAGCGGTGCTGTATGATGTGACTCAGATGACCTTTTTCCAGCGGGTCGTCATCTTCTTTGGCACAGTGGCCGAATTTGTCCTGCCTGTGCTTTTGCTGGTCGGCCTGCTGACGCGCCTTGCCGCGCTTGGCATGATCGGATTTGTCTGGGTTCAAACACTGACCGATGTCACCGGGCATGGCATCAAACTGGGCGGCTTGTTCGACAACGCAATTACGTTGATGGATCAGCGCGTGATGTGGACATTCCTGCTGCTGGTGATTGTGATCAACGGCGCGGGTCCGCTGTCTCTGGATCGGTTATTACGCCTGAAGTGACCTAGAAATGTGCCTTGGGCTCGTCCGGTTTTCCTGCGGCGAGCCCGAGCAACCCTGCTGCGCCTGCAAAGGCAATCGGGAACATGGTGAAAACACCGAAGCCAAAGGCGTAGTACATCCCAGCGGCAGAAATCAGCAGCAAAATGCCTGCAATCAGAGCCCGCGAATGGGCCATCGCCCCGCCAACGATTGCCAACAAAGGCGCCACGATCGAAGCCGTCTGGATCAACTCGGGGTTCTCTACCTGCTCGGCAATGCCTTCGATCTCACCAAACTGGTCGATCAGTTCCACAAAGCCGTAGCCAAAAAAGCCGACGATCATCCCGATCAGCCCGGCAATGACGCCTAAAATCATGGCAGCGTTTCGCATTCACAGGTCTCCGCTTGTTGCCCGTGTCACATAAGCAGTTCTTCAGGCAACACCAAGGGCCTGAAGGGTTTCAGGCGTCCAGCCCAGATACATCTGACCATCGGATACTATCAATGGGCGTTTCATCAGGGTCGGATGATCAGCCAACAGCGCGAGCACCGGTCGATTGCGTGTGTCATCATCCAATCCCCGCCAGGTTGTTGATCGCGTATTGAGCAAGGCTTTGCCGAAAGTCTCGTACGCCTCGGACAGCACATTTTCGGGAACCCCTTGCGCGCGGACATCAACGAAAACCGCATCTGGAAGCAGTTTCAATGCCTTACGGCACGTATCGCAAGTTTTTAACCCATATAGCTGCATTATCTAACTAATCCTGTAATCGCTGCAAATTTAGACAAACCCATCAGGCTGCCCCAGTTATTCTTGATTTTTTACTTCACCGTGTAATGTTGAAAAAGGCGAAACACGCGACCCGGGCTGTATCGTGAGGGCGAACAGTGACGTGTGGCGGTTTTGCCAGCCAAGGCCCCCACCAATTTGTGGGACAACTTGTAAGTAGAAGGAGACACGGGAAATGCCAACCGGCACCGTGAAATGGTTTAATACAACCAAAGGCTATGGTTTTATTGCGCCCGATGAAGGGGGCAAAGATGTGTTTGTTCATATCTCGGCCGTAGAACGATCCGGTCTGACCGGACTCGCTGACAATCAGAAAGTCTCGTACGAGTTGCAGGACGGACGTGACGGCCGCCAAATGGCTGCTGATTTGAAGCCGCTGTAAGGCACAGCCCGCCCCGGCGGGAAAGATAAAAGAAGGTTGACGGCCAATTTCAGGCCGTTAACCGCAAACCCTAGTGAACGCGCCCACCTTGGGACGTGCTCGGTTTTCTGTTGAATCAACCCTCTCTGATAACAGCCTCAAACTCACGCCATTCCCGTGCGGTCATGCCTGAGTTTTCCTGAGTGACATCTTCACCGCTGAGCATCCGACGCAAGCAGGTCACCATCTGCGCCGAGAGGTTGACTGCGCCAAGGCGGTAGTCCTCAAACGCGCGGTAGGCAAACGGTACCCAGTCGGCGACAATCTTGCACATGGTATCTGCGTAAACGCGGATTTCGTACTGCGCGTGCGGGTCGGCACGCAGACGCAAGAAGTGGAACAAGTTGTGCAAGTCCACCTTCCAATACCATTGCGTATAAATGTTGGCTGGAAGGTTCATCCGCGCCAGTTCACGCGCAAGCCCTTGCTGGCCGTCCTGACCGATCATCGCCTCGTAGTTGTCATAGCAGCGCGCACTGTCCGCTTTCAGTATCTCCAACACACGCGCGGCCTCTTCGCCTTGCAATGTGTCTCCACGGCCCTGATTGTTAACCTCGGATTGCGCGGCGACATGTTCGGGTGCCGGGATATAGAACTCTCGATCCAGGATCGAATACCGCGCCGAATATTCGTTCACATTCGCCGTGCGGTGGCGGATCCACTGGCGGGCTACGAACACGGGCAGTTTGACGTGCAACTTGATCTCGCACATTTCAAACGGGGTCGAATGCCAGTGGCGCATCAGATAGCGGATCAGGCCTTCATCATTTTGCACCGACTTGGTGCCTTTGCCGTAGGAAACACGCGCGGCCTGACAGATCGCAGCATCGTCGCCCATATAGTCGATAACGCGGACAAATCCGTGATCCAGAACCTGATGCGCCGTGTACAGATGATCTTCCATACCTTCGGCAACGACGCGGCGGGTCGGGCTCGACTGTGCGCGTTGAGCTTCGATCTCGGCCAGTTGGTCGGCAGACAGAGGCATGAAATTATCCTTTCCAGCAATGAGTCGCCGACCACTATATATCGGCAAGCTTGCCATCGGAACCGCGATATGTGCGGCGCATTGCGCTAAATCGGAATTGTGTCCGGCCAGCCCCTCGACATGGGATGAAGGCGCGCTAAGGTGCTTGGCATCACAACCAATGCAAGGAAAGTCGCGATGGGGCTGACATATCTCCACACCATGGTCCGCGTGAAGGATCTTGAGAAATCCATAGCGTTTTATGAACTATTGGGCCTGAAGGAAACGCGTCGTTATGAAAGCGAGGCTGCGCGGTTCACACTGGTATTCCTCGCCCCACCGGGACAAGAGGACGCGCCCATTGAACTTACATACAACTGGGATGGCGACGACGCACTGCCAAGCGACAGCCGCCATTTCGGGCACCTCGCCTATGGCGTCGACAACATTTACGAGACCTGCCAGCATCTTCAGGACAATGGCGTCGTGATCAACCGCCCGCCACGCGACGGGCGTATGGCGTTCGTTCGCTCGCCCGACAATGTCTCGATCGAGTTGCTGCAAAATGGTGAAGCGTTAGCCCCGGCAGAGCCTTGGTCTAGCATGGAAAGCACCGGCCACTGGTGATCCGCTGGCTGGGAGCATTGGGGCTGGCTGTCGCGGGCAGCCCCCTTTGGGCCGAGACCTGCCGCCTGGCGCTGGCGCTGGCCATGGACATCTCGACCTCGGTGGACGCGACTGAGGATGCGCTGCAACGACAGGGGCTGGCCAACGCATTGATTGCGCCCGAGGTGCAGGAGGCTTTCTTCCTTTCACCTCAACCGGTTGCATTAGCCGTCTATGAATGGTCCGGCAGTTTCAACCAGACATTGCTTTTGGATTGGACGATAATTGATACTCGGGCCAATTTGATCTCCGCCGCGCATCGGATCGGCACATCGAAGCGATCGGAAGACGAGTTTCCAACTGCAATGGGTCACGCGCTGGCGTATGGGGCAACCCTGCTGGCGAGCGCCCCGAATTGTCTGTTCCAAACCATTGATATCTCGGGCGATGGCAAGAATAACGATGGCTACGGGCCACAGATCGCCTACAAGCACTTTCCGTTCGAAAACACGACCGTGAATGGTCTGGTGATCAATGCAGCTGATTTCGAAGGAGAAATCGACTTGATCCCGTTCTTTCAGAAAAATGTACTACACGGACCCGGTGCTTTTCTTGAGATCGCCGCCGGGTTCGAAGATTTTGAGCGTGCCATGCGTCGCAAACTGGAACGGGAATTGAAAGGATTGGAACTTAGTGCGTTGCAACCGGATAATGCGAAATGATCCGCCTGTGTGCGACACTTCTTTGCCTGCTGGCCAACCCGCTTTCAGCGCAATGTCGACAGGCTTTGGCGTTGGGAATGGATGTCTCTGGTTCGGTCGACAGTCGTGAGTACAGGTTGCAACTTAGTGGCCTTGCGGCCGCGTTGCGCCATCCCGAGGTGGTTCAACTGATCCTTTCAAACCCGTCTACCTTTGTACGGATCGCTATCTACGAATGGAGCGAACCTGGCCACCAACGCCTCTTGCTTGGTTGGACAGATGTTCGCTCGACTACTGATCTGCGTCGAATTCAGCAACATTTAGAAAGCACAACACGCTCATCAGCGCCGCAGGGAACGGCGGTCGGGTCGGCCATGTTGTACGGTGCTGAGATGTTGGAGAGCCAAAGCGATTGCTGGCGGCGAACACTGGATCTGTCCGGTGATGGCAAACACAATCTCGGACATCACCCACGGGATATAAAAGCCGCTCTGCAAAACACTGATATTACAATCAATGCCCTTGTAATCGGTATCGACGACCCCAATCCAGGAGACACCCGCCAGGTAGAGATTGGGGAGCTATCTGCTTATTACCACGCGTGGGTCATCCGAGGCCCCGATGCTTTCGTCGAAGTCGCCCTTGGCTTCGAAGCCTATGAAGATGCGATGACACGTAAACTGATCCGTGAGCTTGAAGGTCTGTCGCTCTCCCAAACTCAGCCATCAAAGCTATCAGTAGATATACCGAATCTGATCGGTCCAATATCGTTCGACCCGACGCAGTGAACCGGTGATCTCTTCAATCCCATCGGTCCCGATCACGCCGCGGTTTTGCAGCCCTTCTGCATGGCGGGCGAACAGGTCTGACACGATATCGCGAATCTCACGCCCACGCGGCGTCAGGCGTACCCGTACCGAGCGGCGGTCAATCTCGCATCGTTGATGGTGCATATAGCCCATCTCGACCAGTTTCTTAAGATTGTAGCTGACATTGCTGCCTTGATAGTAACCACGGCTCTTCAACTCTCCGGCGGTTACTTCATGGTCGCCTATGTTGAACAACAGCAGGGCCTGCACCGCGTTGATCTCAAGTACGCCGACACGCTCGAATTCATCCTTGATGACGTCCAGAAGCAAGCGATGCAGACGCTCGACCAGCGCCAACGCCTCAAGATAGCTCGTCATGAACCCCTTGGTCCCGGGCGCGGTGACCTGTAACTCCATACTCATTCAATCCTCCGATTCATCGCGCTGTTTCTGAAAACATGACGCGAATTCCCGAAAAATCGGTTAAGCCTGATGATTGCTTATTTTTGAAAGGTTTGCGCGATATCCGCGATCAATTCGGCCAGCGGTTCCGGCGGGCTGGCCTGACCAGTGACCCATTGATAAAGGTCCTGGTCATTTTCATGCAACAAGGCATCGTATGTGTCCAATCCCGCCTCGTCCATAGAAGACAGATTGCGATCGGCATATGCCGTCAGGATCAAATCCATCTCTTTGATGCCCCGCCGCATCGAACGCATTTTCATGCGCTTGATCCGGGTCTCGCGCGGCTCGGTCATTGATTGCGTTCCAATTTCAGACGCAGCGCTTTTTCGACGCGGGCCAGACGCTCGGAGTTGGCTCGCATCTCACCTCGGATCGTGCGTAGCTCTGCAACGAGATCGCGCAATTCCGAGTCCGTATCGCCATGCAGGCTTGTTTCGTCCATGCCGTCGCCCTCGCCCGTCAGAAGCCACATGATCGAGACATTCAGCAGCCCCGCCATCATCGACAGCTTGTTCGCGCGGGGTTCGGACAAATCATCTTCCCACGAAGTGATCGTGGCTTTTTTGACACCAAGCCTGCGGGCCAATTGGGTCTGCGTCATGCCTGCGGCTTCGCGTGCGCCAGCAACGCGATCCCCGAAGGTTGCGGTGTCCGGTCCGAACCAGTCTGTTTCGTCGTTCATCGGGGTCTCCAAAGGGTAAAACTCAATTGGCTTGATCGTTATTTCGGCGCACCCTATGACAGTCGGGCTGAACATACAAACCGAGGCCGACCATGAGTTTCCTGTCTGCGACACTGTCACGCGTAAAACCCTCGCCCACCATCGCGATGACGTCCAAAGCAGCCGAGCTGAAGGCCGCCGGGCGCGATGTGATCGGGCTGAGCGCAGGCGAGCCCGATTTCGACACGCCGCAGAACATCAAGGACGCCGCCGTGGCCGCCATCGCTGCGGGCAAGACCAAATACACTGCTCCGGACGGCATCCCCGAGCTGAAACAGGCGGTCTGCGCCAAGATGAAGCGTGACCACGGATTGGACTATACGCCCGCTCAGGTCTCGGTCGGGACCGGGGGTAAGCAGACGCTTTACAACGCGCTGATGGCTACGCTGAACGAGGGCGATGAGGTCCTCATCCCCGCGCCCTATTGGGTCAGCTACCCGGACATGGTGTTACTGGCCGGTGGCACACCCGTGATCGTCGAAACCTCGCTGCAGACCAATTTCAAACTGACAGCGGATCAACTGGAAGCCGCGATCACACCTAAAACGAAATGGTTCATCTTCAACTCACCCTCGAATCCCACCGGAGCGGGCTATAGCCGGGCTGAACTGAAAGAACTGACAGATGTCCTGATGCGGCATCCGCATGTTTGGGTGATGACCGATGATATGTATGAGCACCTGGCCTATGACGGGTTCGAGTTCTGCACGCCCGCACAGGTGGAACCGAGACTTTATGATCGGACGCTGACCTGCAATGGCGTCTCCAAAGCCTATGCCATGACCGGTTGGCGTATTGGCTATGCGGCAGGCCCGGTCGAGTTGATCGCCGCGATGCGCAAGGTGCAATCTCAATCAACTTCGAATCCCAGTTCGGTCAGCCAATGGGCAGCAGTCGAGGCTCTGAGTGGAACTCAAGCATTCCTTGCGCCGAATAATGAGATCTTCAAACGCCGTCGCGATCTGGTCGTCGACATGCTCAGCCAAATCGACGGTATCTCGTGCCCGACACCCGAAGGCGCGTTCTACGTCTATCCATCAATCGCAGGCTTGATCGGGAAAACCACACCCGCGGGCATTGTGATAGATTCGGACGAAACCTTCGCAATCGCCCTGCTGGAAGAGGCCGACGTGGCGGTTGTGTTTGGCGCAGCTTTTGGTCTGTCCCCCAATTTCCGCGTCAGCTATGCGACCTCTGATGAGGCCCTGACTGAAGCCTGCACACGCATCCAACGTTTTTGCGCCGCGCTCACCTGATACCGGAGTTTGTTATGTCCACAGCCCTGCCTGAGTACTATTTCCGCGTGCGCGAAAATGGAGCAGCGGTGTTCAGGATCGACACGGAAAATCGCCATCGCCGGATCGAGATGGAACAGATCGCGGTTATCAACATCCGCAATGGCGAGGTCAAACCGCAGGGCCAGCGTGTACTAAGCGACGCCGACAACGATGAAATCGCGCGCTGGATGGAAGAGCGCAAAGCCCTGCTATCCCGCCGCGATGTGGATGATATACACCGTGCGGTTGACTACCTGAATCTGACCACGCAATGGGCTCAGTCTAAAGCAACGGATGCGCAATTAGAGGACGTGACCGACCCATTGCTGATGGCAATGCACGACTTGCGGTCGGTACTTGTTCGAAAGAAATCCGACCGGATGAGCAAAGAATGATCCCCTATGCGGGAACTTCTCCTACATCGCGCACCGACCTTAGCCAGAAGCGCGCCATCAGCAATACGGCAGCACAAGCGAGGCCAATCACGAGGCCAAGCCAGACTCCGATCCCCTCCATACCTTGAACAAAGCCGAAATAGTACGAAGCGGGGATACCGATCACCCAATAGCTGAGTGCGGCCATCACCATCGGTATTTTTGCATCCTGCAAACCTCGCAACAGGCCTAGTGCGATGACCTGCGCCCCATCGACCAGCTGGAACAACGCAGCCATCGCCAGCAGGCCAGTACCGATTAGCAGGATCTGTGGCCGCTGCGGATCATCGGCCTCCATAAACAGCGAGATCAGGGGCTCAGCGCATGTCAGGAATAGAACAATCGTCAAGACCGACACGATCAACGACATCCCGGTCACCGTAATCGCGCCTTTCTCAAGATGCGCCCGATCCCGTCGACCCAACGCGTTGCCCGCCCGAATAGTCGCCACATTAGACAGGCCCAAATGAACCATGAACGTCGCCGAGGCGAGGTTTAACGCAATCCCGTGAGCTGCCAGCGGCACTGGACCCAACCAGCCCATCATGACAGCAGAGATCGCGAATAACGACACCTCCGCCAGTGTCGTCAGACCGATGGGAACGCCCAAACGCAGCACGCTCATGAACATCTCCCAATCCGGGCGCCAAAACCGCTGAAACAAGCTGTGTTCCGGCAACGCACGCACCGCATAGATCACGACCGCCACCAATGATACGATCTGCGTCACCACTGACGCGATAGCCGCACCAATCACCCCAAGTTCGGGCGCGCCCCAGTTTCCGAAGATCAGCGCATAGTTGGTCACGCCATTGACCACAGCTGCAACAATCGTGATCCACAGCACAATCTGCGTCCGCTCAAGCGCGGCCAAATAGGACTTCAGGACCATCACCAACAGCGCCGGGAACAAGCCCCACCCCGCGACCCGCAGGTATACTGACGCAGTTTCAGCGACTTGCGGCTCTTGCTTCAAAGCAATCAGGATCGGATGGGACCACCACAAAAGGGGCATCATCACCGTCGCATAGATCAGTGATAGCCACAGACCCATACGAGTGGAGCGGCGAATGCTGGTCTCATTCTCCTCGGCGGCAGCGGTCGCCACCATTGGCATTACGGCCCACCCAAACCCGGCACCAAACAGGAACAGGACGAAGTAATAGCTGTTGGCCAGCGTCACGGCAGCCAACGCCTCGACCCCGTACCAGCCTAGCATGACGGTATCGGTCAAACCAATCGCATACTGTGCCAGATGCCCGCCAATCAATGGCAGGCCCAGCACCGCGATTGCGCGCAAATGGCCGGGATATGTCATCACCTTGTTCATTCCGCCAGCCTTAGGCTTGCGCGCTGCCCGAGACAAGAGCGGAACAAACTTATTTCATAATGAGACTAACGAGAACAAAGCGACGCTCGCCATCACCTTTGGTGCAACGGCTTTACAGTTTATCGATTTTCAGCCGATCTTCGCGTCAGGATGCAGCGCTGTCCCCAGAATATGGTCCGAGTTATGAATTACGTGATGCGCCTGCCCAACTATCAACGGATCAGGCTCACCAACGATCCTGAGGTCTTTGTCCGGGTAGTCCAGCGTCGACAGAAAATGCCGCATGCAGTTCAGACGCGCGCGTTTCTTGTCGTTGGATTTGACAATCGTCCAGGGCGCATCAGCGGTGTCGGTGTAGAAGAACATCGCCTCTTTCGCCTCGGTATAATCATCCCATTTGCTCAGGCTAGCCTTGTCAATCGGTGACAGTTTCCATTGCTTCAACGGATCAGTTTCACGACTCCCAAAGCGCCGCTGCTGCTCTTCCTGCGTGACCGAGAACCAGTACTTGTAAAGTTGAATGCCCGAGCGCACCAGCATCCGCTCCAACTCGGGTGTCTGCCGCATGAATTCCAGATACTCATTGGGTGAGCAGAAGCCCATCACCCGCTCGACGCCCGCACGGTTGTACCAGGACCGATCATAAAACACCATCTCGCCCACGGTGGGCAGCTGCTGCACATAACGCTGGTAATACCACTGCCCCTTCTCCTCATCCGTCGGCTTGTTCAATGCGACCACACGCGCCTGACGCGGGTTCAGATGCTCCATAAACCGCTTGATGGTCCCACCCTTGCCGGCGGCGTCGCGGCCCTCGAACAACAGCACAAACCGCTGCCCGGTCTCCTGCGCCCACAATTGAACCTTCAGCAACTCTGCCTGCAGCTCGGCCTTTTGCGCCTCGTAATCCTTGCGTGCCATCTTGCGGCCATAGGGGTACTTGCCGCTCTCAAAAGCTTGCCGGATTTTCTCGGATGTTGGTGCCGAGGCATCCGTCTTCAGGTCAGTTACAGCTTTGATCTGAGATGATTTTTGTTTGATCTGGGGTGCCGCATCCATACATGTTCTCCTCGGTTTCACTGTCGAGGAGATGCTTAGCCGATTGTCACACGGCGCGCTTTGATTGGTGTCAAATTGACATAGGTTTTATCGGGGCGTCAAAGAACAAGCCTATGCCCGTTCTTTACATGATCCCAAAATACATAGGGGGGAGCGGCCAGCCCCGCACTTACCGATGTCCCCAATCATCAGGATTGTCCGAGTTGTTCGGCGACAAGCCCAAAACGTCTCCGTCAGTCGAACACCCCAAACCCAAAACGGTTCTGTTCGCATAGGAGAAATAAGAACACACCTGATTGATCTCCAGAATCTCGCCATCTTCCCACCCCGCCTCTCGCAGAGCGATCACGTCCGCCTCGGTCAGATCACCGGGTGCCTCGGTCAGCTTGCGCGCATATCTCATCGCTTCGACCTGTGCCGCGTCCAGCGGGGCCGAGGCCGGATCACGCGCCTCAATCGCCGCACGGATCGCATTGCCGCGCACCTCATCATGCAGCAACCGCTGCAATCCGGAAAAGTGATGTTCTACGCAGTATCCACACTTGTTCAGAGAGCTGACCCACACGCCCAGCACCTCAAGAAACCACTTCGGTATCTTGTTGCCCGAGTGATGCAGCACGGCCTTATACATCGCCATATGGCCTTCCATCGAATGCGGCCGCAGGCTGTGCGCCATCATGATATTGTCCACATTGTTGTCCGGTCCGGTGACCCGGTCATAGAGTTTGCGCAGCCTACCGGTGGCCTCGGCATAAGGGATGGTTTTGATCCAGCTCATTTGGGGTCCTGTTGTCTCGATTGCATCGTAACCGCAGACTAAGAGCGCTTTGAGCAGGTGGCGAGACGAATTCGACGAGAGTACACTAATGAGCCCTGAGCAGTCATCGCCTATTAGCTTGATTGCTGCGCATGCATTAGGCCGCTGGCATTCCAAAGCCACCGGTCATTTCGAGGTTAGCGTGCGGTTTAGGCCGGGGCCACTTGTTTCCAATGAGCCAAGGACAATGAACTTTTTTCGTGAGATGTGCCATGCACGAGCGCCGAACTTTTTTGCAAATCAAACCGACCCTTAGCTACCCACCTCTCTGAAGACCAGCAGGGGTGTGATACCGAACGCTTCCGATGGCCTACCCAGCAACTGACGAGTTATAGGTTCAATCTGGCCGAAAAGGACATGTACAATTTGCTCGACGCCTACATTGTGCACGATTTCAGGTGTTTCGGTTATACTGGGGTACGCGTCTAGGATACCGACTACGGCCCAAGTGCCAGGTATTGGCCCGCCGTATTTCAGCAGATGATCTGAGGCCGTTGACATCATTCCACGCTCATCCAGAATGCCCCAACCAACCGGATCGTCACCGATTGTAATCTGAGCCGGGTGAGGCAACACATCGATCATCTCAAAGAAAAGGTCGATCTCGCTTGGCAGCGCCCTTTCCTTTCGCTTCTGTTTACGTTCATTTCTGCTTTCAGACGCAGGTTGGGTATCGGCTCCAAGTTCCGCAAAAGCCCTGAAAGTCGGCAACCCCCACAACTTCTTCAAAGTTGCAAAGTCTCGAATTTGGACAGGGCCGGTAATCAAAACCAAGTCACCGAGCGTTGCTTCATTGAGGCTTCGTTTTAGCAGGTCTTTCTCTTCAATCTGATCCAAGAAACTCAGTGCGTTAATCCATTTCGGATCATATGATCTCTGACTAGCTTCTGCATGCGACTTATGATTTCCACCTGCTACCGTGTGGGTGGCAGAAACAACCGCCGCATTGCCCTTTGTATCCACCGAACTGCTCTCTGAGGTACCCTTCTCTGCGGAGACATCATGCACGATACTGGTCAAATTACCGAAATTGCTAAATTGCGAAATGATCGTGCCAATCCGTGAGTGGTCTGCATACACGAAATCAAAAACGGAAACGTTTGACTGTGCCTCTTGCCCCTTCTCTGATGCGCTCAAATTGTTCTTCGACGTCCTGTTCAATTTTTCTGCCTTCTTTCGAAATAACTTCTGCTCGCCGCCGGATTTCGCGTGCCTCTTCACTCTGAACGCTTTCCTCAGATCGCGCTCGCTTCGAACTACTCTGTTTGTATACGGATTTTTTCATTATCGAATCCTCGGCGACACTGATGATACAGGCAGAACTCACCCAACACACAAAAAACTTTTGATAGGCCCCAAACGCCAGAGTGTTACCCCACAAAGCCGCCATTAACCAAAGTAGTTATCGCAACCGCAGAGAAGGCCTGCTCGTGTGGCCAAACCATCCACAACACCTCGCGTCCCTCTTCCCCCGGACCACATCACCTGCCATAATGGGAGAAACTCAAAAATAAGAGCAGCACCCATGCCCGACGATCTGTTGACGCCAGAAGCGACCTCCACCTATGACGCCTCGTCCATCGAGGTGCTCGAAGGGCTGGAACCGGTACGCAAACGCCCCGGCATGTATATCGGCGGCACCGATGAGCGCGCGCTGCACCACATGGTGGCCGAAATCCTCGACAACTCGATGGACGAGGCCGTCGCTGGCCATGCCAATCGGATAGAGGTCGAGCTGCACGCAGATTACGCCCTGACCGTTCGTGACAACGGGCGCGGCATTCCGATCGACCCGCATCCCAAGTTCCCCGACAAGTCGGCACTTGAAGTGATCCTCTGTACCCTGCACGCAGGCGGTAAATTCTCGGGCAAGGCGTATCAGACTTCGGGCGGTCTGCACGGTGTGGGTGCATCGGTGGTGAATGCCTTGTCGGATTCGATGGTCGTGCAGGTGGCACGCGACAAGCAGCTATTCGAACAACGCTTCTCGCGCGGTATCCCTCTAGGACCGGTGGAAAAAGTAGGCGCAGCGCCCAACCGGCGCGGTACAACCGTCACGTTCCACGCCGACGCGGACATCTTCGGCCACCACAAATTCAAACCCGCGCGCCTATTCAAATCCATCCGTTCAAAGGCCTACCTGTTCTCTGGCGTGGAAATCCGCTGGAAATCCGCCATCGACGACGGTGAAACCCCGACCGAGGCCACCTTCCACTTCCCCGGCGGCCTGTCGGACTATCTGAAGGAGACGATGAACGGCTCGTCGACCTATGCCGAGCAGCCCTTTGCTGGCACCGTGGACTTTAACGAGAAGTTCGGCACCCCCGGCAAAGTCGAATGGGCGATCAACTGGACACCTTCGCGCGACGGGTTCATCCAGTCCTACTGTAACACTGTCCCCACCCCCGAAGGCGGCACCCATGTCGCCGGTTTCTGGGCTGCGGTCCTCAAGGGGATCAAGGCCTATGGCGAGCTGATCAATAACAAGAAAGCAGGTCAGATCACCCGTGACGACCTGATCACCGGCGGCTGCGCGCTGGTGTCCTGCTTTATCTCGGAACCGGAATTCGTCGGCCAAACCAAAGACCGTCTGGCCACGGTCGAGGCGCAGCGGCTGGTCGAAAACTCGGTCCGCGACCATTTCGACAACTGGCTGGCGGCTGACACGAAATCCGCCGGGGCGATCCTCGACTTCCTCATCCTGAGGGCCGAAGAACGCCTGCGCCGACGGGCCGAGAAGGAAACACAACGCAAGTCCGCCACAAAGAAACTTCGTCTCCCCGGCAAGTTGGTGGACTGTAGTAGTTCAACACGGGACGGCACGGAATTATTCATCGTCGAGGGCGACTCGGCGGGTGGCTCTGCCAAAATGGGCCGTGACCGCAAGACACAAGCCCTGCTGCCGCTGCGCGGCAAGATCCTGAACGTGCTGGGCGCGGCCAGTTCGAAACTGGGCACCAATGCCGAGATCAACGATCTGACCCAAGCGCTGGGTGTCGGCCTTGGTACCAAGTTCAACGTCGACGACCTGCGTTATGACAAGGTCATCATCATGACCGATGCGGATGTGGACGGGGCGCATATCGCCTCGCTGCTGATGACGTTCTTCTTCACCCAGATGCGGCCGATGATCGACGCGGGCCACCTCTATCTAGCCTGCCCGCCCCTCTATCGCCTGACCCAAGGCGCCAAGCGCGTCTATTGTCTGGACGAGGCCGAGCGCGACGAGTGGCTGGAAAAAGGTCTGGGCGGCAAAGGCAAGATCGACGTCTCGCGCTTCAAGGGTCTGGGCGAAATGGACGCCAAGGACCTGAAAGAGACCACAATGGACCCAGCCTCGCGCAAACTGATCCGCGTCACGATTGATGAGGACGAACCCGGCGAAACCGGCGATCTGGTCGAGCGCCTGATGGGCAAGAAACCCGAACTGCGGTTCCAATACATTCAGGAGAACGCGCGGTTTGTTGAGGAGTTGGATGTATAGAGAAATTGCTTTGAAAAAATTCAGTTTCACGAAGGTTTTGCTTTTGGCCTTTTTGTAGCCGCGATGTGTTCAGCAGTTACCTTTGCTGCAGTTGTTGACTGGAAACTGAACCAAGAAACATTTGTAGATATTCTGTTGGCGATTTCCGCACTTGGTGCAGCAGCATTGACGATTCAATCGATCCGAAAGCAGATGCAACAAGAACGCGAGCTGACGATCGAACAACTGCTCAGAAAACTCAATGCAGATCGAGCGCTGTTGGGTTTTGCTTTGCATGATCTTCACGATATTTTTCTAAACGCTTCAAGACAAGCAATATACCCAAAAGCTGGTTACAATCTGGATTGGGGCAAAATTGTCAATTGTTGTGAAGCGGTCGGGAAATGCGTGGAAAACGCGGACCCTGAAAGCTCTAAAGTGCTGGCCGGTTTAATGTCAAAGGCTCAATATTTAACTGCTAGACACAAAGAGGCATTAGAAAGCGAAGCGCTTTTGTCTTCCGATGACACCTGCGATGATTTTTTCATGGACACGCTGATAGTTTCCAAATCCGAAGTAGCGGTCCAAATGCTAGAATTTGTGCTACTTTGTGCTGCAGGTTTCAATTACGCTAGGCTCAATGCTGATACATTTGAAGAGCCACAATTTGATGGTCAGGGTTTAGCCGCGTCTTTCTGCAACTATGTTTCTCACAAAGCGGAAGGCCACCCGCTTTGGCATAAAATACAATACCACTGTAATCAGCAAGCGTAGGATGGGTGCTCGCACCCATCAAATTTCCCGCGTCCTGTGGTAGGTTTAAGCCCCAATCCTACTTGATTACACCTGTCGCGTCAGCCTATACGGGCGAATTGGGTGCTTGCTTGATGCATTGCATCGAGCATTTGGTGGATAGCGCGGAACGTGTCCCCAACCCGTGGGCCATGCTTCAGCCCGGCACACCGCAACCCCCTTGCCTAACCCGTTGATCTCGTTCACACTTACCCTCAACCCGTCATCCAAGAACGACATTTGAGGTTCTGAGCGTCCAAGACCCAATTTAACCACGAACAATTTTCCGAACGGGAGGACGACATGAAAACACTAACCCTAGGGCTGGCCCTGACCCTGCTGGCCTCGGCAGCCCCCGCGCAGCAGATGCTCAGCACTGCATCCCCAATCCCAGACGGCGCCGAGACGCGGTTTTGCTACTATGACGGCATGGCCTATTCGCCAGACGCCTTCATCCTGCTGACCGGTGACAACACCGTAACCTCAACCATCAGCACGCGCGAGGAACGCTTGCTGCGGTGTCATCGCAATGACGATGGCTCTCTGGTCTGGAAACCGCAGAGCACGTTTCAAACCAACAACTGACGTAGGATGGGTTTCCAACCCATCAAAGCGGAGCGGGGACGATGGGGTAAAACCCCATCTTACCCAACATTCCGATCCAACCAGTCGGCAATCTGTTCGGCTGGGCCTTCCCAGTCCGGCTCCATGAACAGAAAATGCGCGTGGTTCTCGGCGGGCAGGAAAGTCGCGCGGTCTCCATAAAGCTTCGCCAGAGCACGGCAGGTGTTGGGGTTCACGGCCCGGTCCTCGGTGCCTGAAACGATCAGCACCGGGCAATCGACCTTGTCGATGTCCACCTTCATCGCGTGGTGGTCGTCGAACATCCAGAAGAACATCTCGAACATCACCCGCCCGCTTTCGGGGCCGAGCTGGTCGAACACCTCATGCTGCTGCGCCTCGGGCATCTTGTTGAGCGCAAAGGGGGCCATCAGATCGAAATCAACGCGCATGGGCTGTTTCCAGAACGCCCCACCCTCCATCAACGCGCGCGGCACGGCACGTTCGTCGTCGGTTTCGGGCAATGTGCCCCAGGCCGCGTTTGGGTTGATCAGGACAATTGCGCTGGCCAGACCCCGTGACGCCACCTTCTGCGCCACTACCCCCGCAATGGCATGGCCCAGTAGAACAGGTTTGCTCTCCAACCCCTGCACGAAGTCTGCAATGTCATCGGCATAATCCATGACGCTGGCATCGGTCAGGCCAGGATCGGGATCGGCCTTGGGGTTCCCGCCATGATAGCGCAGCGCGGGCGTGTGCACCGTCCAGCCGCGCGCACGAAAGAAACCGGCGTAATCCTGCATGCACCACGGCCCGGCAAAGGCCCCATGGATCAGAACAATCTCTTTTGTCATGAAAATCTCCCTCACCTCTGTCCAGTATGAGAGGTGAGGGATCGGTTCGGCAAGCCTGTTAGTGTGCTGCGTTGAAGAGCGTTGTCAGGTTTTCTTCGGTCAATTCGATCGGATTCCCTCCGCATGAGGGGTCGATGATTGCGCCTTGTACCAGTTCGGGGATGGCGGCTTTGGTGACGCCGAGGTCGGAGAGATTGCGGGGGATGGCGAGGCTGTCGTTGAACTCTTGCACGAAGCTGCGGAAGCCGTCGAAGCCGCCGTCGATGCCCAGATAGGCGGCGGCTTGCTGGAAGCGGTCGGCGATGACTGGCGCG